>JAIOAX010000014.1 GCA_019873645.1 Chloroflexota bacterium | reverse complement strand
ACACCAGCTGACAGCTTGCGCTACGGTATTGTAGAACAAACTGTCAGTTTGCTTTTCACATCTTCACAAGCTGACAGCTTGCGCTACGATAACAATTGTAAAACTGTCAGCTTGCTTTCCACATTCACACCAGCTAACAGCTTGTGCTACAGTATTGTAGGGCGATTCACCCCATCGCCCTACAGTCTACCCGATATTGTATATCGCAACGTTACGCCAGATTCAACACGCCGCTGAGGTTCAGTTCGGCGGCGCGATGACACTTGACAAAGTGCCCGGGACTGATCTCCTCGAACACCGGTTCTTCCTTACTGCAAATGTCTTTGACGTAGGTACAACGCGGATGGAAATAACAGCCCGAAGGCGGATTGGCCGGATTCGCCACCTCACCGGTGAGCAAGATGCGCTTTTCGCGCGGCGTGGGATCGGGGCGCGGTATGGCCGACATCAGCGCCTCGGTGTAGGGGTGCTTCGGCGTCATAAACAACTCGTGCGTCGTCGCCATCTCGACGATCTTGCCTACATACATCACCGCCACGCGGTTGCTGATGTGCGCCACCACGCTCAGATCGTGGGCCACGAACAGGTAGGTCAACCCCATCTGCTCCTGCAATTCCTGAAGCAAGTTGAGGATTTGGGCCTGCACCGACACGTCCAGCGCCGAAACCGGCTCATCGCACACCACGAACTTGGGATTGGGCGCCAGAGCGCGCGCCAGGCCGATGCGCTGCCGCTGCCCGCCGCTGAAAGCGTGCGGATAACGACGCATGTACTCCGGCCGCAGCCCCACCAGCTCCAGCATTTCCGCCACGCGATCCTCCAGCTCTTTGCCTTTGGCGAGGTTCATCGCCCGCAGCGGCGCGCCGACGATTTCCAGCAGCGTCATACGCGGATTGAGCGAGGCATACGGGTCCTGAAAGATCATGCGCATATTGCGGCGCACCTGGATCAACTGCTCATGTTCCAGCTCGGCCACGTTGACCCGCCCCATGTGCGGATCCTGGAACCAGATTTCGCCGCTGGAGGGGTTGAGCGCCCGCAGGACGCAGCGTCCGGTGGTGGTCTTGCCGCAGCCGCTTTCGCCCACCAGTCCCAGGGTTTCGCCTTCGTTGACGTAGAAATCCACGCCGTCCACCGCCTTCACGTGGCCGACAACCTTCCTGAAGAAGCCGCGTTGAATGGGGAAATACTTCTTCAGTGCTTTGACCTCCAACAGCGGCGGCTGCGCCTGTGGGGTTTGCGATTCACTATGGATATGCGTTTGTTCGGTCATAGTGGGTATCCTTAGCTGGCTTGTGCGCGTGCAGAATGAGCGGCATACAGGTGACAGCGCACCGTATGCCCCGGCTCGACCTCGATGACTTCGGGAATGGCCTTATTGCAGACCCCTTCCATGTACTGCGGACAGCGGGGATGGAACGTGCACCCCGGCAATACGCTGTAAGGATCGGGGATCATCCCGCGAATCGTCTCCAGGCGTTTCTTCTTACCGGCGCGCGCCATCACATCGTCCAGTTGCGGGATGGAGCGCAGCAACGCCTGGGTATAGGGATGCAGCGGGTTCCTGAAAAGCGAGGTCACATCCGTTTCCTCGACCACTTTGCCCAGGTACATCACCGCGACTTCCTGGGCCATTTCGGCAATCACGCCCAGGTTGTGGGTGATGTACATAATCGCCATATTGAACTCTTTCTGGAGAGCGCGCATCAAGTCCAGGATTTGGGCCTCGGTGGTCACATCCAGCGCCGTCGTCGGTTCATCGGCGATGAGCAGGTTGGGATTGCAACTCAAAGCCATCGCAATCACCGCGCGCTGCCGCATCCCGCCGCTCAACTGAAACGGGTAAGTATCCACGATGCGGTCGGGATTGGGCAATTTGACGCGGGCCAGGATGTCTATAGCGCGCTCGCGGGCCTCCGCTTTGCTCACCTTCTGGTGCAACATAATCGCTTCCATAATCTGCGCGCCGACCGTGCGCACCGGCAGCATCGCCGCCATCGGTTCCTGGAAAACCATCGAAATCTGATTCCCCCGAATGGCACGCATCTCCGGGCTGTTGGGCTTGAGTTTGGTGATTTCGATCACATCGGATGTCGAAGTGGCGGCCGTCTTATGGATGGTTTTGTAGTAAGTGATCTCGCCTTCGATGATCCGCCCCGGCGAAGGCACCAATTGCATCAAGGAAAGTGCGGTAATGCTCTTGCCGCAGCCGCTTTCCCCCACGATGCCCAGGGTGCGTCCCGCACGGATGGTCAGGTCCACGCCGTCCACCGCCCGCACGATGCCTTCGGGCAGGTAGAAGTAGGTATGCAAATTCTTGATTTCGGCAAGTACGTTATCCGTTGTCATGATAACTCCTTCAAGAATAAACCGCTAATCTCGCTAATCTACGCGAATCTTTTCTAAAAATCGGCGAAGATTCGCGGGATTCGCGGTTGAGATTTTCAGCCTCACGGGTATGGAACTCCGCAGTGGGGGCTTTTCAGGAGACATACGGGTCTGCGGCGTCGCGCAAACCGTCGCCCGCGAAGTTGAACATCAGCACCGCCAGCACCACCACCGGCACCGGCCACAGAATCCAGGGGTAGTGGGCCACGTTCATGATGTCCTGCGCGTCCTGCAACATCACGCCCCAACTGATCGTCGGCGGGTTCAGACCGATGCCCAGGAAACTCAACGAGGTCTCGCCGAGGATCATGCCCGGCAGCGCGCCGGTGAGCGAGACGATGATATAGCTGGCGAAGCCGGGAATCATATAGCGGGTGATGATGGCCCACTCGCTCTCGCCGTCCAGCCGCGCGGCCAGGACGAAATCTTCCTCGCGCATGCTCAACAGGCGTCCACGCACCGTGCGCGCCAGGCCCGTCCAGCCAAGAATCGAGAGGATGAGCGTGGTGGCAAAGTAGATGCGCACCTGCGGCCATTCGCGGGGCAATGCGGCGGCCAGGGCCATCCACAACGGGATCGTCGGCAACGTGGTGATCACCTCAATGGAACGCTGAATGCCCTCGTCAATCACGCCGCCGAAGAAGCCGGAGATGCCGCCCAGCGCCAGCCCCAGGACAAAGCTGATGACAATGCCGACCAATCCCACGCTCAGCGAGATGCGCCCCCCATAGAAAATCCGCGATAACACGTCCCGTCCGATGGTATCGGTGCCCAAAACAAACAGCGGCATATTCTCCGGTCCGGTGCCGAACAGATGCACATCGGTCGGAAACAGCCCCCAGAACTTGTACGGGTCGCCACGCACAAATAACCCAATCGGATAGATAATGCCGGTATCTTCCTGATAGACCGGCCGGAATGTGACCGGGTCACGGCCCATCTTCATCCCGTAAATAAACGGCGTGTGAAAGTGACCCTGTTTATCGCGGATATGGATTTTCGTCGGCGGAAAGGCCAGGTATTGCTTGTAACGGTGCAAGGGATCGTGTGGACTGACAAATTCGGCAAAGATGGCAATAAAGTACAGGATGCCCAAGACGACCATGGCGATCTGCGCCAGCTTGTGACGTTTGAACTTCCACCACACCAATTGCCATTGCCCGGCGCGGTAGAACTCTTCTTCTTGCCCTTCAGGAACGAGCCGCCGCGCCTTGCGGTCGGCGCGTTTTTTGAACCAGGTTTTCATGCTCATACCCCCTCCACTCCGCCAAACCGAATGCGTGGATCCGACACGGCCAATAAGATATCCGAGAAAAGCGCGCTGATCGCGGTCAAGACGCCGATGATCAAGATGTAGGCGCCGGCCATGTACATATCTTGCTGACGGAGCGAAGCGTACAAGGCCGGGCCAGCGGTAGTCAGATTGAGGACGATTTCAAGGATCGTGCCGCCGGAGAAAAGCCACGGCAGCAGCCACATCAGGCCGCTGATGATAGGGTTGATCGCCAGGCGCATCGGATAGCGCACGATGACCTGGAATTCGGACAGGCCCTTCGCGCGCGCCACCGTCACATACTGCTTGCGCAACTCGTCCAGCATCATCGCGCGCATCGTGCGGATGGTGCCGGCGACGCCGCCAAGCCCCAAAAGGATGATAGGGAACCATAGATGGGCTAATAAGTCCACAAACTTGCCCCAGCTCCACGGTTGTACCATGTACTCCGGCGAGAACAACCCGCCGGCCCGAATGCCAAACTTCGTGAGCGCGATGTACATGATGATCATCGCTAAAAAGAACGCGGGCACAGCCAGTCCCACAAAGGTGAAAAAGGTAATCACATAATCGGCGATTGAATACTGCCTGACGGCCGCGAAAACGCCGATGGGAATTGCCACAATGTAAGTAAAGATAGCCGAGGCCAGGGCAAGGACAAACGTATAGCCCATGCGCTCCATGATGACCTGGGCTACCGGTTTTTCAAAAGTATACGAGTAGCCGAAGTCAAACTTAGTGACAACTTTGCTGATCCAGAGCAGATAACGCATATACATCGGCTTGTCCATGCCGTACTGTCTGATCAGCGCATCGGCCTGGGCCTGACTCACCTGTACGCCGCTGGATTGCAGACGTTGAATCTGGTATGTCACAATGTCTCCTGGGGGGAGCTGGATGATGATGAAAGCCAGGATTGAAATCAACAGCAACTGGGGAATGGCGCGTAAGATACGCTGAATGATATACGCAAGCATAAGGGTTTACCTCCTCTTGCAAATCTGCAAATCGCAAAATCTGCAAATCTGCAAATCGCAAATTCATACTGAATCCGCCGATCAATGCTCTTTCAAGGCCCAACCGGGCTGCCGGTAACCCGGCAACCCGGTTGGTGTGCTTATAAGGATTCTACGCCCGCTTGCCACCCTCATAATAGAAGGCTGCCGGATGGTAGGTGTTGATGCCGTAGGTGTCCCAGCCGATGGGCACCTTGGGGCGCGGCATATTGCGCAGGTTCTTGTTGTACAACAAGGGGCAGGGGCTTTCGAGAACCGTCCCGATAGCCAGCGGCTTGTCGGCCAGGTAATCAAAAATCTTCTGCCCGATGGCGACGCGCTCGTCATCGTCAACCACCATGCGCATCTCGTCAACCCAGGCGTACAGTTGCTGGATCTCCTCCGGCGGCGCGACGATGCCTTCGGCATTCTTGTCCACAGCCTGATACCACTGCTGCCAGGCGCAGGAGACCGTGCCCTGCTGACAGTCGTTCGTGGGGATGTACCACTGCATCTGGATCGGCAAGAGCATATCTGTGCAGCGGTCGGCGTGCCAGACGCCGCACTCTACCTCGTTGGCGCGCATTCGCTCGCCGTACAGTTGTTCATCAATCTCTTTGACCGTCGCATCAATGCCGATCTCACGCCAGTAGGTGGTGACCATCTCGCAGAACTCGGCGACCGACGCACCGACGCGGATGCCCGGGTGCTCGATCATGTAGCTCAACCGCTTGCCGTCGGGCCGCAGGCGGAAGCCCTGGCTATCGCGCTTGTTCAGCCCCATCTCGTCCAGCAGTTTGTTCGCCAGATCGGGATCATACTGCGCCCATGCTGTGCCGTATTTCTCCTTGTAGTAAGAAGAGTTGGGCATCGGCGCCATCTGCCCCATACGGGCCAGACCGTAGAAGAGGCTCTCGTTGATTTCGTCACGGTCAATCGCCACCGAGAGCGCGCGCGTCCAGTTGGGATGGTTGACGATCTGCTCCAGCACCGGGTCCTTCGGCAGCGTGCGACGCGGATAAAGAGTGTAACGGTCGGTCATACAGGAGAGGTAATCGCCCACCGTGTAGTTGCTCTTATCCTCGTTCTCCTTGTACAGCGGGTACTTGGCGACGGTCACATCGTGCATACCGACCCAGTCAAGCTCACCGCCGATGAGCTTCAGTTCCATCGTCTGGGTGTCGGCCATGTAATCCAGGCGCAGGGTGTCAATGTAGGGGAGCTGGTTGCCGACCAAGTCTACCTTCCAATAGTAGGGGTTGCGATGGAAGATGATGAGACCCTCGGCCGGATATTCCTTCGGCACCCAGGCTGCCAGCGTCGGGAAATCCTTAGCCCAGTCGGGGAACTGCCAGGTATTCAGCCCCCATTGGTTGCAGAAACGGTTCAACACTTGCTGCCACCGTTCCATGGACCACTCGGCCATTAGCTTCTCCAGAGCTTCCTTACCGGCATAATCAATATGGTACTTCTTCAAGAAGTGCGCGGGCATAAAGGGGCCTTCGCAGGGATAGCCGCCCATGTTACGGGTGAGAATATGGGGGAAGAGACCAAAGGTGTACTCAAATTTGCACCGGAAGGTGTAATCATCCAGGATTTCGATCTCACAGCGCTTCCCCTGGATACCGTTAAACGGCGCAGCCGGCCCCCACGACTCCGAACCCTCCGCGATGGCCCACTTGTTCCACCAGAAATCCACGTCTTCGGTGGTCAAGGGTTCGCCATCCGACCAGCGCATCCCCTTGCGCATGTGGAAGGTGTAGGTTGTGCCGTCGTCCGAGCCTTCCCAGCTCTCGATCATGTTGGGGACAAGGGTGCGGAAGTCGGTATCTGAGTATTGGAGCACCCGATCAGACATCCAGTCGTAGGTGTCCACCGACCAGACGGTGTCGAAGTGGATCTGGCGCACTTCGCCGCCGTAGACGCCGATGGACTCACGTCCACCCACCACGAAGGGATTCATCGGCAGGCGTTCATCCACGGGCGGCAGCTTGCCGGCCTTGACCAGTGGTTCAAGCATCGGGGGTTCGCTGCGGCCCTTGGGCACTTCAACTTCAACGGTCTTCTCGACGATCTTTTCAACGGTCTTGGCGACCTCGACGGTCTTCTCAACCTCGACGGTCTTCTCGACCACCTTTTCGACCTCGACAGTCTCCTTGATGATCTGGGGCGTCGGCGCAGCGCAGGCCGTCGCCACCGCGCCGAGCGCGGCTGCCGTGGTCAGGTGCAGAAATTCACGGCGGGTCAACACTTTCGATTTCATAGCTTCCTCCTTCTTTTACAAAATGAAATGTAAGTGAAAACAAAAATGCTCTTGCCAGACGTCGAGAAGGACGCCCGGCCTTAGAGTTCAGCATAAACACCCCGACCGGTAGAGCCGTTGCCAGACACACACTGCGCTTATTTCTACTTTATCACCCCCTTGTTCAAAAGTCTTCTACTTTTCGGACAGATTTTGATACTTTTAGGACAGATAAGCCGTCAGCGGTCAGCCATCAGCGGTCAGCGGTCAACTAGAGGCGCTCAGGCTAAAAGCTGCTTGCTAAAAGTCGCTTGCTGAAAGCTGACTGCTGAAAGCTAAACAAATTTCAGCCGCATCAGGTAGTTGGCAGAGCGGATTTCCATCTCTAGAGCATGCAACGGCATGACGCAATAGGGATTCTCGTAATGCTTGAAATCCGCGAGCGCTTCCGATTGGTCGTTCCGCAGCAGCGGGCCTTCCCAACCAAAGGTCAAGGTCTCGCCGCGCAGTGTGGTCAGCGTGACCACCAGATCGTTGAACGTCACCGGCAAGGCAAGGATTTTTTCCTGGAACGCGGTGAAATCTCCATCCAGAGCCGCGCGTCCCATGTGGCACAGCCAGACATTCTGGCGGCCCGATGAGCGCAGTTCACGATAGGCGCCCGGCTCTTGCGTCATCAACGTCAATCCCTGCGCCGCGGTGATCGCCAGATAGGCGTTGTCCTTCTGCGCAAAGGCCCACATACGGCCTGACGCATCTTCACGAAGCGCGTGAGCGTCGAAGGCGGAAATGGGGAAGTAGGCGTGGGTGAAGCCCATCCAGTCGTCGTCCGGCAGGTTGTATACGGCGATGAGCACATCTTTCCACTGTGCCACGCGCGGCAAGACGCCGTTGCCGCGCCAGAAACCGGGGACATGCGCCTCGGTCGTACCGATAGACGCCGGATGATTGGTGAAGACGACGGCGCCCGGCCCTAGCGTGGCCTGCCAGATGTGTTCGCGCGTCCCCGGCATGCCCGGACGGTAATCTTGCGCCGAGCCGAGCAGGTAATCCGGCGTCCGATAGGTCACTTTATTGACACCGCCGCCGTCCGGCAACAAATGCTGCTCGCGGTTCCACAGTTCTTCGGGGGGAGCAACGGCGATCTCCTGAAACAGCGGCGGCAATTCGTAGTCTTCCATGCAGGCCAGACTCACCGGGGCCGCCAGTTGTGGGCCGAGGATGCCCACGCCCCACAACAACCGCGTGACGCTGCCCAAAGGCGCCATCCATCCGCCCAGGATGCCGGCAGCATCCGCATTTCCCTGTGTCCCGCCGACCATGCCGCGATGGCTGTTGAGGGCAATGGTAAACAGCAATTTGTCGAGCACCACGGTCGCCATCTGCCAGATAGCCTCGTCTTCCACCAGGTCCATCAGGTGCGCCAGCGCCGTCAGTTCGGCCTCAAACGCGCGTCCTGAATCCCATTCGGCGAAGCCGCCGGCGGCACGTGCGCGCAGCCAAGCCTGCGTGCGCCGTTTCCCTTTGGCGACGTGCCATTCCCCGGTCTGTCCACTGTGCTTGAAACGCCGCCGGGAATACATTTGCCCCGCCAGCAACTCGCACGTAGACAGGAGAAGCTGTTCACTTTCCGACGTACCGGTGGCTCCCTCATAAGCGAAATTGAGGATACAAGTCCTGAGCGGTGCCTTGATGGTTTTGGGGAAGTCCGGCGCATTGCCCCAACGCCGCAACATCCCCAGCAGCCCCAGCAAATCCAGGGCACAGTCACTCTCACGGCGGTTGACGCGCTCGATGACCCGGAGAAGGACGGGCGGCTCGACGGCTTTCCACATTCCCAGGGCCATCTTGGCAATTTCGCCGAAAAGCGTTCCGTCGCAGCGCACCGCATGTTGCAGCGTCTCATCGCGGCGTTGCGGATACGGGCGTTCCGGCGCTGCGGTGTATTGCGCCAACCCCATACTCCACAGCGAGAGGGTGCGACGGATACGCACGTTTTCATCGAAATAGGAACGGATGGGCGGCATCAGGATACAGTGCAAGGGCCCCTGGGGGGTCTGGTGGGCCTGCACCAGCGGCGACTCACCGCCGGGCGTCGCTATAGCGAGCGATTCCGCATAGATGCGGCCGGCCGGAGTCTGCAAGCGGATCAGCATATCTTCAGTGGTTCCCTCACGCGGGGTCCAGCGCACGGTGACAAACTCGTCCCAGACAAACACATCGCGGTCAAGATAGGCCGTGGAGAAAATGCGCTCCAGTCGGTTGCGCAGGGTTATATCCTCGATGAGGGTGGGAATTTCCACACGTGTGTCATCAGGAGCGTCGCAGATCCGCAAGGCGAAGGCATGGGAACAGGCCCCCACCCCCACCTGAGCAAAACGTACCAGGACGGTATTGCTACCTTCTGTCAGGTTGGCGATGAAGGTCGCATGGTGAAAGCCGAAGACCGCTTCCTGAAAACAATGGATGCCGTTAATCCACACATCCACCGGGCCGTAGGCACTCAATACCAGCGTCACCGGCCGCGCTTGCGGAGTGGCAATTTGTGTATAAGCCCAGGCGCGCACATAATGCGGTGTGGGATAAGCAGCGGTGCAATCCACAAAATGGTCCTCGCCGCAAGAGGTGTATGCCCAACGCCCGGTGTAATCGTCAATGGTGAAATCTGCCTCGGTCAGCGGTCCCGGTTCGACCGGTTGGCGTGTGATGCCGGAATGTGCAGTGTGGTAACGTTGGGCAATTTGGGATTTGTTCTCTATATCAAGTAAAAAACTTACATCGGCAAGAGGGATACGCTGCGGGCCGCCGACGAGCCAGTGATGAATGTAGCCGTCTTGAAGCTCATAAGTGATGGTAGAAACAGGCATTGAGAGAGACTCCTTTTTTATAGTCTGATCGTTGTAAGTCGGGTAGTCGTTAGTCGAGTAGTCGTCAATCGGATGGTCACCAGTCAGGAAGGGGGATACAGAGGCATATCCACGGCGCCGGGCACGTCCACGCCCACCTCAGCCAAAGCTGTCTGGAAATCATCGTAGAGGATCGGTTTGCGCAGATAGATAGCCGCTTCCTCATCCAGACCACGTTCGGTTTCGTCCGACCATGAGCAGAGGATAACAGGGATGATGCGCGTTATGGGATGCGCTTTCAGCGTATTCAGGACTTGCAGACCTTTCTCACCGGGGGCATCCAGTTCAACGATGATGACCGCCGGCATTTGATATAAGGCAATACTCAGAGCATCCTCGGCAAAATGTACCGTAACAAGTGGATAAGCAGCTTTTTGGGCATACCGCTGCATCAGATAGCAAAAACTCGCGTCATCGCCGACAATCATCAGGGGTGACTGAGAAGCCATACCGTCCTCGTGATGCGTGATTGGTAATCAGGGATTAGGGAGTAGGAAGTAGGGAGTAGGGAGTAGAGGGGAATGAACCATATTCGATCCCTAATTCCCAATCCCTAATCACTAATCCCCAGTTCCTAATCCCCAATCTCTACTGTAGCACCAGACGGGGAAAAAGTCTTGCACTTTTCGGACGGTTTTTGGTACTTTTCGGACAGATAGGCGCGCGGGGAGACGCCCATTTCTTGACGGAAGACTCGCGTGAAGTAGCCGCCGCTGGAAAAGCCAACCGCCATGGCGACCTCGGTGATATTCATTTCCCCGCTTTCCAGCAGTGCTTTGGCCTGCTGGATGCGGTAGCGGTTGAGGTAGGTCATCGGCGTCACGCCGATCTCCTGTTGGAAGCAGCGGGTGAGGTGGCGTTCGCTCAGGCCCACATAGGCAGCAATCTCGCCGCGCGTGAGCGGATCCATATAGTGGGTGTGGATGAAGGCCATCGCTTTGTGGACCAGGCGCTGGATTTCCGAGATGGTCTTGCGGCGGCGCGTCAGGACCGCTTGAATGTGCTGCAATGTTTCTTCCGCACTGAACAGTCCCTTCTTCAGGATGCTGACCGTACCCCGGTTGAGCCGCGCCATATCCTCCTCGGTCAACACCTGGGCGGTGAGAATGACGACCGGGACATTGCGGGTTGCCGGGTCGCTGCGCATGGCCTCCAACACGCCGAAGCCGTCCAGTTCCGGCATCATCAAATCCAGCAGCACCAGGTCGGGCCGCGCCTGCCGCATCAGGCGCAGGGCTTCCAATCCGTTGCGCGCCTGTAACACTTTGTAGTGGGGCAACTGCGCCTGCACGAGACGGGTGTGCATCTCCAGAATATCGGCCTCATCCTCGACGACCAGAATCCTGCCGGCTTCCCCGACCTCGCTTTGCCGCTCCAGCAAGCCCTGACCGAGCAGCAGTTCGGTTAGTTGCGCTTTGCGGATTGGTTTGGTCAGGAAATCCACGTCCACCAGCGCACCGGTGTTGTTTTCGCCGTCCAGCGTGTAAAACACAATCGGGATGTGGTGAGTCTGCGGGTTTTCTTTGAACATACGGAAGATTTCCCATCCCTGCGCGGCGGTCACGGCCTGATCCAAAATGACGGCGTCCGGCGTGCCCTCGGACAGTGCCGCGCACCAATCAACTTCTGGGTCAAGCCCCCATGTGACGGTCTCCATACCCTGGCGGCTAAGGTATTCTTGCAGGCGCGCCCCCCGCCCGGCATCCGCGACAAACAGCCAGACCCGTTGCGCCGACGCGGGTTCACAGGGGGGGAATGCCGGGCGTGTCTCCTGCAAAGCCGGCAGCGTAAAATAAAATTCTGAACCGCTGCCCTCTTCGCCGGAGGAATGAACGCCGATCGCGCCGTGGTGCATCTCCACCAGCAACTTGCAGATCGCCAGCCCCAGCCCCAATCCCCCGTAACCGCGCGCAGTGGTACGTTCCGACTGCCGGAATTCGTCGAAGATGAGGGTTTGTTCTTCCGGTGGGATGCCCAAGCCGGTATCGCGCACGCTAACGGTGACGGAGGCCGCATCGGCAACCACGCGCAGGGTCACCCCACCCTGAGAGGTAAACTTGACGGCATTGTTCACCAGGTTCAACACCACCTGGCGCAAGCGCAAGCAATCGCCCCACACACGGGGCAGCCGCTCCGGTATATCGGCCTGCCAGCTTAATCCCTTATCCCGTGCGAGCTGTCGGGCGATGACCATGACCGGTTCGAGCACCTCGGCCATATCCAGGGAGATGCAGTTCAACTGCAATTGTCCCACCTCACTGCGCGTCAGATCCAGGACATCGCGGATCAGGCCATCCAGGTGTTGCGCATTGACGTAGATGCGTTCCAAATCCTCGCGGTGACCGCCTGCGCCGCCGGTTGCATATTCCGGCTCATGCAAGAGCAGGTCGCTCAGGCCGGAGATAAGGTTGAGAGGGGTGCGCAGCTCGTGGCTGATCATAGAGAGGAAACGGCTTTTGAGACGATTGGCGTCTTCGGCCATCTGGCGGCGCTCTTCGGCCAGCCGTTGCGCCTCCACAGCCTGCCGATACAATCGCACACCGCGTAACGCTGCGGCCAACTGACGCACGATGTCGGCGCACGGTTCCAGGTTGCCGGAGTCGAAAGCCACAAAGCCGGTCGCGCCGCCTTGAATCCGCAAAGGCAGCAACGCCAGGCTGAAAGGTTGCTCTGCGGCGTACAAACCGGCGGGCGGAAATTCACGACTGGGGAAACGCCGCTGTGTTTCAACCGCGCACGGCGGCGCCTGCACCACGCTCCAGGCCACCGGATCGTCTTCTGCTGCTTCGTAGAAGATGACGGTGGCATGCTGGATGCCGATGGTGGGCAGCGTCTCAGGGAGCACGGCAAAGATTTCCGCCTCGTCTTGGGCGGCGAAAAAGCGGGCCGTCATACGTCCGATCTGGTCGGCGATGCCGATCTGCCGCAGCAGGTGGCGGGTGTTCTGTTCGTGCGCAGCTTCGTCAATCACCAGGCGGGCCTGATCCAGAATTTCGGCGGCGCGCTGCTGCGCTTCTGGGAAAGTCGTGGCATCTACAAGCGTGGAGACGCTATCGCGTAACAATGAGACGGCCGTTTGCCAGCTATGCAGGTTGCCCCCTAGGGCAATGACCCGTTCAAGGACCTGCCGCAAGGTCGTATGTAAGGCCAGGCTGCCGGGTTGGTGCAGATTCAACACAAAGGCTTCTACCAGGCTATAGCACAAGTTATGGACTTCGTCCAGGTTCAAGCGTTGTGCATGGATGCCCATTGCCGCCGTCAGAGTCTGAGCGACAGCAGCAATGGCCGATTGGCTTCCAGGAACAGCAACGGTCGGTGAGCGTTTCGCAGCGGCGGATGGCCGTGAAATGCCGATCAGACAACCGCACGATTCACGGACGATGAGCTGCGTGGGAATTTGCACCGTCTTAAAGCCTTGCACCTGCCCTTCAATGTATTCCAGCAACAACTGCACGCCCTGATAGCCTTCTTCAAAGGCCGGATAGCGGACGGTGGTCAGGGGTGGGACATGGGCGGTGGCTTCGAGGCGGTCGTCGAAGCCGATGACGGCAACATCCTGGGGCACGCGCAGCCCGGCGTGGGCAAGCACCTGCATGGCGCCAAGGGCCGAAAGATCGTTGCTGGCGACCAGCGCGGTAAAAGGTACGTTGGAAGCGAGGATTTGCTCCATGGCCATCCGTCCGCCGCCGGTGCTGTGGGAGCCGTAGGCAATCAGGCGGGGATCACGTTCCAGGCCGTATTCGGCGACGGCGGCGTGATAAGCCTTGATGCGGCGCGCGCTATCGCCGTCAGTATCGCGTTGATAACCGGCGATGAAGGCGATACGCCGATGGCCGTGTTCAACCAGATGCGCCATTGCCTGGCGGATGCCGCCCTCGTTATCGGCCATGACCGTGGGACCGTTCTCCCCGGCGCCGACGAACACGATGGGATACTGCTCGGCGACCAGGCGTTGGAGATAGCCGGCGGTGTGCTCTGAGGTAAAGCGTCCCACGATGAGCAAACCATCCGCGTTCCAGGGGCCAACGGGGATGAAGTCTACATCGGGCAAAGGCACGGCCCAGGCCGGGCGCGGGCTTTCCTGTCCAATACCCAAATCCACGCTGCACGATAGCAAGAGATTGCAGCCCAAATCGCGCGCTGCGGCCCGCGTTCCACGATAGACCGGTCCGAGGAAAGTGTCAAGCGTGCCGGTATACACGCGCCATCCTGCCAGCACGCCGATGGTTGGACGACTACGTTTGAGTTTATACGTCCCCATTTCTTTCAGGCCGTCGGTCGCCATGCGTCAAATGGCCCCTGTTTTTGTCCCAGGATATGCTCCATCTACAAGGGTAGCATTATAAGACGATTTGACAAGTTGGCGGGGACATGATGCGAGTCACGGAGAAATTGCTTACACGGGCGCGGTCAGGAGACCGGCCCGAGCAGGCAACAACTTGCTGTGGCCGGTCTCTGACCGCGCCACCGCAGATCCTCGCTCTAGTCCATGGCGGCGGAAATAACTTCCCCGTTAAATCGCTCCCCGATTACTCAAGTTAAGGAACGCCAGTTCCCCTTCCGGTGTTCCCCCCGTTATGTCTGCCGCGTAGTATCTGCGCCCGGCACAACACCCCAAAACCGCGGATCTGACGATCCGCTTCAAGCATCGTTAGCCAGTGCAAGATTTCCGCCACGGTGTACTGGCCTGCGGTGGGCATGTTGTTCAAAATGCAGTACAATTTGGATGACCTGTTATGCAGGGTAGTTTGAGCCTTTTTGATGGCGGTCTCATCAAGCGGACAAAAAATAGACGCATGGACGCCCATTTTCCGTTCGGCAATACTTCCACTATAGATTGGTCTTCGATAATTGTTGTGGGGTTGGGGCTGCTGCTGCCCGGTCTGTTGAGCGCAGTTGTAGACCGTTGGTGGACACGACGCGAGTATGCGCAGCAGCAAGCCGCGCGGCAAACAGGGGAAGTCTTTGCCATCCCGCCAATGTTGCGCAGTCCTACCCTGTTCGCTATGTTCGCGCTATCGGCGATCAGCCTGGTGATGTTAATCGCCGCGCTCAACGGCCCGCAACCCGGTGTGACCATGACGACCGGCGTAGGGCTGTGCCTGCTCTTTGGCCCGTTAGTTATCGGCGGATTGATGTTCCTCCTCCACAACACCGGCATGGTGATCTTGACCGCCGAAGGGGTGTTGTTGCGCCGTCCGGGGCACAAACGCTTTCTGCGTTATGATGAGATTGTGGCAGTCAATTCGCAATCACAGCTCCTGGCTCCCGGCATTGTGATTCGTGGTCGGGGGCGCGTGCTGCGTATTCCCCGCACGCTGGAAAACCGGCCTCACTTCTACAACGTGCTCCTTCAGCGGGTCGCACCTGGGGTGCGGGATGCCGCGCTGGGGAAAACTACGGCTGCGACAAAGGAGGGGCCGGTCTATACCCTGACCGTCAGCCACCGCGTGTGGGCGCTTTACATCACCGGAACAGTGCTCTTCATTTTGATCTATCTGGGTATCGGTTTGATGGGGATATGGAGCGGGTTGGCGCGAGGTGTTATCCCACCTTTTAACACCCTATGGGTACGCAACGCCCTCCTCTTCTTTCTCATGGTAAGCCTGATCTTTGTGCCTGCACTGATCGTTGTGCTCCACAGTTTGCTGACGAAGTACGGGCCGTTCAAGATAGCACAGCCGGTCGCCTGGCAATTTTACCAACAGCGCATCTGCTATCGGTTGCCACGCAGCCACTGGCAGGAACGGCCCGCGAGCGACTTACGCCACATTCTCCTGTACCCACGGGTTCACCAGGTACGTGCACAAGGCATCGAGCAGCCGGTGACCCTCTACATGCTCATTCTGGAATTCAATGACGGCGCCCAACTGGTCATTGATCAGGAACGCGCCACCCAGTTCGGTCAAACGCCGGAGCGGCTATGGGCTATGCTTATGGAGTTGTATGAGGCGAAGTGATAAAGGAACTATGATGGTCAAGGGAACAGGATATTTTCCAGACGCCGTCGAATACCGGGCGGGGAACTGGCGTTCCCCTTTGCGCTACTGAAGCGCTGTTTAACCAGGAAGTGATTTGCGCTGCGCGGTACTAACGAAGTCTTAATCTGATATGGGAGGTATATCAGTGAAAACATGGCATATCGCAATGCTTGTTATGTTGTTGTCCCTGTCCACTGGCGTACCTGCTACTGCGATCTCCGTTGAGCCGTCAGCGGGCCTTGCCTTTGCCGAGATGGCGCGGGCAGCGACGAATTGTGCGCCCCTACCGCCGCCTCCGGTAGGGGATACCATCGTCAGCGTCTCGACCGAGGCGGAGTTGTGGAACGCCGTCAACACGGCGCAACCGCACACGACGATCCTGCTGGCGGACGGGACCTACAACCTCGGCGCGAACGGGCATTACGTCTGGATCGATACGCCCTACGTCACGCTCCGTTCAGCGGGCGGTGGCCGCGAGGCGGTCATCCTCGATGACAACTACAGCGGCACGGAAATCGTCACCATTGCCGCCTCCAACGTGACCATAGCCGGTATCACGATCAAGCGCGCCGGCACGCACCCCATTCACGTGGTCAGCACCGAAACGGCGGACACGCTCAACACGTTGATCTACAACGTTCACATCGTCGATCCGGGGCAGCAGGCGATCAAGGTCAATCCTGCCGTCGCGGGACATTATCCCGACAACGGCGTGATTGCCTGTTCGACCATCGAACTGACCGATGCCGGACGCCCGCACGTCAGCGATTGCTACACGGGCGGCATCGACATGCACCAGGCGCGCGATTGGGTGGTGCGCGACAACCTGATCGAAGGCTTCTGGTGCAGCGTCGGCCTTTCCGAGCACGCCATCCACTTCTGGCGCGGCTGCCGCGATCCCATTGTGGAGCGCAACGTGCTGCGCAACAACGCGCGCGGTGTCGGCTTCGGCATGGCGACGGACGGGACGGCGCGCACTTACGCGGACAATCCCTGTCCCGCCGCCAGCGGCTACATCGACCACTACGGCGGCACCATCCGCAACAACTTCATCTTCGCCAACCGCGCGGAATTGTTCGCGTCGGCGGACGGGTATGACAACGGCATCAGCTTGTGGAACGCCTGCGAGGTGAAAACCTACCACAATTCGGTGATCTCCACGCAAGCGCCGTTCTCGTCCATCGAGTGGCGCTATCCCAACACCACGGTGCATCTGGTGAACAACCTGGTCAGCCACAACCTGCGCGAGCGTGACGGCGCCACGGCAGTCCAGGCCGGCAATCTGACGAACGCCCCGCTGACCCTGTTCGTGAACGGCTCCGGCGGCGACCTGCACCTCCTGCCGACCGCCACTGCGGCCATCGGTCAAGGCGCGGCGCTGACCGCCGGGCTATGCGACGACGACATCGACGGCGATCCGCGGCCCATTGGCCCGGCGCGCGACATCGGCGCGGACGAATACGGCATCCCCGCACCCGCCGCCGTGCGCGACCTGCGCGTGACGCAGGCCACGCTCGCCGGCAGCGACCTCACGATCACCCTGCGCTGGACGCCGCCCGCCACCGCCCTGACCACGACGGTGCGCTACGCCGCGCAGCCCATCACCGCCGAAAACTGGGACGCCGCGCCGGATTTCGCCATGGGCGGCGTGCTCGATACGGCAACGAACACGATCCCCTACAGCAGCGGCACGCGCTATTTCGCGGTCAAGACGCACAACGAGGGTGGTTGGTCGGCGCTCTCCAATCTGGCTTTTTGGCCGCACTACGACGTGTATCTGCCGTTGGTGTTGCGGCGGTAGGGGGGGCGAGGCATCCCGGCGGTGATTTTGGGTTGACGAGGGGCCTTGTGGGGATGCCCCGCCCCTACAGGTTGACGGGGAATTGCCCGCGTGTGAAAATCGTGCTAAACTGCCGACCACGAATGCCGACCACGAATGCCGACCACGAATGGCGGAATGAATAAACGAATGAGGCGAGGCGGCCGACCACGAATGGCGGAATGAATAAATGAATGAGGCGAGGCAGCCGACCACGAATGGCGGAACGAATAAACGAATGAGGCGAGGCGGCCGACCACGAATGGCGGAATGAATAAATGAATGAGGCACAGCAGAGATTCGTGGGCTTGGCGGGGATTTTGGGGTTGACCAAGTCAAAATTTCAGTGTATACCGCGAATTCAGCACGAGTTCGCGCTGGGCCGGCATTCCATTCATTTATTCTTTCTCTCTATTCGTGGTCGGCAAAGGAGTGTGCGATGACCAAACTCATCACAGATGCCACCGGCAATGATCTGACCTATCGTATCATCGGTGCGGCGATGGCGGTGCATAACTTCATCGGCCCGGGCTACAAGGAGGAGATCTACGAGCGTGCGCTGGCAGTGGAACTGCGCGACCGGGGCATCGGCGTGGAGCGGCAATTTCCGGTGGAGGTCCATTACGCGGACTTGCGGGTGGGCCAGTTCTACCTGGATTTGTTCGTCGAGCGTACGGTGGTGGTGGAAATCAAGGCATTCCCGCACGCGCTGACCGACGACGAGAAAGGGCAAGTGATCAATTATCTCAAGGCCACGCAGGCGCCTGTGGCCCTGCTCTTCAACTTTGGGCGTCGCAAATTGGAATGGAATCGCCTGCTCCCTCCCCAAGATGACGGTCCTGTCCAGCGCATCGGGCGGGATGACGTGCGCAAGGCGCGTCGCAAAGCAGGCGAACCGCCGGAGTATGTGCCGGCATCGAAACGGGGACAGACCACGAATACAGAGAACGAATAAACGAATGAGACACGACAAGATTTGTGCGCTTGTCGGAAATCCGTGATCGCCTGGGGTTGCAATCCTAAGACTCAACGCGAATTCAACACGAATCCTCGAATAGCAAGCATCCCCATTCGTTTATTCGCGTTAGAGATTCATGGTCGGCGGTCGTGGTCGGCGGTCGTGGTCAGCCTAGAGTGCCGCCCGAAACGCCGCCGCGCCCGCCGCCAGCAGCCGGGGAACGTGCGTGTACACGTACCGGCAGCCACGCTTGAGATAGTCGGCGATGTCGGCGTCGGGGCCGGTGGAGCCGGGAACTTTGCCCGCCGCGACAATGGCGTCGAGCGTGGCGCGGATCATCTGCTGCACGATCGGGGTGTCGCTGCGGCCTGGAAACCCCATCGATTGCGCCAGGTCCGACGGCCCAACGAAGAACACGTCAATGCCCTCCACCTTGAGGATCTCGTTGATGTTGCGCAGCGCCTCGCCCTCCTCCAACTGCACGCAGACGAGCGTCTCGCGGTTCACCTGCGCCACGTACTCCGCCGCTGTCAGGCCGATGCCGTAACGGCCCGCTCGCGTGCTCGCCGCAAGGCCGCGCTTGCCCAGCGGGTGATATTTCACCGCTTCGACGACCGCGCGGGCGTCTTCGGCGGTGTTGACGTGCGGGACCTGCACGCCCATCGCGCCGCGATCCAGCACGCGCAGGATGTCTGTCGCGTCCCGGCTCGGCGGGCGGACGATCGGCGTGATCCCGCTCACCTCCGCCGCCATCACCAACAATTCCACGCTCTCCACGTCGATCGTGCCGTGCTCGCAGTCGATCAACACCCAATCGAAGCCCAACGCCCCGATCATCTCCACGATCTGCGGCGACGGGAACATCACCGATACCCCGATTGCGGGTTGGCCTGCCTGTATCTTGGCTTTCATCAAGTTGGGTTTCATCGCTGAACGCCTCCTGAAATTGGAGTACGGAGTACGGAGTAAAGGTTCGTATTCCTTATGCAGTGTACCTGGTGTTGTCGAATAGACAAATGTGCGTCCTTGCACGCTTGGCCTTGTTTAGGGCTATCGCATTTGGAAAACTTTGTCCCGTCGTGCTGTCTGTTGTGCCACTAAAGCGGCATTTTTAGGGGGGATTTTTGTGGCGGGGCAAAGCCCCGCCACAAAAATCCCCCTTTCCCCGGCCTTTAGGCCGTATTCAGTTGCCGGAAGCGGCCAAATGCGATAGCCCTAGGCCTTGTTGACCGGAATAGGAGTTGTGCCATAATTCCATTTGAGTAACCAGTAACCAGCAACCAGCAACCAGCAATATGATCACACACGGAGGCGAATTTATGTTCATTGACCGACCGGACATTGAGCCGGGCATCAAAATTGCGGCGCAGATTACGCCGGAACCAACGGAGGACGACCTCGCGTTCATCCAACAGATGGGAATCAACTATGTGGTGCTGTGGACCGACAGCACCAAGGCCAGCTACGAGTACTATGCCAGCCGTCGCCGGTTGTTCGAGGATCACGGCCTCAAGGTCTACGGCTTCGGCAACAGCGACGTGCACAATCAGGATGCGATTGTACTGGGCCTGGAAAACCGCGACGCGAAGATCGAGGAATACAAGCAGCACTTGCGCAATCTGGGCAAGGCCGGCATCCCCTACACCACCTATGCACACATGGCGAACGGCATCTGGAGCACCGAACGCGAAACGACACGCGGCGGCGCGCCTGCACGGGCGTTCAACCTGGCGAAAGCCGATACCGGCCATTGGCACGGAAAGCAGTATGCTATGCCGCTCACGCATGGACGCAGGTACAGCGAGGAAGAGATTTGGGACAACTTCACCTGCTTCATCAAACAGGTGGCACCTGTGGCGGAAGAAGCCGGTGTCAAAATTGGCATCCATCCCGACGATCCGCCCGTGCCGGAACTGGGCGGCATTCCGCGCTGCATCTTCAGCAATTTCGAGGGCTACCGCCACGCCCTGGAGATCGCCAACAGCCCCAACGTGGGAATCTGCCTGTGTGTCGGCTGCTGGCTGGAAGGTGGCGACTGGATGGGCAAAGATGTCTTCGAGACAATCAAGTATTTCGGCGAGCAGAAAAAGCTGTTTAAGGTCCACTTCCGCAACGTCAGTCAACCGCTCCCGTACTTTGTCGAAACGTTTCTCGATAACGGCTATATGGACATGTACAAAGTCATGCGCGCCCTGCGCGAAGTGAACTTCGACGGTGTTATCATTGCCGACCACATCCCCTTGATGGCGAACGACCATCGGGTCGGCACCGCGTTTAGCATCGGCTATATGAAAGCGTTGCTCGAACGAGCCAATGCGGAATTTGAAGACCGGTAATCGGCAATCAGTAATTTGTAATTGGTAATCGGTTAAGTGGACGGCGATCAATCGCCAGTTACCAATCGCCAGTTACCAATCACCAGTTACCAATCACCAGTTACCAATCACATATTTTAAGGAGCCAATCAACTATGTCCGAAAAACAACCACCTTCGATTTTGGAATTGCAGGCCCGCTGGGATAAGATTCGTGTCGCCAATCTGTACGACGCGCTCGACCAAATGGGTTACGGCAATCAATGCCTCGATCTGAGCATCCGTCCCCTGTTCCCGCATCAGCACCTGGCGGGGATGGCGGTGACGGTGCGCGGCAGCCGCGACCCTTCAACCTGGGAAGAGAAGAAAGCCGCGATGGAAAAGGCGCAAGCGGAAGGAAAACCGGTGGCCACCGGCCCGCACCTGCACGAGTGCCTGTTCCCCGGCTGTGTAGTTGTCGTAGATGGCGGCGGCGAGCCGTACACCGGCAAGTTCGGCGAGATGACGAGCTGGGACCTGAAGCAGCGCGGCGCGATGGGCATCGTCATTGACGGCTTCATCCGCGACCGCTGGGGGCTGGAAGTTATCCCCAATTACACCGTTTGCGCCAGGGGCACCTCGCCCATCGAGTCGGCCAAACGCTGGAGCATCGTCGCCGTCAACGTCCCCATCGGTATGCCCGGCACGCTCACCAGCATGGTGCGCGTGCGTCCTGGCGATTGGATCGTCGCCGAGGAGGACGGCGTCATCGTCGTCCCGCAGGAGATTGCGATGGAAGTCCTCGAAAAAGCCGAGGAGATCGAAGCCCGCGAACAGGGCATGCGCGAGGACTTTGCACGCGGCATGTCGTTCAAAGAAGCCTACGAGAAATGGGGCAGAGCCTGAGGATTTTGGATTGTGGATTCCTGACTTCTGGCACCGCTTCAAAACCAATCACAACTGATAACTGAAAACTGGAAACTATGGACTACATCACCTTTGGCAACACCGGGCTGCGGGTTTCACGCCTGGCCGTGGGTACGGGGACACATGGTTGGGCCGGACGGTCTGATCAAACCGCGTTGGGGTTGGATGGCCTGGCGCAACTGCTGCGTCGCGCCTATGATCTCGGCGTCAACTTCTGGGATACTGCGGATGCCTATGGTTCGCATCCCCATGTCGCGCGCGCCTTGCAAGGGCTGCCCCGTGAGCAGGTAGTCATTGCAACCAAGACAATGGCGCGTAAAGGTCCCGACATCGTCCGGGACCTGGCACGCTTTCGTAAGGAACTGCACACCGACGTCCTTGACATCGTCTTGCTCCACGCACTGAGCGATGCCCACTGGCCGCAGAAGTACCTGGAAGCGATGGAAGCCTTAACCCGTGCCAGGGAAGCCGGCATTGTGCGCGCCGTAGGCTTCTCGTGCCACGGCCTGGGCGCGCTGCGCACTGCCGTCGAAACGCCCTGGGTGGATGTGGTTCTGGTGCGCATCAACCATGCCGGTGTGAATATGGATGCGTCCCCGGCCAGCGTTGCGCCGATGATTGAACAATTACACACCGCCGGCAAAGCCATCTACGGCATGAAAGTCCTCGGCTGTGGCGCGCTGAAAGGGGACGCCCGGCGCGCCATCGAGTACGTCCTGCGCCTGGGGACAGTGCATGCTTTCACCATCGGTATGACCAACCTCACACAGCTTGATGAGAATGTGCGGCTGGTTGAAGAACTGGCGCCGAAGTATCCTTTGAACAGTTGACCCCACTTCGTTTTAGGTCTTGAATACCCTGGGAGGGGAAAGTATGGAAGTGAATCTTACTGACGAACGCGCCTTTGTCTTGCAGGCGCAGCTCACCATGGATCAGGCCGAAGGGCGCGCCTGGAGCCGTAAAATGGATGCCTTTGGCACGCTGGCAAAAGTGGGGAGCCTGCTCCAACGTCCCAAAGACGAGGACTTCAAGCTGGTGTACAAAGAACAGCGCTATGAGCCTTTCTGGCATATCGTGTGTGACGCGCGCTACGTCTACGAGCGGCGCGGCGAGTATCCGCTGGCGTTCAGCGATCCGGCGGTCAAGTCGGTGACGATTGACAGTGTGGAATATCCGGTCTGCGGCGGCAAAATCGTCCTCACGGGCCTCGAACACTGCCAGGAAGACCTGCATGCGGACGTCTTTTTCGATGGCCTGACGAATACCCGGCTCCCCGCGCTGGCCGATTACTTGAAGTATGCGGCCGTCGAAATCCCCGGCGATGAGTTGGACAGCTTCTCCGCAGGCGATGCCATCGTCGTACCGCCGGCGGCGCGCGCCTCGGCCATCGTCCACGAAGTGCTGATCGAGATGATCAAGAGCGTGAAGGCCGAGCACATCCTTGAGGACCGCATTGACGTCACCGGGATTGACCTCTACTATCGTCCCGTCTACGCCTTCCAGTACCGCTGGCTTTCCAAAGAGAAAGAGACCATTGTGGAATATGACGGCCTGACCGGACAATGGCAAACCGGCGGAAAAACATTCCAGCAGTACATGGGTAAGATTCTCGATCCTGATTTTCTCTTCGACGTGGGGGTAGAGACGGTGGACCTGTTCGTCCCCGGCGGCGGCCTGGCGATCAAGCTGGCGAAAAAGGGCCTCGACGTCGCCCGCAGCTCACGGAAAGAAGGATAAGCGCCCCAACCACTCTATAGATACGCCGACTATCCAATTGAAGACTACCAGACTATTTTGAAGGAGGGGACAATGTCCAAATTTAGCGCAGTTTTGAACCAGAAACCGGTGCTCGTCGCCGATGGCGCGACTGGCACCATGCTCCAGAAGGCCGGGCTGCCTGCGGGTACCGCGCCGGAACGCTGGAACCTGGAAAACCCGGCTGCCATCCGCGCGCTCTACGCCGCCTACGTTGAGGCCGGCGCGGATATGATCCTCACCAACACCTTTGGCGGCACGCCCGTGCGCCTGGAACGCGACGGCTTGCAGGAGCAAGTCCATGCCGTCAACCTGGCAGCGGCGCGCCTGGCTCGCGAAGTCGCCGGTGAGGCGGTGCTGGTGATCGGCGATATCGGCCCCACCGGGCAGATGCTCGAACCGCTCGGCCCGCTCAGCTACGCCGCAGCGGTCGCCGCCTTTGCAGCGCAGGCGGCCGCCCTTGCCGAAGGCGGCGTGGATGCCATCCTCATCGAAACGATGAGCGACTTGAACGAAATCACCGCCGCCATCGAGGGAACCCGGCAGGTCACCGATTTGCCTATCCTGGCGACGATGAGCTTCGACACCAAAGGCCGCACGATGATGGGCGTGAAGCCGGAGAAAGCCGCGCAGACTTTGTGGGGGCTGGGCGTTGCCGTCATGGGCGCCAACTGCGGACGCACGTTGAGCGAGACATTGGAGGCCGTCCTCAAAATGCGCGCCACCGTACCTGATGCCGTTCTCATGGCGAAGCCCAACGCCGGCTTGCCGCACGCCGAAGGCGGCGAGCTGGTCTTCGACGTGACGCCGCAGATCATGGCCGAATATGCCCGGCGTTTCGTGGCTGAAGCGGGCGTCAAAATCTTCGGCGGCTGTTGCGGCAGCACGCCGGATCACATCCGCGCCGTGGCGCAGGTGCTCAAAGCGAATCCATGATCCAGAACGGCTCTTTTCCCACCCATCTGCCAGAAAACTATCACGAAGTCCTGTACTGGAAACTTTCGCAGCACAAAAGCCTGGTGGCTACCCTGAACATTGTGGGGTTGCTCCTGATGGGACTGGCTTTTGTGCCCCTTTGCGCCTGGGTGCGTTTGTGGCGCCCGGCCATAGCGACGCTGAAGATTCAAGGACCGGAAGTGTTCGTGATGTTGTTCGGCATTGCCCTGACCATTGTGGCGCACGAACTGACGCATGGCCTGGCGTTGCGCTCCTATGGCGCACGTCCGCGGTACGGCGTGATGTGGCAGGAAATGATGTTCTACGCCACCGCGCCCGGCTATGCTTTCCGCCGCAACGCCTATATAGTGATCGCGCTCGCGCCGCTGGTGGGGCTGAGCGTGGCGGCGCTGGCGCTGCTCATGCTGCCGCTGCCGGAATGGCTTATGTTGACCGTCGTCTTCTGCAGCGCGCTCAATGTGGGTAGCGCAATCGGCGATATGTGGCTGGTGCGCGTCGCCCTGGGATACCCGAAGTGGGCTTACATCGTGGACGAAAAAGACGGGTTGCGCGTGTTTATGCCACTGGAGCAGGTGTCCTGAAAGCTATGCTGTGGAATGTCGTCAAAGGCGTGTATCGGCTGTTTGCCGGGCTGGTGACATTGACCCTGCTAGTGCTGAACCTGCGGCTTTACGCGCCGGGAAGCGCGTCATACGGGCCACAGAAGCTGGGACGCGACATCGTGCCGCAGTTGCGCTTTATCGGTGCGGCGCTCCGCGCTGGCGCCGGTGAACGTATGCAGCGGCTGTTCCCCGAAGGCTTCTTCTTCACCCACGTCCTCTACGGGCTGGCCTGGGTTGAAGTGGGGCGGCGTGTCGCGGCGGATACCCGGCTCCACGCACAGTCCCTTGAAGAATCCGCCTGGGCGCTGGCGCGCCTGGACTCAGCGGCGGGGCGCGCGCCTTTCAGCCCGCGCCTGGACCCACCCTATGGTGTGTTCTATGTGGGATGGAGCAACTGGTTACGCGGCGGACGGTTGATGTTGTATGCGCCCGAGGCGCGTCCGTCGGATGAGGTAGCGCGCTTTCAAAGCGACTGCGCGGCGCTGGCGCAGGCCTTTGAGCGCAGCGTCACGCCGTTCCTGAGCGCCTATCCCGGACAGGCCTGGCCGGTGGACAGTGTTGTCGCGGTGGCGACGTTGCGGCTGCACGATCACCTGTTCCCACCGCAATTTACGGCGACGATTGAACGTTGGCTGGCCGCTGCGCAAGAGCGTTTGGATCCGGCGACCGGTCTGCTGCCCCATCGCGTTGATCCACAGGATGGTATGCCGTTGGAAGGAGCGCGTGGGTCCTCACAAAGCGTGATGCTGCGCTTTTTGATCGAAATAGACCCCGCATGGGGCCGCAGCCAATACGTGCTGTTCCGCCAGCATTTTATCCGCCCCTTTCTCGGCGCGCCGGGCGTGCGCGAATATCCCGATGCGCTGACCGGTCGAGGGGATGTGGACTCCGGGCCCCTGGTGGCGGGGTTCAGCGCCTCCGCAACGGTGGTGACGTTGGGAGCGGCGCAGGTACACGGCGACCGCGAAGTCGCCGACGCGCTCATCCGCGCCGCCGAAGCCGTCGGACTGCCGTTCCGTTGGGGTGGGACGAAACGCTATGCCTTTGGGTTGCTGCCGGTAGGCGATGCGTTTCTGGTGTGGGCCAAAACCTCCAGCCCCTGGATTGTCCCCTGGACGGCGGCGGTGTTGCCGCAGGTCATCCATCCCTGGTGGCGCTTGCCGTTGCACGGTGCGGCGCTGGTGCCGGTTTTGGGATTATGGCTTGTGCCCGGCATAATCGTCAAAACGCTCAAAAAGGTAGCGTCCAGGTGGCGTGATGATCTGAAAACCAGGGCAGAGTGCGGCGGATGACACATCCCTGGTTGTGGGCAGGCAGAGGGTGTTTGATTAGTGACGCTTGATTGGGGAGGGCAGCGGGAATCTTATGCCGTCAAGGGATAAAGGGCCTCAATCACGTGCAACACAACGATCAAACCTGGAGATGTGGCCGCAACGACATTGGATTCACTGCCGTCGTGTTTGTGATGCGGAAATGTGCGCAGGCCGGGATGATGTGGGGTATCATCATAACGGAAGATCAATACTGCTTCAGCGTTTTGATAGTGATAGCTGTACATCCGCCGAAGGATTGTACCGGCCTGAACATCCACTAATTCACGGAAGTACAAATGTGAACCATCTTAAGAACAGCACGTCGCCACGAATCAGCCCTACTTCAGAGGTACGCTTATCCAGCGTGATATTAAAAGTACTTGTGATAGGCGAAGCGGCAATCGCGTCTGATAAAACCCGAACATAACCTTCAATCAAGGTGAGCCTCTTCAAGCGCACGACGCTGACCTTCTAAAAGCCGCAACGTCTCAATTTCCATACGCCAGTCAGTAAAATCCACCGTTTCGGTCAGCTCGAGTGTCCGCAGACGGCGTTCAAACTCTTCTGACGACATTCTATAAGTCCGCTCAAATGCAGCCAGACGCGCACGGGTGCGATCAATGCCCAAGTCCAGTACTTTTTTCTGGCGTTCGAGAGCAGATGTTACCATTGGTCTGAGCAGACTTCTATTGCTCGTGGTAATGGTCAATTGTTCCGCCATTTTGGCTTCACCTTTCTGTACAGTTTTTACTAAGTATACAGCAAATTTCAAAAGTATGTACCCGGTTGCATCCTCGCAGATCAGTCGTTATAATATACCGGTGTGCGCGGGGGGAGTGTCCAGGCGGCGTGAGGATCTGGAAACCAGGGCAGAATACGGCGGATAACGCTCGATCGAGGGTGCCAATAGACTACCTGACGACAAGACTATCTGACGACAAGACTAACAACTACTTTTGAGGGAGCATAATGACAAGGAAACTGAGATTTGGTTTGATCGGATTGGGCGAAATCGCCTACAAATCTACCGGGCATGTCTTGCAACAGACGGCCAATGCCGAGATGATCGCGGGAATGGACCCGGTGCCGGAGATGGCAACGACCTTTGAGGCCGCATTTGGGATTCCCTGTTCCACACGCCTGGAGGATGTGCTGGAAAACCCCGACGTTGACGCCGTCGTCATTTCCACGCCCCATTACCTCCATGTGCCCCTGGGAATTCAGGCGGCGCGGGCCGGCAAACACGTGATCGTCGAGAAGCCGATGGCGACCACCCTTGAAGACGCCGATGCGCTCATTGCCGCGTGCCGCGAAACCGGGGTCCTGTGCTCGTCGAAAGAGGGCAGTGTGCGCTATCAGCCGGCGACGGCGAAAGCCAGAGAACTGATCGCGCAAGGCGCCATCGGCGAGGTCATGGCGACGCAGGTTGTCGGCGCGGCCAACAAGCCGCCGAGCTACTGGACCGGCGGGTACACCGGGCGTATCCAGACGACATGGCGCAAATCCAAATTTGAGTCCGGCGGCGGGGTGTTGATTATGAACTACATCTACGACTTCTACCGCATGCGCTACCTCACCGGCCAGGAAGTGACGCGCGTTTTCGCCGAATTCGGCACCTTCCGCACGCCGGTCGAAGTCGAGGACTTCATCACCGTGACGTTGCGCTACACCAACGGCGCGCTCGGCATGTGGATGGCGTCCTCATGCGCGCCCGGTGCGTCCAAAATGGGCGCGCGCGGCACAAAAGCTACCGACAATCGTATCTTCGGCACGGCCGGGCAGATCGTCTTTGACAACAATGACCTGCTGGTCTACACTGATAATGAGGTTGCCGGCTTGCCACGCGGCGAATGGACGACGCTTTCCTTCCCGCAACAATCGGACGACCAATCCTATCGCGTCTATTTCGATAAGTTCGCCGAAGCCGTCTTTGAAGGCCGTGAGCCGGACATCCCCGGCGAAGAGGGCCGCAAGACGCTGGAAGTGCTGCTGGCGGCGTACAAGTCTGGGGAGACCCATCAACCGGTGACGCTGGGGGCGGTAGACGGTAGACAGTAGACGGTAGACAGTAGACGGGGACAGGCATCACCCCCATAGCTTGCTACCCGTTACTCTTTACTCTTAACTCTTTACTCTTAACCAAAAGGAGAGACTCATGACCAAGGTATCGATTAGCCTCAATGACCCAATCGGAACGATCAACCCCAACATCTACGGGCATTTTGCCGAACATCTGGGGTGGTGTATCTACGGCGGCGTGTGGGTAGGTGAGCATTCGCCGATCCCCAACACCGGCGGCATCCGCAACGACGTGGTCGCGGCGCTCAGGAAGATGAAGCCGGCAGTCATCCGCTGGCCTGGCGGCTGCTTCGCCGACGATTATCACTGGCAGGACGGCGTCGGCCCGCGCGCGCAACGGCCGCGCCGCGTCAACATCCACTGGGGTGAGGTCGTCGAGAGCAATGAATTCGGCACCCAGGAATTCGTCCGTTTCTGCCGCATGGTCGGCGCGGAACCCTACATCGTCGGCAATGTCGGCTCCGGGACAGTACGCGAGCTGCGCGAATGGGTGGAGTATTGCAACTTCCCCGGCGACAGCACGCTTGCCAGACAGCGCGCCGCCGACGGCAGCCCCGAGCCGCTCAACGTCACCTATTGGGGCGTAGGCAACGAGAACTGGGGCTGCGGCGGCAGCTTTTCGCCGGAGGATTACTGCACCGAGTTCCGCCGCTTTGCAACGTTCGTGCGCGGCTTCGGCAAGCAACTGTACGTGATCGCCTGTGGCTCGCCCGGCAACGATCTGGAGTGGACAACGCGCTTCTTCCGCAAACTGCGCAAGGACTACTGGGACTTCCGTAACCTGCACGGCTATGCGGCGCACTATTACTGCGGGACGGCCGGTACGGCTACGGAGTACACGGTGGATCAGTGGTATGAACTCATTGCGCGCGGGCTGTATATGGAGGAACTGGTCATCCAGCAGCGCGCCGCGATGGACGCCTACGACCCTTCCCGCAAAATCGGCCTGATCGTGGATGAGTGGGGCACGTGGCATCCGGTGGAACCCGGTACGAATCCGGCTTTCCTGTTCCAGCAAAACACTCTGCGCGACGCGCTCGTGGCCGCCACGACGCTGGACATCTTTAACCGCCATGCCGACAAAGTGGTGATGGCGAACATCGCGCAGACCATCAACGTCTTGCAGGCGATGATCCTCACGCAAGGCGAAAAGATGCTGGTGACACCCACGGGCTATGTCTATGAGATGTACGCGCCACATCAGGGCGGGACCTCGCTGCGCACGGTCATCGAGTCCGACACGGTGACGTATACGGCGGGCGGCAAGGAACAGCAGGTGGCGACCGTCTCCGGCAGTGCCTCGCTCAAGGGAAAGGTGCTCTTCCTCACGCTGACCAACGCCCACGCTACGGACGCCGTCGAGGTGACGGTAGATCTGCTCGGCGGTGCGCAGGCAACCGGGGGGACAGCGCGCATCCTCAGCGGCGAAATCCACACACACAACACCTTCGACGCGCCCGAAACGCTCACCCCGTGCCCCTACGCCATCGCGGCAAGCGGCGCATCTTTCATCATCACCCTGCCGCCTGCGTCTGTCCTCGCAGCGGAGATCGCAATCGGGTAAAGAAAGAGTAAGGAGTAAGAAGTATGGAGTATGGGCCTGCATCCGTACTCCTTACTCCATACTCCCCAGTCTTTCATCATCAGTTTCGAGGAGGAATTTGATGACCGGTTCGTTTCACAATAAAATCTTACGGGTCAATCTCACCGACGGGACAACGCAGGTGGAGGAACCCGGCGCGGTGTACTTCCGCCGCTATCTGGGCGGGTGGAACATCATCGCCGACGTGCTGCTGAAGGAAGTCCCCGCCGGCGCCGATCCGCTGGGACCGCAAAACAAACTGGTCTTCGCGCCGGGCGTATTGACCGGCCTGCCGATTTCGGGCGTATCGCGCAATGCGGTGGGCGCGAAGTCGCCGCTGACAGGCGGTTTCGGCGCAGCGGAGGTCGGTGGCAACTGGGGGGCGCAGCTCAAACGCGCCGGCTTCGACGCGCTGATTGTCGAAGGGCAAGCCGAGAATCCCGTCTACCTGTGGATCAAAGACGGCGCGGTCGAAATCCGCGCCGCAACGCACCTGTGGGGAAAAGCGACGAAAGAAACGCAGACTGCGATCCGCGAGGAACTCGGCGAGCGGCGGGCCGAAGTCGCCATGATCGGGCCGGGCGGCGAGAACCTGGTGCGCTACGCCTGCATTATGAACGGCCTCAAGGATGCCGCCGGGCGCACCGGTCTGGGCGCGGTGATGGGAGCGAAAAACCTCAAGGCTGTGGCGGTACGCGGGACACAAGCCCTTGAGGGCGCCGATCCTGAGACGTTGCACGCCATGGCGCGTACTATGGCCGAAGCAATCAACAGCGGCGCGAAAGGCGGTATGATGCACAAGTACGGTACGGGCGTGGGTGTTGAGGCCGGCGTCCTTTCGGGCAACCTGCCCATCCGCAACTTCCGCGACGGTGAATTCCCCGGCGCGGTCAACCTCAGCGCCGAAGTCTTTATGGAGCGCATCGGCATCGGGATGGACGGCTGTTTTGCATGCGCGATGCGCTGCAAGAAGGTCGTCAAGGCTGAGACGCCTTACGTCCTCGATCCCGATTACGGCGGACCGGAGTATGAATCGTTCGGCGCGCTGGGTTCGTGCTGCGGCGTGGACGACATTGTCGCCGTCGCCAAAGCCACCGAGCTGTGCAATGCGTACTCGCTGGATACGATCAGTTGCGGTGTGACGATTGCCTTTGCAATGGAGTGCTTCGAGAACGGCTTGCTGACGTTGGACGATACCGGCGGCATTGACCTGCGCTTCGGCAACGGCGACGCGCTGGTACAGGTGGTTGAACTGATCGGCAAGCGTGAGGGGATCGGGAATTTGCTGGCCGAAGGCAGCCGCCGCTTGGCGGAGCAGCTCGGCGGCGATGCGCTGGATTATGCGATGCAGGTGAAGGGACAAGAGTATCCGATGCACGAACCACGCTTCAAGCGCGGCCTTGCCATCGGCTATGCCGTCTCGCCGACGGGGGCCGATCACTGTCATGCCCTCCATGACATCAGTATCGTCAATGCCGGGCCGGATGGGTTCCAGGCAAATGAGGGACTGCGGCGGCTGGGCCTGCTTGAGCCGCTGCCTCTGGAAGACCTGGGGCCGGCCAAAGTTCGCGCCACGCTGTACCACATGGCGCGCGCCGTCGCCGGCAACTGCGCCTGTATGTGCCTCTTCATCCCGTGGAACGCCGACGAATTGCTGCAGATTCTGCATGCCGCGACTGGCTGGGATATGAGCCTCTACGAATACCAGAAAATCGGGGAGCGGGCGCTCACGCTGGCGCGGCTTTTCAACGTGCGTGAGGGATTTGGACCATCAGATGATCGGCTCGCGCCGCGCAGCTACGGTCCGACGACAAGTGGGGCGCTGGCAGAAGGCGGTATTGATCCTGCGGCATTAGAGGCCGCGATGCACACCTACTATGGGATGCTAGGGTGGAACCGCGAAACGGGCGTTCCTACACGTGAGAAGCTCGCAGAACTGGATGTGGCGTGGGCCGAAGTGTATCTGCCGCAGTCAGGGTAGTCTAAAAATGTGAGGCGTGAACACCCCCATCACGCCTCACGCATTTCTATACCAGGTGCCAGTGAGCTGTCCACGACATCTCTGTTCAACAAGTCTTCAATGCGTTCCACAAAGACAGTTATATCCCGCAAAGGTTTGTGGATGACGTCGGCCTCGGTCAACCCAATCGCTTGCAGCGCCGGCGAGAGCGTGAACAGGGGCGACCCGGTGTAGATCAGATAACGCGACTGTGGGGCAATGGCATGCAAGGCCAACAGTGTCTCCACACCGTCGAGTCCCGGCATGCGAACATCCACAATACAGACATCGAACGTCTGTTCTCGTTGCAGGCTGAGGGCGGTTTCGCCCCCCTCAGCCACAGCAGTCGTATAACCCATTTCCTGCAAAAAGCCGGCCAGCGAGATGCGGGTTAAAAATTCGTCATCCACGATCAGTACACGGGCAGACCTCATCTCAAATATAACACCTCTTCTAGTATAATGTAGACTCACCCATTCGGACAGTAAATTTCTGTCCCTTTGACCGTTATTATAATCTAAAATCCGCAGGCAACTATTGAAAAAACAAAAATGCTCTGTGATAAATTGGGATAAAGATTGCAACTTAATAAGAGTTGCTTTCCTTTTCTACCATGATACACTGTATAGTGGATACGCCGATACTGCCGGTACACGACATTGGGGGACTGGCGTTCCCCTCTGAGCTATGGAAGAGCGATTGAACCGGGGAATTGTTTACGCCGTCGTGTACAAAGTATGAGAAGTAAAAGGGTGGGCGCATGAATTTGCAAACCAAAATTCTGTTGATCGAAGATGAAGCGGCGCATATTGCGCTCGTTCGGCGCGTATTTGAAAGCCGTTCGCCCGACACCGCCCTGATCGTGGCTCGCACCCTGGAAGAAGGACGGGCGCATCTTACCACCGAGACCATAGACCTGGTGATCGTGGATTGGCTGCTGCCGGATGGATGGGGAACAGACATCATCCCCCACTCGGATAGTACCGTTCAGTTCCCCGTCATTGTGATGACCAGTCATGGCAACGAACAGGTCGCCGTGGAAGCGATGAAAGCCGGTGCGCTGGATTACGTGGTTAAATCGGCGGAGACGCTGGCGGATATGCCGCATATCGCCGAGCGCGCCCTGCGCGAGTGGCGGCATATTGTCGAGCGGCGCCAGGCCGAGCAAGAGATCATCCGCCTGCAACACTTACTACAAAACATCACCGATTCTATGCCCTCAGCCTTGATCACACTCGACAGGCAGGGGCGCGTGCTGACCTGGAATCCGGCAGCCGAGCGTCTGACCCACTGTAAAGGTGAGACTGTCTACGGCAATATCCTCTGGGAAAAGTGTCCCGAGCTGGCGCGTTATCGCCCCTTGATCGCCGAAGTTCTGGAGACCCGGCAGGTCGCCCATCAACACCGTGAGATGGTACGCACGCCGGAGGAGATATTTTACTACGATGTCCACATCTTCCCCTTGTTGGCCGATACCATTGCCGGGGTGGTCCTGCACATCGAGGACGCAACCCAGCGGGTGCACATGGAAGAGACGATGTTGCAGGCCACCAAGATGGCGAGCATCGGTGGCCTGGCGGCCGGGATGGCGCATGAAATCAACAATCCCCTCAGTGCAATGATGCAGGCGGCGCAACTGCTACAAATGCTCCTCGACACCCAGAATCCGCGTAACCGCGCGCGGATCGAAGCTGCGGGCCTTGATCCGGCCCGCCTGGAAAGCTATCTGCAAGAGCGCAAGTTGTTAGAATATGCTCAGGGCATCCGCGAGATGGGTGAGCGGGCGGCCAAGATCGTCTCCGATCTTCTCAGCTTCTCACGGAAAGGGACCTCCACGCCGGTGCCGCGCGACCTCAACGAGCTGGTCAAGCAAACCCTGGATCTGGCCGCTGCCGATTACAATTTGGCCAAACAATACGACTTCCGCAACATTAAGATCGTGTGTGATCTGGCTCCTGATCTGCCATTGGTGATGTGCGACGGGCAACAAATTCAACAGGTGGTCCTCAATCTGGTGCGCAATGCCGCGCAGGCTATGGCCGGGAAATTTGCCGCTAGGGGGCCGGGGTATCCCGCCCAATTGACCCTGCGCACCTCACAGGCCGAGCCGGGTTACGTGCGCGTGGAAGTCGAAGATAACGGGCCGGGTATCCCTGAAACCGTCCGTCCGCGGCTTTTTGAGCCGTTCTTTACGACCAAAGATGTTGGAGAAGGCACCGGGCTGGGATTGTGGCTCTGCTGGTCTATCATTGTTGAACGTCACAAGGGACGCATTTGGGTGGAGTCGGCGCAAGAAGAAGGTACACGCTTCATCTTCGAGTTGCCACTCCAGCCATAATTTTCCTTGCCGGTATCTCACTGTTTGCAGCGAATCACAATCCGTCGGCGGCGGCGGCGCGGGATTGCGATCCCGCGCAAGCGTCCAGAGGAGTTTTCGGAACAGACCTTATGAGCGACGCGCTCCACCCAAGCATGACAATGCATGTCAACGGATTAAACGGATTTGAACGGATTAGCTTTCAATTGCCGTATAAATCTGCTCAATCTGCTTAATCTGCTGACTGTTTTCGGAACAGACTGAGCAGGAAATCTCAAATGTCGGTTTTTACAGGCCCACACAAATCACTCGACAGCCGGGCAGCCGCCATCGAAGATTATCTTTCGCCCATACTGTCGGTAAACAAGTACAGTATTGCCCGAGCGATACAATCTATCAGCTTGATCTTGCTGGTTGCCGCAGTGCTGGCGGGCATCGTGGCGGCGGTTGATCACAATTGGGCGGCCGTGTGGGCGCTGACGGCCATTATTCTCCCGCTCATAGTTACCCTCTGGCTGTGCCGGCGCGGCCATGCCAGCACTGCCGTTTTCGTCCTGGCCATCAGCCTGCTGTTGTTGTCCACGACGCTTGCCACAAGAGGTCAGGGCATCCATGATGTGACCAACTTCGTCTATCCGGGCATTTTGCTCATCTCCAGCCTGGTGTTGAACAAACGCGCTTTTGTCATCCTCACTATATGTGCATTGCTGTGCGTGGCATGGCTGGTTCTGGGCGCGATGTTCGGTTTTTTTACCCCCCTGCCGGTTACTATCGGGGCCTTATCGGATTTATTGCTGGTTTCGATCATCCTTATCGCCACTGCCTTTTGCGCCTATCTGCTAAGCTACAATCTACAACAGAGCCTGATTGAAGCCCAAGAACAAATGCAGGAACGTCAGCAGGTCGAACGCGCCCTGCGTGAGTCCCAAACCATGCTGCAATTGATCTTTGATAACGCCCTGGATGGCATCAGCGTCTATGAGGAAGATGTCGCCCACAATACGCGCCGGTTAGTGGACTGCAATGCTCGTTATGCCGAGCTGGCCGGGCGCAGCAAAGAGGAATTACTGGCCATGGGCGATACCACGCCGATTCAGAAGGATGTCGGCGAGTTCAAGGATCGCGCTGGCTTTGTGGAACGTTTGAAGCAAGGGGTATACTTCGGCCATTTTTCATGGTTGCGCCCTGACAGACGTGAGAACATCATCGAGTATGCCGCTGTCCCGCTGTACCTCGGAGAGCGTCTGCTAGTCATCGGTGTTGACCGCGACATCACGGCAGAAGTGCAGGCCAAAGCCGAGCGTGAGGCCATGATCGCGGCGCTGGAGGCCAAGAACGCCGAGCTGGAGCGTTTCACCTACACCGTATCCCACGACTTAAAAAGCCCGCTCATCACCGTCAAAGGTTTTATCGGCTTTTTGGAAAAAGACATTGCGACCGGCAAGCTGGAGCGGGTCAAAGAGGATATGGCCTATATCAATGACGCTACTGCCAAAATGGAGCGTCTGTTGAGTGAATTGTTGGAACTGTCGCGCATTGGGCGGCTGGTGAATCCGCCGGAAGAAGTGGCATTTGCAGATATTGCGCGCGCGGCCGTGTCGCTGGTGCAGGGACGCATCACGGCGCGCGGCGTGGAGGTGGAAATTGCGCCCGACCTGCCCACCGTCTACGGCGACCGGGCGCGGCTGGTGGAGGTGGTGCAAAATCTGGTGGATAACGCCTGCAAGTTCATGGGTGCACAGCCCCATCCCCGGATCGAGATCGGCGTCAGATGGGAGCAGGACGAAGCAGTCCTTTTCGTACGCGACAACGGCATTGGCATCGAGCCGCGCTATCACGAGCGGGTCTTCGGCCTGTTTGACAAACTCGATCCCACCACTGAAGGCACCGGCATCGGCCTGGCGCTGGTGAAGCGCATCATCGAGACGCATGGCGGCAAAATCTGGGTCGAATCCGCCGGCGCCGGGCAGGGCAGCACCTTTTGCTTTACCCTGCCGGATGCGCGCCAGAAAACGCCCCCACCGGAGATGCCAGTACACGGCGGCGGAAATCCCCCACCGGTTAGCAATGCTTGAAAGTTAGCAATGCTTGAAGCAGATCGCCCAATGCTTGAAGCGGATCGTCGAATGCTTGAAGCGGATCGCCGAATGCTTGAAGCGGATCGTCGAATGCTTGAAGCGGATCGTCGAATGCTTGAAGCGGATCGTCGAATGCTTGAAGCGGATCGTCAGATCCGCGGTTTTGGGGTGTTATGCCGGGCGCTGACGCTGCATGGCAGACATAACAGGCGCGTCCAGACCGCGCGGGGAACTGGCGTTCCCCTTTAAGCTATTGAAGAGCTGTTTAACCAGGAAGTGATTTGCACTGCGCGGTACTGGTAGTTGGATGAAAAATTCATCAACGGATTCAATGGCAAAACGTTCTAACGCTTTTCTCTAGGAGTGAACTGTGGCAAGCACATTCTACGGCAACGTGCGTCCGGCGCGGCTGACCATCGGTATCCTTTTTGAAAACATGCCCAACGAGCAGCAGGATTACCTGGCCGAAGTGCTCGCCGGGGTGATTGCGGCTGCGCAAGAACACGATGTGAACTTGCTCGGTTTTGCCGGGGGACATCTGTATCACACTTTCTATAACGAATTCGACACCCAGCGCAACATCCTTTACGAACTGGTTGGCCCCGACAACGTCCACGGTTTGATTATCCTGGGCACCATCGGTACCTATGCCCCCTTGCATAAAACGGTGCCCTTCTACTACCGCTACGCGCCGCTGCCGACCATCAAAGTCGGGCAACCCCTGGAAGACATCCCCACTGTGGTTGCCGATGAAGAGACCGGTACCTATGCTGCACTGGTACACCTGATCCGCGACCATCATTACCGCCGCATCGCCTTGATTGATTATCCCGAAAATTACCCCTATCTGAAGCCGCGCTATGATGCCTACAAGCGGGCGCTGGCCGATTACGGGATTCCCCTCGATCCACGCCTCATCATCCCCGGCGATTGGACCGTCCGTTCCGGGCGGGAGGCTATTCCGGTGCTCCTTGACGAACGCAAAGTCACCTTCGATGCGCTCGTTGCTTCCAACGACAACATGGCGCTCGGTGCATTGGAGGTCTTGCAGGCGCGGGGCATTCACGTGCCCTACGATGTGGCCCTCGTCGGTTTCGATGATGCCCGGATGTCGCGGCTGGTCATGCCTTCGTTGACCACCGTGCGCCAACCGATGTTTGAATTGGGGAAACGCGCGCTACAGGCACTTTTAGCCACCATCAACGGCGAGGCGCTGCCCCAGAAAATTGTACTGCCTACCGAATTGCTCATCCGCCAGTCCTGCGGGTGTCATGACCCGCTGGTGGCGCGCACGATGGCGTGCGCCTCTGCCCCCGCCATCCATCCGCAATCCGCCGGCAATGTTGAGGTACACCGCGAGGAGATCGCTGCCGGGCTGGCCCAGATCATCGGTCCAACCGCAGAAGCTGAATGTTGGGCCGCGCAATTGCTGGATGCCGCCCTGGCGGACTTGCAGGCTCAATCGGCCAACACGTTTTTGCCCACGCTGGATAAAATTTTGCGTCGCTCGGTTGAGAAAGGCGACGATATAACCTTGTGGCAGGATGTGCTCTCCAAATTACGGGTCCATCTTCATCCCCATCTCGGCGATGCGTTGCTGATTTGTCGTGCCGAAGACCTCTGGCACCAGGCGCGGGTGTTTATCGGCGAGACGGCGCGGAAACAACCGGCCCAGCTTCAACTGCGCATTGACCAGCAGAACATTCTGATCCGCATGTTCGGACAGGCGCTTGTCACCACGTTTGATATGGACACGCTGCTACACATTGTGGCCGATCAGATGGTGCAACTGAACATCCCCGCCTGCTACATTGCCCTGTATGAGAACCCTCAGCCCTACACTTACCCACAGCCGGCGCCGGAGTGGGCGCAGTTAGTCCTGGCTTATCGTGAAAACACCCTCCAGTGCGTGATCGCGCCGGATAAACCCGAAGCCGGCGCATGGCGTTTCCATACCTCCCAATTGTTGCCGTCGGGTTTGTGGCCGTCGGACCGGCGCTACACTTTGATCGTTGAACCGCTGTATTTCCAGAATCATCAAATTGGTTTTGCCTTGCTGGAAATGGGGCCGCACGAAGGCGCCGTGTACGAGGTCGTGCGTGAGCAAATTAGCAGCGCTCTCGAAAGCGTCTTGCTCTTCCGCGAGCAGAAACGGGCGGAAACGGCGTTAAGCAGAGCTTACGCAGAGATCGAGGCACAAGTCCGGGAGCGTACCCTTGAACTGGAACAGGAGATCGGCGAACGCAAACAAGCAGAGCAAATGCAGCAAAAGCTGATTGCCGAACTGGAAGCCAAGAACGCCGAATTGGAGCGCTTTGCATACACCGTCTCGCACGATCTGAAAAGCCCCTTGATCACCATCGGCGGTTTCGCTGGCTTTTTGGAGAAAGATATCCTGGCCGGCGCCCCTGAACGGGTGCAGGCCGATCTGGCCCATATCAACGACGCCGTTGCCAAAATGGAACGTTTGTTGAGCGAGCTGCTGGAACTATCGCGCATCGGACAGCGAATGCCCCCACCGACGGCGGTACCCTTTACGGAGGTCGTCCACGAGGCAGTGGCGCTGGCACAAGGACGCATCACAGCGCGCGGCGTGCAGGTGGAGATCGCACCCGACCTGCCGGTTGTCCACGGCGACCGGGCGCGGCTGGTGGAAGTAGTACAGAATCTGGTGGATAACGCCTGCAAGTTTATGGGCGATCAGCCCCACCCACGCATCGAGATCGGCGTACAACGAGAGCAAGATGAGACGGTCTTTTTTGTGCGCGACAACGGTATCGGCATTGAGCCACGCTATCACGCGCGGATCTTTGAGCTGTTTGAAAAACTCGATCCGCAGAGCGAAGGCGCCGGCGTGGGATTGGCATTGGTCAAACGCATTGTAGAATTGCACGGCGGCAAAATCTGGCTCGAATCTGCCGGCCCTGGAACAGGCTGCACTTTCTACTTTACCTTGCCGGATGCGCCTCAGAAAACGTCCCGGTCAGTGACGCCGGCAGTTGGATGAAAAGTTCGTCAACAAAGTCAACAGACATCATAAGCTATGTGTTCCACCCAGCATGAAAATGCATGTCAACGGATTCAACGGATTTGAACGGATTAGCTTTCAATTGTCACCTAAATCTGCTTAATCTGCTGACCAGTTTCGGAATAGTGAATTTTAACGGATTTATAAGATGCCTTTCTTGCTAATTGCTGTTCTATTGGTTATTTCCGTCGCTTACCTGCTTGCCCGCCATCGCAATGCATTGCGCAAACTTGAGGTCAACGTCAAAGAAAATGCGCGTCTAGTGTCCTTACAACAAGCCGTATTCGACGCGACCCCCGATGGTATTCTGGCAGTGGACCACAGCGGCAAGATCACCACCTTTAACCGCAAATTCATGGAGATGTGGAATATTCCTGAGGTGTTGATGGCTTCTCGTGCAGATGCGCAACTCATCGCTTTTGTGTTGCAGCAACTGGAAGAGCCTCAGGCATTTGTAGCGCGCATCGAGGCATGGTATGCCCATCCCCAGGATGAAGGCTATGATCTCATTAAACTCAAGGACGGGCGCATTTTTGAACGCTACACCTGGCCGCAACGGCTCGGCAATGACATCGTGGGACGGGTGTGGGTTTTCAGGGATGTTACAGCGCAAAAAAATGCCGAGGAGGCGCTGGCGCGTGAGCGCAACCTGTTGCGCGCAGTTGTGGATACGCTGCCCCACATCATCTTCGCGAAGGACATCGCCGGACGTAAAATCCTGGCAAATGCCGGCGATCAAACCGCTATGGGTGTAAAATCTGAGGCGGAGGCCTTGGGCAAGACTGACTTTGAAATCTACCCTCATGAAAAAGCCGCTCGCTTTGCGGCTGAAGACCGCATGGTGTTACAAGAAGGGACACCATTTGAACAGGAAGTCACTTATGTAGATGCGTCGGGGCAGCGACACTGGTTGACCGGTTCCAAGCGCCCCTTCCGCAACGAGGCCGGGGACATTATCGGCCTGGTGGGCGTCTTCCACGACATCACGCCTATCAAACAAGCCGAAATCGAACGCGAAGCTCTGATTGCCGACCTGGAAGTCAAAAACGCTGAACTGGAGCGGTTTACCTACACCGTTTCCCACGATCTGAAAAGCCCGCTGATTACCATCAAGGGGTTTCTTGGCTTTCTGGAACAAGACGCCTTGAATGGCCGCATTGAACAGGCCAGACACGATATTGAGCTGATCTCCAATGCAGCCAACAAGATGCAGCAATTGCTCGACGAACTGCTGGAGCTTTCACGTATTGGACGATTGCGCAACCCGCCGCAAGCCATCGCGTTGACCGAATTGGCCCGTGAAGCGGCAGAACTGGTAGCCGGACAACTTATGGCGCATGACGTACAGGTTGAAATCGCCCCCGATATGCCCACGGTTGTCGGCGACCGTCCGCGCTTGCGGGAAGTCTTCGAGAACCTGTTGAGCAACGCGGCCAAATTTATGGGCACGCAGCCCCATCCGCGCGTAGAAATCGGTGTGCGCTATGATAAGGATGAGGTCCACCCGATCATCTATGTGCGCGATAACGGCATCGGCATTGAGCCGCAATATCACAAGAAGGTCTTCGACCTCTTTGAAAAGCTCGACGCTGCATCCGAAGGGACAGGAATCGGCCTGGCGATTGTTAAACGCATCATCGAGGTTCACCAGGGACGGATTTGGGTAGAGTCCGCAGGACACGGGCAGGGCAGTACCTTCTGCTTTACCCTCCCGCAATCTTAAAGGATGAATCATCCCGACGGTTGGATGGAAGTTGGCCAACGAATTTGAACGGATTTTGGTGATGTAAATGGGAAACTTGCGCTCTCGCAAACGTTCCAACGTGCTAACGTGCCAACGTTCAAACGCTCTACAGGGGAACAGCTATGACCACAGACGAACCGCTCATCGTACTACTTGTTGAAGACAATCCGGCGCATGCGGAGATGGTCATCCGCAATTTTCAGGAACATCAGGTGCCCAATAAGATTTACCATGTCCTGGATGGCGAGGCGGCGCTCGATTTTCTCTACCATCGCGGGCGGTTTTCCGATCCGGCGACCAGCCCCCGCCCCCATGTCATCCTCCTCGACCTGCGCCTGCCCAAAATCAACGGTTTACAGGTGTTGCAGGAAATCAAAACGGATGAAACCTTGCTGAGTATCCCGGTCATTATCCTCACCACCTCAGAAGCCGAGCGCGACCTGACCGTAGCTTACCAGCATCACACCAACAGCTACCTGGTCAAGCCCATAGACTTTGCCAAATTCACCCGGCTCATCAACGATCTGGGATTCTACTGGCTATCCTGGAACCGCCAACCCCTGAAAATTGACAACTGAAAACTGGTAACTCTCACAAATACATCGCCTCCATATACGCCTTCGTAAAGCCGGGGTGGACGGTCAGCTCAACGTAACGCACGCGCTCACCGATCTGCGTAGCCAGACGGCGGCGCGCGGCGGAAATCAACATTTGACGTGCGCCGGTCCCGGCCGCGTTGCCCACCTGTTTGAAGCGCTCCAGCGGCAGTTGCGGAAACATGCCGATGCGGATGGCGCTCTCCAGATCCAGGTACGTGCCAAACGCGCCTGCCACAATGAACGTGTCAATGTCCTGCGCCGTCAGCCCGGCTTCCTGCAACAAAACTTCGATGCCGGCGCGGATCGCGCCCTTCGCCAGTTGAATCTCGTTCACATCCCGGCGGGTGATGAGCAAATCATGCCCGTTACCGGTGGCCGAAGCCGGCGCCAGCAGAAAGGCGCCGCCGCCGTCCCAGGGGACGGCGCGAGGATGGCTCATCTGTAAACGCCCGGTGGCCGTGATGATGCCGGCGGCACGCAATTCCGCCACCGCGTCGAGGATCCCCGATCCACAGATGCCCACCGGCGGTTTGCCGCCGATAGTTTGCAGGCGTACCTCATCTCCCACAATCTGCACATATTCGACGGCGCCGGGAGCAGCGCGCATGCCGGCATGGATGTGCGCCCCTTCAAATGCCGGCCCGGAGGCGCAAGAGCAACTCAGCAGACGCCCTTCTACAACCAGGCTGATCTCGGTATTGGTGCCGATGTCGAGGGCAATGGTGGGACGCTGCGCCTGCCAGGCTTCCGTCGCCAACAGCATCGCGACATGATCTGCCCCCACATAACCGGCGATATTCGGCGGCAGGTATACCTGCGCGCCCGAAGCCAGCTCCAGGCCCAGATGGCATGCGCACAGACTCAAGGCTTCACTGGCGGCCGCAATGTAGGGCGATTCACCTAACTGCCGCACCGGCAATCCGGCAAAGAAATGGTGGATGGCCGTGTTGCCTACCACAACCGCTTCGACAACCTGCGTTTGTGCAACGCCGGCTTCCCGGCAAAGCTGTGCCAGCAGAGCGTTCAAGCTCTCCATCAACCGCGCCTGTAAAGCCTGTCGTCCTTCAGAATGGTGATTGGCGTAAGCAATGCGGCTGACCACGTCCTCCCCAAAAGCGATTTGGGGATTCATCACCCCGGCTTTCGCCAGCGTGTACCCGGTCGCCAGATCGAGCAGGTAAGCGGCCATTTTCGTCGTGCCGATATCCACCGCCAGACCGAGCAATGCCTGGTCGGGATGCAGCACGCCGACGGCTTCGGCGCCGTGATTCCGGCGTCGCAACGCCAGGCGCACAGACCAGTTTTGCGCGCGCAGTTTCTCCGAAAGATCGCGCAACACCGGCTGGCCGAAAAAGGGACGCGGGACACCCTGCGCCGCAAGCGCATCGGTCAGGCGCACCGTATCGGCCCGTAGATCGTGCAGCGTAGGCGGGACGACGGTAACGTCCACAGGCGTCACCACAGGGTCTACGGCAATCTCGCTTTCCTGCCCTTCGACCTGGAGCCGTTGGGGGGTGCTCAGCGATGTCGGCGGGATGTCAATCTTGACCTTGCCGAGCGGACGCGCCTGACAGGCCAAACGTAAGCCGGCCGCCAGTTCTGCTGGACTCAGCGCACGCTCTTCCACGGCGGTCGGCGGCGTGAGTTCTCCCTGCATCAAACGGATGCGACATTTGCCGCATGCCCCTACGCCGCCGCACACGGCGATCAGCTCCACACCGGCGCGTTGCGCGGCATCGAGCAGCGTCATGCCGGGGGCAACTGTGGCGCGCCGCCCGATCGGTTCCCAATCTACTTCAATGCGAGTTTTGTTGTCCTGCTCTGTCAATCGGTGCATAGATTCCACGCTCTTCAGTTTTTAAGTCCCGGTGGATAAGAGTAACATCTATTTCCCTGGCGTCAACCTCTATCTGCGCTCCCCGCTGTGGGGAAAGCAAGCAGATTTCTCAAAGGGGATTTCGGGCGGCTTCACTGCCCGAAATCCCTTCTGTCTGCTTCCCTGTTCCTAAAGAAAGCGGCCTGAAAAATCGGAATAACGTGATAGAGACACAAGCGTTATGCATCCTTAACCTTTTAGACACACAATTTTAACCATAATGGAAATAGCTTGAGGAACTCCACCGCTTCATGGCGCGTTCTTAAAGTACCGAAAGCGTTCCGACGTGCTAACATTCAAACAATTTTTTCAAGGAGGGAAATACCATGTTGAAGCGAATCAGTGTCATCACGCTCCTGGTATTCGTATTGATGCTGGCCGTCCCCGCAGGCGCGCAGGGACCCGGCCCCCAACATTCCGATCCGACGTGGCAGGCAAGCTACTGGAACAATCTGGAGCTTGCCGGTACGCCGGTTTTGCAGCGCGCCGAGCCTGATATTTTCTATGAATGGTGGACTAACTCCCCGGCCCCAGGCATCGTCAATGCCGACAACTTCTCCGTCCGCTGGACGCGCTACATTGACGTGACGCCGGGGACCTATCTGTTCACCGTCACCGCCGATGATGGCATCCGCGTCTGGGTAGATAATGACCTGATCCTTGATCAATGGTATGAACATTCGGTGTTGACCTTCAACGTGGAAAAATACCTCGGCGCGGGACATCATCTGCTCAAGGTGGAGTATTTCGAGAAAGGTGGCGTGGCCATCGCCAAAGTGCAGTGGCAGCTCAAAAGCCAGCCGCCGAGCACCCAATGGCGTGGCGAATACTTCAACAACATCACCCTGGGAGGGACGCCGGTACTGGTGCGCAATGATGCGGCGATCAATTTCGACTGGGGCACCGGCTCGCCGGCCCCCGGCGTGGTGAACGCGGATCGCTTTTCGGTACGCTGGACGCAGACGCTCAACTTCACCGCGGCGATGTACCGCTTCACGCTCACCGTAGACGACGGTGCGCGGCTGTGGGTCAACGGACACCTGCTCATAGATGCCTGGATTGATCAGGCCCCGCGCACCTACACCGGTGACATTTACTTACCTGCCGGCCCGGCGACCGTCGAGTTACAATACTACGAGAATACCGAGCGGGCCGTAGTCCAGCTTGCGTGGAGCGGCGGCGCAACCCCACCGCCTCCCCCGCCGCCACCTTCGGCCGGCACGGTCATCGTGGACGACCGTGATAGCGGCTTCATCAAAGGCGGGCCGATAGGGGGCTGGCGTTACGAAAACGAGGGATACAACAACACGCTGACCTGGACGACCAACAACTACAACGCCAACTCCAATTACAACTGGGGACGTTGGTTTCCCTCCCTAACGGCGCGCCGCTACGAGGTCTTCGTCTACATCCCGCACCGTTTCACTACCACCGGGCAGGCGCGTTACTGGATCAACCACGCCGACGGGTACACGCTGCGCACCGTGGATCAATCGGCCTACAGCAATCAGTGGGTGTCACTGGGGACCTATCGCTTCCGGGGCACCGGCGACGATTACGTCTCGCTGGCGGATGTCACTTTTGAACCTACGCGCTCGCGGCTCATCGCATTTGATGCGGTCAAGTGGGAACCGCGTTAATGATAACGTTGTGCCGGTCTCCTCAATGAGCACGGTCAGGAGACCGGCACGAGCAATTCCCAATCATTTTACCTCTCGTGGCAGGCCATTGCAAAATACCTTATATCATGTTAGAATCAAAGCAACTCAGAAAGTTACCCTTCGCGCCTTTGCATCATGGCGACTTGGTGTTAAGAAGAGGGGAAAAAAGTGTTCACGATCAGCAATCCTCCCTTTGAGTTGAAAAAGAAAATGCGGCGCAGGACCGGGTATCCGGTGGCTACAATTGCCTTCTACGGCCCAAATGACAAATTCGCCTCCAAAGTAGCCGTGGGGATTGTTTTCTCTGAGAAAGAAGAGGATGAGATTCTGATCCAGAGATGGTTCTCAGAGGATCATGATGTGCGCTCGGATATGGAAATTGCCCGTCAAATCCTGGAATATATTGCTGGTCACAATGTCCACAGAGTTGTCATGGTAGATCGGATTATCGGGTGTCCCTATGAAGAAGGCATTGATTATCCTGAAGAAGAAACATGTCCGTTGTGTCCATTCTGGGCCAATCGCGATCGCTGGACAGGGGAGATCATCCAATGATGAAACGACTCTATGATTTATTAGGAATCATGGTGTTTATCAGCCTGTGTATGGGCGTCATGCCGGCAGCGGCGGCGGAAATCTCTTATACCGTCCAGCCCGGCGACACGCTGTACAGTATCGCGCGGCGTTACGGCGTCAATGTGGAGACGCTCGCAGCGGTCAACAGCTTGACAGTAAATTCGTGGCTCTATGTAGGCCAGCAATTGGTCATTCCCGGTACCGCGCCGGCGCCGGCAACAGGCAATGTCTACATCGTAAAAGCCGGCGACACACTGTTGACCATCGCCATCCGTCACGGCGTCAGCGTCAGCAAGCTGGCCGCGGCTAACAATCTGACCTGGAATGCGTGGGTGTATGTCGGGCAGCGGCTCATCATCCCCGGCGCGACAACGGCGGACCCCCCAGCCACACCACCGCCGGCGACGGAAGCCCCCGTCACAGCGCCCGGCGGCGTCTACGTGGTGCAGGCCGGCGACAACCTTTTCCGTATCGCACTGCGCCACAATGTCACCGTGGCCGCGCTCAAAGCGGCCAACGGTCTGTATGCCGACACCGTCTACGTGGGTCAACGCCTGACCATCCCCGCGCCGGGCAGTGCGCCGGTCGCGCCCATCGCCACGCCGGCTCCGGGACACGGTGCATCCGGCGAAAAGTGGATTGATGTGAACCTTTCAACGCAAACCATCACTGCCTATCAAGGGTACACGCCGGTGCGTTCGGCGCGCGTCTCGACGGGATTGCCGGGCACCCCCACGGTCGTCGGCACCTACTACATCTATGCCAAATACGTCTCCGCCCCGATGTCCGGGCCGGGATACTATCTGCCGAACGTCCCCCACATTATGTACTTCTATCGGGGGTATGGCATTCACGGCGCGTACTGGCACAACAACTTCGGCGTCCCGATGAGCCACGGCTGCGTCAATCTTTCCCTGCCGGATGCAGAATGGTTCTACAACTGGGCGCCGCTGGGGACAAAAGTGGTCACGCACTATTGAGCCAAGATCACGCCTATCATAACCGATAGATGGAACGCTCTGGGGTGAGCGTGACAAATCCCCAGAGCGTTTTTTGTGTTTCAGCCCTCTATTAAAAATTTCTCAGACGCCTCTTGGGGCCAGGGAAAATCCCTGACGCCTATTGACATTTTCCGTAATCTCGAGTATAATTAACTGTAACAGTATGTGTAATTTTACTCTATTCGTTACCTTTCGAGGCGCTATGAATCTCATTTCAGAAGCACGGAAGACCTACCAGGCCCATCGTGAAAATCAACGCGAACGGATTTTGGAGGCGGCTGAAGAGTTGTTCATCCGCGATGGCGTTGATAACGTCAGCATGGAAGCAATTGCCAAAGCGACGCGCCTTGCGCGCAAGACCCTGTACGAATATTTCTCCAATAAATTAGAAATTGCCCTGGCCGTCATTCAAAGCCTCTTGGACAAAATGGCCGCTGATTTTGAGCCTACCCAGCTACCAGAGAGCAATGGGTTTCAACGCATTGAAGCCTTTGTGCAGCATCTGATAGGTCTTTTAGATGCCCACCCCGAGTTTTTTCGCTTTCTGGTTGAGTTTGATACTCTGTATGCCCGCGAGGGCGACCCTACCCGCGTCCGTCAGATGTTTGCCCAGAGCAGTGAACTGCTGATCCCTATGATTCAACAGGGCATCGCCGACGGTTCGATCCGTCCAGACGTGGACCCGCATTTGCTCTCCGCAGCCCTGTTCAATCTGGTGAGTGGTATGCACAGCCGTTTTGCCTTGCTGGGCCATCAGATCCGCGAGGAGTATGGCTATCCTGTTATGGAACTATACCGCGAAATCTGCCACTGCTTCCTGCGCGGCATTCAAAATACACCTGCCTCTAGGAAAGATGAAAAATTGTCAACGGATTAAACGGATGAAACGGATTTTTTCTTTCTCCTCTGTTAAAATCCTTTCAGTCCGTCGGTATCTTGTTTAAGGAGGATTATGTAAAACTAGAGAGTGAATCAGAAACACACACAAAAAAAACTGCTCTCGGCGTCAAAAATACAACTTCGGATTGAGGAGAAAACAAAATGGTCAAGCAAATAAAGTACAAAGATTCATCCTTACCTGTCGAACAGCGCGTCGAAGACTTGTTGAGCCAAATGACCCTCGAAGAAAAAGTGGCTCAGCTTTGTGGCCTCATACCGGCAGCTTTTTGGGGACCAGGCGGCATCAACGAAGCCAAGATGCATACGCTTCTCCCGCACGGCATCGGCCAGATTTCCGGCACCGGCCTGGGAAGCGGCATACAAATCAAACGGATTGCCGAGGGCATCAACCAGATTCAGCGTTATCTGGTCGAGCAAACCCGGTTGGGCATCCCGGCCATCTTTCACAATGAAGCACTCAACGGGCTGGTCGCGCCGCAGGCAATCAACTTTCCCACGGCTATCGGCCTGAGCGCCACCTGGTCACCGGAGTTGGTTGAGCAGATGACCGACGTCATCCGCCGCCAGATGGTCGCCGTCGGCATGCGCCAGGCACTCTCACCGGTGATGGATGTCGCCCGCGACGCCCGTTGGGGGCGCGTCCACGAGACCTACGGTGAAGACCCTTATCTGTGCGGAGCGATGAGCAGCGCCTTTGTGCGCGGCCTGCAGGGGACGGACTGGCGCGAAGGCGTGATCGCCACCGGCAAACACTTTTTGGGCTACGGTTTCAGCGAAGGCGGCCTCAACTGCGCGACCACCCACGTCGGTGCGCGCGAGTTGTATGAGTGTTTTGCCCGCCCCTTCGAGGCGGCCATCCGCGAGGCGGGCCTGGCCTCTATTATGAACTCCTACTCTGAGATCAACGGCATCCCCTGCGCGGCTTCCAAAGAGGTGCTCACCGACCTGTTGCGCGGTACAATGGGCTTTCAGGGCTTTGTCGTCTCGGACTATTTTGCTGTGCGCCGTTTGCTCACCCAGTTCCACGTCGCCGCCGACCTGCAAGAGGCCGCTGTCCAGGCGCTGGAAGCCGGCCTCGATGTCGAATTGCCCAACCCGGAGGCCTATCCTGAACTGGTCGAAGCCGCGCGCACCGGCCGGGTGGCTATGGCACTCATTGACCAGGCGGTGCGGCGCACCTTGACCTGGAAATTCCGCCTGGGTCTCTTTGAGCAACCCTACGCGCAGGTCGAGCAAGTTCCAACCATTTTCTCGGATCCACAGCCCCGCGCCCTGTCACAAGAACTCGCTGCCAGGTCACTGGTGCTGCTCAAAAATGACGGCCTGCTTCCGTTGCGCAAAGACCTGAAGCGCGTCGCCGTGATCGGCCCGCATGCCGACAGTGTGCGCGCTTTCTTCGGCTGGTATACCTTCCCGCCTATACTTGACCTCATGCGTGATGTGCTGCTCCATCCTGAAAGGGCCACCATTTTCGCTCCAACTTCGGACGATGCCCAACCTGCGCAGTCAAACGAGGCCGAGATGCAGGCCGTGCGGGCAAGTATGGCCGAAATCCTCGAAGCCGCAGACGGCGAAGCGGCCATCAAAAAGATGTATCCGGCGATCAGCGTGCGCGAGGCCATCCATAACCTGGTTGCGACGCACACCGAGGTTGTCTATGCAAAAGGATGTGACATCACCGATCCCTCGACGGAAGGCTTTGCCGCCGCCGTCGAGGCCGCCCGGCAGGCCGATATCGCCATTGTGGTTCTGGGCGACCGCTCTTCGATGTTCGACGGCACCACCGGTGAAGGCAAAGATCGTGCGTCACTGGCCTTGCCCGGCGTGCAACAGCAACTCCTGGAAGCAATCTGGGCTACCGGCACACCCACGGTATTGGTGTTGATCAACGGGCGGCCATTGGCGGTCAACTGGGCCGCCGAGCACGTGCCCGCCATCCTCGAGGCCTGGTACCCCGGTCAAGAAGGCGGCCCGGCCATCGCCGGCGCACTGTGGGGCGAGATCAACCCCGGCGGCAAACTGCCGGTGACCATCCCACGCAGCGAAGGCCAGATTCCCATCTACCACTACCACAAGATGGGCAGCGGCTATCAGCGGCCAGAGGAGAACACCCTCAGCCAGTACACCGACATCCCGATCACCCCGCTGTACGCTTTTGGACACGGCCTCAGCTACACCCGCTTTGAGTACGGCAACCTGCGCATCAGCCCGGCGCAGGTGGACAGCCGCGGACAGGTCGAGATCGCCTGCGACGTGACCAACGTCGGCGAGCGGGCCGGCGACGAGGTGATACAACTGTACCTGCGCGACCGCCTGGCGCGCGTCACCCGCCCGGTGCAGGAGCTGGCCGGATTCAAGCGCATCAGCCTGGCTCCTGGTGAGCGCTGCACGGTAACCTTTACCGTCGAGATGCGCCAGCTCGGCTTTTACAACCACGAGATGCGCTTCGTGGTCGAGCCGGGCTACGTTGACGTGATGGTCGGCGGCGGCTCAGACGACATTCGGCTGCGCGGCGAGTTCGAGATCACCGGCGAGGTGGTCGAGGTGGCGGGCAACCGCGCCTTTACTTCTCAGGTACGGGTAGAGACCGGGATAGGGTAGTAAAGCTACTTTTTCATCAGCAGATTTAGCAGATTAAGCAGATTTTTATCCGGCTTACACAATATAATCTGTAGGAGTTGCGCACTGCGCCATTTTCTAACAGGGATTAACAGGATTTTCAGGATTAAAGAAGGCTTTGCAGGGGCTTTTTCATCCTGTCAATCCTGTGAATCCTGTCCAAAGAAAATAACCGCGTAACTACTGTAATCTGCTAAATCTGCTTAATCTGCTGATTCAAGGAAAGTCTTTGTATGCCCACAAGGATTGCTGAATGGAGGTATGAGGTATGCAGAAGCAGGATTTCAACCAACGGTGGCATTTTTATAAGCAGGGCAGTCAGGATGTGCAGATCGTGGACCTGCCCCACGATGCGATGCTCCACGAGGCACGCGACCCCGAAAGTCCGGGCGGCAGCGCGGTGGGCTTCTTTGTTGGCGGAGTTTACGTCTATGAAAAGACGTTCTTTGCGCCGGTCGAATGGCGAGAGAAGTGCGTCCTCTTCGAGTTTGAAGGTGTCTACCGACACAGCAAAGTGTATCTAAACGGGCAGGAAGCCGGAGGCAGGCCTTATGGATACTCCCGTTTCTTTGTCAACGCGGATCCGTTCTTGCAGTACGGCACAGAAAACACCCTCCGCGTGGTTGCCGACAACGCGCGGATGCCGAACAGCCGCTGGTATTCAGGCAGCGGCTTCTATCGGCCGGTGCATCTGCTGCTCGGGAACAAGACACACATCGAACCGGATGGCGTAAAGGTGTCCACCCTCTCTTATGCGCCGGCCAGAATTCTCGTCGAAACTACGGCAACCGGCGGCGAGATTGTCGTCGAAATCCTGGATGGCGATGAGGTGATTGCCAGAGGGGAGGGCGCCGCCGTTGAATTGGACATTCCGAACGCCAAACTGTGGTCGGCGGAAACGCCCAACCTGTACCGCTGCCGTGTGACCCTCAAAGAAGGCGGCGCAGTCGTAGACACAGTGACCGAGAATTTCGGCATCCGGCTGGTGGAATGGAGTCCCAGGGGGCTGTTCATCAACGGCCAGGAGACCCTGCTGCGCGGCGGCTGCATCCACCACGACAACGGCATTTTGGGCGCCTGCGCCTACGCGGAGGCCGAGGAACGTCGTGTGCGCATCCTGAAGGCAGCGGGCTTCAACACCATTCGCAGCGCCCACAATCCCGCCAGCCAGGCGTTGTTAGAGGCGTGTGACCGGTACGGCATGTATGTCATGGACGAGTTCGCCGATATGTGGTACATGCACAAAAACAAGTACGACTATGCCGCCGATTTCGATGCCTGGTATCGGGAAGACCTGCGGGCGATGGTCGAGAAAGACTTCAACCATCCTTCTGTCATCATGTACTCCATCGGCAACGAAGTGACGGAGCCTTATCAGGAACGCGGCATCCAACTTACCATGGAGATGGTGGATTACCTCCACAGCCTGGACCGCAATCGCGCCGTCACCGCCGGCATCAATCTGATGCTGATTTACATGGCCAGCCGGGGCAGAGGCATTTACAAGGAGGAGGGTGGCCTGGCCCTCGAGGAGAAACCGAAGAAAAAGCAACGGGCTTCCGGCAGTCTGTTTTTCAACCTGATGACTTCCATCATCGGGACGCAGATGAACAAAATGGCTAATTCCGAAGCCGCGGACAGGATCACCAGTCCTTGTCTGGATGCCCTGGATATCGCCGGCTACAACTATGCCTCTGGACGCTATGCGTTGGACGGGAAGAAGCACCCCGACAGAGTGATATGCGGCAGCGAGACCTTCACCCAGGACATTGCCAAAAACTGGGCGATGGTGAAAAAGTATCCCTATCTCATCGGCGATTTTATGTGGACGGCCTGGGATTATCTGGGTGAAGCGGGCATTGGCGCATGGGCCTACGACGGCAGCGGATTCCACAAACCTTATCCCTGGTTAATTGCCGGATGCGGCGTGATTGACATCCTGGGCAATGTAGATGCAACCGCCAAATACGCCGCCGTGGTGTGGGGACTGGAACAGCAGCCCTATATCGGGGTGCGTCCGATCAACCATCCCGGCAAGCGCGTTTCAAAGGCCATCTGGCGCGCTACCAATGCCGTGCATAGCTGGTCATGGAAAAACTGCGAGGGCAATAAGGCAAAAATCGAGGTGTACGCCGACGCCTATGCAGTGGAATTGTTCCTCAACGACAAGTCTCTGGGCAAGAAAAGAATCAAAGCTTTTAAGGCGATGTATAAAACCAGCTACGCGCCCGGCGTCCTCAAGGCCGTCGCCTACGACCGCAACGGGCGCAAACTCTCCGAAAGCGAACTGGTTTCCGCAAGCGGCAAGACGCGCATCGCGCTCAAGCCCGAAGAATCCGCTATCAAGGTCGGCGACCTGCTCTATATCAACGTTGAACTCGTCGGTGAAAACGGCGTCGTGGAAAGCAACGACGACCGCAAACTCACCGTTCACGTCACGGGTGGCAGATTATTGGGCTTCGGCAGCGCCAATCCCTGCACCGAGGAGCGCTTCGACAGCGGCAGCTATACTACGTTCTACGGTCGGGCGTTGGCTGTGGTACAGGGCGGAGAAGCCGGCGAGATGACCATCCAGGTCAGCGGCGAGGAATTGGAGCCTGTCGCTATAAAAGTCAAGGTAACGGAGTGAGCAAGGTTAAAGAGTAGCCATTCACACCCGCTCTTGTGGGTCGAACATCTTGGCGTACTCTTGCAGCGCATAGCGGTCGGTCATCCCGGCGATGTAATCGCAGATGACCCGATGCAACGAGCGTTCTTCGAGTTTCGCCTGTTCCTCACGGGGAAGCTGACCCGGTTCGGCAAGATAGGCTTCAAACAACGCCGTCACAACCCGCTCGGCCTTGATTTGCATGCGCATGACGCGCGGGTGGCGGTAAAGGTGCTCATAGAGGAAGTGTTTTAGTTCACGGGTCATCGCGTGGGTCGCCGGCGATGCCGCGACGACATTTTCCGGTAAGGCGCGCACATCGTCCGGCGACTGCACGCCGGTTGCTTGCAGTCGCCGCGCGGTCTCTTCGATAGTATCAGTAATCAGCAGCCCTAAAAGACGGCGTACCATGCGGTGCCGCCATAAGCGGTCGAAGCCGCGCCCATCCCAGCCCAGATTCTCCTTGACGGCTTCCCACCACGCAATCCCGCGCAGTTCGTCCGGCGAGAGCAACCCCGAACGCAAGCCATCGTCGAGGTCATGGGCAGTGTAGGCCAGTTCATCGGCAGGATTTGCCAGTTGCGCTTCCAGGGTGCCGCGTTTGTCGGGATCAAAGCGTGCTGCATCGGCGGTATCGTATTCCGTCTCGTGCTTGACAATGCCCTCACGCACTTCCCAGGTGAGATTCAGTCCGGCAAAATCAGGGTAGCGACGCTCCAGCTTTTCCACAATGCGCAGCGATTGTTTGTTGTGGTCGAAGCCGCCCTGATCGGCCATCAAGCGGTTCAGCGTTACTTCCCCGGCGTGCCCAAAAGGTGGATGTCCCAGGTCGTGCGCCAGACAGATGGCTTCCACCAGGTCCTCATTGGCTCCCAAGGCGCGGGCCATCGTCCGTCCAATTTGCGTGACCTCCAGAGTGTGGGTCAGGCGGGTACGGTAGTAGTCGCCTTCGTCGTTCACAAACACCTGAGTTTTATACTCCAGACGGCGGAACGGCGTCGTATGCAAGATGCGGTCACGGTCGCGCTGGAAACAGGTACGGTAGCCCGGTTCATCCTGTGGATAGACTCGCCCGCGCGAATTGCGGCTGCGAAAGCCATAAGGCGCCAGCGAACGCTCCTCGATTGCTTCCAAAAGGTCACGTGTGTACAGCATATACCCTTTCCCCCGTCTACCGTCTACTGTCTACCGCCTACTTATTTACTCATCCCCACAGCCGCCAGACTGATCCCCAGGGCGATCAGCAGCACCACGGCGACGAACACGGCCAATTGCCGTTCCAACCGTGTCGGCTGTACCAGGCGGCCTGAAAGCCAAAGAAATGCGCCGCCCGCCAGCCCAAAACCCAACAGCACGCCGATGGTGTAGACCACTGCCGTCGCCATTAGACGCGGCAAATCCACCGTGACGATCAACCGGCCAAAGATGGCAATCGCAAACCGACTTCCCAGGAAGGCATACACTCCGGCAATCACCAGCGCGCTGCCCACCATCAGTAGCCCGGCCGTGCGCCGCTTGCCGCGCTCAATCCACCAGGTCAACGCGCCAAGCGCCAGCAGCGCCAGCGCAAATGTGAACACGACAATCGAAAGGAATTCAATCGCCATGATGTTCCTCCTGGAAGGCGTCGGGTAGTCGTTAGTCGGGTAGTCGAGTAGTCATTAGTCGAGTAGTCGTTATCCGTAAAACAATAATAGTGCAGAAACGCGAAAGCGTCAATCATTCACCATTCGCCCATTCGCTGATTCTTTCATTCGCTGATTCTTTCATTCGCTGATTCTTTCATTCGCTGATTCTTTCATTCGCTGATTCTTTCATTCGCTGATTCTTTCATTCGCTCATTCTCCCATTCTGGTATAATATCCATTATGGAAAACGAAAACACAGAACGCTTACAAAAAATACTTGCCAATGCGGGCTACGGCTCGCGGCGCGCTTGTGAAAAAATGATCGAAGAAGGGCGTGTGACCGTGGACGGACGCATTGCCCGGTTGGGCGATAAAGCCGATCCAACCACACAACGCATCACCCTGGATGGCGTCCCCATCCGTCATTCGCAAGCACACACCTACGTCATTGTCTACAAGCCGCGCGGCTATATCTCCACCACCGACGACCCGCAAGGACGGCGGACGGTGCTGGACCTGGTTCCACTACCACAGCGACTCTATCCCGTAGGACGCCTGGACGCCGACAGTGAGGGTCTGATCCTCCTTACCGACGACGGCGAACTGACCGAACGCCTTACCCATCCACGTTATGGTCATGCGCGCGTCTACCGGGTCCTGGTGGAAGGGGAGCCGACAGCGGAAACGCTGGAACGCTGGCGACGCGGCATCACGCTTGACGGGCAACCGGCGCGCTTCAATCAGGTGCAGATCGAGTACCCGGAGCGCGGACAAACCTGGCTGCGCGTCACCGTCCGCGAGGGGCGCAAACACCTTGTGCGTCGCATTGTGGCGGCCCTCGGCCATCCGGCGCAGCGGCTGATCCGCGTGGCGCTGGGATCGCTGGAATTAGGCGACCTCGGCGTGGGCAAATGGCGTTACTTGCGTGCCGGTGAGATTGCGGCGCTGCGTAGAGAAGCCGGCCTCGAACGGGCAAATTCCAAGACACTACCGCCGTCCCCCAAGCGTCAAACACCCGCTGGATCAAAGGTCATCGCTCCAAGCAAGCTCGCTGCCCGGCGTACTATGCCATCACGGAGAGGAAAGAACAGATGAGACCTTCGACGATTGCGATTGACGGGCCGGCGGCTTCCGGCAAAAGCACCATCGGCTATCACCTTTCACGCTACCTGGCCTACCTGTATCTGGATACCGGTGTGCTCTATCGCGCCGTCACCTGGGCGGCGTTGGATCGTCACATTGCCATTGAGGACGAAGCGGCGATTACCGAATTGGCCGATAACTTGCACATTGATGTCGTGCCGCCTACCGAAGCCGATGGACGTCAATACACCGTCAGCGTCGAAGGGCGTGATGTAACCTGGGACATCCGCACGCCGGAAGTGGATGCCGCCGTCTCACCGGTTTCGGCGTATCCGGGCGTGCGTGCGGCGCTCACGCGGCGCATGCGCGAGATCGCGGCGCTGGGGCATGTGGTGATGGTCGGACGCGACATCGGTACGGTTGTCATCCCCGATGCAGATATGAAGCTCTACGTGGTGGCTTCGGCGGAGGAGCGGGCCCATCGCCGGCAGTTGGAAATGCAAACTCATGGCGAGGATGTCGAATACGATGAGGTGCTGGCAAATCTGCAACGGCGCGACCAGATTGATAGCCACCGTCAGACCGCGCCGCTCAAGGCCGCACCTGATGCTATCATCTTCGACAATACCGACCTCACCGTCGAAGAAATGCTCACCCGGGCCGAAAACCTGGTAGATGGGGTAGAATGTTAGAACGTCGGAACGTTAGAACGTTCAAACGTTCCAACGATTTTCTTAAAAGGGAGGAGCCAGAGACTATGCCGGAATCAACTTACGATGTCGTCATCATCGGCGCGGGGCCGGGTGGTTATGTCGCCGCCATCCGCGCTGCACAACTGGGAATGAAAGTGGCACTGGTGGAACGCGAGCATTTAGGCGGCGTGTGTCTCAATTGGGGCTGCATCCCCACCAAGTCCCTGCTGCGCAACGCCGAAGTTGCCCGGCTGCTCGGCGAAGGCAAGGAGTTCGGCTTTAGCGTCGAGAACGTCACGCTGGACTACGGCGCCGCCGTTGACCGCAGCCGCAAAGTGGCCGCGCGGCTCGTCAAAGGCGTGGAAACGCTGATGAAGGGCAACCACATTGACGTGGTCTGGGGCAGCGCCAAACTCGCCTCGCCGACAAGCGTGGTGGTCACCGGCAAAGATGGCACAGTCCAGACGCTTACCGCCAAAGCCATCATCATCGCTACCGGTTCGCGGGCGCGGCTCATCCCCGGCGTCGCCGCCGATGGGGAGCGTGTGCTCACGGCGCGCCATGCACTGGAACGCCGTGAATTGCCCCAATCCGCCATCATCATCGGCGCGGGGCCGATCGGTCTGGAGTTTGCGACGGTATGGCGCTCCTACGGCGCCAATGTGACGGTGGTGGAAATGCTCGAACATATCCTGCCCGCCGAGGACAAAGACGCCGCGGATGAACTGGCGCGCCAGTTCCGCCGCCAAAAAATCCAGATGCTCACTTCCACCCGCGTCGAAGGCATTGAGACGACAACCAACGGCGTCAATGTGCGCGTCAACGGCCCGAAAGGCGCACAGATATTGGAAGGTGATGTGGCGCTGGTCGCCATCGGCGTACAGCCCAACAGCGAAGATTTAGGGTTGGAAGCTGCCGGCGTCGCTACCGAGCGGGGCTGGATCAAGGTGGACGGCTTCATGCGCACGAACATTCCTTCAGTCTACGCTATTGGCGATGTCAACGGGCTGTTGCCGCTGGCGCACGTGGCCTCGGCGCAGGGCATTCTGGCCGTAGAAACCATCGCCGGTCATAAGAGCAAACCTTTCGCTGTCAACACGATGCCGCGCGCCACCTACACTTCACCGCAGGTGGCCTCGTTCGGCCTTTCCGAAGCGAAGGCCAAGGAAGCCGGGCGGGATGTGCGGGTGGGAACCTTCCCATTTCTTGCCAACGGCAAGGCATTGGGGATGGGCGAGAATGTCGGCCTGGTCAAGATCGTCGCCGACGCAACCAGCGGCGAGATTCTCGGCGCCGTCATCGTCGGCCCGGAAGCGACGGAATTGATCGCCGAGCTGGTGCTGGCTCGTACCGCCGAACTCACGCCCGACGAAATTGCTCACACCGTCCACGCCCATCCCACCCTCAGTGAAGCCGTTATGGAAGCGGCTCACGGCGTGTTCGGGAAGGCAATCCATATTTAAGGAGTACGGAGTAAGAAGTATGGAGTAAGGGTTCGCTTACTCCGTACTCCCTACTCCCTACTCCCTACTCCCTCAATATGGTCAAATCTCAAAACGCAGTCCTTCGCCAGGCCTATCCGACGCCGCCGTATTGGACGGTGAGTTTCGACGTGCCACATCCGCCGGCGCCGGGGATGTTTATGCTGGCGGACTTAGGCGGACCGCTGCGCGAAGCACTCTTTCCGGCGGCGGTTATGGCCGATGGGTTCTCCGTCATGGTGCCGCCGCGTCATCCGGCCACACAACTGCTGCCCGGCGCGACAGTCAACATGCTGGGGCCGCTCGGCCAGGGTTTCCGGCTCGGCGACGTGACGCGCTTATTGCTGGTTGCTGAAGTTGCCCTGCTGCCGCCGCTGCTCCCATTGCTTGACGCCGCCGCGGCTGTGACGCTTGTCGTTGAGACGTCCACACGCGCGCAACTGCCGCCGCCGGACCGCTTCCCTCCGACCACCGAGCTGCTCCTGGTGACGCGCGACGGTTCCGGCGGCTACCTGGGGCCCCTGGAGTCACAGGCCCCCGCGCCGGCCAATCTGCAGCGGGTTTTGCCGCATCTGCTGGAACTGCTTGCCTGGGCGGAACGAGCATGTTTTGCCTGTGCGAACGAGCGTTATCCCGCCCTTGCCGCGATCGTGCGGGCTGCGCGCCTGCACCCTGCGCCGGACTTCGCCCAGGCGTTGGTGCAAACCGTCATGCCCTGTGGTGTCGGCGCATGTGAAATTTGCCGCATCCCGACACGCTTCGGCGAAAAACATGCCTGCACCGAGGGCCCGGTCTTCGATCTGCTATCCCTATGATTGAACTCGCGCCGCGTCACAAATTCGGTCTGCCCATCGCCACGCCGGTTATGCCCGCCGCGGGCGCGTTCGGCTATGGCGATGCTTACCACGATTTGGTAGACCTGCGCCTGTTAGGGGCGCTGGTCACCAATCCGGTAAGCCTCAATCCCCGCGAGGCGGCATCGGGGACGCGGATCGCCGCCCGCGGAGAACACTTCGTCGTGCATACCGGTCTGCCAAATCCCGGCTTGTCCCAGGTCATACGCCGGTATCGCCAGACGTGGGAACGCCTGCCCATCCCGGTCATCGTGCATCTGATCGCCACAACACCGGTTGAGACGGCCAAAGCTGCCGGACAACTCGCGGGGCTTGCCAATGTGGTCGGCATCGAACTGGGGCTGATTGACAACATCACCCCACAGCGCGCGCTCAATCTGCTGGATGCCGCCCGCGCCGAAGGCGACCTGCCCGTGATCGTGCGGGTACCCTTCGGCAATGTGGACGCGCTTGCGCCGCAGCTCGCCGACGGCGGCGCAGACGCCTTGACGCTCATGGCCCCGCCGCGCGCCATTCTCCCTGTCGCCGACGTCGCTTCTGAAGGAGACGCCACAGCCCGCCAGTACTTTCGGGGACGGCTCTATGGTCCGGCGTTGTTTCCGCTGCTGCTAAATACCCTGGCGCGCTGGCGCTCCAAACTACCCGTTCCCATTATCGCCTGTGGCGGCATCGCCACACCGCAAGACGCCATCGCCTGCCTGGAACTGGGCGCCGCAGCAGTGCAGGTGGACGCGCTGCTCTGGCGTGACCCGACGCTGCTGCAACACATCGCCGAGGAACTGGCGAAATTCGATACCGCAACGGAGATTCTCTTATGAAACCCTTCACCCGCATCTGGTTGGTTGTGTTGACGATGCTGGTTGTGGCCTCGCTGACGCTGAACGCCTATTTTTTTCTCATCATCACCAACTTGCGCCGAGGATTGCAAGACCTCATCACGAATGTGCGGGTAGGTCTGGCGACCGTGGGGCGAGAACCCTTTACCGTCCAGGTATACGTGGATGAAGAAATCCCCTTTGTGACCACCGTACCCATCAACGAAACATTGACCTGGCCGCTGGACATCAATTATCCGCTCTCCACTGTCATCAACACCTACGTCAACGTGCCGCTTCTGGGGCGACAGGACATCGCCATCCCCATTGATACGGTCATCCCCATCCGCTACACCCTCGAAGTTCCCGTACAAACCGAGGTGCCGATTTCGCTCACCTATCATCTGCAAACCACCGTACCGGTCGAAATTGCCCTGCCGCCGGAGATTGAATTGACGTTAGATGAAATCTTGCAGCAAGCAGAAGAAGGGTTGCAGTAAGCGTTGAGTGTACGTACTCTTGACAAGCCCTTTCGTTTGGCGTAAAATACACCTGTAAGACACCGAATTCAACATCACAAAAGGTGACAAAGATGTACACGAAAATTATGCCGGTGAGCGATTTGCGCCGCAAAACGAGCGATGTGATTGATATGGTGCGTGAGGGTGGTGATGCCATTTACATCACGCAGCATGGTCGCCCGGTTGTTGTTTTGATAGATTACGTGCGCTATGAAAAGTTGCTCGGCCAATTACATACGCTCACGGAACAGGTGAAACAAACCGCACCTGCGCCGTCTGGTAGTTATACCGTGCGCCTGGCAGGTCTGCACCAGAGCATCTGGGAAGGTGTAGACACAGATATTTATCTCCAGCAGGAACGTGACGCTTGGGAAAACTCACCAAACGCTTGACCGACCATCCATGCGTTGGGTTGGATACCTGCGTTTTGATCTATCACATCGAACGTCATCCTACGTATTTCTCGCTCACGCAAGAGCTACTCGCCAGCATCGAGGCCGGGCGTTTGGAAGCCGTCGCTTCGATTCTGACGCTTATGGAAGTGACAGTGCGCCCCTGGCAATTGCACCGCAGCGACGTGGTCCAAGATTACGAAGAAATCCTGACCCATTTTCCCCATCTGACGCTTGTGGATGTCAATCGTGACATTGCCGGTCAGGCCGCGCGTCTACGTGCTCAGTATCGTCTACGTGTAGCGGATGCGCTGCATGTCGCTACCGCGATGATTCATGGGGCAACAGCATTTATCACAAATGACCGGCAGTTGACGCAACTGCAAGAAACCCTCCAAATTGTCCTGCTGGAAGATTGTCTCACCAGTTTATAGTACTCCTCAGGCCTCCAAGAAACAGAATTTGTCACCCTGGGACGTGACACTTCCCACTACGGTTATGCCTTGAAGAAGACTATAATGCCAGCATGCCAGACATTGATGCTGGCACGAACTTTTGACAGGGGACGAGAGATTACCCGGATTGCACACGCAGCCACATCCTGAAGCGAGCAGCACTTCCGGCGCACCGCGCGACCGGTATGAATCCAAAGCAAAGCAAAAAACAGACGATACGCGCGCTTTTCACCCACATCGCGCCTGCTTACGACAAAATCAATCGGCTTTTGTCGTTGGGACAGGATCAAAGCTGGCGCAGGCGCGCGCTTGATTACACCCAGGTCCCTGCGGGCGGCAAGCTGTTGGATGTGGCAACCGGCACCGGTGATGTGGCCTTGCTGGCGGCGAAGTGCTTCCCCAGTGCACAGATCATCGGTGTGGACCTGACCCCGGCAATGTTGCGTGAGGCACAACGCAAAGCGCAGATGCACTCGGCGGCGGCGCAGCGGATTCACTGGGTACAAAGCGATGGCCTGACGCTGGCCTTCCCAGATGACACCTTCAACGCTGTCATCTCGGTCTTTATGCTACGCAACGTCCCTGACGTATCCCGTGCGCTCGCCGAACAAGTGCGGGTGGTGCGTCCGGGGGGGCACATTGTTTGTATGGAGATGACGTGGCCGCGACGTTTCCCGATGACATGGCTGTTTCAGGTGTATTTTTTCGGACTCGCGCCGCTGTTGGGACAATGGATCGCCGGAGATCGCGCGGCCTACACTTACCTGCCGCGCTCCGTGAAGCAGTTTCCCACCCCTGCAACAATAGCCGGGATTATGGAAGCCGTCGGCATCCGTGAAGTGACCTGGGAGCTGCAAATGTTGGGAACGGTGGCGATTTTTGTGGGAGTGAAGTAACAAGTAAAGAGTAATGAGCCAGTTGGAAGAACTGCAAAGACGGCACGCCCAGATACGAGAGGGCGGGGGACAAGCCCGCATTGACCAGCAGCACGCCAAGGGCAAGATGACGGCCCGCGAGCGGCTCGCGGCCCTGCTGGATGCCGGCACCTTCCAGGAACTACAGCCCTTCACCCTTGATCAGCCGGCCGATGCGGACGCCATCCCCGGCGACGGCGTCGTGACTGGCTTTGGGCACATTGACGGGCGCCCGGTCTGTGTATATGCGCAGGACTTTACCGTTTATGGCGGCTCCGTTTCGTTGACCCACGCCCGCAAAATTACCCAATTGCAAGACCTGGCGTTGCGCAACGGCATCCCGCTGATCGGCCTGCTCGACTCCGGCGGGGCGCGGATCCAGGGCGGCGTGACCTCACTCCACGGCTATGGCGAGATTTTCCACGGCAACGTATTGGCATCGGGCGTGATTCCCCAAATCGCGGTGATGATGGGCCCCTGCGCTGGCGGAGCCTCTTACAGCCCGGCGCTGATGGATTTTATCATCATGGTAGACAAAACCTCCTCGATGTACATCACCGGCCCGGATGTGCTCAAGAGTGTGACCGGTGAAAGCATTGACCACGAACGTCTCGGCGGGGCGCGCGTCCATGCTGCGATCAGCGGTGTCGCGCATTTCATTGCCGAGGACGAAGAGCTCGCGTTACATACCGTGCGCCGCCTGCTCAGCTATCTCCCGTCCAACAATGTCGAGAATCCGCCACTTCTCCCCCCCACCGACGACGCCGCACGCACCGATGTCGCCCTTAACACGCTTATCCCGAATGACCCCAATGTCCCTTACGACATGCACGTGGTCCTCAACAGCGTCGTTGATCGCGGCAGCTTTTTCGAGGTGCATCAGACCTGGGCGCAAAACGCGATTGTGGGGTTTGCGCGCCTGGACGGGCAACCGGTGGGCATCGTGGCGCAGCAACCTATGGTGATGGCAGGCGCCATTGACATCAACGCCGCCGACAAGATCGCGCGCTTTGTGTGTTTTTGTGATGCGTTCAATCTGCCGGTGCTTACCTTTGTTGATTCACCCGGTTTCCTGCCCGGCGCCGCGCAAGAACACGGCGGCATCATCCGCCACGGCGCGAAGATTATCTACGCCTACGTGGAAGCAAGTGTCCCTAAAATCTCCGTGGTGACGCGCAAAGGGTACGGCGGCGCGTACATCGTGATGGGCAGCAAATCCCTCGGCGCGGATCTGCACCTGGCATGGCCGGCGGCGGAAATTGCGGTGCTGGGGCCAGAAGCGGCGGTCAACGTCCTTTATCGGCGTGAACTCGCAGCCGAAGCTGACCCGACCGCCCTGCGCGCAGCGTTGATAGCGGACTATCGTGCCACGCACGCCACGCCGTACTACGCTGCCGAGCGCGGCATCCTGGATAACGTGATCGAGCCAGCGCAGACCCGTCCCACCCTGATTGCAGCTTTGCGTTTCCTGCGTGAGCAGACCCGCCACCGTCCGGCCAAAAAGCATGGGGTTATGCCAGTATGAATCATGAATCAAGAATCATGAATCAAGAATGACGAATCCCTAATCACCAATCCCTAATCACCAATCCCTAATCACGAATTCCTAATCACCAATCCCTGATTACCGATTACGCATTACCAAAATGATCACATCACTGAACCAGGCTTTGATTTTGACCCTTGTGGGGATGGGAATGACATTTGCGGCGCTGGGGCTGCTTGTCTTGGGGATGTACGCCCTGACGGCCCTGTTTACCGATAAGCCGCGTCGCCGTGAACCGCCGCTCCCCGAAGTCCCTGTAGAGGGCACACTCGTCACCCAGGTTGCGGATGTGGCGTTGCAACTTGCGACGTTCGCCGCACAGCCAGGCGCGGCGGCCCAACCATCGGATGAGGATCGCTATCGCGCGGCTGCGGCAGCCGTAGCGCATGCGCTGGCGTTGGAAGACGACACACCGTCTGCCGATGATCGCTATCGTGCAGCGGTGGCAGCCATCGCCGTGGCCTGCGCCGAAACGGAATCCCAACCGGCTTCTGGAGGGCGCTTGGTAGCACCGGAGGCCTGGAACAGTCACATACGCGCTCGACATCTTTCACAACAGATTCATGGTAGACCGTAGACGGTAGACAGTAGACAAGGCTTCCTTCCCCGTCTACTGTCTACTAGATTATTGTGGAGGAATTAAGGATGTCTGTTTATTACGTCACCGTTCGTGGCAAACAATACGTCGTCGAGGTCCCCGACCCGCGGGCGCGGCCTGTGCGCGCTATCGTGGACGGCGAAGTCATCGAGGTCAATGTGGCCCCGGCGCCGGCCGTCGCACCACCATCCCCGATGCCGGTACCGGAGCAGCAGGTTGAAGTGACGCCGACCGTGCCGTCGGCCGTCACGCTAGCGGACAAGACGCTCGAAGAAATCAAGGCGCCACTTCCGGGCACTATCGTCAGCATCAGTGTGAACGTCGGCGACCGCATCGCTCACGGGCAAGAATTGTGCGTCTTAGAAGCAATGAAAATGAACAACCCCATCCGCGCCAACCGCGCCGGCGTGATCCGAAAAATCTTGGTCGCCGTTGGCGATCAAGTACAGCATGGCGCACCGCTGATGGCCGTCGGAGACTGAATCATGCAACCTGCGGACCACGTCGGGCGATTATCATCGCATTTAGCCGACCAGATCGAAGCGCAAACCCGCGATCTCGATTGGACGCTGGCGCATTTCACCTTTGTCGCCAGCGTGACCACCCTGGCGGCGGATTGCGACATCGCCCATTCGCCCTCGATGACGGTCGCCAGCAGTCATGCCGTGCCCCGTGCGCAGCTTGCTTTCATCGGTGAAGCCGCCGATTTGTTAGCCAATTATGCCGTCTTTTTAGTCAATCGTAACAGTGAAATCGAGTTGCTGGTAGATGAAAAACAGCGCGCCATCGGCGCACAAGCCTTTCAAATTCACACCTGCGAACCGCAATGGCAAATGGTGTTCCGTGGCGATCCCGCTGCGCTGGATATCGGCCCGGCCAGCGAACTCACCACTAACGCCCTGGGGGCCATGCAAGCCCTGGCCAAGAGTGTGCAGGCCGAATTGCGCTTTACGGCCAAAGACCCCTTCACGCAAGGTCCGGCCTTCGGCATTTGGGACAAAAACCAGCTCGTGGCGATGGGTGTCACCGAGCTGCGCCTGCCAGGGGCGGCGCAAATCGGCCATTTGCTCGTCGCCCCGTCGGCTTCAAAATCAACGTCCATCGCTGCGATTGTTGCAGCGCTGGCTAAAGCGCACGCCGTCGAGGGCCGCCGGGTGTTCTATATTGTCGCGCAACAGGACGAGGGTACTGTGCAGCTCTTTGAAACGCTGGGTTTTGTGCGCGAACGTCCGATGTATCGTATGTACGGCACGCTCAAAGAGGACGGTTGATTTGGGTGTATGCGCAGAGTCCGCCTCACTTGATCAATATTTCAACGTTCAAACGTTAGAACGTTCTAACGCTAAAGGGAGCTACGTGTGAATGGTATTGACTTGACCAATCTCATCGCCGGTTTGCTGGCCTTCAAGTGGCAAAATATGGTGATGATCGCAGTCGGTGGGTTATTGATCTACCTGGCGATCGCCAAAGAATACGAGCCGGTGTTGCTGTTGCCTATTGGCATCGGCTGCATCATTGCCAACCTGCCGCTTTCGGCGATGATTGACCCGGCCGAGAACGGCATGCTGTACATCTTGAAAAAGGCCGGCATTGACAACGAGCTATTTCCCCTGCTGATTTTCATCGGCGTGGGGGCCATGATGGACTTCAAACCACTGCTGGCGCAGCCCATTTTCGCCTTGATGGGTGCGGCGGGACAGTTCGGCATCTTCGGGACGCTGATCCTCGCCATCTTGCTCGGCTTCCCGATGAATGAGGCCGCCAGCATCGGCATCATTGGCGCGATTGACGGCCCCACCAGCATCTACGTCGCCGGGAAACTCGCGCCCCACATGCTCGGCATCATCTCCGTCGTCGCTTACTCGTATATGAGCCTGGTCCCCATCATCCAGCCGCCGATTATGCGCCTGCTCACGACCCGCGAGGAACGCCTGACCCGCATGGCCTACAGTCCACGCCCGGTCTCCAAACTGGCGCTGGTGTTGTTCCCCATCATCGTCACCATTGGGGTGGGCATCCTGGTACCGCAGGCCGCGCCGCTGATCGCTTCGCTGATGTTGGGCAACCTGCTGAAAGAGTCCCGCGTCGTCGAACGACTGACCCGCGCTTCGGAAAACGAAATCATCAATATTTCTACGCTGTTCCTGGGACTGGTGGTCGGCAGTACGATGACCGCCGAGAGTTTCTTGAAGCTGGACACGCTCAAAATCTTGATTTTGGGACTGGTCGCATTTGGCCTGGACACGGCGGCGGGACTGCTGTTCGGCAAGCTGCTCTACGTGCTCTCCGGCAAGAAGATCAACCCGCTCATCGGCGCGGCGGGCATCAGCGCCTTCCCCATGGCGGGGCGATTGGTGCAGAAAGTCGCCCACGAGGATGACTTCTCCAATTTCGTCCTGATGCATGCGATGGGCGCGAATACCGCCGGGCAACTGGGTTCGGTGATCGCCGGCGGCGTCCTGCTCACGTTGGTCATCCCGCTGGTAGGGGCTTGAAAATACAATTCTAACCGCGAATCACGCGAATTTTCGCTAATTTTTAGGAATTCGCGTAGATTGGCGAGATTCGCGGTTTATTACCAAGGAGGATTGCAATGGCCGATCGCAAGAAGATTACGTTACCGCAACTGTTCAAAAAGGTCGCCAATCACGAGCCGATCACGATGTTGACCTGCTATGACTATCCGACCGCTTATTTTCAGGAGGAGGCCGAAATTGACATGATCCTCGTTGGCGATAGTCTGGCGATGACCATGCTCGGCTACGACAGCACGTTACCGGCGACGATGGATGATATGATCCGCCACACGCAGGCCGTGCGCCGCGGCGCACCAACGGCCTGGCTCGTCGGGGATATGCCCTATATGAGCTACCAGCCCAGCGTCGAAACGGCGATCCGCAACGCCGGGCGTTTTATGGCCGAAGCCGGCTGTGACTGCATCAAACTTGAAGGCGGGGCGGAGATGGTGGACCGCGTCAAGGGGATCATCGCGGCGGGCATCCCCGTTATGGGGCACCTGGGACTAACGCCCCAGAGCGCCAGCGCGCTCGGCGGCTTCCGCGTCCAGGGTCGTAGCGCCGTGCAGGCCAAAAAGATCGTTGACGACGCCAAAGCCCTCGAAGAAGCCGGCGTCTTCGCCATTTTGCTGGAAATGGTGCCCGATCGCGTCTGCCAGCTCATCACCGAACGCGCGAAAAACTGCTTTATCATCAGCCTGGGGTCCGGCCCACACGCCCACGGCCAATTGCTCATCTACCACGATATGTTCGGCCTGTATCCCAAATTCAAGCCACGCATGGCAAAAGTCTTCGGCAACGCCGGCGAGGTCATCCTCAACGGCCTGAAAACCTACGTGCAAGAAGTTACTGATCGCACATTCCCACAGCCGGAGAATTACTTCACGATTAAGGATGAAGAATACGCGGAATTGCTTAAGCTTTTAGAGTAGACAGTAGACGGTAGACAGTAGACAGGGGGAAAAATCCCCGTCTACCGTCTACTGTCTACCGTCTACCATCCCAAGGAGGTTTCGGATGAGCGTAGATTTACGCCAGTTGTTAAAAATTCCTGTGGAACGGCTCGACGATCTCAATGCCATCCTCCTCGACCCCGATATGCGCGTGATTAACGATTTCCTTGCGGTGGTGGCTAAATACGGCACACCGGAGGAAATCAACCGCAAAGCGCAACAGGCGCGCCAGCTCACGGCTTTGCTGGAGCGCGTCAAAGCCGTGCGCCCCGAATATCTGGCCGATCTCGAATGGCTACAGGCACAACGCGACAAACACGCTTTCATCAGCATTGCCGATTACCGGCGCAAAGTGCTCGGCGCAAAAGCCGACACAATGACGTTTGCCGACGATTTCGCCGTCACCCTGGAAGTAAGCGCGTGCCAGTACTTCCCCTGGGTCATCGAGGCCGCCACGCGCGCCATCGCCCAGGGGACGTTGATGCCGGGACGCTTCATCCGCGTGCGGAAGATGAAAGAGCAAGAGGCTGACGGCGACCTGCCCGCGTTCGCCGCGGCCATGGAGATCATCGGGGCAAGCTATGTGGAGACGCTGGATACCAAAGGCACCGACGGTTCCAACATCCATCTGGGCGGTCCGGCGACGATCACCGGTTACTTCGGCGGCGTAGGCCAGCCCAACGAGCACGCCCTCCGATGGCTTGACGAATTCCTCTACTACTACACCGAGTACGGCGTCCGTCAGGTGTTGAACATCAACCCCGGCACGGTGCTGCTCGGCTATCTGCTCTACCGCCTGGGGGTAGATATCGAGTTCAAGATTTCGGTGTTTATGGGCAACGACAACCCCTACGCCGCGCTGTGGACATTAATCGGCGCGAAGCTGTTCGCCCGCGACGACGGGACCTCGCCGTTGATCGGCTTCAACTGGAGCAACTCGATCAACAACGAGACGATGGAGGTCACGGCGCAGTTCCGCAAGGCGCTCGGCTTCGAGGATGTGGTGCGCTTCGAGCATCACATCACGGAGACCTGGAAGAGCATTGTGCGTCAGCCCTACCTGCGCCGTGACGAGTTGTGCGCCATCGCCGACCACGTCGCCAACATCTCCGCCAAGCACGAGGGCGGTGACCCTGAAGTCGAGCAGACGCGCGAACACCCATCGGACATCCTCGACTACTTCAGGGATAAAAGTGAGGTCGTCGCCGCCGGCGATTGGGACAATCTCTTGCTCAACTTCCTGGACAAAATGGACGCGCTGAACCGCACGGCCTGGGCGCTCACCGAGCGGGGACTGTCGTTCATCGCGGCGCAAAATCTTCATAAGTAGACAGTAGACGGTAGACAGTAGACAGGGGGGAGCAAACCCCCGTCTACCGTCTACTGTCTACCGTCTACCACCAAGGAGGCTTTTATGGCGAAAGGTTTCGTGGTTATTGATGTAGACCGCTGTAAAGGATGCGGATTGTGTACGCATGTGTGCCCGGCAAACATTTTGGCGTTGTCGCAGGACACATTCAACATTAAGGGCTATCATCCCGTCGTCGTCACCGATGCAGAGAAGTGCATCGGCTGTGCGTCGTGCGCGCGGATATGCCCTGATGTAGTCTTCACCGTCTACCGACAAAAGCGCCAAACGCAGCGCGCCGCTGTGCAGGCTGTCGCCGTTGGCGCACCGGCGGCATAGGAGGAACTTGTTATGACTAAAGAACTGCTCAAAGGCAATGTGGCTTTTGCAGAAGCAGCCGTGCGTTATGGCTTGCAAGCCTATTTTGGCTATCCCATCACCCCGCAGAGCGAGGCGTTGGAACACCTCGCGGAACGGATGATTGACGAGGGGCGCGTCTTCCTGCAAGCCGAAAGCGAACTGGCCGCAATCAATATGGTCTACGGCGCAGCCTGCGCAGGTGTGCGGGTGATGACATCCACGTCCGGCCCCGGCTTCAGCCTGATGGCCGAAGGTTTCTCTTACATCGCCGGCTCCGAAGTCCCCGCTGTGGCCGTCAATATGATGCGCGGCGGGCCGGGATTGGGCAACATCCAGCCTTCGCAAAGCGATTATTTCTTTATGACCAAGAGCGCCGGCCATGGCGATTTCCATCCCATCGTTCTGGCGCCCGCCAATGTGCAGGAACTGATTGATATGATGGGCCTGGCCTTTGACCTGGCGGAAAAGTATCGCACGCTCGTCTTTATGGCCGGAGATGGCGCGCTCGGCCAGATGATGGAGTCGGCGGAGCTGCCGCCGATGCAGCCGGTGCGCACAGAACGTCCCGACTGGGCGGTGACGGGCAACGCCGGGCGCGCCTCGCGGATCATTACTTCGCTCTACCTGGATCCCAATCAGCTCGAAAAACTGAATTTGCGCTTGCAGCACAAACTGGCGCTCATCAAGGCCAACGAAGTGCGTTGGCGGGAATACCAGACCGAGGACGCGGACTTGTTGTTGATCGCCTATGGAATGGTGGGGCGGATTTGCCTTTCGGTCATGCGCGAGGCGCGCGAGCAAGGGCTTAAGGTCGGGTTGTTGCGCCCGCAGACGCTGTGGCCCTTCCCTGAAGCGCGCATTGCTGAACTCGCGGGACGGGTGCGCGGCATCCTGGTTGCCGAAATGAGCGCCGGGCAAATGCTCGAAGATGTCGAGCGGGTCGTTAAAGGCAAAGTCCCCATCCGTTTTCACGGTCGCATGGGCGGCATCGTCCCGCTGGTGGATGAGATTCTGGTGGATGTGGAGAAATTGGCCGGGGAAGTAGGGATTAGGAACTTAGGGGGCATACCAATCCCCAATCACTAATCCCCCAAACAGGAGAGACTATGAACACACAAGTTACGATTCCTGAAGATATGGAACTGGTTTACAGCTATCCGGCGTCGCTGACGGCGCGGAGCACCCATTATTGTCCGGGCTGCACCCACGGGGTCGTTCATCGGCTGATCGCCGAGGTGATAGACGAGTTGGGCATCCAGGGGCAAACCATTGGCGTTGCGCCGGTAGGGTGCGCGGTGCTGGCCTATGACTATTTCGATACGGATTTCGTCGAAGCCTCCCACGGGCGCGCGCCGGCGATGGCAACCGGCATCAAGCGCGTCAGCCCCGACAAAATCGTCTTCACCTACCAGGGCGACGGCGATCTGGCGGCCATCGGCACGGCAGAAATCATCCAGGCGGCCAATCGCGGCGAGCTGATCACCACCATCTTCATCAACAACGCCATCTACGGGATGACCGGCGGGCAAATGGCCCCGACCACGCTGCCGGGGATGGTCACAACCTCCTCGCCGGCCGGGCGGGATTGTCGCCTCGCCGGGTATCCGGTGCAGATGTCCGAGATCCTGGCTGTTACCGCCGGCGCCGCCTACATCACCCGCGAGATCGTCGCCGACATTCCGAGCATCAACAAGACCAAAAACGCCATCAAGCGCGCGTTCATGACGCAAATGGCGGGCCTGGGCTTTGCCTGCGTGGAGGTGCTTTCCACCTGCCCGACCAACTGGAATATGGATCCATGGAAGGCGATGGAATGGGCGAAGGAGAACATGACCAAGACCTTCCCGCTGGGCACGTTCAAGATGACGGAAGCCGTAAAAGCGCTGAAGGCTTAGTCAGTCAGCAGACATCATGAGCTACGCTCTCCACCCAGCATGAAAATGCATGTCAACGGATTAAACGGATTTGAACGGATTAGCTTTCAATTGTTGCATAAATCTGCTCAATCTGCTTAATCCGCTGACCATTTTCGGAATAGATTGAGCAGATTAAGCAGATTTTAACCGCGAATCACACGGATTTTCGCTAACTCCAAGAAGATTTGCGGTTTATTCTCCAAAGAGTTGCCAGGTGGGAAACTACACCAACAATAACGAAAAAGCGACTGCCGAGTTTCGAGTACGATTACGAATTACGATGACGATTCATGATTCATGGTTCATGATTCATGATTCTCGAAGGAGCCACTATGAAGCACGAGGACATCATCTTTGCCGGTTTTGGGGGCCAGGGTATCTTGTTCGCCGGACAACTGCTCTCTTACGCGGGCATGGCCGAAAATCTACACGTGACGTGGATTCCATCCTACGGGCCGGAAATGCGCGGCGGCACGGCCAACTGCACCGTTATCCTCTCAGAAGAAGAAATCGGCGCGCCTATCGTGCGCCATCCCACCATCGCGGCCGTTTTCAACATCCCTTCGATGGAGAAGTACGAGCCGCTGGTCAAGCCGGGCGGATTGCTGCTGGTGAACAGCTCGCTGATCCCTATGCCCAGCCAACGTCAGGACATCCGCATCCTGTATATCCCTGCCAGTGACCTGGCCACCGAACTGGGCAACCCGCGCATCGCCAACATGGTCATGCTAGGCGCCTTGGTCGGCGCGACGAACCTGGTCTCTCTGGAATCGGTCATCCGCCAGCTTGAGGAACACCTCTCACAGCGTCAGCGCAAGTGGCTGGAGCCGAATATCGCGGCGCTCAAGAAGGGCGCGGAACTCGGAAGATAGCTCTCAGCGGTCAGCCGAAAAGCTACTAACAGCTAATAGCTGATTGCTGATAGCTGATTGCTGAAAGCTGATAGCTAAAAGCTGATAACTGACCGCTCATCTTTAGGCAGCTTGAGCACCACTAGACCCGATACTGCCGTGACCACACAGCCCACGTAGAAAGGCATGGTCAACGAGATGGCGCCCACCCAGCCGCCGACCGTCGGGCCGATGGCGTTGGAAAGCGAGACGGCCATGGAATCCAGGCCGTAGGCGGTGCCGGCTTTTCCCTCCGGTGCACAGCGCCCGATGTACGCGCTGACAATCGAAAGCGTCCCCCCTACCGCCAGGCCGATGAAAACCTGGGTGAGCAGCAAAATCCAGTACACCGGCGCGATGGCCTGTACGCCGATGGCGATGGCCAGCGTGAAAGTTGCGATCAGCAACGGCGTGCGTCCCCCGTGACGGTCGCCCCAACGGCCCACAATCGGCGCTGCAATCGCGCTGAAAAGCCCTGAAACCGTTGTCAGCAGCCCCGCCGCCGAGCCGAGAAAAGTGCTGTTCGGCAACATCGTCTGCACCACCAGGGGGAGCAAGGGCGTGGAGATTTGCAGTCCCAAACGTAATGCAAAACGCAATCCCAGTACCAATCCCAACATCGAGCCGACAAACAGCGCGCTTACTTCCATGCGCACGCGCCGGACGAGCGGGCCGGATTGCTTTTCACGTTTGACCGGCGTGAACTCTTCCTGAACCAGAAAGAGCATCAGAAAGCCTGCCAGGAGCAGATAACCACCGGTCATCCAAAACGCAGGGCGATAACCGAACATATCCGAAATGAATCCCCCCAGGCTCGGCCCTACAAACTGTCCCAGGAAGATTGCCAGTTGCAGTTTGCCCAACGTTTCCCCCAACCGTTCACGCGGCGTGGTGCTCGCCACCAACGTCGTCGCTGCGGCTACTGTGCCGGTCAGCATGCCTTGCAACAACCGCAAGACAAAAATTTGCTCCACCGTTCGCGCAAAGCCCATCAGCGCCAGCAGCACCGACCCACCGAACATCGCGCGCATCACCATCAACTTGCGCCCATAGCGGTCGCTGAGCATCCCCCAAATCGGCCCCATCACCGCCATCGTAAAGGCCGGGGCGGAAACGATCAATCCATTCCAGCGCGCTACCGCGTCGCCATGTACACCGAGGTCTTGAATATAAAAAGCCCATAAGGGGCCTGTAGCTGCAAACCCCATCAACGCTAAGAACTCGGCAGCCCACGTGGCCCATAGATTCCGTCGCCAACGTTTCGTCGTCACACAAAATCTCCTGAGAAAGAAATGGGTAATGAGAAATGAGTAATCAGTAACCGGTAATCAGTTGGTTTGGACGGTAACTTTGGTAAGGTAGATGGCGTCGCCCTGGGGCGAGCCATTGGCAGTAAAGACGGGCAGACGGGTGATATCTACCAGCCCGTACATACCGATCTCCAGCGTGTAAACCCCCGGCGGCGCCGCGGCATCCACAGGAATACGGTAAGGATCCGCAATCACCGCGCCCGGCGTCCACAGAGTCGTCAACGCCTGTCCGTTGCCGGGTTCGTTATCCTGTTGTCCCCACAAAAAGTTGCCTGTCGCTGCATTGTACACCTCACCGAGCAGGTGCGTGAACACCTTGTAACGCGAGGTGATGGGCGCAGCGGCTTGCCAGTAGAGTGTGAGTTCAAGTGTCTCCCCGGGATGCACAGACGCAGAGGGCAGATCATACCCCAAGAGCCAGATATTCTCGCCTAAACGCAAATTCAGCGGATGCGTAATCTGCTCAATAGACGTCGCTGTCCCTGCCGCCTTACTCACCAGCGTGAACCGTCCAACTTCAAGCGACGGCGCGTCGCCCGCGTGCAACCATAAACGATAAACGCCGCCGGGCAAATCCGGTGTGAGTGGAATGAGAATGACCTGCCGCGCCGGTGCGGTATCAGGCAACGTCCCGGAGAATGTTTTGTTGACCCCGGAAAGCGCGATAGTTATGTCTTCTCGCGGCAACCTGTCCCAGTAGAGCACAAGCCGCAGCGTGTCGCCGGTAGCATAACGGGGCAACGGCACGGTTGCGCCGCGCAACTGCCCCCCGCCGATGTCGGCCCTCAGATTGGCCGGTGGGGCAAAGTCGGGCGCCAGTGCGTTAAAGCGCGCGGCCCGCTCCGGCGTGCGCGCATAGAAGGTGAGTTGCACCTCGCCCGCGACGAAAATCCCCCAACGCGCCGCGCGCTCCGCAAGCCATGCGGGAACGGCCTGCGTGGGGTCGGTTTGTTGCGCTTCCGGCGTCGTCACCAGCCATAGACCCTCGGCAGCCTCCCAGATTGGCGCCAGGCGCGCAGCGGCAGAGGCGGCGTCAAGGGGGGCGCCATACGCCAGATTGTGACGCGGCCCGGCATACTGCGCCTCAAACAGCGGCCAGTCGCGGTCAACATAGAGCACGACAACATCGTTGGGATGCACGTGCGCGCGCAACGTCGCCGCGACGCTCACATAATCGTCTCGCCGTGCCCGTCCGGGATAGAACGTCCACAAGCCCACGAGAGCCGCAAAGATGACGAGAGTAGACGGTAGACGGTAGACGGTGGATGGTAGACGGTAGACAGTAGACGGTAGACGGGGAAGGGAGAAAGGGAGAAGGGGAGAGGGAGAGGGAGAGAGAGGGAGAGAGGGAGAAGGGGAGAGGGGGACATGTTGATTTGCTGATTTGCTGATTTGCTGATTTGCTGATTCGCTGATTCGCCGCTTTGCTGATTCGCCGATTCGCTGATTCACCGATTTGCTGATTCGCTGATTCGCCGATTCACTGATTCGCTCGTTCGCCATTCGCTCCATTCCCCATGCCAGTAAGATGTAGAAGTTGCCGGCCAGAAGCACCAGGTAGCGCGGCTCAAGGGGACGGGCAAAACCGGGGATGACGCCGAAACAAATCGCATAGACAGTGACCGCCTGTACAACCAGCCCCAGCGACAGCAGAGCAAGGCCAGCGCTTTGGTGAAGCGTCTTTCGAGCGTGCCAGAGTATGAACAAACCGCCAAGACCGATGCCGCATACCAGCAACGTCAACGGCAGATAGGCATCCAGGTTGAGCGGCACGCCGACGACGAGCATGGTGGCGTAAAGGCGCAGGTATTCCCAAAGCGTGATCGGCTCCACAATGGCCCAGGTGGTCGCCGTGGTGATATTGCGGAGCATCCACGGTAAGAAAAGCACCAAAGCCACGAGGTGCGCCGTCAGCCACTGCACCAACATCCGGCGTGGATAGCCACGGCGTCGCCAGATAAAGGGGAACACAAGATTGGCCGTCAGCGGCGCGGCGATAGTCAAGTAGAGACTCAGCAGCCCGCCGGCAAGACAGAGCGTATACGCCAACCACGCGCGCCGGCTTTCACTGCGCCAGAGTTCGAGTGCGGCCCACAGCATCCCCGTCGTCAACAGTGCGGCCCAGGTATACATCCGCGCGGACTGCGCCCAGGTGACGGCAAAACGCGAAAGCGCGAGCAAAAGCGCCGCCAGCGCGCCCACCCGCCACCCGCCGAGCGTCCGTCCCAGCCGGTAAATGAGCGTCAGCCACACCAGGCCGAAGAGCACCGAGGGGAAACGCATCACGTATTCGCCATCGCCGACGAGCAGCCACCAGCCACGCAAGATGAGATTGTGCAGCGGGGGGTGATTGTCGTGCGCGGCGACTTCGAGGATATCCGCAACCGGACGCCGCGCCAGCGATACACTCCAGCCTTCATCCCACCAGATGTTGGAGTCGGCCAGCCCTGCCACGCGGAGGGCGAAAGCAAGGAGAAGAATAATCCCCAGGAATAGATTATGAATCAAGCGCGTATGGTTCACAGGGAGTATTATAGCATGGGTGAGGGGGTGGGGAAACAAAGAGGCCAGATCATTCTTGATCTGGCCTCCTAAGGGAGTGAGTCAGTAGACGCCGGTATGGGCTGTATCTTTATTTGAAAAAGTTTGCAGTTCGTCCCTGTAGCAGGGGACCTTATTCTGCCCTTTGACTATATTTGCCAGCCTGGCGTCTCAACTGGAATCTCAGTTTTTGTTTATCTTATTGGCACCTCTTATTGGCACCTCCCGTTAACGAACCTGGTTAAGATGTTGTGATGAAATAGATTTCAGAGTCTCTTTCGATCTCACGCCTCCTTTCTTTGTGAAGCACTTTGTCTCAATCTATTTAGAATGTTTGCAGGTTTTTGTATGTTCCACCTCCATGTATGCATCACCATCCACAAATTGATCTACGCAAGCGCCAAAGCCACAATAGATAAAACAAGGACGCTGAGGATGAAGGGAAGCAGACAGCCGCCGTCGCCCATGCGCTTAGCTGCCAGTCGCCACAGCCCGAATACAGGCAGCGCAGCCCCAATCAGTATAGCTATGATAAACCACTTCATCATTGTACCCTCCTTCTCCTCATACGTGATAACTGCACTCACAAAGCATCTCCGAGCAGAATCCTTTGCCTTACCTCCAAAATGACTAACCAAAGCACAATTTCATCTGTCCCAAGAACTGTCGTTACTCTCAACATACCCGGCCTCCCTGAGCCTGAGTGTAACATCGGGAATCCCGATCATGGTGCCGGATATCCATAGATTGGTAAACCCCTTGTGTTCGTTCAACCTCAATCGCCTGTTTGACTAAAAAGCCCGTACTCTCGATATACTGCAACTTGTCCCATAGTCTCTGCCAACGTCGTCGCAGCGGCCAAGTCGAACCATGCTCTTGAATATCTTGCTCGACGGCTCGCAACGCCTGCAAAACTTGCCGACGTTCCATACAAAGATTGATTTGATCCTGTATCAGTAAGCTCATCGTCTTGACCGTCCCTATCACTTGTCCTCTAAATCTACCTTTCATGATAAAGATCGGTACTTCGGAATCTATCCCGCCGATGTCGCAAAATCGTTGATTTGAACACCGATAAAATCATCCCTTAAAGGGGATACATACGTCTTACGTGACGCGAATGTGACAACAAAATAGGGAACAGGCAAAACCCGTTCCCTATTTCTAAATGTGTCCGATTTGTATGACTCAGGCCGCTTGTAACAATCCCGACTCCCACAGTTCGCCGAGCAAATCCAGGCCCGGCTGTCCAAAACGTTCGGCGAGTTGTGCAAAAGAGGCCACCCCATCACAGGCCTCCAGCACAGGCAGCGCCTCATGCGCCACAGGAATGACTTGTCCCTGACCCAGCAACGCATAGCCGAAATCCTCCTTCCGCATACGAAAATGCCGTCGCGGGCGTACATTCGCCGGCAATTCCTTGACTTCGACTTCCCTGACAGGTGTGTATTCGCTCAACGGTGCGCCGCGCAGAGGATCGCGTCCATCGGCGCGCAGCTCCTGCACCGCGCGGCAGCCGCCGTGACAGACGGAGTAGGCAGCGCAGGTCGTACATTCGGTGGGCATCAGGGCGCGCCAGGCATTCATTTTATCGCTGTGCCAGAGGTCATACATTGAGTGTTCATAGAGGGAGCCGATGATGGTGGGAGAGTGGTTGCAAGGACGCACCTGGCCCCATGGATCAATAGTGACGGAAGCCACGCCGGCCAGACAGCCTTCCGAATCGTTTAGAGCGAAACATTGTGGAATACCGATCCCATATCTGACGCGCAAATCCGTTGGTGCAAGCTCTTGGATGGCCTTCAATGCCCGCTGCATTTCGGCCACCGCAGGTTCAATGCCCGGCAAAGGCGCGCCGATGTAACGATTAAAAGCGACGCCCTGCACCCCCAATTGCTGCGCCAGGTCAACCACGGCCTGGATTTCGTTCCAGCTATGGTGAGTGATAATGGTGCTCAACATCACGTTGATATGGTTTGCGATGGCCAGCCGCACGTTGGCAAGGGTTTCCTGGAACGAACCTGGGGTCTGTGTGAAAGCCTCGTGGCTGGCAGCCGTAGCACCATGCAACGAAATCAGCAAGCCCGCTGTGTCACGCCACCCACGCATTGAATTGATGAATCGCTCAGGATCGCGCCAGCGTCCGTTGGTGAAGACTGTGACATGCACCCCAAAGGAGACGACATAGCTCAGGATATCGAAAAACTCAGGATGGAGCGTGGGTTCACCGCCGGACAGACGCACCTGCACGGCTTCGGAGAGGATGGGTGATAGCAGGTCGGCCCACTCTTTTGCCGTTTTCAATGCCGGGGGACGGGACGCAGCGTAAATGTTGCTACAGCCGGGACAGTGGTTGTTACATGCCGACGTCAGTTCCAGCGTATAGACGGCCGGAACAGAGAGAGACAACATTATTATTTTCGTCCCTGGCAGGCACAGTCACAATCCAGGAAAAGCTGTTTCACTTTGCGGTTATGGCTTTCGATTTCACCGGCTAAACCCGATGAGACCGAGTATTGCCCTGTCTTGGACGACGGTTTTGAAGAAGGAAAATAATTCAAGTGGAGGTTGAGAGGTTTATCCTGACACTGTACGCGCTCCATAATCCCCTCCTTTTGTGACGCTATTGTGACCTGTATCTATCACAATAATATCACAAAAAGAGAAGAATGTCAATAGAACAAATGTTTGAAACGCAAAGGACGACAATTTTTGTCGTCCTTTGCAGTCTCCACAAGATTAAACGCCTAACAAATCACCCAATGCCTGTACAAACGGAGCCACGTCAACGCCAAATTTATGTGCAGCAACCCAGGCGCGTATCGTTTCCATAAGGAATTGCTGGCGTGGGAGAGGTTCGTCAAGCAAATGGTTATAGAGATACTCCACCATAGTGGCTTTTTCAATGGCCTCGACAGAGAAATGCATAAAATAGGCGTAGGCGATGATGAAATGTTGGACGTATTCCTCAAGTTTTCCATCGGCCAAAGCCAGTTGCCCACGCAACATTTCTACCTTGCCAAGCGGGCTGAAATATTGGGTTGGTAATCCCTCGGCAGGCACTTTCTGCTGATCGGGGATAATCAGGTAATCTTCGCTAATACTTTTTCCTATTTGTTTGAGTGTTTCTTCTACTCTTCGCCTGTCCCCTAAGGCCAGGAGTACCTCGGCCAGGTCTTGCAATGTATCTGCCCGTTCTGCAGTGACCGCTTCCGGATGTTGCCAGGTTTGCAAAGCCAGATTAAACTGGTCTTCAGCCTGACGATAATAAGCGATTGCCTCTTCAAAGCTTTGTATTTGTCTGGTGATGTGTCCGAGATCGCGATAAATACGCCCTAGCTCAGCATACAATTCAGGAATTATTGACACGATACTGGTATTCTGTACAGCTAGTAAAGCTTTCTCGAGTGTATCTCGTGCCTCTTCCAGCATCTTATGCGCTTTTTCCTGATTCCGCCCTTTTTCAAGTTCATGTTTAGCCATCAACCGCTTGGCTTGCGCTATATCTTGATAAGCCAGTGCTAAACCGCGTACATCTTCTAGCTCACGAAAATGCTTCAATGCTTCTTCACCGTATTCCAGTGCCTGTGAATGGTTTCCCCGCATACATGCGATACGTGATGCAGTAGAGAGCGTTAAACCGGTATGGTAAATGCTCCCACGTCTTTCATTGCGCCGTAAAGCTTCGTGTATCAGAGGACGTGCTAATGCCATACGACCTTGTTTGGCATGGACAAATGCGAGGTTGTTTAGTAACTGGGCATATTCGTCTTCATAATCGTTCAATCGTTCACCGAGGTGACGGAAAGCAGCTTTGGCTTCAATATAGTACCGGGCAGCCTGATCCAACATCCCACCTAAGCGATATTGATACCCGATTCTAGTGCTCAGGCGAGCGCGGGCCAGAGCCTGTTCAAAGGTACAATCCACAAGATTGGGTAAGCGCTGTAGCATGGCCAGCGCACACTCTACGATTTGGGGATTGTATCCCGATATCTTGGCATGCGCACTGGTCCAAAATGCGTAGATATTGCCCATCAACGCCAAATCTTGATCCGAACAAATCGGGGTTTCATCTGAACAGAAAATCGAGAAGGCTTCAGGTTCTGTAAAGATTTGGTCTGCCAGCTTGACGACTCTTTCCGGTTGTCCCCACCACTCAAAGCGCTCCACCCACATCCAGGCACTTTCCTTAACAACCTGGGCATTGGCAATTCCAACTTCTTCAAACAAGGCGCGGCGGTCAGGTTCCCTCGTGTTGTAAAAGCGCAGGAACTCATCCAACAGCCGCATGGCAAAACCAACCCAACGGCGCCGATTGGCCTCTTCGGTTAAACGTTTGTATTCGGCATATCCTTTACACGGGTCAGCGACCAGCATATAATACAGCCTTTCCACCTGTAACTTTTGTAATTGCTCACGCAAGGGAAGCCGTTGTTCGGGAGTGCTTTCTTTCAATTGTTCTTCTAGCTTTGTAATGCGCGGATCGTAATAGTCACGCACCAGTGCGTTAGCGATTCTCCGCTCGTTCATGCGCAAATAGGGTATCACATTTTGTGAAGTCAGAAGGCGGTAAAGCTCATCGTGCAAGAAGAGCAATTCCCCCCGTAACGGCGCGACACCGGGCGGTGATTTGTACTGTTTGATGAAAGATAAGGGTTTCAGATTTTCCAGCAGGCAATTGGCTTCCTCAAGCGGTACGCCCAACGCGACGTTGAGGATTTCTGCATCAATGCCCTTGGGCATCAATGCTATGTTGGCCAGATACCCTCCGATTTCACCGGAATTGTTAAGAATTGTGCTTAAAATCCTCCGCTCAATATCCTGACGCGCTGCTTCCAACCGTGGGTCGTCTTCAGCAGCATCGCTCAAATCCATATACTGGTCGAACAATTGCAAGATCGTTTGTGATTCCGGTGCCAGGACCGTCAACCAGTCTACAATAAGGTGCAAGAGAATCGGACGTCCGCCGGTCAGTCGGTGCACAACGTCCAGATAGGCATCGGGGACCAGTTTTTGCCCGGCCTGCTCTTCGAAGTGCTGCAAAAAAGCACACGTCTCTTCAAATGTGAACGGTTGCAGCTCAACCTCGGTGAAGTCGGCGTCGAAAGCCTTCTTCATATCTGCTACCAAACGCGCCTGCGGATCGGTCACCTCATCGGGGGCAGGTAGTTTAGGACGTCCGGCAAAAACCACCACGACGTTGTGCAGTTGGGCGAGTTTGTCGAGCAACCAGGGCTTAACACGGGTATCGGCGATATCCAGACCGGCTTTCTCTTCCACCACCGAGCTTTCATATTGCAAGAGTTCAATCGTATCGAAACAGATGACCAGCCGGGCGGCATTGAACGCCATGTCATTGCATCCCTTCACAAACAGCTTGCCGAGTTCCTGCCGGCGCTCTTCCAAAATGCCCGGATCGGTCCCTCGCTCTCGCAAAAGTTCGTACTTTCCGCGTTCCTGGCGATACTCCGCAAAGTATTTGTGCTGGGGATCCAACCCCTCGATAATAACCTTTTCGAGGTCGCTGGTGCTATGCATATCAGTATGGTACAGATCAATAATGCCGCTGAAGTAAAATCGTGGCCCGGCTTCTTCTCTGACGATGCGCTCCAGTTCCTCAAGCAATCGGGTCTTGCCCAGACCGCCGCGCGCCCAAAAGTAAAGGTAGTGGCGCACACTGCCTGGCGCATACAGATATTTCTTCAGCAGTTCGATTTCCTCTTTGCGGCCGACCAATGGAATGCGCTCACCTAATTGTGGAATCGTCATTTTGTCATCTCCTCCAGGCTCTGCCACCGCTGATAATAGACTGCGGCTTCATCCAAAAATTGTTTTCTGTAACTGTCTTCTGCATTGAATTCTTGCGCGATAGCTTCAAAGGTTTCCGCTGCCGCCATACACGCTCGCTGGTATTCCTTTACATCCATTGTCTTGAAACACTGCCGCACAACGTCCTGAATCAAACCGTGGAGACGGTCGCCACGCCGTTCTTGCCAGATCACCGTATTCTGCATACGTAAGCGCGCCACCTCGCGGATGAAAAAATAATCCGGCTGGTCTTTTAGTTCGGGCATGACTCTCTTGAGGTACTGTTGCAGGATGGTTGGATCAAACCAATCGAGGACGCTGGCCCACCACAACCCCTTGTCCCACGGCGCAGGTATATCTTGGAATAAGTGCTGTCTGATAAAGGGCGCCACCGCCTGGATACATAATTCCTTTTTGAATTGGGGTAATGGTAAAGTGGTGGGCCAATGCTTAGCGATATAGGCTGCCAGGGTTTCGGAAAGCAAGGGGTGTCCAAAAGAGAATTCCAGAGCTATATCAACAGCCAGCTGAAGGTCCTTTTCCCCCAGCGTCGGGTTATTTTTGCGCAAGACTTGTTCGGCAAGCGCGCGGCTGGCATCCACAGGGGTAATGGGTCCCAACGGCAGTAATCTAACGGCGCGGCGCAATTCGAAGCGCCGCCATGGAACGGGCACTCGGCCGGCATATATCTGTCTGACTTTCCTCTCGATAACCAGAGGTTCTGTAATATACAAGTGTACCCAATCCCAAAATTCAACATCGTTCTGGAGTGTTTCCGTCGTGTCGAACATCAGGTATACGGGGATTTGAGCCGCTAACTCATTCAGCTGTACAACGAGGGACTCCGCTTCCTCTTCATTGTTCCGGCCATTAAGGCACAGTTTACCCCCGGCTTGATCAAGCAATGTTTGTAACAGGGCAGCTGGACGATCCTGGACGCTTTGTATAGGAGCGATATCCAGTATGAGTACCAGGGCACGAGGATTTCTCTTTTGTATTCGGAGTTTAGCTTCTTGCAGCAATCGGGATTTGCCTATACCGGCCTCACCGTACACATCCAGCAAAATATTATCGTTTGATGCCAAATCGCAAATAATTTGGAGTGGCTCGTCACGATTTTGAAATGGGAAACTCATTCTTCTCCTCCTTTTCCCCAATAGATGCTGACAAGGGCGTTAAGATGGGCTATGCTAAGCGGTGGCCGATACTGAGGCCAACAACCCGCGCAGGCCGCAATGAACCCGCGCGCCAGGTTGAGAGCATGAATGGGGGCATCCCACTCTCCCTGGTCAGCTCCAACAGCTACAACGCCCTTGATAATCGTAGAGATAAAGTCTCGCCGGGTATCATCATCTGCCAGATTCAGCATCTCTTTTGCCCAGTTCCGGGTATAGTCTGAGGAAGAAGCTTCTGTAGCGGATAAAGGGGGATGCCATTCCGACTCGAGATCTTTAATCAATTCATCTAGCTGTACCGCACGCCTATCTTCGGGATTAGTGAGGTCGCGCAATACATACAGAAACAAAACAAGTCCGTTCTCTCCTTTTTTGTTTTCGCGTCCCCATAAATAAGCAATTGTCCGACTGATTCTACTGGCTTTTGTACCTGGCTGGGGCAATTCACTACGCCAGTGGACAATGCGTTTATCTACGAAAACAGCTTGCAGGTTTTCATTGCTGTTGAATTGATCGAAATTTTCTAATAGATTGTAAAGTCGGGAGGGATTTGTGATTCCAGCGGCTCTTCGTGGTTCTTTGAAGCTTTGATAATCAATAAAACCGGTACTCCAGGCAGCCAAACGTTGGCCCAGAAGTGCGCGTAACTCGGCGTCTTTCCAGGCCGGCAAATCGTAAACCTCAAGGTTCCCTTGCTTGACGTAATCCAACCCTTCTATGAAGGCTTTGCGTTCTCGATTGGCAAATACGATAAAATCGAGGCGTCCAGAGGTTTTATCATGCCATTGCTGTGTCGTATCGATGAGGTGAACTAAAGATTGCTCGTTCAGGCATTCGGTGTCATCAATAAGGATCTTAGCCTTTTTTTTATCCCAATGATGACGGGTCAAACAATCTGAAGTCACAATTTCAGGAGACATACGCAGGAAGACTACATCACGCCCTGATAAATCTTTCGTTATAGGGCGTGATCTTTGCCACAACGCGGTCTTGCCACTACCTTTTAATCCCACAATAACGCTGTTTCCCGTTCTGTATATTTGTTCTTCAACCGCAGGACGTTCAACATAAGCAGCATCAAGTATGTCGGGTGGTACATTAACGGCAAAGGGATCCATATATACCCTTTGCTGTACTCCCGGCCACCCGTTGATAAATTTCAGATATTTATCGTACTCTGTGCCGGTAAACCCGTAGCGAATAGACCTGGCGATTGGGTGCATAAATGCCTTTCACAAACAACAAAAACCCCCGCAAAAGTTACTCCTCGTCATTCAGCCATAACTTCGGCGGAGGTGAATCAGGTGAGCTGCCCAGATGGCATTATCCATGAGAAATATGGATTACCTCTCGGACAGTCTAACCATACTACAAACGCCAAGCAGGATACATACTGTGAGGATGAAAAATCTGTGACAATACAGTGGCACAAAAAGAGGAAAATCAACCCAGAGTGAAAACTATGTTACGATACCTTCAACCAATACCCCCTCCCTCGTGCATTCTTCACAAAGCGGGCTTCATCCCCATCGCCGCTGACGTCCAATCGCCGCCGCAGCCGTGAGATCAGCTTGCGCAGATTCTGTTCGCCGTAACTCTCATCCGCCCCCCACGAGGATTGCGGCCACACGCTCTCGATGAGTTCTTCCTGGGTGACGATATGCGGCGCATGGCGGTAAAGCGTCTCCAACAGCTTGAATTCCTGCGGTGAGAGTGGCGGGGTCAACTGTTGCCCATCCACCCACACGTGTCCGCTGCCCGGCGCTATGTGCAATCCTGTCTCCGGCAAGACCTCTGGCGTCGCCTCACGCGCCGCTGCCAACGCAGGTTTTGCCACCGGAGTTTGTCGCTCCACTTCCACCCGTTGTTGGAACTCAATCAAGGTCTCCGTCACGTCCACGCTGTCAATTAATGTATCATCAGTCCGGTACACGTGATGGTGAATCAAAGCCTGACACAGACGCAGCAGTGTGCGTGGCGAGCCTTCGCTGGCATCCAACAGACGCTCCATCGCACGGCCTTTCGCTGCCGAGGTACACATATCCTCAAGCCGTCTTACCATGTCGTGGCTGTAGTAAGCCAGCCGCTGTTGCACCACGTCCCTTAAGGCCTCCCTATCCCAGGTGATACGGCGCACACACAGGCGGTCCGGGCGCAAATCCACAGCTTGACGCAGCGACTCGCCCACTTCAGCAGGCAGGAAAAACTTGAAGGCCAGATGCGGCATTTCCAACAGCGTTCGCTCGCCGACCAGGGGACGCAGCAACGCCGCCGCGGCTTGGGCGCCGAGTGCCGTCTCATCCACGCAATCTACCAGGATGTACAGGGACTTGTAGGTATTCTGGGGCGTCTGGCCGAGTTTGATCACCAGGCCGGAAAGGGTGTTCAGGGTCTCCAGCGGTGAGAGCATGTCCCAATTCAATGGGAGGGGTTGCGTCGGAATAATCTGCGACAGCCTCAACTGTGCAACCGGATCGCCAAACGCCTGAGCATACCCGGTCAGAAGCCGGCGTTCGGTCTCGTCCAGATGATCGAAGTAAATGGCCGGGACTTCATCGGCCAGCGCTCTGATGATAGCGCGTATCACGCCGCGCAGATGATGGCGCACGGTGATTTTGCTCACGTCGCCTTGCACAGTTTCGATCAGTAACCCAAAATCGTAATAGTGGACCGGCAAGACCTGGCGGCGGAACTTCCCGTGAGTACATTCGTAGGCTACCATGTGGCGCGTAGCCGTTTTCCCTTCGCCGCGTCCGGCCATCAAAAAGGCCGTTTGCGGGTGCGCCGGCACGCCCAGGACGTCATATAAATAGGGGCGATCAACGAAGAAATACGAAAGGTAGTCACGCTCATGTTCGGCTTCGTAGAGCGCAAAAGGATCGGCTTCGAATCCCAACCGTTCCAGCCAGCGCCACAACCGATGACTGAAACCGAATGTCTTTGAACTCACCATCTTCCCTGCCTTTGCTTGCGATGGTCACACTTTTATCACAGAATACCACAGAATCACCCTTTGAGCAAGAGCTTCCATATCTCCCATTCTTTCATTCGCTCATTCTTTCATTCTCCCATTCTTTCATTCGCTCATTCTTTCATTCTCCCATTCCCCCATTCTTTCATTCTCCTCGCTTGACACCTCCCCCAAACCCATTACAATACCCCCAATCGAATATGTCCAGGCTGAGTGCCCGCACTCCCGGATGGGTCGGGCTAAGAGCGAAGCCGGTTCAAGTCCGGCGCTGACGCGCAACTGTAAGTGCGAGAGTTTCAGGCTCTCCACAAGCCAGGTCGCCTGCTCAGCTTGAGTGGCTACACCCTCGCGAGAAGGGGTGAGGCCGGCGAAGTGGCCAAGACTACCGCCGCGTCATCCCTTGCTCGTGAGGCAAGGGATTTTTTTGTCAGCAGATTTAGCAGATTGAGCAGATTTTGATTGGTACAACCATATTATCTGCTAAATCTGTTTAATCTGCTGATAGAAAAAAATACTGTACAGACGCGGAGGTTACAGATGAAAAAGTTCGGTTTGATCGTTTTGGCGCTCGGTTTGGTGCTGGCCTGGGCTGCGCCGGTCATGGCAGCGCAGCGTCCACAGGACGAGGCGGCGTTGACCTGGCTGCGCGGCTTCCAACAGGCCGACGGCGGTTTCACCAACGGCTTCTCCGCCGGTTCGGACGTTGGGACGACGACCGAGGTGATCCTGGCCGCCGCCGCTGCCGGGCAGGATTGCAGCACCTGGCTTTCGGCGGCGGGCAATTCGCCGCTGGATTACCTGGTCACACAGGTCAAGAAGGGTGCGGTGAAAGATGCCGGCGCTCTGAGCCGGGTTGTGCTCGCGGCTGTAGCGACCGGGCAGAATCCCCGTAACTTCGGCGGCAAGGATCTGGTGCAGGCGCTGCTGGCAACGCAGGACAAGGCCACGGGCCGCTTCGGGGATTCGCTGTACGCGCACGCTTACGCGATGCTGGCGCTCCACAATGCCGGCGCGCCTGTCCCTCAGAATGCGGTTGACCTGCTCAAGACGCAGATCGCCGACGACGGCGCCTGGTCACTCTTCGGTGGGCCGACGGCGGGCCTGGCGGATACGAACACGACTGCGCTGGCGATGCAGGCGTTGCTCGCCGTGGGGGAGCGCGATGCCGCAAGCGGCGCGCTTCCTTATCTCCAACGTATGCAAAACGCCGATGGCGGCTTCCCTTACCAAAAACCCTCGGCATGGGGAACGGATACCGATGCCAATTCTACGGCGGTTGTGTTGCAGGCGCTCTACGCGCTCGGCGAGCCGCTGGGCAACTGGGCCGGCAATGGGACAGACCCACTCGGTGCCCTTCTGGCGCTCTGGGATGCTTCCAGCGGCGGTTATTACTGGCAGGCCGCCGTCCCCTTTGCGAACATCATGGCAACGGCGCAGGCAGTGCAGGCCGTCGAGGGGATGCACCTGGTTAACGTAGCCGTCGTTGGAGCGTCGCGCACGCCACAAACAACGGTGGCTGCGCCGGCGGTGGTCTCTGATGTGCCGCTGCTGCCAACATCCGGTGGATTTGCGCCGGGCAATCCGCTCATCGTCATCGGTTTGCTGCTGATGGGGGCAGGGTTGATGCTGAAAAAACGGTAGACGGCAGACAGTAGCAAGAGGCAGGAAGCAAGAGGCAGGGGGCAAGGGGCAGGAAGCAAGAGGCAGGAGGCAGGAACAGATGATGAAATATAGACAACAGCGAAAATGGGCTTGGGGCGGGATATTTTTCGCGCTGTTCCTTGTCCTGTTGCCGCTGCCCGCGCTGGCGCAGGCAGGGGGGACAAATCGCGCCGGGCTGATCGTCGTCCACGGGGATGGGCGTGTAGTGACGCGCTGTGTGACGTTCTCCGAGGAGCAGATCTCCGGTCTGACGTTACTGCAACGCTCCGGGCTGGTCGTGGATGCCAATACCGGTCCGCTGGGTTCGGCAATCTGTACGCTCGACGGCGAAGGCTGTCCGGCAAATGATTGCTTCTGCAAATGCAAAAACAACCCCTGCATTTACTGGAACTACTTCCACCGCAACGCCGACGGTTCATGGGCTTATTCGGGCATGGGGGCCGCCGTGTGGACGGTGGGTAACGGCGATGTCGAAGGTTGGGTGTGGGGCGACGGGTCCGCGTCTCCACCCAACCTCACTTTTGAAGCGATCTGTGGCGCGGCGCTCGCCTCCGCTGCCGTGACGATGTCATCCGCAGCCGACCCGGCCACGGCTACCCCAACGGCAACGGCGACCGTTGGGCCATCCACGTCTGCGCCGACGCCAACGGCAACCGCCGTTCCCGCCACGTCCACGTCAACACCGTCGCCAGCGCCCAACCCCTCTACGCCCACAGCAACGCCATCACTCGATCCAGCTACATCCACACCGACGCCAACCGCTTCCTCCTCTCTCCCGCTCACCTCTTCCCCCACTCTCTCCCTCACCCCCTCTCCCACTCACCCTGTCTCTCCCACGCCCGCGCCCTCTGTCACCTATGCCCTTTCTTTTCCGGTTGTGGTTTCACCGGGGACGGCGACCTATCGCGCGCCCAATCCGCTGCTCAAGTACATCCCTTATGTATTGCTCCTGGTCTGTGTAGTGGGACTGGCGCTGCTCAAACGCAAACGGTAATCCTCATGCAGCGTTTCTTACGCGCACTGATTTATGCCCTGAGCACGGCCGTCGGCTTGCTGGCATTTGTGTACCCCGTCATCACCGCCGGGCGGGCAACCAATGCCCCCCTGTTGCTCGCCTTTGTGGTAGGACTGAGCTTCATTGCGCTGCTGCTCGAAGTGCAGGGGGACGCGGTGAACGCCAGGTTTATTGCGCTGCTCGGCATCCTCACGGCGATGAACGCCGCCCTGCGCTTCGCCGAGGTCGCCATCCCCGGGCCGGGCGGCTTCAGCCCGATCTTCTTCCTCATCATTCTGACCGGTTATGTCTACGGCGGACGTTTTGGCTTTCTGCTCGGTGCGCTGACGTTGCTCGTTTCGGCGTTGATCACCGGCGGCGTGGGGCCGTGGCTGCCCTATCAGATGCTCACCGCCGGCTGGGTGGGGCTGTCGGCGCCGCTGCTGCACCCCGTGATCCGGCGCTTGCGCGCAGAAGGACGCCGTGTGGAAATTGCGCTGCTGGCATCCTTCGGGCTGGGCTGGGGCCTGCTGTATGGGGCGTTGATGAACATGTCATCGTGGACCTTCATCGTGGGACCGGGCGCGCCGCTGCCGACAACATTCCGCGAGATCGTGCGCCTGTATGCGACCTTTTACGTGACCACTTCGCTGTTATGGGACCTGGCGGGCGGACTGGGCAATGTCGCGTTGCTCCTGGCATTTGGCGCGCCGACGTTGCGCGCGCTGCGGCGTTTTCATAAGCGTTTCAGCTTCACTTATCGGCCACAAGTGGCGTAGAAGGCTATGTTCCACGCTGCTGCCTGGCTCGTATGGCTTGCCGTCGCGCTGGTGGTTGCCTCAACCACGCGCAATCCGCTGTATCTCACGCTCTTGCTTGCCGTGCTGCTGGCCACACTCCGCGCCGTCCGCCGACCGGAAATGCCGTCTACTGCGCCCCTCGCGCCGGGGCGTTTCGCGCTCTACGTCATCCCGCTCGCGGCGATCATCAATGCGTTGCTTTCGCGTGTCGGTGAGACCGTCCTGTTCACCATCCCCCCACACTGGCCGCTGATCGGCGGGCCGCTCACCGCCGAGGCGCTGGTTTACGGCGCGCTCAACGGCTTACTGTTGACAACGCTCTTCACGGCGTTCACCGTGTTCACCTTTGCTGTGGCCGTGCGCGACCTGATCCGCTTCATCCCGCGCGCCTTCTATCCGCTGGCGGTGGTCACCTCTATAGCCGTAACCTTCGTCCCCACAACGCTGCGGCACATGCAACAAATCCGCGAGGCGCAGGCCATCCGTGGGCATCGGATGCGGCGCCTGCGCGACTGGCTGCCGCTCTTTATGCCGTTGTTGATCGGCGGCCTGGAACGCGCGCTTCAGCTTGCCGAGGCGTTGGCCGCGCGCGGTTTTGCCGGCGAGACAGCATCAGCACACACCGGACGCGCTCAAGCGGTCTCTATCGTTGGGCTGCTCGGCATCTTATCCGGCGGATTGCTGGTCGCGTGGCAACAGATATTCTGGGGGATGGCGCTCATCGTCACCGGCGGCGCGGCGATCGTGGGAATGCTCTGGTTGACCGGGCGAAGTGTCCCCCATACGACCTACCGACGCGCACCGTGGGGCTACCGCGAATGGCTCGTGACCGGCAGCGCACTGGTTGCCCTCGCCGGATTTTTGTTTTTAGGACAGGCGACGCGGGGTTACAATCCCTATCCCGCCTTGACCTGGCCCGCGTTCGACACCCTGACCGGGGCGACATTGCTCGGTCTGTTGTTTCCAGCATTGCTAGCAGATTGAATTGAACTTTCACCACGAATCTTCACGAATCCACACGAATTCTGATTCTATTTGTGAAGATTCGTGTCAATTCGTGGTTTCAGAGATACGATGATTGATTTTAATCATGTGACGTACACGTATCCCGACGCAACGCGCCCGGCATTGTGCAACGTGAACTTGTCCATCCCTGCGGGCGCGTTCGTCCTGGTGATGGGAACTTCGGGCACCGGCAAATCCACGCTACTGCGCTGTCTCAACGGCCTGGTGCCGCACTTCAGCGGCGGGACGTTGAGCGGACACATCACTGTAGAGGGCCACAATCCGGTGAAATACGGGCCGCAAGGGATGAGCCGGCTTGTCGGATTCGTCTTTCAGGATCCCGAAGCGCAGTTTGTGATGGATTGTGTGGAAGACGAAGTCGCTTTTGCATTGGAAAACGCCGCCATCCCGTCCCTAGAAATGCAGACGCGCATCACAGAGGCGCTCGAACCGTTAGGTTTGATTCCCTTGCGGCGGCGCAAGTTAGAAACGCTTTCCGGCGGCGAAAAACAGCGGGTGGCGATTGCCGCGGCGTTGGCGCTGCATACCCGCATCCTGGCGCTCGATGAACCCACCTCACAGCTCGATCCACAATCGGCGGCGGAACTGCTGGATGCGCTTGTCCGGCTGAACAAGACCTTAGGGCTGACGGTGGTGCTGGCCGAGCACCGGCTGGAGCGCATCCTCCCGTTTGTGGATCAAATCATTTACCTGCCCGACGACGGCGCACCTGTGATCGCCGGCCCGCCCCGCGAGGTGTTACCGCACGTCCCCCTGCTGCCACCCTTGCAAACTTTAGCCCGTGCGCTCAACTGGTCGCCGCTGCCGCTCACCTTAGAGGAGGGCAGGCATTTTATGTCAACGGATTTAACGGATGAAACGGATTTTACTAATCCGTTAAAATCCGTTCAATCCGTTGACAAAACCGCTACGGTCATCGAAGCCTGGCATCTGGAAGTGGCCTACGGGGCAACGCCGGCGCTGCGCGGGGTGGATATAGCCCTCTATGCGGGGGAAATTGCGGCTCTGCTGGGGCGCAACGGCGCGGGAAAGACGACGCTGCTCAAGAGCCTGGTAGGGTTACTGCGCCCGCAGCGCGGCGAAGTACGCTTTATGGGACATTCCATTGCCGCTATGGACGTTGCTGACGTATGCCGACAGGTCGGCTACCTGCCGCAGGACCCCAACGCGCTGCTCTTCGCCGATACGGTGCTGGATGAGCTGCACATCACGCTGCGCAATCATGGGCTGACGCCGGCCCCTGCTCCCATCGCGCCGGAGACGCTGCTGGCACACCTGGGGCTGGCGGATAAGGCACAACAATACCCCCGCGATCTGAGCGTGGGCGAACGCCAGCGGGTGGCCCTGGGCGCCATCATGATCACACAACCACGGGTACTGTTGCTGGATGAACCCACGCGCGGCCTCGATTATCGCGCCAAGGCACAATTGCGCGATCTATTGCGCACCTGGCGCGACGCAGGAATGGCGATCTTACTCGTCACCCACGACGTAGAATTGATTGCCGAGACCGCCGACCGCGTGATGGTGATGGATCAGGGCGTCATCGTCGCCCAGGGGGATCCTGTTGCCGTGTTACGCGCCTGGCCCACATTCACCCCGCAAATTGCCCAACTGTTCCCAGAGCGCGATTGGCTCACGGTTGAAGAGGCGCTGGCAGGGATACGGCCGGCATGCACTCTTTCATCATCAGCGGATTAAGCAGATTGAGCAGATTTGTGTTTGCCGGTCATAAAAAATCTGCTACATCTGCTTAATCTGCTGACTCGGCTTTATCCTGCGCCTCGACGCCCTCATCGTAGAAGACCTCGCCGTGGCCGGTAATCTTCTTGTACATTCCCAGGTCCAGCGCGTAATCCGTCCCCGGCCAGATCGGCGCCTCCGTCGAATAACCGCCGACGGTGGGCCAATAGCCGCGCAGTTCCTCGTCCGCAAACACAATCCGGGTGATGGCCTTGGGGCCTTTATAGCCGTATTTTGCAGGCACGATCAGCCGTAGAGGCGCGCCGTATTCCGGCAACAACAAGGCGTCGTTCATCCGATAGGCAAGCAGCACTCGCTCCGCCAAAAACTCGGCGAGCGCCAGCGACTCGTAGTAGCCATCGGCGGAATAGAAGTGCACCCACGCAGCATCGGCCTGCGGCTCGACCAGCTCCACCAGGGTTTGCGGTGTAAAACCTTCCCACTTTGCAGCGGATGACCAACCTTCGACACAGACCATGCGTGAGTGCTGCGACGCCACAGGCAGTCGCTGCATCTCCGCAAAAGAAAGCTGTTGGGGATAGCGAACTTTCCCGTCAACCGCTAACGTCCATCGCTCAGGGTCAACCGCTTCAAAGGGGGTGTAATAGCGGATGTAGAATCCTTTGCGGTTCTCGTTGCGCAACAGGCGCGGCCTGGATGTCGGTGTGGGTGGTTCTGGGGAGAATGGCGGCGCGGAGGATTCAGATGGCGTAACCATCGGCGCGCACCGGGCCAGGATGCCCGCGGCCGCACTCCCTGCCAGCACACGTAAGAAATCACGGCGGTTCATAGCAATACGATTCCTCCATGAGAATTCGGCGATCGTCTGGTAGTCGTTAGTCTGATAGTCATCAGCCCGGTCGTCATCGGTTGATAGAAATATTCATATAAGGAATAACTTTATATATTATATTACCAAATCGCATAAAATCAAGTCCTGCCCTTATGAAAAACTGCATATCAAACTGAGTTTGCGAAAAACGCCGTCTATGGTATACTGCATCTCACAGTTGACCACTGGCCGACACGAAAAACAAAAAACGATCGGTTGGTTCTCGAAAAGGAGTGAGCAGGAGTGTTAGCAAAAGAGGAAAAACAGTCAATTATCAAAGAATATGCCCTATCGGCAGAGGATACCGGTTCGCCGGAAGTGCAGATCGCGCTCTTGACGCACCGGATCAACGATCTGACCGAGCACCTGCGAGTCCACAAGCACGATGAAAGCTCACGTCGCGGCTTGTTGAAGATGGTAGGACAGCGGCGTCGCCAACTGGCCTACCTTCAGCGGGTGGACCCGGAGCGCTACCGCACCCTCATCCAGCGACTTGGTCTGCGCAAATAAAGATCGGTTTCATCGCTCGACTATGCCAAACGAGTAGATGTGAATAGCCCATCTACTCGTTTGCGTATATCCGGGTTTGTCATCCTTGCGCGGCGTCATCATCATGGGCCGGGCAAGGTACAAAGATCATCAATCAATCATTATCAGCCGGTCTATCCGCGCTGCCGCGTCCGCTGGAACAGGAGGTGGGAATTGGGGTTTGGGGTGCAACGCCGCACAAGCGGTGTACAACAGCCCCCAGTTTCTGACCTCCGCCGTCCGGCGACCGGCGCAACCGGAGAACCCGGCACAGGAGGAAACAATGTTAGAAGAACATATATTTACGGCAATGTTGGGTGATCGCAGCATCACCCTCAAGACCGGCAAACTCGCGCGGTTTGCCGGTGGCGCGGTGCTGGCGCAAAGCGGCGATACGGTCGTCCTGGCAACCGCCACGATGGCCCCGACGCCCCGCGAAAGCACCGACTTTTTCCCTTTAAGTGTGGATTTTGAAGAACGGCTCTATGCTGCCGGGCGCATCCCCGGCTCCTTCTTCCGCCGCGAGGGTAAACCCTCGGAGCAGGCCACCCTCACCAGCCGGCTCATTGACCGGCCTCTGCGTCCGCTCTTCCCCAAGGACATGCGCAACGACGTGCAGGTCATCGTCACCTCGCTTTCGCAGGGCGAAGAGGACTACGCGGATATTTTGAGCATCATCGGCGCCTCCGCGGCGTTGATGATCTCCAATATCCCCTTTGACGGCCCGGTCGGGGCTGTGCGCATCGGCTATATTGACGGACAGCTCGTCGTCAATCCCACCATCTCTCAGATGAAGCGCAGCGATTTGGATTTGCGCGTTGCCGGCAGCGCCGAGGCCATCATCATGGTCGAGGCCGGCGCCAATGAAATCGAAGAACCGCTGATGGTGGAAGCCCTGGAACTGGCGCACCGCTCCATGCAGGATGTCATTCGTGTTCAAAACGAAATGCGTGCCGCTTTGGGCAAGCCCAAGAGCGACTACACCTCATTCCAGGTGCCGGAGGCCCTCAAAACCCGTGTTGCCGAGCTGGCAACCGAGCCGATTCGTTCACTTCTGGCAACGACGCCCCTCAAAGGCGAACGTATCGAGGCCGTAGATGCCATCCGCGAAGATGTGAAAACGCAATTGGCCGCCGAAGCCGAAACTGCGGGGTGGACGGCCACGCAAATCGCCGAAGCCTTTGACGACGTGCTCAAGGAAATCGTGCGGCGGCGTATCCTGGATGAAAACATCCGTCCTGACGGACGCGATCAGCGCACCATCCGCCCGCTGGAGGCCGAAGTGCACCTGGTGCCGCGCCCCCATGGCAGCGGCCTGTTCACCCGCGGCGAAACCCAGGTGCTCAGCCTGGCGACCCTCGGCATGCCCAACGAGGAACAGGAAATTGACGATCTCTTCCCAGAAGAGACCAAACGCTACATTCACCACTACAACTTCCCGCCGTTCTCCACCGGCGAAGCGTACCCGCTGCGTGGGCCGCGGCGTCGCGAGATCGGCCACGGCGCGCTGGCCGAACGCGCGCTGCTGCCCGTCATCCCCCCAAAAGAAGAGTTCCCCTATACCATCCGCGTCGTCAGCGAAGTGATGGCCTCCAACGGCAGCACTTCGATGGCCTCGACGTGCGGCAGCACGTTGGCGCTGATGGATGCCGGCGTGCCCATCAAAGCGCCCGTCGGCGGGATCGCTATGGGGCTGGTGAGCGACGGGGAACGCTATCGCGTCCTCACCGACATCCAGGGGATGGAAGACCACCTGGGCGATATGGACTTCAAAGTCACGGGCACGCGCAAAGGCATCACGGCGCTGCAAATGGACATCAAGATCAAGGGCGTCAATCGGCAGATCCTCACCGAAGCCCTGGAGCAGGCTAAGCAAGCGCGAGAGCAGATTATTGACGTGATCGAAGCCACGATCCCGGCGCCACGCAAGGAACTGTCCAGCTATGCGCCCAAGATGCTTACCACCAGCATTGACCCCGAAAAGATCGGCGCGCTGATCGGCCCGGGGGGCAAGAATATCCGCGCCATTCAGGCTGAATATGGAGTTAAGATTGACGTTGAAGAAGATGGTACCGTCTATGTCGCCTCCCCCGGCGGTGACGGCGCCCAGAAGGCTTTGCAGTACATCAATGCGATGATGGAGACGCCCCAGGAAGGCAAGATCTACCGCGGCAAAGTGGTGCGGGTGACCGATTTCGGGGCGTTCGTGGAAATCCTGCCGGGGACCGACGGCATGGTGCACATCTCGCAGTTGTCCGATACCCGTGTCAACCAGGTCTCCGATGTGGTCAAAGTCGGCGATGAGGTGTTGGTGATGATCACTGACATCGGCGCCGAAGGGAAAATCCGATTGTCGCGCCGGGCTGTGTTGGAAGGGTGGACATTAGAAGAGGCCAAGGCGCAGGATGCGCCGCGTTCCAATTCCGGCGGACGGCGCGATAGCGGAGGTGGACGGCGCGAAGGTGGCTCAAATTCTTCCGGTGGGCGGCGGCACTAATCGGCCGAAACCGGCATGTCCTACGATCCACCGATTCTTTGATTCGCCGATTCGCTGATTCGCTGATTCGCTGATTCGCTGATTCTTTGATTCTTTCATTCACACGCTATGGAGGTAAACGATGAACAACGAACCTAAAGTCCAAACCCTCGGTGAAACCGAGAACTACGTAGTCTGGGTCTCCACCGAACCGGAGACCGGTGAAGAGCTGTATCACATCGAACTGTCGAACATCACCCTGCACCTGTTCCCGGAAGAATGGGAGGAGTTCACCGCGTTGATCATGCAGGCCGTCCGCTAGAGCACTCAACTAAATTCACCGCAGAGGCACAGAGAACGCCGAGAGTTTTAGGGCATTTTCCTCGACGCACTCGGTGTCTCGGCGGTGCAAAGCGAGTCTAACAGCGTTGCAGTTATCGCTTGCCGATTGTTAGTCTCAATGTATGGTTCGACTAAAAGCACGGGGACACTCCCGTGCTTTTATGCATGGGGGGATATCGTAAACCTCCTGCGGAACTCACAATGAGGCTAAGGGCTAACATTGCACTTTTGCGCCCCCACCGCCGGCCCCCAAAAAGGGGGCGGGGAGGTAAATAGGGGGATTTGGGGCGGCTTCGCCGTCCCAAATCCCCCTTTGAGAAATCCTCCGCTCTCCCCGCGTGCGGGGAGAGCGGAGGCAGGGGGGGAGAGGGGAAAACTCAAAAAAAACTTGTCCCCGTCCTGAAATGCATCCCATTTCAAGCTTCGAGATTTCTTCACCCGTTTTTGTGCTATAATGGAATTGGAGCTGTGGGAGAGTGAGGTGTGTTCGCTGGACAACGCGAACGATATTCAAAACGTCACCCTGATATATGTGGAATAGGATTGAGGGTAGCACCATGGGCGATCCACTGGAAAAATTTACACCGGCTGCACAGGAAGTTCTGCGCTTTGCGCAAATCGAAGCCACGCGCATGCGCCATGCCACCATCGGCCCCGAACACATCCTGCTTGGTCTGATGCTTGAAGGTGAAGGCATTGCCGGGCGGGTGCTGCGGGATATGGGATTGCGCGCCGTGCAAGCGCAACAAACCGTGGCGCGGCTTTCCAATGCCGCCCCGCTGGTCGCGCCGGAGCCAGAACTGCGCCAATCCACCAAAATCCTCATCCAGATGGCCATCGAGGAAATGCAAAAGCACCAAAGCTCGATGGTGGACACCCAACATCTGCTGCTGGCCCTGTTGCAACAACACGAGGGGGTCATCATTGCCGTGCTGACGCAGGCCGGGCTTTCCGTCGAGGCCATCCGGCGGCGGATTGAGCGTCTGACCCCCAGCGGTACCCCCGAACCGGCCAGCCGCAAAGCGACGCCGGCCCGTGGGACAGAGCGTGCGCCGCAAGACTCCGTGCTGGCCCACGTCACGGTGGACCTCACCCGCCTGGCCGAAGAATCCAAACTCGATCCCGTCATCGGACGGCAGACCGAAATCGAGCGCGTCATCCAGATTTTGGCGCGCCGCACCAAGAACAATCCCGCGCTCATCGGCGAACCCGGCGTTGGCAAAACCGCCATCGTTGAGGGATTGGCGCAGCGCATCGTCTCCGGCGGCGTGCCCGGCCCCATCCTGGGCAAGCGCGTGGTACAACTGGACGTCGGCGCGCTGGTTGCCGGCACGATCTATCGCGGGCAATTCGAGGAGCGGTTGAAGCGCATCCTGCACGAACTCAAGGGCAGCAATACCATCCTGTTTGTGGATGAAGTCCACATGCTGGTAGGCGCCGGGGCAGCCGGTTCCTCGATGGACGCCGCCAACATCCTCAAGCCGGCGCTGGCCCGCGGTGAACTCCAATGCATCGGCGCCACCACGCTGGATGAGTACCGCAAGTACATTGAATCTGACCCGGCCCTGGAACGTCGCTTCCAACCGGTGTTCGTGGATGAACCCACCGTCGAACAAACCATCAGCATTCTGCGCGGCATCAAGCACGCCTACGAGCAACATCACAACCTGCACATCAGCGATGAGGCCCTCGAGGCGGCCGCGCGGCTCTCGGCACGTTACGTCACCGATCGCTACTTGCCCGACAAGGCCATTGATGTGATGGACGAAGGCGCTTCGCGGGTCAAGATGTATAAGTCTCCGGTTTCCATTGAGTTGCGCGAAGTCTTTGAGCAGTTGCAAGGTGTGCGGCTCAAGCGCGCGCAACTGGAGGCGGAAAAGAAGACTGCCGAGGTCAATGCCCTGGCCGAGGAGGAAAAATATCTCGAAGCCAGAATGACGGAACTCCGGCAGCGTCAAATGAACGAAGACGGAGGGTTGACCGTCTATCCCGAAGATGTGGCGGAGATCATCGCCATGTGGACGGGCATCCCGATGACGCAACTTGCCGAAACGGAATCCCGACGCCTGCTGGAGATGGAGAACACACTGCGCCAGTCTATCGTCGGACAAGATGACGCTATCGAAAAAATCGCTAAAGCGGTGCGGCGGGCGCGCGCCGGCCTGAAGGATCCACACCGGCCTATCGGCTCTTTCATTTTCCTGGGGCCAACCGGCGTGGGCAAAACCGAACTTGCCAAAGCGCTGGCCAGGTTTATGTTCGGCAGCGAAGATGCGTTGCTCCAGCTTGATATGTCAGAGTTTATGGAACGGCACTCCGTAGCCCGGCTGGTAGGCGCACCTCCCGGCTACGTGGGTTATGAGGACGCCGGACAACTGACCGAAGCCATCCGCCGCCGGCCTTATTCGATCATTGTCTTCGATGAGATCGAGAAAGCCCACCCCGATGCGTTCAACATGTTACTCCAGATCATGGAAGAAGGTGTCTTGAGCGACGCCAAGGGGCGCAAAGTAGACTTCCGCAATACGTTGATCATTATGACCTCGAATGTGGGTGCGGACGAGATTATGCACCAGGGAAAGCTGGGCTTCACGCTGGAAACGTTGGAGACCGACGCCGAGCAAGCCTACAAAGATATGAGTCAGAAGCTCATGAACCGCCTGCGCAAGCTGTTTCGCCCCGAATTCCTCAACCGCGTGGACAGCGTGATCGTGTTCCGCGCGCTGAACCACGACGACATCCGGCAAATCGTCCTGCTGGAAATCGGTAAGGTGCGGGCCCGTCTCCAGGAAAACAACTTGAACCTCATCCTCACCGAAGGAGCGCAGGAATGGCTCGCTGTTCACGGCTACAATCCCGAATTCGGCGCCCGCCCGCTCAAACGGCTGATTCAGCAAGAAGTCGAGACGCCGCTCTCTGACAGATTGCTCAGCGGTGAGTATCAATCAGGCGATACGATTATCGTGGATGGCGACGAAAATGGGCTGGTCATCCAGCATACGGTAGAACCGGAGATGGCAATCGCCGCGCCGGGCATCGCGGCGTAAGACACCCAAAGCGCACTATTGGCAAAAACGGGGCTAACAGGCCCCGTTTTGCATTGGGGAAGCGGCAGCGTCGGTGAAGGATGGAGGGACATCCTGGGAACGTGGATGCGCACGCAGGTAAATCTCCCGCGCGCGCTTTTGGGTCACGTGCGCGTAAATCTGCGTTGTCGCCAGATTTTCGTGGCCCAGCAGTTCCTGAACCACCCGCAAATCGGCGCCGCCGTCGAGCATGTGGGTAGCGAAGGTGTGACGCAGCAAGTGTGGCGTCACCGTTTGTTCCAGGCCGGCAGCGACGCCGGCCTGCCGCACGATCTCATCCACCGAGCGCACGGAAAGCCGCTGTCCAAAACGATTGAGGAACACCGCATTGGTCGGCGGATGATCGGCCAACAGCGCCGGGCGCCCCACGTTGAGATAAGCCCGCAACGCCGCTACCGCCGGCTGCCCCAGGAGCGCCACACGCTCTTTATCCCCCTTGCCGATGACGCGCACTTCGGCTGCCTCCAGGTTGAGATCGCGCAAATCCAACCCTACCAGCTCGGCCACTCGCACGCCGGCCGCATACAGCGTCTCGAGGATGGCGCGGTCCCGCGCCCCCTGCGGCGATGCGACATCCGGGACGGCCAGCAAACGTTGCACTTCCTCGATGGTGAGATGGCGGGGCAGACGACGGGGCAAACGCGGCGCGTAGACGCGGCGAAAGAGGTTCTGATTCCAGGCTGCGTTGCGCAGCAGAAAGTCTCCAAAAGCGCGCAGCTCGAAAACGCGCCGCGCAATGCTGGCCCGCACGTATTCCGCTTCCGCCAGTTCGGCAAGGTGCTCGCGTACCAGGTCACGGGTCAGATCGGCAAGGGTCGTCACGCCGTGTTCGGCGCAATAATCGAGGAATTGTCCGATGTCGGTACGGTAATTTTTGACGGTGTAAGGCGAGGCATTATCGCGTTCCAGGGCATCAAGGTAGCGTTCTAACCATAGGCGTAAGGTGTCCATTAAAAATCAGTGAATCGAAGAATCAGCGAATCAGCGAATCGGCGAATCAGCGAATCAGCAAGTCGCCCGTCATTCACCATTCGTCATTCGCTATTCGTAATTCGCCATTCGTAATTCGCCACTTATCCTGTCTTGAGTTTGTCGTACACGCTCATGATGTTCGCCACGTGCAGACGGTGGCTGGCAATGCCGAGGGGGACCCGCTCAAGGCCACAATCTTCAAGCGGGATGTTCCACAGTTCTTTGCGGTCGCGGTTCTGACGCAGCATGGCACGAGCTTTCTTGTGAACACATTCAAGATAAGCGATGTAACGATCCATGACGGCCTGCACCTCGCCGCGCAGGATAACCTCCCCGTGTCCCTGGACGATGGTCTCAGGCGCCAGTTTCTTGATATAGCGCAGGGTTTCGATTTCGCGCTCCCAATCGCCATCAGCAATGATCGGGATCGCCATAACCGCGTCACCGGCAATCAAAATCTCCTCTTCTTCCATAAGGATGCCAATGTTGTCGTCGGTGTGGCCAGGCAGTGACAACAAACGAAAAGTCTTGTTGTCGACATGCAGCACTAATTCCCCGCTGTCGAAGGTAACATTAGGAATACGCAGGCGGACCTCCTCAAAGGCAGGATCGCTTTGGCGGGCCTCGTTAAGTGACGCTTCGCCGACTTCCAACAGTTTACGACGGCACAGCTCATGCCCGAGCACATCTACGCCATCGGGGAAAGCAAACAAGCCGTACACATGATCCATGTGATGGTGGGTTAAAATGTAAGAGTGAAAGCCTTTTCCTACCCGTATCTCAAGGAAGCGCGCAATTTGTTTGGCTTCATCGGGGAAAGGCAGGCCGTCAATCGCCACAATCCCTTCACGTGTGACAATCGCAAGCGAATTTACCAGCGCATAACGATCGCTGGTAAAGAGATAAATCTCTTCAGAGACTCGTTCCCAATACATAATTCCTCGACTACAATGACGATATCCGCACTGCACAACCCATCCTACACCCTTATGATAAAGTAGGAAAACGGTTGCAACACTAATCTGAGCATAACACAAGCGTCAGGGAAAGTCAAGATAGCTTTACATAACAAATAAAAAAACCATGCTCTTTCAGGGAGCATGGTTTTTTATCGGCATAAGGCCGGCCCCGCCGTGCCGTGTACCGCTGGCTTTGACCCTGCTGACGCAGGTGGGGTCCTGCCGAACGAATTCGCCTTGCTCGAAAGCTACCGCGGCCTCGTTCTTTGGACGAGGGACCCCTCTTTATCAAAATGTTGGCTCAAAACCCCGTATCGGTTTCACGCACACGGCAGGTACGGCGATAATAATACCACAGTTTGAAGAGAAGGCAACCCCCAAACTCCGAAAATTCTAGGGCTATCGCATTTGGAAAACTTTGTCCCGTCGTGCTGTCTGTTATGCCGCTAAAGCGGCGTTTTTAGGGGGATTTTTGTGGCGGGGCTTCGCCCCGCCACAAAAATCCCCCTTTCCCCGGCCTTTAGGCCGTATTCAGTTGCCGGAAGCGGCCAAATGCGATAGCCCTGCCGAAAATTCTGAGGAGATCCCTAGCCGCTTTCCAGGACTTGCCGCATCACACGCAGCCAGTTGCCGCTCAAAATGGCCGTGACATCGGCAGCCGTATAGCCGCGTTCGCTCAGCAGGTCGCCGAGTTTCCCCAGGTCGGCAATGGAGTCCAGGCCTTCAGGGACGGCCTCGCGTCCAAAGCCGCCGTCGAAATCCGAGCCGATGCCCACAAAGCGCGCGTCGCCGGTCACCTGGCAGATATGATCCACCACTTCGGCCACGCGCGTCAGGGGAAGCCGGGCGTCGCCATGACGCCATGCTTTGTCTAACATCAGATTAAAGGGGACGACGCCGATCACGCCATCGCGGTCGGCAATGCGGCGGATGAGCGCGTCGGGAAGTTGCCGCGGCGAATCCACAAATGCCCGTGGATTCGCGTGGGTGGCGGCAAGTGGGCCGGGGTAACGGTCCAACGCTTCATAAGCAGCCTCTTCCCATAGATGGCTGAGATCGAGCAGCAGGTTGTAATCGGCCATCGCTGTAAGCAGCTTGCGTCCCTCGTCGGTCAATGGCCCCGGCGCGGCGTTGCCGCCAGCGTAGCGTGTCCCCATTGCCCAGGCAAGCCCAATGCCGCGCAAGCCACGTTCCACCCACCAGCCTGTTTCGCCCGGCTCGCGCAATGGCTCCGCGCCTTCCATCACAACGAAGAGACCAAGCTGCGGCCGATCCGTTTCCCAGGAAGTCAGCACCGTCTCCAAGTCGGTGTCGCTACTCAGGAGCACGATTTGTTCCTGTTCATCAGCCAGACGACGATAATAGTCAAGCTGGAGCACAGCGTAGCGGCGCGCTTCATCGGGTGTGCGATAGGCTTGTACCTCTACTCTCCCCGGACGCGCCGGCGAGACAAAGATACTGGCGCCCACGACCGCGACCCGCCCTGCAAGGAGTGCGGGCAACGTGGTCAGGCATGTGCCGGACGAGGGGATAGGCGGCGGCGTTTCGGCCTCGCGGGCACGAACTTCCGCTAAAGGACGCAACAAGTCACGTCCTAGCACCACAGCATTGTAAGCCAAATCCAGATGAGCATCCACAAGAATCGGTGTCATGATCTTCCTCGTAAAGTCGTTATTTATGCCGCCGGTCAGACAGGCTAGTACATCGTGGCAGAAATCCTACGCTGGTTGGCTATGCTCGGAGTTAGCTATGTTCAGAGCGGATCGCCAGATCCGCGGTTGTTGTAGCCAGTTTAACCGGGACGCTACCGAACTGGGAACTGGCGTTCCCCTTCAAGCTATTGGAGCGCTGTTTAACCAGGAAGTGATTGCGCCGCGCGGTACTAGAGGCGCGGTTGGGGAAATCCGCAGGAACATTCCTGGTCATACTTGCGTCCATACATTACCAGAGTATACTCGTTTTTGGAAATCAGGGAACGTCTTGAGTGAGGAGGTCCAGGTTGATGGAAAACCAGACACGCCGCTTGCTTGTAGTGACCGAGGGACCGAACCAGGGTCAGGCTTATGTTTTGCAAGACATGGTCTGTACGATTGGACGCACCGCCGATAACACCATCGTCATTGACAACCCTCGCATTTCACGCCATCATACGCAGATTCGGCTATTGCCGGATGGCGCCGTTGTCGAAGATATGGGTAGCACCAACGGCACGTGGTTGAACGGGAGGGCGCTTACTTCCCCGCAACGGCTAAAACCTGGCGACATTATCGGTCTGGCGGACTACGTCGCTTTTCGGTATGAGGTCGAAGCGGGGTTGCCGACGGTAAAGCTCACGCCGCCCGGCACGCCTACCGGTGTGATGACCGACTACGATGCGCTTATGCCACCCCCACCGCCTGCTTACGAAGAACCTTACCCGGCCTATCCCGAAAGCGCAGCAGCGCCTCTGCCTCAGCCGGCCCCGACGCTGCAAGCCGTGGGGGCAACACGGCCCAGACGCTCCCAGCGCGTGTACATCGTCATTGCGATTTTGCTCATCCTGATCTGTCTCTGCGCTGCCGTCGCCGTGTACCTGTGGTTCGCGCCGGTGGAGTTCTGGCAGAAGGTTTTTGAAATCTTCAACATCCCTATGCCTGTTTTGTAAACAGGCAACGCAATACCTCCATAGCACAGCGCCCGTCATAATCAATGACGGGCGCCATGTTTTTAGGAATCTGCGTCCTTTACGTGGTTTGCAGCGATTGTTGCAGCACTTCCACAACCCATTGATTCAGGCTTCTTCCCGCTGCCGTAGCGCGTTTTGCGATCTCTGCGTGCAATTCTGGCGAGATTCGCAAATTAAATCTACCAGAATACCTCTTGCGCGGCTCTATGCCATCCTCACGACACATATCAAGAAAAACTTTCAACGAGATTTCACCTTCGCGGCGCAAGCTATCAATATCTTTAGCATAAAAATCTGCACCGCCGTTGAGGCCAATAAATTCTCCTCTGAACATCTCGATTTCCGGATCGTATTGAATGACAGCCTGGTAGCCGTTAATCTCCATAATGTTCATCATGGCTCCACCCCATGTTCTTTCAACCATTTTCGAATACTGGCGACCGCTCCCTTATCTGTGACCGGTGAAGGGTGCGGCCTGTGAAAAACTCTTATCTCTCCAAAAAGGCGAACTCCAATACGCGAGCCTTCCCGCTGGCTCAACTCGGCGCCAAGTTCAATAAAGAGCGCTTCAATATCGGCCCAGTTGATATTACCGCTGGTCGGCCTGGCAAATATCAACTCCAGCGTTTTCTGGCATTGTAGTATAATTGGCACATTAACAAGTTATGAGGTATACTTGAGTCATCCTAAGAGAGCAAGGAGGTGAAGGATGAGCCATGTACGGCGTCGTCCCAGGGATTTTGCGATAGCGGAACGCCGCATCTACCACGCCGAGCTGGACACCTGCCCAGAGTGCGG
>JAIOAX010000013.1 GCA_019873645.1 Chloroflexota bacterium | reverse complement strand
GGCAGCCCAGATATTGGAACGGTAGGTGCTGCCGCCCAGCGAGTTGGCGTCGCCGCTGTAGCGCACCAGCACGTGCCGCAGCTCGCCCACGCCGCCGTCAAACACCAGCCCTGACCACTGCGTCGGCCCGGTGTTTGTCGCCGAGGTGAAGGTAATCGGCTGGGTGGGTGTGCCGATGGCCACCAGATGCCCCAAGACTTTGAGCTCGATATCGTTGTTGCCTTTGACAATCACGCCGGGCTCGATGGTCAGCGTGATGCCCCTGGTGACAATCGTATCCGAGGTCAGGACGTAGGGGCTGCCGGCCAGCGTCCAGGTGGTGTTGGTGATGATGACGCCGCCGACGGGCGTATCGAGGGGCGGACGGCGCAGCCGTTCGGGGACTATCGAAGCCAGGCCGGGCGGGCGTGATCCGTGATGCATGATGCGTGATCCGTAATTCGTGATGCGTGATGCGTGAGACGTAAGATATTGTGCGTTGTTTGTCTCTCTGTTTCCTCGTCCACTTGCCCCCTGCCCCTTGCCTCCTGCTTCCTGCCCCTTGCCTCCTGCTTCCTGCCCTTTGTCTTCTGTTCCCTGCCACAAAAGCTGCGAGGTAGTGGAAATCACCCCGCCTTCCAGCAAATCCTTGCCGGGGAAATAGTATTCGTCCAGGCAACAGCCGCTATCAATCAGGATATGGCCGGCCTCATCTTCATAAAGTCGTTGCAGGCCGTGCAGCGTCCAGCCCATGCCAAAGGGGTTATCTGGCGCCGAGTTTAGCGTGATCGAGCCATACAGCCACTGGCTGATGGCCGCGTTTGTCCAGCGATTGACCGGACGGGTATAGTCGGGCGGCGCGCCAAAGCGATTGTTGAGCGAGGCAAAGTATTGAGCGCGATAGGGAATGCGCACGTGGGCGGCGTAGCGATAGACGCCCGGCGGCAGGCGATTGCCCTGCGCGTCGCGCCCGTCCCACAGGTAGCGAAAACGCCCGATCTCGCCGCTCGCGCTCCACTCGTTGACCGCAAAGGTGAAATTGGCGGTCTTGAAGCCCTCGATGTACAGCTCGACCTGGACATAGTTCAACAACTGGAGGCCGGGTGTGCGCGCCATGCCCAGATCGAACTCGATCAGTTCGGAGGGGTTGGCGCGCCCGCTATCGTACATCAGCGACGGCGCAAACGGCCCCAACGCCGTCGCGACGGTGGGTAATTGAATGTCCTGCCGCAGTGCGCCCGAGCGCACGAGGACAGCCGAGCCGGGCGTGACCTGTTGTGAGCCAGACGTGACCTGTTGTAAGCCAGGCGCGACCTGTTGCGAGCCAGGCGTAACCTGTTGCAAGCCAGACGCGACTTGTTGCGAGCCAGGTGTGACTTGCCTGGGGGCAACAACAGTCCCTTGCGGGCCAGATAGGGTTTGCCGGGAGGCAGCGGCCTGTTGCTCGGCGCACTGCTTGTCGCGCTGAGCTTGAGGGTCAAGTTGTGGGTTGGCGGTAGCCTGGGTGATGGGATAGTTGGGGTCGTGGTTGGAAAAGTGCAACAGTTGCATCACCACCCACTCGCCGGTCGAGTCTACCACCGCCACGCCCTCGTGTTCCCACTGCATCAACTGCTGATTCCAGTACCCCAGCGGGATTTCCGAACCCGGCTCGAATCCCTTGCTGTTCCTGATGCTGACCGTGATGGGCTTTGAGAAGGTGTAATCCGAATCACCGCCCAGGTTGAAGGCGTAGGTCTCCCACGTGCCTTCGGGCAGGCCGCCGCTGGGCAGGAACTCGACCTGATCGAACTCGGTGGCAGTGATGGTGACCACGTCGCCCGGCGCAATCGCGCCTGGCGGAATCATCACCACCATCTGCCCATCCGCGCTGGTGTGGACGACGGTGCGCGTGATGGTCGAATCGCACACGGTCACGGCCGGGTCGAGCGGCGTAAGATAGATTTCGTTGACGGGCGTGCTGTGTTCCAGCACGATGCCGTCTTCGCGTTGACCGTAGGTATAGCCGGGCTTTTCGACGCGCAGCCGATAGCGCGCGGTCTGGGCGACGGGGAAGGCGAAAAAGCCATCCGGCCCGCTGACGACGACGCCCTCGACCGGTGTGGCGATGTTCACCAGCGGTTGGCTGGGCAGCCCCAGCCCGCTTTGTTCGGCCTCTGCCAGTTGCGCCGCGCGCGCCTGGCGGGCCAGTTGCAATGCACCGGTATCTACTCGCTCCAGCGTCACACGCGCGCCGGGAATCCCCTGGCAGCGGATGGGCTGCTCTTGCCCGCCTTCGCACGTAGTCGAATCATACACTACACCGCTGACCCAGCCGGCGCGGTCAGGAATTTCGGGCGGCGTAATGCTACCCACATCGGATGGCACGTAAAAGGCGGCGATGGCCTGCGCGGGATTGCCCAACACATCCTGGAGCGTTACCGTCAGCGTGTAGCTGCTATCCTCCACGAGCAAGGTGGATGGATGCCCCCGCGCGCCGGTCGCGCCGACCGAGTCCCAGGTCACGCTCGTCGTCCCGCCGCCATAGCGAGCCAGAACGGCATTGAGGCTGGCCGTGTTGACGGCGGTGTAGAAATCGGTGTACGACACAGCAATCGTGGGTTGGAGCGTATAGACCGACTGGCGCGTGCGCGGCGCATTGATGGCGATGAACGGCCCCTCGCCGTCTACGCCAATGACGATGGCGGCGGAACTCGTCGCGCCCAGCTCATCGGCGGCGATGGCGTTGAGGTTTTGATTGCCGGCGGCGATGGGCACGGCGGCGACGAACGTGCCGCTGCCCAGCGTGGCGGTGATGCCGTTGACGACAACCCAGGCGATGGGGTGCCCATCGCTGACAACGCCGCTCACCTGCACCGACGCGCCGCCCACCACCGCGCCTTGTGCTGGACTGGTGATACTGAGTTGCGGCGGGGTGACATCGTATTGATTGCCCAGGTGCGCCAGGTCGAGCGCGTCAATGTCGCCGTCGCGGTCGCGGTCCAGGCTCGCGTCATAGCATGCCTGCCCGCTCGCGCAGTTCCAGTGTTCGGCCATCAGGCTCAAGTCGTTGCCGTCAATGTCGTGGTCGCAGTCGGGGTCGGCCCAGAAGCAATTGGGGATTGGGGACTGGGGATTGGGGACTGGGGATTGAGGATTAGAGATTAGGGAGGGCGCGATGCGTGATGTATGAGATGCCGGGGGTGCGGGGAGTGAGGCGGCGTGAACGGGCATCGGCGGCAGGGGGGCGAGAATCAGGCTCAGGATGACGATGAGATTGAAAAGCCGCTGCCAGTGGATGTATGGTTGCCACATCCGGCGGCGCTGGCGGTCGGTGGTCAGGTAGAGCAGCGCCGGCAAGAGACTCGCCGACCCCAGCCACGTCAACATACCGGACTGGAGATTCAGCGTTGCAGTAGCCTGCACATTTCTTAAAATCAGCGGCAGATAGATTTTGCGTTCGCTGCTCCTGGCGATGGCCGTAGCGCGTGTCTGGCCGCTGGCGTTGCTATCCAGGTCCGACGTGGCGGTGATGACGATGTTTTCTTGTTGACCGTCGGTAGCGTCGGGTGGAATACTCACGTCCAGGCTGAACGGCGCCGAGCCGCCAGAGGCCAGAGGGCCCAGACTGGCGGTGGATAGCGTCACCGGCCAGGTATGACCGCCGAGCTGCAAGCTAAAGGTATCCGTATAGCCGCCGTAATTGGTCAGCGTGAAAACAAAAGTTACCATCGCGCCGGGCGCGGCGGTGATAACCTGATGTGCGCTCAAGGCGACGGCTGTTTCGACGCCCACGAGCACGCCGCTGTTTTGGGGCGTGGCTGCCAGCAGCGCCGGCGGCGAGGCATCGTTGACCAGTTGAACATTGGCCAGCGTCAGCGGGCTATAGCCGGCGCCCACCACGCGAAAGCTCAACACGGCCAGCGTCCCGTCGCTGGTTGGCCCGGGCGCATCGCCGGTCGAGGCGCAGGCCAGCCGCACCCGCCCGGCGCCCGGTTGCGCCGCCGGCGGGCAGACCACCGTGCGCCCGGTCGCGCTCAACAGGTCGCCTTGCGTCTCGCCCACGTAAGCAATGCGAGCCGGGTCATAGTCCAGGTCGAACTGGAAGGCCGAGAGCTTGTCTTCCAATCCGCTCAGGCGCACCGCGACGGTAAAGACCTGCCCGCCGGGTATCATCTCGCCCGGCGCATAAACGCCAATGGTCGCCGCCGCCGGCGCATGAATATCGGCAAGTGCGTCGGCAGCAAGCAGAGCTTGTTGCTCGGCTAAAACCTCGCTCCCAGACTGCTCTGCCTGGACGGGTCGGCTACCGACGAACCAAATAAGGCTAACCAGCGCCGTAACCAAACCGCACACAGCAATCACAAATCTAGCTTTCATCCCTATCCCTCCCCTGGAAGATATCGAATTGCGAATAGCGAAACTCAGCGCTCTCTGTGACTCGGCGATGAATTCTCATCACCCTCAGACGCCGTTCGTATTTCTCCCATCCGCGTGCGCAAAAATGCCAGCAGCGCCTCTACGTCACCGAAGCCGCGCCGTTCCCCGCTCCGCGTATCTGTCAGGCTGATGCGCCAAACGGCCGGCCGCTCCGACAAAGCCGGACGTTCCTGCCACAAGCGCAGGATGTAGGCATAGCCGGCGGGCATGTCAGGCGTATGCATGGCGCGAATGTCCCCTTCCTCAAAGAACCGTGTTCATGCTATAATTCAAGTACATAAGCGTTCACAAATCGTTCAGAAAGGGGCAAAGGCATGTTAATTTTGTCCTTTTTGGGCGGAATGAAGATCGCGCGTGGGATGCCGCCGCCGGGCAACGCCTGTGAAGTGACCGGATTCGTCTCCCAGAAATCCCGCGCGCTGCTGGCCTATCTGGCTCTGAACCCCCGTCCTCATGCCCGTGACGTGTTGGCCGGCCTTTTGTGGAGCGAAATGCCTCAGCAACGCGCTGCCGGCAACTTGCGCGTCGTGCTCTCTAATTTGCGTGATCTGTTCCCCGAGTATTTAAGCATCGAACAACACACTGTTGCCTTCGATGCGACCTGCCCTTATTGGCTGGATGTCGCCGCTTTTGAGACACTGCTGGCCGCCGGTGACCTGGATTCCTTACAACAGGCGACGGCGTTGTATCGTGGCCTGCTCTTGGAGGGGGTCTACCTGCACGGGGCGCCGGCCTTTGAGGAATGGCTGTTGGTGGAGCGTGAACGGCTACATCAGGCGCAGACCCAGGCCTTGCACCGCCTGGCGTGGGGCTATACCACGCGCGGTGATTATGCGGCAGCCATCGCGGCGGCCGAGCGGCTGCTGGCGCTTGACCCATGGCGCGAAGAGACGCACCGTGCCCTGATGGAACTGTTGGCGTTGACCGGTCAACGCAGCGCGGCGCTGGCGCAATACGAGCAGTGCCGCCGTCTACTGCGCGCTGAGCTGGGCTTGGAGCCGCTCGAAGAGACCACGGCGCTCTACGAACGCATCCGCGCCGACACCTTCCTCTCTCCCTCTCACTCTCATTCCCTCTCTTCCTCTTCCCCTCTCCCCTTCGTGGGGCGTGGGGCCGAATACGCAACCTTGATGGCCTGGTGGGAAAACGTCCGGCGGGGCGAACGCAAGCTGATGCTGGTAGAAGGCGAGGCCGGCGTCGGCAAAACGCGATTGGTCGAAGAGCTACTCCGGGTAGCCGAGGCTCAGGGGACAACAGTACTACGCGGATGCTGCTACGAATTCGGCGGCGGATTGCCCTATCAATCTATCGCCGCGGCCCTGCGCACTCAACTGCATCGCGCGCCGCCGCCGTTGCCCCCGTCCTGGCGTGTCGAGTTGACGCGCCTGCTGCCTGAACTGCGCGCGACGGCCTCCGAAGCGCCCCCACAATCCGACGAAGCCGGCCGCCAGCGTCTTTTTGAGGCCGTCAAACAATTCCTCGAATCCTCCGCCTCTTGCCCCTTGCCTCCTTCCCCCTTTTCCTTGTCTCTTTCCTCCTTGCCCCCTGCCTCCTGCCTCCTGTTTCTCGACGACCTGCACTGGGCCGACCCCTCCACGCTGGATTTGCTGTACTATCTGGCGCGCGCTGAGCCTGCCGTACCGCTGGGGCTGATTGGGACATACCGTCCCGAAGAAATGCCCCCCGGCCATCCCCTTACGCGCCTGCGCCAGAGTCTGAGCCGCGACGGTCGCGTGCAATGGTTGCATCTGACTCCTCTATCCGCTGCCGCTGTGACCGAACTGGCCTGTGGGTTGGTCGGGCGGCAGGATGCTGCGGCCCTGGGCGATTGGCTGTACCGCGAAAGCGAGGGCAATCCGTTTATCCTCACGGAAATAGTCTACGCCTTGCAAGAGCTCGACGCGCTACATCGTCTCCCGGCCGTCGCGCCGCTTCCCGCCAGCGTGCAAGATGTGATTTTGCAGCGTGTAGAGCGTCTGAGCCTTCCCGCACAGCAGCTTCTCGGTCTGGCGGCGGTCATCGGCCGCCGATTTGACGCCGCCTTCCTGCAGATGGCCACTCCTACCGCCGACGTCGCCGCAATCATAGACGAATGGTTCTCTCGCTGCCTCGTCACCCCTATTTCCCAATCCCCAATCCCTAATCCCCAATCCCTAATCCCTCATCCCCAATTTCTTGACTTCACCCACGACAAAATCCGCGCTGTCGTCTATGCCGCCATCTCTGTTTCGCAACGCCAGACGCTGCATCGTCAGGTGGCCGAAGCCTTCGAACAAACTTATGAGATTGGGGAACAAGCAGGATGGCTCGCTTATCATTGGGAGCAGGCTGCCGAGCCCGCCCGTGCAGTGGAATACTTGTTGCGCGCTGGCGATTATGCGCGCTTGCTCTACGCCGAGGAGGAAGCCGCCGCTTATTACCGGCGCGCGCTCGCCTATCTTGAGGAACAGGGAGAGGCTGAACGTGCCGCGCGGACGTGGATGAAACTGGGGCTGACGTATCACAACGCCTTCGACTTTGCCGCGGCGCGCCGGGCTTACACGGCCGCTTTTGCCCTGTGGCAACGCAGCGCCTCCCGCGCGCTGACGCCGCCATCACAGACTCTGCGCGTGCGCTGGGAGGAACCGCGCAGTCTGGATCCGATTGCAGCGCCGGACGACCATACCAGCAACCTCATTGCCAATCTTTTCAGCGGCCTGGTGGAGATCAACGCCGAAATGGCCGTTGTCCCCGACGTGGCGCAACGGTGGGAGATTTCACGCGATGGACGTACCTTCACCTTTTACCTGCGCGCGGATGCGCGTTGGAGCGACGGCATACCGGTGACAGCGGAAGATTTCATCTGCGCGTGGCGACGCGCCCTCGACCCGGCCAACGGTTTGCTGGCGAGCGGCTCGATGGCCGAGATCGTCGGAGCGGAGGTTTTTCACGCCGGACGGGCGCCCTGGGAGGGGGTGGGCATCCGCGCGCGCGGCCCGCTCACGCTGGAGGTGGAATTGCAGGAACCGTCGGGTTACTTCCTCTACCTGCTGGCGCATACGCCTTATTACCCCATTCCCTGTCATCTGGTGGAAACCTGCGGCGCAGCCTGGAGCGCGCCGGAGCACTTCATCAGCAACGGCCCGTTCATCCTGGAACACTGGGAGCGCGGGAAGTGGCTGGCCTTGCGACGGCATACCGGCTATCACGGCGTCTTCAGCGGCAATCTGGAGCGGGTGGAACTGCATTTCTTGCCTGAACCTGAAACTCGCCTGGACTGGTACACGGCCGATAAACTGGACGTGCTTGGCATTACCCACTTCCCGACGGCAACGCAAACGCGCGCCCGGCGGCGTCATGCGGAAGAATGTCTTGTGATTCCACGTCTGGCGGTCTGCTATCTCGTTTTTGACGTGCGCCGTGCGCCGTTCGACGATGTGCGCGTGCGGCAGGCATTTGCCCTGGCGACCGACCGCGAGGCATTGGCAGATGATGTCTTGCAAGGCTGCGTCGTTCCGGCGACCGGGGGATTCACGCCACAGGGGGTGCCCGGCCACGTTCCCGGCGTCGCGCAGCCTTATGCGCCGGAGCGCGCGCGACAATTGCTGGCCGCGGCGGGCTACGCCGACGGGCGTAGCTTCCCGACGGTGCGCGCGTTGGCTTTCCGCGCGGTCGAGGCGCGCGTGGCGTATTTGCAAGCGCAGTGGCATGAACAGCTAGGCGTTGAGATCGCCTGGGAGGTGCTGGAATGGCCGGATTTCCTGGCGCGATTGCGGCAAACGTCGTCGGAGTTGTTTATCGCGATCTGGGTCGCCGACTATCCCGATCCCGACAATTTCCTGCGTGTCAGCCGCGCCGACCATTGGGACGGCTGGCGGCACGTCGAATACGAAGCGTTGGTGGAGCAAGCCCGCCGCGACCTCAATCAGGCGGCGCGGTTAGCGCGGTACGCGCAGGCGGAGCGCATCCTGGCCACCGAGACGCCGGTATTGCCGCTTACATACGAACGCGAGCACCTGCTGCTCAAACCCTGGGTGCGGCGCTATCCGTTCTCCGGCGGGCGGGCAGGATTCTGGAAAGATGCGGTGCTTGAGGTGTGTGGGGGATGAAGTCATTTGGCTTTTTCAGGTTTTATGAGATAATAAAGAAAGTTTTCTGTATAAACTATAAATTCAATACTTGAAAGAAGGCATACGCATGAATATCACCAGTGGAAAAGTCGTACACATTCATTACACACTGACGGACGATGCCGGGGAACTCTTGGACACCTCCGCCGGTCAGGAACCGCTTGCCTATTTGCACGGCGCCGGCAACATCATCCCCGGTCTGGAAAACGCATTGGAAGGCAAAACGGTGGGGGATACCCTGAGCGTCGTGGTGCCCCCTGAGGAGGGCTATGGCCTGTACAACGCCGAGCTTGTGGAAACGGTGTTACTCTCGCAGTTCCCGGATCCCTCGCAGGTAGAGGTCGGCGCGCGCTTTGGCGTGCAGGCCGGGGATATGATGTACATCGCTACGGTGACGGACATCGTCGGCGACCGCGTGACCTTTGACATGAACCACCCACTGGCCGGCGTCACCCTGCACTTCGATGTGGCCGTCGTAGGCGTGGAAGACGCCACACCTGAAGAGTTGGCCCACGGGCACGTCCATACGCCGGGCGCGCATTAAGGGAAAAAGACCTGACAGGTTTAAGACAACCTGTCAGGTCTTTCGATCAAAAATCGCTCTCAGATTTCAACCCCGAACACTTTGCGGACGATGAGTCCCACCCCAAAGCTCAACGCCGCCACACTCAGACTCAACCCGGCCATCTCCAGGAAGCGCGGTTTGAACGGTTCATCTTTGGCGACGGCAATGTAGTAGTTAAAGCCTGCAATGATGCCCACGGCGGTCGTCATCGTCACGGCCAGGGCGGCGTAATAGTTTTGTAGCAACAGATAGGGCAGGATAAGAAGCAGCACCGTCACGATATACGCCGCGCCGGTATACAGCGAGGCTTTGAGTGGATTCTTCTCGGTCTTTTCGGATTTGGTGGACAGATACTCGGAAGCCGCCATTGAAAGCGCCGCGGCGATGCCTGTAATCGTCCCGCTCAAGGCGATCAGGCGCGTGTTTTGAAAGGCGAGCGTCAGCCCGGCGAGCGTGCCTGTCAATTCGACCAGTGCGTCGTTCAGCCCCAGCACCATCGAGCCGGCGTAGCGCAATTTCTCCTCGTCGAGCAGGCCGATCAACGTTTCTTCGTGCTCGTGCTCGGTACGCATCACGGCTGTAGCTTCGGGAATCCAGGTTTCCAGCCGCGCGTACTCGTCCTGGGCATCGTGTTCGCCGCGTTCCAGCAACTTGATCCCAAACGTAAAGCCGAAAATGCGGCTCATCCAGTAATACAGCCGGATTTTACCCCACTGCGGTTTGATCTCTTGTTGGGTATAGTTTTTCCACTGCTGATAATGGCCCAACTCGTCGGCAGCAATCGCCTCGATGACCCTACGATTTTCAGGGGAAGGGAGCGTCTGCGCCAGGCGTTTGTAGATGTGATGGCCGGTAATCTCATCGCGCTGATAGCGCAATAACTGTTCGCGTATTTCTGGACTAAGGGACATGGATTTCTCCTGTTGACTTTTGACATGCCGGACAGAGGCCGTAGAAAATGATTTGATAGCGTTCGATCTGATAGCCAGCGGTTTTTTCCGGGGGGAGGGCGAGTTCGGCGAAGTCATGGTGAACATCTACCAGTGCGTGGCAACGGGTGCAAAAAAGATGATGATGGACGCCAGCGTTCACATCGTAGCGCAACCCGCCTTCGCCTGCCTCGAAGGTTTCGGATAGCCCGCCCAACGTGACTAACTCCCGCAGGGTGTTGTAAACCGTAGCCCGCGATACATCGGGCATGGTGGCGCTGATCTGCCGATAGATTTGCTCGGCGGTGGGGTGCGCATCGCTTTGCGTCAGCAACGCCAGAATGGCCCGGCGCTGCGGCGTCATCTTCCGCCCGTTGCGGCGGAATAATTCGATTAGCTCTTCCAGAGTCAACATTGTTCCTTCGCTTTGTACTAATGACTAATTTATAATGATTATAAAATAGAATAACTATTTGTCAAGAGAAAGTATTGACAAATTAATCATTATGATATATAATGTATATAAATTTATACTAAATACAGATAAAGGTTGGTTTAAAAATACGGAGGATAAATATGGCCGAGACAATTTATGATTTCACGGTGACGACGATCATGGGGCTGCCCAAATCGCTGGCCGATTACAGAGGTAAAGTGCTGTTAATCGTAAACACTGCAAGTAAATGTGGTTTCACGCCTCAATTTGCCGGCTTGCAGGCTTTGTATGAGCAGTATCACGATCGGGGTTTTGAAATCCTGGGTTTCCCCTGCAACCAGTTTATGAACCAGGATCCGGGCACCAATGAGGAAATCCAGAACTTCTGTCAGGTGAATTACGGTGTCACTTTTCCTATGTTTGCCAAGATTGACGTGAACGGCGACAACGCCCATCCGCTTTACGAATACCTGAAACGCGCCGCTCCCGGCGCGTTGGGGTTGAAGGCGATCAAATGGAATTTCACCAAATTCCTGGTGGATGCCCAGGGGAACGTCGTGAAACGCTTTGAACCGTCCGTCGAACCGGCGGATATTGCGCCCGATATTGAAGCGCTCCTGGCATAGTTCTTTCGTTTACTGGATTCCTTAGTCAGCAGATTAAGCAGATTCCATTGTTCTTAATCTGCTAAATCCGCTCAATCTGTTGACGCCGATGAGATACAGAATGACATTCTCGACGAAGTGAGCAAATATAATGAGAGACCGACTACGACAAACTACTGTCATTGTGACTGTTCTGATAACCCTGATTGTCAATGGGCTGGCAAACGGTTTGCCGCTCAACGGTTTGACGACCGGCGAAATCTCCGACCGGTTTCAAGTTTACTTTGTCCCCGCAGGTTACGTATTTTCTATCTGGGGCGTGATCTATCTTGGCCTGATTGCTTTCACCGTCTTTCAAGCCTTGCCTGCACAGCGTGACAATCCGCGCCTGCGGGCGACCGGCTGGTGGATTGCTCTCGGCGGATTGGCGAACAGCGTCTGGATTTTCCTGTGGCATTATCAGCAGTTTCCGTTGACCGTTGTAGCGATGCTGGTCTTGCTGGCTACCCTCATCGTCACTTATCTGCGTCTGGGCATTGGTCGGACGAGGATTTCTACGGTGGAAACCTGGGTGGTGCGCGTGCCCTTTAGCGTTTACCTGGGCTGGATCACGGTAGCGACGGTAGCGAACATCACCGACCTGTTGGATTATTGGAACTGGAATGGCTTGGGGATTGCGCCGGAAATCTGGATGCTGATCATGCTGGTGGCCGTGCTGGTGATTGCAGTTTTGATGGCCTTCACGCGCCGTGATGTGGCCTATACACTGGTGTTGTTGTGGGCGCTGGCCGGAATCGGTGTGAAACATGCGGCAGTGACCGCAGTAGCCGTCCCTACCTGGATTGTCTTTGGGCTGGTAGCGTTGACGCTGCCGGCTGCCTTCCTCCAGCGTTGCCCGGCTTTACAAACGGCGAAGTAAGCGTCTACACTGTTCTGAAACATTAAACGTGAGACTCTGCTGTGCAGGGCCTCACGTTTTGTTTTTAGCGTCATTTGCGCTTCTGGCGTGGTCGTGATAAAGTTATTTCTGATTGGAGCAAACTTCAGTTTGCGTTACAGTACGCAAGCTGTTAGCTGGTGACTGATTCGGTGGACGTAGCGCAAGCTGTTAGCTTGTGACTGATTCGGTGGACGTAGTGCAAGCTGTTAGCTGGCGACTGATTCGGTGGACGTAGCGCAAGCTGTTAGCTTGTGACTGATTCGGTGGACGTAGCGCAAGCTGTTAGCTGGCGACTGATTCGGTGGACGTAGCGCAAGCTGTTAGCTTGTGCCCGGAACGTAGCACAAATGGAGGTAAAATGACCCAAAAATTCTTTTCCACGTCTGTGACCCCGGATTGGGAAGCGCTCCGTGACTGCATCGAGCGCAAGGGAATGCCCAAGCGCGTGCATCATATCGAATTGTTCCTGGATGGCGAGGTGCAGGAGGCCATTTGCCAACGCTTTGGCCTGCTTGAAGGATTAGATGAGGGCGATCCGCACTTTGCCTTGAAGCGGCAGATCCGTATCCAGCGGTTCCTCGGTTACGATTATGTGCGTCAGGGCGCAGACAACCTGGAGATGCCGCTGCGTCGTATTGAAACTGCGGATACCGCCGGATTACAGCGTCTTGGGGGCCGTTCTTTTGTAGATGAGCGTCAGGGCCCGATCACCAACTGGGACGAATTTGAGCGCTATCCCTGGCCTGACCCGCATAAACTCACATTCGAGGCTTTGGAATGGTATGAGCACAACTTGCCCGACGATATGTGTGTCATCGGCAGCGGCGGCTTCGCTCATTTTGCGGAGTACCTCACCTGGCTGATGGGTTATGAGACGTTGTGTTACGCGCTGTACGATCAGCGCGACCTGGTGCAGGCGATTGCCAACCGCTTGCTTGACCTGTACATGGTGGTTGTGGAACGGCTCCTGGAATTCAAGCGCGTCGCCATCATCTGGGGCAGCGACGACATGGGCTTCAAGACCGGCACGCTCATCAGTCCCAAAGACCTGCGTGCGTTCGTCTTACCCGGCCATAAACAGATGGCAGCTATGTCCCACGCGGCGGGCAGGCCGTATCTTTTACATTCCTGCGGCAACCTTAACGCAATTATGGAAGACCTCATTGAGGACGTGAAAATTGACGCCAAACACTCGTTCGAGGACACCATCGAGGATGTACGCGACGCCAAACGTCGCTACGGCCACCGGATTGCCTTGCTCGGCGGCATTGACCTGGATTTTCTCTGCCGCGCCGACGAAGCGGCCGTGCGCGCACGGGTGCGGGATACCCTCGATGTCTGTTTGCCGGGCGGCGGCTACTGCCTGGGCACAGGAAACAGCGTGGCGAACTACGTTCCTATCAACAATTATCTTGCTATGCTTGACGAAGGCCGGAATTACTCACGTTAAAAAACGTTGCAACGATTTTCTGATTCGCAGATTCGCTGATTCACAGAAGGAGGAACAGAAATGGCTTACATGGTGATGGTCGTTGCTGATGATGCGGATCAATTGAACGCAATATTGGAAGCGTGGAAAAACATTCACATTGACGATGTCGTGTTTGTGGATAGTACATGCTTTCATCGTGCCGGTGTGAAAAGCCGCCATATCCCCATGCGGTTTATGTTCGAGACCCTGGGGGGACGGCAACAATGTTCAGTGACGATGTTCGGCATCGTGGACGACGAGACGGTCGTGCAACAGTGTATTGCACAGGCCGAAACAGTGATCGGCGATCTCGATGCGGCGACGAATGCACTGCTGGCAGCATGGCCTTTGCCCATCGTTAAAGGATTTCCCAAGCAGCCCAAGCGTCAGGGAGGCTCCTGATGATCTGGCTAACTTTCTTTGTCAGTGCAGCCGTTCTGATCGTCGCGGCAATCAAATTATCCGAATATGGAGATGCCATCGCCTTTCATACCAAACTCAGTGGCATGTTCGTCGGTGCGTTGCTGATCGCCAGCGCAACCTCGCTGCCGGAGTTGTTGACGATGATTAACTCGATCAACCTGGGACATATCAACCTCACGGCCGGCGACCTTTTCGGCAGCAGTATGTTCAATATGATGCTTCTGGGCGTGCTGGACATGTTGTTCTATAAGAACCGCATCTTACGCCGTGTCGCGCTCAAGCACGCGCTCACTGCCAGCCTGGGCACGATGATGACCGGTATGGCTGTCTTCTTTTTGTTGGCCGACATCAACATCAAGCTTGGCTGGTTGGGGCTGGACAGTCTGTTGATGATGGCGATGTATTTCATCGGAATATGGTTGCTGCGCTCCAATCCGGTTAGTGGGATGGAAGAAGGGGCCGGTGATGAAGAAGCTGATAAGATACCCACATTGCGCGCGGCCCTGATCGGTTTTGCCGTGGCCGCCATTGTGTTGATCCTGGCAGTACCGTATATGGTGCGCAGCGGTTCAGAAATCGCTAAAGTCACCGGCCTGGGAGATGGATTTATCGGCATGGTGTTGATTGCGGTTGTCACATCATTGCCGGAACTGGTGGCGATGATCGCCGCAGCGCGTTTCGGCGCGTATGATATGGCGGTGGGCAACCTGTTCGGCAGCAATGTCTTCAACATGTTTGCCCTGGCGTTCGCCGACGTGATTTATACCCGGGGCAGCTTCCTCGGCGCGATTGATCCGGTGTTCGCGTTGGCCGGTTTGCTGGCGATGCTATTGACGACGCTGGGGCTGATCGGCAATCTGGCGCAGGTCGAGCGGCGCATCTGGATCGTGGAGCTGGACGCGCTGTTGTTAATCGTGGTTTACATAGCGGGGATGTATTTGCTTTACCTGCGCGGCATCGGAGGGTAATCCGGTCATGAGTCAGCGTCCGAAGATTTATCACGCCAACATTTTGTTCCTGGTGGTGCTGTGTTTGCAGGCGACAAACTTTCTATTTTGGGGGATGCCGCAGTTTGTGCGCATGATCCTCAACGAGGCGTTGTTTGTGCTGTTGCCGGCGCTGGTTTATCTGAAGCTGGCACGCTTGCCGTTCCGCGAGACGGTGCGGTTGCGGCGGCCCGGTTGGACGGTCGCTGTAGCCAGTTGGCTCATCGGCGCGGGGTTGTATCCACTGGCGGCGATCAGCACAGCCGTGTACCAGCAGCTTTTGGGCTACCATAGCTTTGGCGCCGAGCGCTTGCTCCCGCACACGGCCCTTGAGGGCGTGCTGGCGATCATCGCCTACGCGGTGATGGCGCCGCTATGTGAGGAGGTGCTGGCGCGTGGCATCATCCAACGCGCCTACGAGGAACTCGGCCCGCGCCGCGCGATCCTCTTGGCGGGGGGACTGTTTATCATCTTTCACCTCTCGCTGGTACAGGGATTGGGCATCATTCCGCTGGCGTTGGCGCTGGGCTATGTCTACCGGCGCAGTGAGTCGCTTGTCGCCAGCATGCTGACCCATTTCGGGGCGAACGCGCTGGCGGCGTTAGTGGTCACGAGTAGCGTCTTCTGGCAAGGCGCGCAAGGGGTTTTGCTTTCGACGCCCGCGCTGTTGAGCGGCCTTGTTCTGGCGGCGGCGGGATTGTGGTTGCTGCGGCGCGCCACCCATCCGGCCGCGCCAGAACCGGCGTCCGCCGAGCGCGCACCCTTGTGGCGTGCGTGGCCCTTACTGCTGGCGGGGTTGCTGTATGCCGGCGTGGTCAGCGTGGAGGTCGTTGGAGCGCGCTTCCCGGAACGCCATTTGCCGCCGGTACAGGTGGAGGCTGCGCCGTGGTCCACACCTGTCGAATGGCAGTACGAGATTCGGAATATCATAGATGCGCCGGTGGGCGAAGCACAGTGTACGCTGACCCCTGATGAAGACGCGATGGCGTTGCTTTGCCGTTCACAACACCATGCCTACGATGTAGACACGGGACACGGGCGTTTCATCGGCGGCGAAGGTGAGATTGTCGCCGAGGGACGTTGGCGGCGGGCCGATGGGATGGCTCTGGGGGGCAAGATGGAGCAGACCTTCCAGAGGCGCAGTCGCACCGCATGGACGTTCGATGGTCGGCAGTTTGTCGTTGTTGAGCAAGAGGGCGATGAACCGGAGAAACCCTTCACGTTGCCACTGGAGGCCGAAAAGTCGCCTTTTATTCTACCGGCGCGGGTGTGGCCATGGACGTTGACGGCGTTGCCGTTTGCCGATGACTACACCGCGGCCGCCTATGTTTTTCATCCCTATACCTGGCGCCAGGCGACGCAAGATAGCGGGCCGCAGGCGCAACTTGTAGCAATTATGGTTGTCGGTCAGGAAGAGATCGGCACCCCGGCGGGGACGTTTACCGCCTGGAAGGTGCAGGTCGGCGACCGCGAGACCGCATGGTATACGGTGGATGCACCGCATATCCTCATCCAATACTGCGACGGCGCGGAGACGTGGGTATTGAGGAATCTCTGAATTTCACAGCGTAACCGTATTTGACATGTCAACCTTCTCTTCATAAAATCAGGATAGTTTAGGAAGAGTCTGGAGGTCAATACGATGGTGAATACGGAAACTTTGTTGCGATCTGCCGAGGCGCGTTTGCAGCGGCTCTCTGCAGAGCGGTTGCGGGTCGCTGATGATTTTCTGGCTTATCTGGAAGAACGGGAAGCCGACGAGGCCACACGAGAATTGCTCAGCATTGCCGGCTTTGAGCAGGTTTTCCAGGATGCTGTTAAGCAAGCCCGAGAAGGCGATCTTGTTTCGTTTGAGGACATCCGCCGCAATGTATAGCTTGCAATTGACTCGTGAGGCGCAGCGTTTCTATGAGAAAGCCGATGTGTCCCTAGTACGGCGCCTGAATCGTTGTTTTGAGCAATTGTAACAGAATCCTTACGATCATCCGAATGTGAAGAAGCTTACAGGGACTTTATCGGGGTACTATCGTTATCGTGTTGGGGACTGGCGGGTTGTTTATGAAGTGTTTGAAAACAGACGTGTTATCGTTGTTCTTGTCATTGCGCATCGCAGTAGCGTTTACCGTTAGAGAGGGGTATAAATGGGCAAGATTACTATATGAGTACACAGAGGGGGGCTCTGCATTCTCTGTGTCCTCCGTGACTATTTTCAAAAGAGGGTGGGCGGCGCGGTCTCTGTCAGCAGCGCCGCCGCTGCTTGCAAATCCGGCGTGTCGGGCCCTTCGGTGAACCAGGCGTACACCTCGGCCAACTGCGCGCGCGGTTTGATAAGCGGCCGGCGGGCCTTCCGCCTGATACAGCCGACACAGGCTCAGCGCGGCGCGCAGTTCCCACGCTTTGGCGGCCTGTTCCCGCGCCGCCGTGAGAGCCTCCTGGAAACACGTCTTCGCCTCCGCCGTCCGTCCTAGCCGGCGCAATGCCTCGCCCTGCAGTCGCGCTGCTTCCGCCGCAAAAAAGCGCATCCCCGTCACGCTCATCAGCTCCCGCATGCGCGTCAGCGTTTCCAGCGCCGCGGTGTGCTGCGCTAGAGTCAATTGCGCCTCCGCCAAGAGTATGTAATGTTGACTGCGCCCGATTTGTGTGCCTGTGGCCTCAAGTTGTTGGAGGGCTTGTTGAATCTGGTCAAGGCCCGCCGGATCCTGTTCCATCACGACCGCCAGCCAGCCTTGCATGGAGCGGCGAAAGGGTTGCAAGAGACGCAGGTGCGCTACTTGATCCAGCACAGCCAGGTCGCGCAGGGAGGCGCGCATTGCTGCCGGCTCCCGCCGAAACTGCCGTATGCCCAGTTCCCCAAGGATGAGCGCGATCCCTAAAGACACCGCGTGATCCAGCGTGCGCGCAAGGGCGACGGCTTCCCGGCAGCGCGTCAAGGCTTGTTCTACATAGCCGAGCGCCCAGAGCACCTGCGCCAACCAGACTCGATGGCTGACCGCCGTATTGGCGAGGGTGTCCCCCACCTGTGGGGTCGGCTGCACGTCGTAGGCGGCAATGGCCTGCTCAAAGTGCCGCCGCGCCGGGCCTAACTGCCCACTGAAGAAAGCCACCGCGCCCTGGATGTGTTCCGCGTAGAAAGCGGCCCGCGGGGTGGACGTCGTCTGCGCCAGCCGCGTCAGTTGGTCGGCGATAGTGAGGGCCGGGGCAAAGTTGCTGTGCGCGATGTAACTGTCAGCCAATTGATACATGCTGCGCACCATAATGTCCGGCGACCCGACGCGTTGGCATAATGCATAAGCGCGCTCGACGGCCTGTAGCCGTTCAGGCGCGTTCCAGTTGCGCGCCAGTAATGCGCTGCCGAGTGTCAAGTACAATTCGATTTCTTGTTGCGCGCGCGGGGGAGTCCGGCAGGCGTTGGAGCAACGTCAGGCCGTGGGTCAACAAACGCAGCGCCTCTTCGGTGGCGGCCAGCTGGCCGGCATGTTCTCCGGCATGGATCAGGTAAGTCACAGCCTTGTCCCACGCTCCACCCAGCTCGAAATGCCGCGCCAGGGCCAGGCTGATGTCCGGCGCATGGTCGGCGTAGTGCGTTTCCAGCGCACGCCCTACCTGTAAATGCAGGCGCGCCTGTTCGACGGCATCCAACCGGGCGTAACAGTATTGCTGGAACAGGAGATGCCGGAAACGGTAGCGCGCCAGCCCGGTCTCCCCCACCTGCTGTACACCCAAGGGGACGAGCAGGCGATGCTGCCGCGCGAGCGCACCGCTGCACAGGCGGCAGACTTCGGCCTCACTCCAGCCCAAGACGTCCGCCACGACGGCAGCGGTGAATTCGTCACCTTCAACGCTGGCGACGGTCAAGAGGGTCTGCCAATCGGGCAACAGTTGACCGATGCGCGTGGCGATGACGCCCTCTACCCGCGCCGGGAGCGTCGTCCACAGCAACCGTTCGCGGGCAATCCAGAAGCCGCTGGCGTCGCGGATGAGGTCGCCGCGCTCTTGCAGGGCTTGCAACAATTCAGTGGTGAACAGGGCATGCCCGCCGGTGTGGCGGTAGAGCGCCTCCCGAAACGCTTCCCCCAGGCGATTCGATTCGCTATCCAACAGCGCGTCAATAAAGAGCCGCCCATCGGCCAGCGTCAGGTCGAGCTGGATGGCGCCGAGGGTGTGGCGCAATTCTTGGTAGACGGTCGCCAGGGATGGCGCGGCGTTGGCAGGAGCGCCCGGCTCCAGCGCGTCCACGCGCGCTGCGACGAGAAGGAGCAGCCGGCGCCCGGCCAACCGGCGGGCCAGGTGCAGGAGCAGGTTGAGCGACTCCCGGTCGGCCCATTGCGCGTCATCCACGACCAACAGCAGCGGACGGACAGCCGTCACCGCCAGGAGCGCGCGGGTAAGCAGATCGGTCAGGGGGGGCGGCGATGTTTCCGGCGCGGCGTTGAGCCAGTGCAGCAGGCCGGGCGCAGCGCCGGTCAGGGCAGCGCGCGTGGCCGGGCGGGCCGCTTCCAGGCGTGTGGCTTGCGCTTGCGCCAGGAACGGGCTGCCGAAGGGTGCCGCGCTGAGTTGCCGCAGCATTTCGAGGAACGACCAATAGGGGTCACCGGAGCTGGTATAGGCGTTGCCGTTGCTGTTAAGCAGCAACAGATCGGGCTGCGCGGCCAGGGCGCGGGCGGTGAACGCGGCGAGCAGCGCCGTCTTGCCGCTGCCCGACTCGCCCGTGATGAGGCGCAGTTGACCCTGCCCACACAGCGCGGCGGTCAGCGCAGTATCCAACTGCGCCAGTTCCCGCGTGCGGCCTACAAAGGGGACCTTGAAGAGGCGCGCGTCGGTCAGGGGGGGCTGCGGGGGCAGCACGAGTAACTGCTCCGGAGTGCGCATCGCGCGAATTTGTTCGTATAACGCGGTGGTTTCCGGCGCGGGCGCAAGGCCCAATTCCCGCGCCAACAGCGCGATGCACTCTGTATAATGCGCCAGCGCCTCCGGGAGACGGCCGGCCCGCGCCAGGGCCGTCATCAACTGGCGGTGCGCCGTCTCGCGCAGCGGCTCCAGTGCGATTTGGCGGCGGGCGGAGTCGGCGGCCAGATCGAACATGCCGCGTGCAATGTAATGGTCTGCCAGGGCTTCCAGGGCGTCCAGGGCCAGCAGGTGATAGTGGGTGCGTTTGAGGATCGCCCACTCCTCGAACGCCGGGCTCATACCTTGCCAGAGGTCGCTCAAAGATTCGCCGCGATAGTGTGCTACGGCCTGCGCCACAACTTCTGGGGCGACATTCACGGCCATGCCGTTCTCAAATTGCGCCACATCCAGAGAAAAGTCGCTCTGCGGGTTGAAGTACAAAGTGTAGCGGGTCGTCACCAGGAAGGGCGTCACGCTGCTGACGTCATTCAGCAGTTGGCGTAACAGGAAGAGGGTCTGGCTCAGATTATGATGCGCGGCGGCTTCGGGGAGTTCGGGCCAGAGCAGCCCGGCCAGCATCGCGCGGCGGTGGATTTGGGTGTTCTCCACGGCCAGATAGGCCAACAGCGCGCGCATTTTATCCGTGCGGAAGTCCGTAAGCGGGCGGCCGGCCAACGTCACGGTAAAAGGCCCCAAGACGGCGATATCTAACTTCGCCATATCACGACCATTGCTCCCGGCGGATTACAATCCGCCGTCTTCGTAGCGCCGGCCATCAATCCGGCACACGCATGTTCTGCTGGATGGTGTACGGCAGCGCAGGTGTCTCCTCGTTAGGATGTTATCCAGCATGAAAAACCTGTCTGTTGATACTCCGGTGATAGTCATTTCTTATAATTCGGAGTATGTTAGCGCGCCAAACTTATCCCTATACGGCCTGCGTGTTGCGCTTGGAGCGCAACGGGCCTGGTGGGCTACAGGCGCACGATACCGGTGGCCGTCCGCACGGGAGCGCGGCATCCCTCGCCTGCCCGGCGGACTTGCACGCTTCCTGGATGGGGAGACCGGAACGGCGCGCGCGCCACGGCTCAGGCATAGTGTGATGATCACCATCGCCTTAGTCGCCGAGTACGGGTTCGGCGGCGATGAAGAGAAAGCGCTGGCTGAAGCAAGCGACTTGGAAAGCCGCATCCGCCTGGGCGATAGTGCGTCAGCCATTTTGGCCAGCCAGCCATGTGGTCATGCATCGCCAATACGCGAACCCAAACAGGAGTAGATATCCATCAACTTTGACATTCAGCTCTGATATTCAGGCAACAGGAGGACAAAAATGAGCACCACAACCCGTAGCCTTACGGTGGGGATGGCCCTTTTGCTGAGCGGGCTATTCCTGACCACCGCGGTCAACCTGACCACTCCGCGTACCGTGCGCGCTGCCCCCGGCGTGCGCTACGCCGCACCTACGGCGCAGGGCAGCGGCGACTGCTCCTTGTGGGCCAACGCCTGCACGCTGCAAACCGCGCTGGCCCAGGCCATCAGCGGCGATGAAATCTGGGTCAAGGCCGGCGCGCATTACCCCGGCGCGGCCGGCATCCTCACCGCCACCTTCACCCTGAAGAACGGCGTGGCCCTCTACGGCGGCTTTGCCGGGACGGAGACCCTCCGCAACCAGCGCAACTGGCAGACCAACAAGACCATCCTCAGCGGCGATATTGACCGGAACGACGTCAACAACGACGGGAACTATATCGCCGAAACGTGGAATGACATTAAGGGTAACAATGCTTACGACGTCGTCACCGGCAGCGGGACAGATGCCACCGCTGTGCTGGACGGCTTTGTCATCACTGCTGGACAAACAAATTACTACGGCGGCGGGATGTACAACGAGAGTGGCAGCCCGACGCTGACCCACGTCACCTTCAGCGGCAACTCGACTTCCTACTACGGCGGCGGGATGGGCAACTACGCCAATAGCAGCCCAACGTTGACTAACGTCACCTTCAGCGGCAACTCGGCTGGCTGGGGCGGCGGGATGTACAACTATGGTAACAGCAGCCCAACGTTGACCAACGTCATCATCTGGGGCAACACCGCCCCCACTGGCCAAAGCATCTATAACGAGAGCAGCACGCCCATCATCGCTTACAGCGACCTTCAGGGCTGCGGCGGTTCCGGCGGCGGCTGGGACCCTGCCTGCGGCACGGATGGCAACGGGAACATTGACGCTGACCCACGCTTTGTGGACGCGGCCAACGGCAACCTGCGCCTGGACTTCGGCTCGCCGGCGATTGATGCAGGCGACCCCGCAAATTGCCCGGCGACGGATCAGCGTGGCTTCCTGCGCAATGACTTGCGCTGTGACATCGGCGCGTATGAGCTACAGTACAGCGATAGCCACACGGTGATCAAGACCGGGCTGACAACCGGCGTCCCGTACAGCTTCGGCCCGACGCGCCTCCGCCTCACCATCACCAGTGGGAACGCAGGGACAATCACCGTGACCAAACGCTTCGCCGCGCCCGGCGGCGTCTACAATACCGGCGAGATTACGGCGACGTGGTGGATCACGGCTAGCGGTAGCCCGTTCGCTGCAACCGTCGCGTTTTGCTACACGCCGGATGAAATTGCCGGATTAAGTGAGACGCACTTGCGTGCCTTCCGCTGGAATGGCAGCGCTTGGGAGGCGCGCGGCGGTGTAGTGGATGGCGGCTGTGTCACCGTGGTGGGTGTCACGGCATTTAGCGCGTGGACGCTGTTCGACACCAGCAAGGGGAGCACGCCCACCGCCACGCGCCTGGTGGGGATGGCGGCGCGAGGATTCGCCCCCGTCGCGGCCTTGCCCCTGGCAGGCTTACTCGCGTTCGGCAGGGCAGCGGCCTTTTTCCGACGTCAACGCAAGTCATCAGGAGGAACAAACCAAGCCAAAGGAGTGCAACCGAACCTGCGATACAGCACCGATAATGAAAATTTTAACCGCGAATCGCGCGAATCTTCGCTAATTTTTTAGAAGATTGGCGTAGATTAGCGGTTTATTTATAGAGGAATTCATCATTAACCGGCGGTTCACCAGCAGTTGGATGAAAATTTCACCGCAAAGGACGCAAAGGACGCAGAGCCTCTCTTTTTTCTCTGTGACCTCTGTGGTTTCTGTGGCTATTTTCAAGGGAGTCGCCATGTGGCAAATCACACCAACGAGGACGAAAACGGCGATTCGACTACAAGACTAACGACTATACGACTATTTTCGAAGGAGAACTGCTTCAAGTTAACTGAATACCTGCCCGGCCCCCAATTCCGTTGGTGTGTAAACGCGGATGGCGGCTTCACCGCCAAGCGGACAGTGGTTTTCGCAGATGCCACAGCCGATACAGCGTTCCTGGACCACATACGGCCGCTGGAGGGTGATCGTCTGTCCGTCGGGGCGTGTCACCTGCACCTCCTCAAGCTGGATCGCTTTCTCCGGTCGCGGGCACATCTCTTCGCAGGTGATGCAACTGCGCCCGCTGGCCCACGGCAGACAGCGATTACGGTTGATATAGGCATGTCCGATCACCGTCTGACGCTTTTCCTCCAGCGTCAGACGGGGGATGGCGCCGGTCGGGCAGACTTGCCCACAGGCATTGCACGAGAAGTCGCAATAACCGATGCGCGGCACGAGCACCGGCGTCCAGACGCCGGGCCAACCGGCCGTTGTCAAACTGGGTTGCAAGGCCGAAGTGGGACAGACCTTGATGCAGATGCCGCAGCGTACGCATCGGGTGAGAAAATCGGGGTCAGTAGCGCCAGGGGGGCGCAACAGGAACGGATGGGGCCGTTTGGCCGTCGGCGTCACCGCGCTCAAGCCTACCAGGGCCGCCGCCGCGCCGGCCGAGGCAAGAAACTGTCGCCGCGAGGGATCGTAGGGCTGCCAGGCCGCCGGCCGCAGATGACCACGGAACTCTTGGGCATCCTGTGGGCAGGCCGGCGCACACTCCAGGCACATGATGCACTCGGAGGGGGCACTGACATACCCTCGCGCGGGGTCAATCGTCCCGGTTGGACAGGCGCGTGCGCAGCGTCCACAGGCAACGCAACGGTCGTTCACGGTGCGCCGCAGCCAGGCCACCTTGCCAACCAGGCCGAGCAGCGCGCCCAGTGGACACAGGTAGCGACACCAAAAGCGCGCGCGCCAGGCGTTCAGGGCCAGCACGGTCACAAACAACACTGCGATCAGGCTGCTCAGTCCGTAAACCGGTTGCTCCACCGGCAGCACGGTGCTCCGCAGAAAGGTGTCTACCGCTACCACGGCGTCTTGCAGAGCGGGCACGGGCAACCTGACCAGCGCGTGTTCGATCCCTGAAACAATCGCCGTCAGCGCCGGCCAGACGGCGGCGGCTATTGTCCGGTAGAGCAGTGTGATCGGATCGAGAAAAATCAGGGTGAGGTTGCCCAGCAGGGCCGCCACCAGGATCAGCGCCAGGAGGAAATACTTGACCTGCCGCCAGCGTGAGGTGAGGTCAGCCTCTTTGGGGGCCGGTTTGCGCGCCGGCGTCCAATCCAGCACCGTCCCCAGCGGGCAAAGCCAGCCACACCAGGCTCGCCCGGCCACCAGGGCCAGGAGCAGCGCGAGCACCCCGCCGATCAGCAGCGCCGACATCACCCGCCGCGCCGCCAGCATCCCCGCCAACCCGACCAGCGGATCGAGGCGGAAGAACAGGTCGGCAGGCAGAAAGGCTACCCGTCCGGCCGCTACCAGCGTCGCAACAAAGAAAAGAAATGCCAGGGCCTGCACCCACGGGCGCAGGCGGCGGAGGGCGTGTGTAGCTCTGTCTGCGAAAACTGGGGTGAATGTGCGTTTGGCTTCAGGGGAGTGTGGCATTTTACACACCAATTTCTTCGATCTTGAGCGCATCAAGGTCCATTGTACCCAGTCCCCGTTCGTTGGCGAGCTTGATATAGGCGACATCGGCTCCGGTCAGGCCGAAAAGCGTCGCCGCGTAAGCATCGGCGGCGACCACGTCGGTGCTGGCGATGACCGTGTTCATTTCTTTGACATCGTTCAGGTTGCCGCCGGTCGGGCCGTTGGCGACCAGGATGCGGATGGCGTCAATGACGGTCAATTGTGGCCGGACGACCGTCGCCAGGTCAACGATGGACTGTGGCAGCCCCCTGGCGTGCAACGCGCCACGATCCTTGACCGTCCCCATCAGGTTTTTGAGTCCGAGGGTGAGCGTAGCCATGCTGTGGTGTTTGGCAATCGGCACGTTGATGACCACGTCGGCGCTGAGGATGTCGCCATAAATGTCGGTCTTGTTCAGGGCCTGGGCATTGGGAATTTCAACCGTCCGGTATTTGAGGGCGCTCATCACCTCCATCTGCCCGCCGACGGCCTCGACGGCCTTGGCGATCCCGCTCGTTTTGTAAGCGTTCTGTGCCGTGCCGCCAAACGGGAAATCCATTACCCGCACACGTTTGGCCCCGGCCTGCAGGCACAGCTCGACGATGGCGGCGACGACCTCCGGGTTGGTGGTGCTGGCATACTCGGGACCGTTATAAGCATTGCAGATGTTGGGTTTGACGATGACATCGGCGCCTTTTTTCACGAACCGTTCGATACCCCCTATGGCGGCAATAGCCCGGCGTGTGAGTTCGGCCGGGCCGAGGGACTTGCCGTGCGCGACGGCCAGGTAAGCGTCGCCGGTACCGGCCGACACGGTTGCAGCAACAGTCACCGGCGGGTTGGTCGGTGTGAAAGACGGAGAGGACGCAGCCGTCGCCGGGGAGGTTGTTGACATAGAAGACTGAGAAGGTGTGGCCGTAGGCACGTTCGGGGACGGCGGCGTTGCGGTTGGCGATGACGGCTGGGTGGTCGCCGGGCGGCAGGCGGCCAGGGCATTGCTCCCGGCCAGCGCCAGTGCACAAAGCGCCGAACGACGAAGAAACTCACGACGAGAAATCATTTTTCCCTCCTGATTGGACGATCTCGATACAGAATACACAATCCAGCGAATAATGTCAACAACGCGCCGCCCAACGTCGCCCAGGTGGGAATCTCGTGCCAGAGAAGCAGGCCCCACAGGATGTTGATAGGCAACGCGAGATACTCAAACGGCGCGATCACCGAGGCGGGCGCCAGGCTGTAGGCGCACGCCATAAAGTACGTCCACCCTGCCCAGACCAGCCCCAGGCCGCCCATGATGAATCCATCCAGCAGAGTTGGCATCGCCCAGTTGCGAAACAGGAAAGCGATGCTCGGATGGGCGCCGGGGATTTCGCCAACCGTGAGCGTAATCGGCGCCAAAGTCAGCGCGGCGGCCAGGTAGACGAGCGAGCTGTAGAAAGCCATTGTCGCACTGCTGTCGGTGGTTTGCAGCCTGCGGGTGGCAATGACCGTCAGCGCGTAGAAAAGCACACTGATCAGAACGAAAATGGACCCGCTGTTGAACGTCGTCGCGCCAGGCCGGACGATGAGCAAGACGCCGATAAAGCCGACGAGCAGCGCCAGCCAACGCCGTAATTCCACTTTTTCGCCCAGCATCAGAACTGACAGAAGGGTGATCATCAACGGTCCGGAAAAGCGGAGCGCTTCTACTTCTGCCAGCGGCAAGGCAGCCAATCCCATCATAAAGGTTGTGTAGGAGATGAACAGGAAAAGCCCACGGGTGAATTCCAGCCCCAACTGCCTGGTTGGGGGCAGCCCGCGTTGCCCTTCGCGCCGGGAAAAAAGCACGGTGAACGGCAGGGCGACCAGGTTGCGCAAGACGACCATTTCCAGCACCGGGTAACTGCCGCCCAGCCATTTCACCGCGATGCTCTGGGTGGAGATAATCAGCATCGCCAGGATGAGAAAGCTGACGCCTTTGAGCGTGGAACCGGTTTTTGTCATCGTTATCGCTCAATAATCGGCAGGATCAGGTGCGACGGATGCGCCGCGTCGTGAAAAATACGATTGATCGCCGGTTGATACTGCTCGCGGGTTTCGCCGGCAATGTTGCCGCCCGTGTTGCTGTTACGGTCGAAGCGCGGGAAATTGCTGCTTGAAACTTCCAGCCGGATACGATGCCCCGGCAGGAATACGTTCGCCGTGGCCCACAAATTGAGACAAAGTTCATAGATTTTCCCCGGTTCGAGCAGTTCTGGCTCTGCCAGCGAGTTGCGATAGCGCGCCCGCAGGATGCCTTCGGTCAGGATGATGGCCCGCCCGTCCGGGTACACATCCACCAGCTTGCCGGTAAAGTCGGTGTCGCGCGCCGAAGAAGACACGAATAGCCGCAATGCGACCGGGCCAATAACCTCGACTGCGTGCTCCAGCACGGGGGTAGTATACACCAAAACGTCATCGCGCGCCTCGACTTGACGTTGGTCGCGCGGTCCCATAGAATTGGCGCCGGGCAGAATCACCTGCCCACCTACCGTCGGTACGGGGCGCAGCGGATTGTACAGATACACGTCCGGCGGCTCGTCCCCCGGCGGCTCGGTGAAGAGCGCGCCGTCGCCGTGCAGCGTGTTCGCCGCACCGCTGCTGTGCAGGTAGTAGGAGCGGTATTGCGTGTCGGGGAGCGGCCAATCGGCCTCGTGACGCCATTCGTCAATGCCCATCACAAAGATCATCACCGGCGGTTCCCGGTCTATGCCGTTGTCCACACCCTTCAACCAGCGGTCGAACCAGCGCAGGTGGATGCCGGGCAGGTCAATCGCGGTGCTGCTGGCGGTCGGGCCGAACTCGCGTTCGGGGAAACTGCCGCTAAAATTGCCGTGCGTCCAGGGGCCGAGGATCAGGCGTTGATGGCGACGCGCTTCTTCCGTAGCGCCGCGCCTTTTCATGCCCGTGTAGTTCTCGATGGTGCTCCACAAAAAGATGTCGTACCAACCGCTGATGTTGAGCGCGGGCACGCGGATTTGGTCGTATCCGGCGCGGGGCGAGGCCGGCAGCCAATAGTCACCCGCCGTTGGGTGCGCCAGCCAATCCAGGTAAAAGGCGGCATACTCGCGGATCAAGGGATGCGAGGCGAGCGGGAGTTCATTCAGCGCCATATTCGCGTCCAGAGGGATTTCACACGCTAACGGCTTTTCGCCGCGGGCGACGCGACGCTGGATTTCCGCCGGAACGATGGCCCCGACTACCCAGAGGAGGTCGTGCAACACCTTGGCGCCGCCCTGGTATATGCAGCCGTCGTACAGGTCGGAAAAGGTGATCGCAGGGGCCATCGCCCGCAAGGCCGGGGGCTGCTCGCGCGCAGGCAGCCATTGGGTGCATCCCAGGTACGAGCCGCCGAAAGTGCCCACGACGCCGTTCGACCAGGGTTGGGCGGCGGCCCAGGCAAAGGCGTCAATGCCGTCTTGGGCTTCCTGAAAATGGGGATTGAATTCACCCTCGGAAGCAAAGCGCCCGCGCACATCTTGAATCACCACGACATAGCCGGCCTGCACGGCGCGAAGAACATCGAACGTATCGCTACCGGCAACCGCGCGTTCCTTGTTGTAGGGTGTGCGCGCGATAAGCACCGGGGCCGGCGGCGAACCTTCCAACCGATATACGTCCGTTGCCAGCCGCACCCCGTCGCGCATCGGTATCATGATGTTCTTTTCGATAAGAATTGTCTTCATGTTAATTGGGACCAACGACGCGATGAGGCACGTAAGGTTCTTCCATGAACGCAATCTCTTCAGGCGTTAGCCGGACGGCCAGTGCTCCAATTGCGTTTTCGAGGTGCGAAAGTTTGGTTGCCCCGACAATCGGCGCGACGACCGGTTCTTTCTGCAACAGCCAGGCCAGCGCGACCTGCGCGCGCGGCACGCCCCGCTTTTCGGCGACTTGGGCCAGCCGCTCGACGACCGCTTTATCGGCTTCGGCGCTGGCATCGTATTTCCATTTGGCAATGCGATCGGTCTCGTAACGGGTGGTCGTTTCCGACCAATCGCGCGCTAACCGTCCCGACGCCAATGGGCTGTAAGGCGTCACTGCGATTTTCTCGGCCCGACAGAGCGGCATCATTTCTCGCTCTTCCTCGCGGTAGATGAGGTTGTAGTGATTCTGCATAGACACGAACCGCGTCCAGCCGTGCTTTTCGGCCACATACAGCGCCTTTTGGAATTGCCAGGCGTACATGGCCGAAGCGCCGATGTAGCGGGCCTTGCCGGCTCGGACAACGTCGTGCATGGCTTCCAGCGTCTCTTCTATCGGCGTCTGGTAATCCCAGCGGTGGATGATATAGAGGTCCACATAATCCATGCCCAGGCGTCTCAGGCTGTGATCAATTTCGCTCATAATGGCTTTTCGAGATAGGCCGGCGCCGTTTGGGCCTTCGCGCATTTTCCCCCATACTTTGGTGGCGATCACGACCTCATCACGGTTGGCGAAATCCTTGATGGCGCGCCCCAGGATTTCCTCGCTTCTTCCAAAAGCATACACATTGGCCGTATCGAAAAAGTTGACCCCCAACTCCAGTGCCCGCTTGATGATCGCCCGGCTGGCTTCTTCATCCAGCGCCCAGGGATTATGCGCCCAGCCTTCCGCCGTGCCGAAACTCATGCAGCCGAGACAAATTCGTGAGACATCCAGTCCGGTGTTTCCCAGTTTTACGTAGTCCATTTCAAGTCTCCTCTGTAAATAGCCAGAGAACAGAGTTCACAGAGAAAAATAAAAATACTCTGCGCTCTCCGCGTACTCCGGTGAAATTTTCCATTATCGGGGCTGTACCGTAGGTTCGGTTACACTCCTTGTTATTTCTTGAAGACTTCCTTCGCCACCCGAATGGCAGATATGGCGCGCGGCCAGCCAACATAGAAGGCCAGGTGGGTCATCACCTCGGCGAGTTCAGCCTCCGAAATGCCGTTCTCCCTGGCCCGTTCCAGATGGGCCGGCAGTTGCTCGGTATTGCCGTTGGCGATGAGCGCCGCGACGGTGATCAGGCTGCGGTCGCGCGGTGACAGTTCCGGGCGCGCCCACACGTCGCCAAAAAGCACGTCGTCTGTAAGCTGCGCCAGCTTGGGCGCAAAATCCCCCATGAGTTGCTGCGCGCGTGATGGTGCTTTGGTTTCAGACATCGCGTATCTCCTTATGTTAAGGCTGTTCTAAGAAATAAGTGTCTTGTGAGACGTGAAACGTGAAACGTGAGACGTGAAACGTAAAACGTGAAACGTAATTTGAAACGTGAAACGTAAAACGTGAAACGTAATTTTCTCTTACGTTTTTACGTTTTACGTTTTTAGCAGGTCCAGATTCCAGAGTCATTTAAATCTTGGAACTGCTTACACGTCTAGTTTCCGTCCACCCAGCCATTTGACCATCTCCGGGTTGCGGTGGTCAAAAAAGGCGCTGGTTTTCGTGTCGAGCGTGGCTATCGCCGCCATGTCGTCCGCGCTCAATTCAAAATCAAATACGCTGATATTTTCGATCATCCTTTCCTTACGGGTGGTCTTGGCCAGGGCGATGATGCCTCTTTGCACCAGCCAGCGGAGGATGATCTGGGCGACGCTTTTGTTGTGCTTTTCGGCAAGGGATAGCAGCACGTTGTTTTGAAAGATGTTGTTCCGGCCTTCGGCAAACGGCGCCCACGCCTCTACCTGCACGCCGTTATCTTGAAAAAACTTGTGTGCCTCAATTTGCTGATGGAACGGGTTGACTTCGATTTGATTGACCGCCGGGGTGATTTCGTTATGGACGATCAAATCCATCATGCGGTCGGGATAGAAATTGGAAACGCCGATGGCCCTGATTTTGCCCTGCCGGTACAGCGTTTCCATCGCCCGCCATTCACCGTACACATCGCCGAAGGGCTGGTGAATCAGATACAGGTCCACGTAATCCAGTTGCAGGCGTTTGAGCGACCGCTCAAAGGCTTTGAGCGTCCCCTCATAGCCGTTGCGCTGAATCCAAAGTTTTGTGGTGATGAACAACTCTTCTCTGAGAACGCCGCTTTGCTTGATGCCCCGGCCAACCGCTTCTTCGTTTTGGTAAGAGGCTGCCGTATCAATATGGCGATAGCCCACCTCAATCGCATCCACCACGCACCTTTCACATTCGGTCGGGTCGCTGATCTGAAAGACGCCAAAGCCGAGAATCGGGATTTCAACGCTGTTGTTCAATTTTACCGTTTGCATTGTTCTCTCCTTTTTTGCATTTTCCCCTCTCTGAGAAAATAGACCACGAATTTTCACGAATCTCCACGAATAGAAAGATTAGTACAGATTCGTGCGGGTGCATTTCAGGATGGGGGCAATTTATCAACTACGGCTCCCGCAGTGGCGCGGTCAGAGACCGGCCACAGCAAGATTTGCCTCGAAGTTGAAATGCACCCGATTCGTGCAGATTCGTGGTAGAGACTTTTCATCTTTTTAGTACAGAACTTACGAGAGACGCCTTCTGATTATGCGCATTGACACTGTGGTTGGCAGTATAACGGCGCGCAAGCGCGTTCGAGATGCGGGGCGCGTTTGGGCAGGCGGATTGGCCGTTCTTCTATGGAATCAGCTTTGTTTTCCAGATAGGCGCGGCGTTGCGCTTCTGCTTCGCGTTCAACGCGCAGAGTCAATTGAATCAATTGTACGTGCGGATACATCGAAACCTCCTAAGCATACTCTGGTAGTTGTGAGTCGGATAGTCCTTTCTTACACTGATTATTTTAGCACTTTGGCTTACAATGTGATATAATAATCCTCGCAGATCATTGGATGATTCTGCGTATTTTGCGCCGATTTTGGGAAAAGGATATAATAATCCTGCAAGATCGTTGGACGGTTTGACAAATTTGTAACCGGAGGGAGTACGATGAGTGAACAAATCAGAACGGATACCTTGCCTTTGCTGCATAGCCCATATCAAGCCTATCATGTGCAGGCCCACCGTGAGGAACTGGTGGCGCGTCTTTTGCGCGCCGCTCGCGAGGACGGCGGAATCGAGCCGTTGCCGGGGCTGCGCCTGTACCGTGCTTCTGCGCCTACCGGCTTGACGCACGGGGTTTCTGAGCCGGCTTTCTGCGTGGTGGCTCAGGGCAGCAAGGAAGTCTTCCTGGGTGATGAACGTTACCAGTATGACCCCATGCACTATTTGCTGGTCACGGCGGAATTGCCTGTTGTGAGTCATGTCATTGAAGCGTCGCGCGAACGCCCGTATCTCAGCCTGAGCCTGAAGCTCGATCCCGTGCTAGTCAGCTCGGTGATGGTTGAGGCAGGGCATTTTTCGCCACGCCCTTCTGCCAATGTGCGTGCCATAAACGTCAGCGCCTTGAACGAGTCTTTGCTTGAGGCGGTCGTGCGTCTGGTCCGACTGGTGGAGTCACCGGCCGAAGCGCCCTTCCTGATGCCCTTGATCGTCCGGGAGATCATCTACCGGCTGTTGCGGGGGGAACAAGGGGAGCGTCTGCGCCACATTGCCAGTCAGGACGGCCATACGCAGCGCATTGTCAAGGCCATCGGACGGCTGCGCAAAGAATTTGACAAACCGTTGCGGATTGAGGAAATAGCCCAAGAGCTTGGCATGAGCATATCGAGTTTCCATCATCACTTCAAAGCTGTAACGGCGATGAGTCCTTTGCAGTACCAAAAGCAGATTCGGCTTCAGGAAGCGCGCCGCCTGATGCTCGCCGAAGGGTTGGATGCGGCCAGCGCCGGTTTTCGCGTGGGCTACAACGACGCTGCGCACTTCAACCGGGAGTACAAACGGCTCTTCGGCCTGTCGCCGCTGCGCGACGTGGAACGGCTGCGGGGAGGCGGGATGGTCAATGCCGGATGAGCGGCAGATGCTGTCATCAACCTGTGGCAGCATGTAAAATGTGAAGGAGCTTGAGACATAGGAGAAAAAGCATAGACCGGTTATCTTTGAAATTGAAGGGGTTGGTTATTGAAACAGCTTGACTTTTATGCAGAGGCGCATACCATCTTTTTATATAACTTTAGCATCGTTATGTGAATCAGGAAAGTGCAATGGTGGATGTATGAGCGAAGGATACCCAGTAGAAGAAATACAATTGATCCATTTTCAGAAAGAGATTGATACGATTATCAAGGCGGTTATCCATTCTCATCGCCCGGTGGTGATCAGCGATAAAGGGAAATTCCTGGTGAGAATTGTCCCAATTGTTTCATCCGAACAACCATCGTAGCTAGGGTGTATGCGTGACACAGGTAAGATTGTGGGAGACATTGTTTCCCCGGCCGAGGAACCAGATGCCTGGGAAGTGTTGTCACTATGAAATACTTATTGGACACGCATATATGGTTGTAGAGTCTTTTGACGCCGGAGAGATTGCGAGCATCTATTGTTGAGATATTGGAGGATCAAGAGAACGAATTGTTCATTTCTCCGATCACAGTATGGGAAGCATTGGTTTTGGCTGCGAAAGGGCGCATTGAACTTACGCCATCGCCGGGTGAGTGGGTTGTTGAGGCTTTGAAGCTAAGCCCCGTTAGAGAAATGCCGTTATCTCATGCTATCTATCGCCATTAAAAGCAGGGCTATTGATCTTCCGCATCAAGATCCGGCCGATCGTTTCATCGCTGCGACAGCGTGGGAATATGATTTGATCCTGATCACCGAGGACGAGAAACTACAGGGCGCAACACAAATAAAGCTTTTCCCCTAAACGCACCATTACATTTTTCTGATTATGATTTTCTGTGTCATTTGGCTCTTGAGATAGTTGTGTATCCGGCATAGTATCCCGCGCCAACCATTGGCGCGGGATACTGTTGTTGGCGATAGGCTCACTCTACAATTGCCTGGTAGATAGCCACTTGTATTTCGTCCAACACCGGGACGGAGTCGTTGTTCATCAACTGCGTCATCTCGATGTGGATCAGCTCTTCCTGTGGATCAATGGTAAAGCGCGTGGTCGCTGCGCCGCCCCAGCCATAAGCGCCCACAGAGCCAAGCGCTTGCGTCCGCTCGACATCGAGGGTGACCCCAAACCCCAGGCCGAACCCCAGCGCCGGATTCCCGTCGCGGTAGACGCCGTCGCGCAGGTGATTGCTGGTCATCAACTCGATGGTCTTGCGCCCCAGCAGCCGTTGCCCGTCCAGCTCGCCCTTGTTCAAGAGCATCTGTGCAAAACGGTAATAGTCGCCCAGCGTGGAGACCAGCCCCATCCCGCCCGCCGGACAGCGTGTGGGTTTGGCGAAACGGCTCGTCGTGGGCGCATCGAAGACCGCAATGCCCTTCTCTTTGTCCGGTGTGTAGTTGACGGCAAACCGGTCGAGCTTGCTCTCCGGCACATAGAAGGCTGTATCGTGCATGCCCAGCGGCTCCAGAATACGCTCGTGCAGGAAGGCGTCAAACGGCTGGCCTGAAACGACCTGCACGAGGTAGCCCAGCACATCCACGGACAGGCTGTAGAAAAACTCGGTGCCCGGCTGCGTGCGGAGCGGGCACATCGCTATTCTGCGGATCAGCTCTTCCAACGTGATGTCAGGGTCGTCGCTGTAACGCTGCCAGACATGCTTTTGGATCTGCTTGTCCACATAATCGTTCGGGTCGAAGCCGTAACTCAGCCCGGCGGTGTGCGTCAGCAGGTGATGGATCGTGATCGGCCGCTTGAGGTTTGCCAGCTCAACGCCCGTCTCGGTCTCGCGCACAAAGACCTTGAGATCTGCGAATTCGGGGATGTATTTGGCGACCGGGTCGTTGAGGAAGAAACGGCCTTCCTCGTAGAGCATCATCACGGCAACGCTGGTGAGCGGCTTGGTCATAGAATAGATGCGAAAGAGGGTGTCGAAGGCGATGGGTTTGTGGGCCTCAACATCCATCCAGCCGACTTTGGACAGGTGCGCGATGTGCCCGCGCCGGGCGACCAGGGTGAGGACGCCCGGCAGCTTGCCCTGATCCACGTACTTTTGCATGACCTGATCAACACGCTTGAGACGCGCAGACGAAAATCCTGCACTTTCGGGTGAAACGGTGTTCATAATGCCTCCTGGTAAAAATAAACCGCTAATCTCGCTAATCTGCGCAAATCTTTTCTAAAAATCGGCGAAGATTCGCGTGATTTGCGGTTAAGGTTTTCATCTCGTTGGTGCGAAGTTCCCACATGGGCTATCATCCAATTATCGCATACGATAGCCGAGTAACTGCCCGGCGTGCCCATCCACGACGTAAAGAATGTCCTCTCTGACGGCCACCCCGACGGGGTAGCTCAGGTTTTCGGCGTCGCGTAAGGCCCACAGCAACGCGCCGGCAGTATCAAAGGCCAGCACGCGCCCGTGAAGGGAATCGCTCACGTAAACGACGCCATCTGCAACGGCAAGGTGCGGTTTCTCTTCAGGGCCGCTGCCCCAAACGGGGACGCTCCACTCACGCAGATAGAGGCCATCGGCGGTGAAGACCTGCACACGCCGGTTCCACGTGTCGGCGACGAAAATTTCTCCGCTGGCGCCGATTCCGATTCCCACCGGCTCGTTGAGCTGCCCCGGCAAGCTGCCCGAACCGCCGAACTCCCAACGGTAATTCCCTTCGGCGTCGAAAACTTGAACGCGGTTGTTGCCCGTGTCGGCGACGTAAACTGCGCCGTCGGCCCCCACGGCAACGCCGCGCGGCCCGTAGAACATGCCGTGACCGGCAAAATCGCCGATTTTCGCCTGCCCGAGGCGTCCCCAACTGAGCAGGTATTCGCCGTCAGCGGTGAATTTCTGGATGCGATGGTTCCACGTGTCGGCTACGTAGACGTTGCCCTGTGCGTCTACGGCCACATCCCATGGCTCGTTGAATTGCCCCGGCAGGGTGCCGTATTCTCCCCAGGTGTTTAGCAAAGTCCCTCCCGACGCAAGATGCCAGATGCTATGTTGCGCCGTGTCGGCCACATACAGCGAGCCGTCCGGCGCAACGGCGACGCCGCGCCCGGCGGCATAGGAGAACCGCGCCTTCAGGGCCACCGGCAACGTTTTTTCACCGGCTTGATAGAGATTAGAAGACGACGGCGCATTTTCTGTCCCCAGGCGATAGCTCCAGAGTTGTTGTGTCAGGTCGCGGCGCACGTAGAGATGCATGTCCAGGCGATTGGGCCAGGTCTTCAGGGTGAAGGGATTTTCGGGATCCTTGAGGCGGGCGTAAGCGGTATAATCGCGGTCGCGGATGATGTCCCACAGCGCCGCGCGCATCGCCGGATCCGTCAACGCGCCGCGAATGCGCTCCCAGGTCAGGTCCCGGTAGTCTTCGATGGGCCACCAGATGTATTTGTAGTCGAAGGCGATGTAATCCGTCCCCACAATGGCTTCGACGGCATCCCATTGTGGCTTGCCGGCAATGATCACTGGACATTCGCGGAGACGCTGGGGATCGGGAGTGGTATCGTAGTAATAACTGTTGGGATAAAGCGTCTCCATATACCAGTAGAACGGCCATGCGCCTTCCTTCCCATAAGCAACTTTGACATCGTGCGGCGTGCCGGTGGTGCGCCAGGAGATTTCATCAATCTGCGCCAGGACTTTTTTGACATCCGGCGTTGCGTGGGCGTAGACCATAAATTCTGTCGCCAGTTCATCGTTGACATAGTTGAGCATGAACATGGTGCGCACGGTAAAGACGCCCAGCACGCCGACGCACGTTGCCAGGATCAGGCGCAGGATGCCTGGAGGGGTTAATTTCTCGGTGAGCCAGACCAGCAAGCTACTGAAGAACAAGATGCCGACAAGGGCGCTCAGCATTTCGACAAGCGGATTTAAGCCGGTAATCGTCAGGCCCATCTGGGCTGCGCGTAGTTGGCCTACGGCATGCCGGAGGACGTTCAACGCCATCCCCAACAGCACCAACGCGAGGATGAACAACCAGCCGCGCCGCGCGCTGAGGTCTTGCCAGGTCAGGCCCTTCAACCATTGTCCCAGCCCCCAACCGGCGAGCAGAACGTGTGGCAGCGTGATGTGGACGAACAGCCAGGGCATTTTTTCCCCGGCATAGCTGTAGGCGACCCACGAGCACAATGACCATGCCAGCAGGAATAAGGGGAAGAGTCGCTCAAGATCGAGCGGTTTGGGTGGGGCCGCTGGCGCCTCGGCGTCGGCGCGGGGGAAGGCGTTTTTGAGGACCGCGCGGACGAGTCCCCAGACGCCGGCGCCGGCTGCCAGGAGCAGCGGCAGGTATTCATACAGCGGCCCGATGACCATGTAGTAGTACCACGGTTGTTTGCCGCGCTGCACGCCCTGTTGCGCCATCCAGTAAGCCAGTCCGCCGATCAGGCCGGTCAGCGTGCCCCAGCCCCAGGTGAAAAAGGTGCTGTAGAGCGTGAAAAAGATGGCGTAGTGGATGAGCGCGATGATCGGCCAGCGACGCTTGTTCCACCACAGCCCCAGCCATACGGAGAGCGCCAGTGTCATCACGAGAACCGCGAAGGCCGAAATGGTCATCCCCAGAGGCAAATTGCTGAAATTCGGCTCCATAAGCGCAGGGTAGAAGACGCTCATATCCACGCCGGCCACGAATTTCATCAAGAAGGCCGAACCCAGTGGCAGCGTCAGCGTACCCAAAACGATGAGGACATCGAACAGCCGCCAGGTGCGCATAATGGCTTCGCCTACGCCGTAGTAAATGATGGGCACGGCGCTTAGCAGGACGAGGAAAGCGACGCCGATAGCTAACCGCCCCCACCAGGGCACAAGCATAGCGGGGATGCTGTTGTTCTGAGATTCATCGGCTTCACGGACTTCGGCCTCTTTGAGCGATAAGCCGAAAACCCCTGCCAGGACGAGCGCGACGATGATGACAAGGAGCAGCAGCAGGGCTAACCTGGGGCGCGCCCAGCGCGTGCGCAAAACCTGCCACAGGAAGGGCAGGGCCAGCAGGACGAGAAAGATGGCCGTGTAGATGTAGGCGTTCTCTTTGGAAGCATACATTAGAGGGAAGAAGACCGCCATCCCGTAGAGCCAGCGGATACGTCCACTATCCAGATAGCGGAGCACCGTCCACAGAAAGAGCATCGTCCACAGCATTAAAGGGGTGTCATGGCGGGTGTAGCGCGCGTAGTAGGTGATGGCCGGCGAAATCAGCAGCATGATGGAAGCGAACAACGCGCCATGTTTGCCCAGCCATTTCCGCAATAACCAGGGCGTCATCACCAGCCCCACGCCTACCGTCGCGGCGTAGATGCGCGCGGTGAAATCGCTCACGCCGAAGAGGTAATAGATGAGCGCAGTCACCTCGAAGAGCAGCGGCCCGTGCATAAGCGGATCGTGGCGGAAACCGCGTCCGGCATAGAGATTCCACGAGAATTTGGCATGCGTCGTTTCATCGTGGCTGACGGCGCGGTCGCCCAGCGCGTAAAAACGGGTGAGCAACGCCAAAAGTAGAATGATAATGGCGGCGATTTTCCAGAAATCAAGCCTTTTAGTGTGGTTTATGGGTTCGGCTATAACCGACATGCGGTGTATTTCCTCCATATTGGTTTGTTGCGTTGCTTTATCAAGTTGTCCTATGCCACAGCATCCGATTGTCATCCATCACCACAGCCGCCTGCCCGGCGGCTTGCAGGGAGGCCAGCGCCGCGTGGATCGTCGTCAGGGCCAGGAGAAAGAACTGCGGCGCGGCAAAAGTCACGCCGTAATGGGTAGCGACCGCGCGCAGGATGGCCGGCGCCTCCTGCGGCGTTGCCAGTGTCTCCCATACCAGCGCGCGGATTTCCCGCAAGCGGGCGGCGTTGCACGCTGCCGATGGCGCAATGTCTCGTATCGGTTCGCCGTGACCAGGGATGTAGCCGGTGTAGGGCAGGGTGGGGAGGCGCTCCAGACTCGCCAGCCAGGCATCCATGTCGGCGCAGAAGAGAATGGGATGGCGCTCCAGCGTCTCTTCCGGGAAGACGACATCGCCGCAATAGAGCGTAGCGTCATGCGCGACGCCGATTTGCTGCGGTGCGTGGCCCGGCAGGGGAACGATTTCCAACGGTATGCCGGCGATTGCCTGCGGACCGACATTCAGTGGTGTGATGGCCGCCACGCCCTGGCGCGCCAGAGTGAATTTTCCCTGTAGCTCGACGATAGGCGCCGCGCCGCCGTAGAGAAACAGCGGCTCCAGCAGCGGCTGTGTGGCAAAGACGCCTTCCAGTGGCGATGCATAGACCGGCGCGCGGGCCTGTTCCGCCAGCCAGCCCACGCCGCCGAAATGGTCGGCATGTCCGTGGGTGATGATGATGGCTGCCACACGCGCGCCCTCGCCTTCGAGCGCGCGCAGGGCCTTCCTGGCTGCCTCCTTATCCAGCCCGGCATCTACCACAATGGCGCGTCCTTCATGGAGAATCGCACCGATGTTTGATCCACCCACAAGGACAAAGTCCCCACCGCCCAAATTATACCACTGCGTTGCCATATTTTACCTCGTAAGTTCTTGTTTATACCCGTACTTTAACCCCAACCAGCCTACCTGCAATGCCCAGGCAATTTGAAACACGATCACGGCCGCATAGACGCCGACGATAGGCGCGCCCAGGCGGTCTAGCGCCATACTGACCCCCATACCTGTGGTGATAGCGACGGTATACAGAATCACACCTTCCGTGATGCTACGGGTTTGCCGTCGGTGCATCAGTAGCCCTTGAAACCAACTGTCGAGCGTTGCAATCGTCGGAAGGAACATCCCCAGGATTAAACCCCGCTGGCCTAAGGCTACCAATGTCGGCGAGAGCGCCATTACTTTCTCGAACCATAACCCCGCGAGGGGCGTGAGGGCGATCAGCAATAACAACGCCGTTCCGCCGGTTGTCAGAATCACCATAAAACGGCGCAGATGGCGCAGCGCGTGGGGTTCGTCCAGGAGCGCGATGACGGTCTCCTTGTAGGCGATCCCGCCGCTGCGCAGGAGGAACAACAAACCGCTGAGCACCGGCCACACTGCCAGCGAATCCAGCGCGCGCGGCAGGCGGCTCATCGTCGCGCTGCCGATGGGCTGCACCAACAGCGAGATCAACGATGTGAGTGCCAGCGGGATGTAGAAAGCCAGGAAGTCACGGGAGGTCAGCGGGACTGCGGCGCGCGGGGCCAGGCGCAGTTGATGTCGGATGATGGGTCGGGCGCGCCATCCGGCGTAGAGGGCCTCGGCGACCACGCCCACTGCGACGGCGCTGGAAGCCACCACAATCCCCGGCAGTGTGTGGATCAGGTACCCGGCCAGCAGCACGAGGCCGTTGGCGCACAGGCGGATCAGTGTACCTGTTCCTACTGTCTTTGTGTGTCCGAAGCGGATCATCACCCCTTGCTGGGTCCGGCGGAACGCGATCGCCCAGCTCCACGGCAGCATAATCATCAGTCCGATGCGCCCCGGCTCGATAATCACCTCTGGCGCGCCGATCACATGACGCGCGATCAGGTCATACAACGGCGTGAAAGCGACAATGGCATGCAGCACGGTGAGCAGAAATCCCGTGCGCATCATAAAACGTCGCACCCGTACATAAGCATCCCAGTCTTTGCTCAATGCCGTAGATGCCGGGAGCAGCATAATAATCGGCGCCTCGATGATGAGCGCCAGCGGGAACACGATACCGCCCCACGCCGCCAGGTTGACTTCGGGATCGGCGAGCCGCGCAGCGATGGCGCTGTGCGCCGGCCCTTCGACGCTCATCAGCAGCCAACTGAACGCCAGCGGCCACCACGTCTGCGCAATGCGGCGCAGCGTTAACTCAGAAGCCGGCCTTGTGGATGTGTTCATACGTCCGCTACCTGTTTGAACGGTGTGCCCGGAGGCAACGCGAGTTAGTTTACTCGATTGTTCTAAAAAAGCGAGAGAGAAGTATCCAGTTTCCAGTATCCAGTTTCCAGTAACCAGTAACCAGCAACCAGTTGCATATCGCTCACTTTTGCTTATACTCGAAAATATGAGCGAGCGCGATCTACATTCTCAGGAGGGACTATGAGCATTGAATTGAAAGAACCTCGTTTGTTGGCGCGCGTCGAGCGGTTGGCGACCGCTGGTGCATAACTGGCAGAATGTATTGTGGAGATGAGGGAGGTTTTGATGACTGTATATCCGATTACCCTGAATGTGCCACGCGCTACTTATGAACAAATTCAGCGCGCTGCGCAAAAGGTAAAAAGACCCATTGATGAGTTATGCGTTGAGGCAATTGTGGCAGCGGCGCCGACCTTGACGAATACATCAACGACTCTGAAAGCCGCACTGGCACAGATGGCCTATCTTAATGATGCAGCGTTATGGCAAGCGGTGCGTTCCACGTTGCCCAGCGAACAACGAGAACGGTTGGCCGCGTTGCATGAAGCACAGCAACGTCGCCCTTTGTCTGATGAAGAACAGGCCGAAGAGGAGGCGTTGCTGAAATTGTATCGTGAGGTCATATTGGTGCGTGCGCAGGCTGCTGTGCTGCTTAAACAACGGGGCTATGATATCAGTGATCTGGCCCAATTTGAACCCCTCGAATGAGTCCACAGCGTATTTCAGTAGAATTGCGGCTACGAATAGCGGAAGCCTCGTGGTTTCGGTGTGGCTACTGTCTTACTGCGCTGCGTGTAGTGGGTCCATTGCTGGAAATTGATCATATTTTTCCCGAGGCGCGGGGCGGGACTGATGACGAAGATAACTTGATTCTGGCTTGTCCGATGTGTAACAGCCACAAAGCTGACAAATGTGAGGCCATAGATCCTGAAAGTGGTCAGGTTGTGCCATTGTTCAATCCTCGCCGAGAGATATGGAATGAGCATTTTGAGTGGACAGAAGATGGAACCATCATCCGTGGCAAGACGCCCGTTGGACGCGCCACGGTAATGGCTCTTTAGATGAATCATCCTGACATAGTTGAGGCACGGCGTTTATGGGTTTTGGCGGGGTGGCATCCGCCACAGGATTAACGAAGGGACAGCGAGTGGTTGGATAATCCTGATCCAAGAAATGATGTTTTTAAGGAGACCTTGTGACCCAACCTGATGTATTCCCACCTCTCTCCGTACACAATCTGACCTTCCAATACCGGGCGCGTGAGCAACCGGCAATTGAGGAAGTGTCGTTCACGCTGCACGCGGGCGAACTGCTGCTCGTGGCCGGCTCCAGCGGTTGCGGCAAGACGACGCTCATCCGCTGCATCAACGGCCTGATTCCCCGCAGCTATAAGGGTGAGCTGAACGGGCAGGTGCTGCTTCACGGACAGGACATCGCCGATATGCCGTTGTCGCGCATCTCGCAGATTGTCGGCACGGTGCTGCAAGACCCGGAGCGGCAGATTCTCGGCGCGCACGTGTTCACGGAAGTGGCCTTCGGTCTGGAGAACCTGGGGCTGCCGCGCGACGCAATCCGCCGGCGCGTGGATGAGACGCTTGAGTATCTGGGGATTGCGCACCTGCGCAACCGTGAAACCTTTTATCTTTCCGGCGGTGAGAAGCAGAAAGTCAGCCTTGCCGGGGTACTGGCGATGCGTCCTGACATCCTGCTGCTGGATGAACCCCTTGCCAGCCTCGATCCGGCAAGTGCGCAGGAGGCGTTGGCGCTCTTCCGTCGTCTGGCCGATGAAGGCGTAAGCATCCTTCTGGTGGAGCACCGCGTTGAAGATGCGCTGAGCATCCATCCTGACCGGGTGCTTTTTATGCAGGATGGCAAGGTGGCCTATGACGGGCCACTGGACGGCGCGATGCAGGTGATGGACTACCGCCAGGTGAAGTTGCCCGCGCCGGTCATTTTGGAACGCGCGGCGCGGACGCCGCTCCCTGCATTTGAACCGGCCATCAAATCAAATGGCCGCGATCCCCTGGTGACATTTGAGGATGTCTCGTTCGTCTACGAGGGCGGACGAGAGGTCATCCACAACGTCAATCTGACGTTGCGCCAGGGCGACATCACGGCGATCCTCGGCCCCAATGGCGCAGGGAAAACTACATTGGTCAAGCATGCCATCGGCCTGCTCAAACCCACCCATGGGCGAGTGCTGGTGCAGGGCACAGACACCCGCAAGCTGAGCGTCGCCCAGATCGCCCACACGTTGGGATACGTCTTTCAAAGCCCCAGTCACATGCTCTATGCGCCGACGGTGCGCGAAGAATTGGCTTTTGGCCCCAAGAACCTGGGCTATAGCCCTGAACTGATTGAACAAGGCGTCAATGAGGCTCTCGATACCGTGCACTTGCGCGGCCTGGAGAACTATCCTCCGCTTGCGCTTTCTTTTGGGCAACAGAAACGGGTCAGCATTGCGGCGGTGCTGGCGATGCGTTCCAAAATCCTGGTGATGGATGAGCCGACGGCGGGGCAGGATTACTGGAACTACATCGCCTTTATGGATTCCATCTTGCAGACGCCCGGCTTTGCGGCCATTCTGTTTATCACCCATGACCTGGACCTGGCGATCTGTTATGCCAATCGGGTGGTGTTAATAGAAGGCGGGCGGATTGTCGGCGACGGGCCACCCGCCGAGGTGTTGACCGATCTTGAGCTATTGAAACGCTGCCGCCTGGTGCCGACATCGCTGCTGAAGGCGAATCTGGAGCATTTGCCGCAGACGGGACGTTTTTTGTCGGCAGAGGCGTTGGCGCATGCTATAAACTTTACCTGAAGTTCTCTTTTTGTCAGCGGATTGAGCAGATTTATGCAACAGTCGAAGGCTAATCCGTTTGGATCCGTTGAATCCGTTGCCATGCATTTTCATGCTTCGTGGAGAGTGTAGCGCATGATGTCTGCTGGTGAGATATACGTCAAGTGCAACGAACACGCCGGGGGAGGGACGTGTCCTGCTGTACGGGTTAAGTTCACGCTATTTTATTTTTACTTTTACGAAAGGAGATGATTGTATGATGGAAAGACTCAAGAGCAAACGCTCACTGACGTGGCTTGTCGTGCTGCTGGCGTTTGTGGTGCTGTTGGCGCTGGCCAGCATCCTCACCAGCGGCGACAAGATTCGCGGCATCGCGCCGATTGTTGTCACGTTGATCGGCCTGATTGCCGTTTTCGTCATCTATCTGCTCACGGCGCAGAACGACGCCTGGCAGGTCGGCACCCGGCAGGTGGTGTATATGGGGATCGGCGCGGCGCTTTACGGCGTCTTCAATTACATTTTCAACACCATCCCGATGCCGTCCGTCAGCCAGGTCGCCTTGCGCCCCTCGGTCAGCATCCCGATTTTCTTCGGCTATGTCTTCGGGCCGGTGGTCGGGTTCTTCACCGGAGCGGTGGGCAACATTCTGGGTGACTTCATTACCGGCTGGGGCGTGTATCCGGCCTGGGATGTCGGCAACGGGTTGATGGGGTTGATTCCGGGGCTGGTGATGCTCTTCAGTGATAAGAAGCGCAGCCTCAATTTCCTGACCATCCTGGTCGGTGTACTGATGGCGCTCGCGGTGGTGGTGATTCTGATCAACCCCCGTGTGGTCGGCCCGTGGACCGGTGAAATCGAGGACTTCTCGCTGTGGGCCTGGATTTTCCTCATCGGTGCAGCGGTGGTTATCGCTAGCCGGTTTTTGCTGGAACAATACGGCGTGGACCTGGCAGCGGTGAACATTTGGGGCACGTTGGGCATCATCATCGGCATCGGTTTCGCTTCCCTCGCCGATATTTGGGTCAACGGCTACAGCTTTGCCACGGCGATCATCGGCGAGTTTGCGCCGGCCGCCGGTCCCAACATCGTCAACTCGATGATCCTCACGCCGATTCTGCTCGCCGCGTATAACGCCGTCCAAAAGCGTATTGGGCGGTAATTCGTAACTCGTAATTCGTAAAGCTCGCTTACATCTCACGTTTTACGTTTCATCATCAGGAGAATAAAATGCTGATTGCCTGGCGTTATCGAGACCGGGATACCCTTATCCAGCGTTTGGATCCACGGGCGCGGATTCTCTTTATGCTGGCGCTGCTCTTCTCTGTGATCCAATTCTGGGATTTGCGAATTCTGTTGGGTTTCCTGGGCATCGCCCTTTTACAGTTCTTGCTGGCGCGCCTGACCTGGCGTGAGACGCGCCGTGCGTGGATTCTGATCAGCATCATCATTCTCTTGATGACCACCTTGACGTTTTTTACCGGGAGAGGCGGTACCCAGTATGCTTATACCGAGGAGCATCTTATCCGGCAACTGGGGCCTCTCTCCCTCCCCATCGTCAAGTGGCAAATCGTGGTGAATATCACCGTGGAGAAGATCATCTTTGCCATCAGCCAGCTTGTGCGCATGTATGCGATTACCGTGATGGCGATCACGATTCCTTACACCGTAGACCCTAGCCTTTACGGCGTCACCTTCCGGGGACTGGGCCTGCCGGACAAGTTCGCCTATGCGATGGACCTGGCCTTTCGCTTCGTGCCCACGTTGGCGCGGGATTTCACAGTGACATTGGATGCGCAACGCGCGCGCGGCTATGAAGTGGAGAAGCTCTCCGGCGGCCTGATTGCCCAGATTCGCAAACTGGCGCCGCTGCTCGTGCCGGTGACGATCAATGCCATCGTCGGCGCGGAGGACATCATTGATGCGATGGACCTGCGCGCCTTTGGCGTCAAACCGCGCACCTGGGTGCATCAGCTCACCTACACACGCGCCGACAAAGTACTGATCGCCGTGGGGGTGCTGATTTTCATCGCTTCTACGGTACTGGCCTTTATGGGGGTAGGGAAGCTGTGGCTGCCCGCGTGGGCGCTCGCCTGGGCGCGGTGACGCAAGCGATGTGGAATGTCACTTTAGTCTTTGCTTGTGTGCCGCTTCGTGGTATAATTCCAGGTGCTCGGAGAGGTGCCGGAGTGGCCGATCGGGGCGGTCTCGAAAACCGTTGTAGTTCTAGGACTACCGTGGGTTCGAATCCCACCCTCTCCGCCAAATAAAATGTCCGGCCTGCCGTTTACCGTCAGGCCGGTTTTGATGTCGCACGCATGACTGTTATGCGTCGCCCTGCCCATTGACAAAACACGCCCTGTCTACCGTCTACCTTTCCCATACCAGTTTTCTGGCGATGGCGTTGTGCCGCTCGATGACAACCGGCACATCTACCGTGAGCAGTTGCCCCTCCTGGATGACCACGCGTCCGTTGATGACCGACAGCTCGACGTTCTGCGGCTGGCAGAAGACGGTCGCCGCCAGCGGATCGTGGACCGCGCCCCCGGCATAGCCAGGCGTATCCAGCCGCAATCCGATGAAGTCGGCGGCTTTGCCGGGCGTGAGTTGCCCGATGTCGTCGCGCCCCAGCACCTCGGCGCCGCCGCGGGTAGCGATCCACAGGGCTTCTTCGGCGCTGAGACCGGCCGGGTTGCCCATCACGCGCTGCAAAAGCAGCGCCATACGCGCTTCGGCCAGCAGGGACGAACCGTCGTTGCTTGCCGAGCCGTCCACCCCCAGGCCGACAGGCACACCGCTGTCGAGGTAGGCGCGCACCGGTGCGATCCCCGATGCCAGGCGCATGTTGCTGGAAGGGCAGTGTGCCACGCCGGTATGGGTGTGCGCCATCTCGCGGATTTCCGCAGGGTTGATGTGGACGCCGTGCGCGAACCATACATCGTCGCCCAGCCAGCCTAACGATTCGGCATAGCCTACGGGCCGCTTACCGGAGGTCGCCAGGCAGAAGGCTTCTTCATCTTGCGTCTCTGCCAGATGGGTGTGCAGTTGCACGCCGTAAGCGCGCGCCAGCCGCGCTGCTTCGCGCATCAAGTCCTCCGTTACCGAAAAGGGCGAGCACGGCGCGACGGCAATGCGCAGCATCGCGTAGGGGCGGGGATCGTGGTAGGTCTCGATGACCCGCTGGGTATCTTTGAGGATGAAGGCTTCGTCCTCGACGACGCGATCCGGCGGCAGGCCACCCTTGCTTTCCCCCAGGCTCATTGAGCCGCGCGTGGCGTGGAAACGGATGCCGATCTCCTGGGCTGCGCGGATCTCGTCATCCAGGCGCACGTCGTTGGGGAAGATATACAGGTGATCCGAGGTTGTGGTGCAGCCGGAAAGCAACAGTTCCGCCAATCCGGTCAGCGCGCTGATATAGACCGCTTCACCGGTCAGACCGGCCCAAATGGGGTACAGCGTTTTGAGCCATTGGAACAACGTCGCATCCTGGGCGGCCGGCACGGCGCGCGTGAGCGTCTGGTACAGATGGTGGTGGGTGTTGACCAGCCCCGGCAGGATGACCATGCCCGTCGCATCAATCACCCGATCGGCAGAACATTCGGCGAGTTCGGCGGTTGTGCCTACGGCGGCGATGACATTGTCGCGGACCAGGAGACTGCCGTTGGGGATGCGTCGGCGTGCGTCGTCCATGGTGACCAAAAGTGTGGCATTCTTCAGCAAGAGTGTGTTCATGGCCTGTCCTCCGTAAAGTGGCATTGTAAGGCTGAATTTGTGGCGCATAGTGTAGCACAAGTCACACATCCGGGCAAGGAACGGGCAAGGAAAACGGAGGAATGTGACGTGGGTGGCGCAGTCAGAGACCGGCCACAGCAAGACTTGCCCCGAAGTTGAAATGCACCCCCTTTTGTTGTGTAACACCATGATCCGGCTATACTTGTGGGGATTGGTCATCGGTAAGCGGTGATTGGTGATCGGTAATTGGTAATAGGGAACTCGCGTTCTGGATTTGCGAGCACTCTCTCACTCTATACTCCATACTCCTTGCTGGAGGCTATGATGCGTACAATACGTTATGTCCTTATCGGATTGGGTAACCTGGGCCGTCGCTTTTGCGAAGTGATCGTCGAGAAGGAAGCGCTGCTGCGCGAACGCTATGGCCTGGAACTGATGCTTGTCGGCGCGGCGGACAGCCGCGGCGCGGCCTACGACGCGAACAGGCTTGATCCGGCGCGCGTCGCGCAGATCAAGCAAGACGGCGGCTCGGTTGCCGACTATCCCGGCGTAGGTCGCACGGGCTGGGATGCGCTTGCGCTGGTGCAAGCGGTGGAGGCGGATGTGCTGCTGGAAGTCTCGCCGGTCAATCTGGCGCAGGGCGCGGAACCGGGTTTGAGTTGCATCCGCGCTGCGATGCAGAAAGGGATGCACGTCGTCACGCCGAACAAAGGACCGCTGGTGGTGGCTTACCGCGAACTGCACGAACTGGCGAAGGCCAATGGCGTGCAACTTCGGTTCGATGGCACGGTTGCGGGCGGCCTGCCGGCGATCAACCTGGGGGCGCGGGATTTGCGCGGCGCGGTCGTGCAGCGCATCGAGGCCGTGCCCAACCTCGTCACCGGTTACGTGATGGACATGCTCGCCGAGGGCGTACCGTGGGATGAAGCGCTGGCGCTGGCGCGCGCCGAAGGCGTGCTGGAGGGGGATGGCTCGTGGGACCTTGAAGGCTGGGATGCGGCGGCGAAACTCGTCATCTTGACGAACGCGGTGGCGGATTTCCCTGCCACACTGAACGATGTCACGCGCGCCGGCATTGCGACCGTCGGTGTGGATGAACTGGTGTCTGCACGCCGGGAAGGCCGCCGTTATCGCCTGCTCGCCCGCGCCGAACGGCAACCCGACGGCGGCTACGCCCTCTCCGTCACCCCGACGTCGTTACCGCCGGATCACCCGCTCGGCAGGCTTGGCCGAAAGCAGATGGGTGTCGTCTACACTACCGACATCTACGGCGTCATCACCGCGATCATTGACGAGCCGAATCCGATTCCTTCGGCGATGACGATGCTGCGGGATGTGTTGGATATTTACAGTTGACAATTCACTCGACTCTCATATAATCAAATCAACCTAATCCGTGAAAGACGGTGAACGGGAGGAGTAGGCGATTGAGGGAGCGGTGCTCTCTCCGTCACTGGGAACAGAGAATAGGGCCACCGGCTGAAAGCCCTTGCAGTGACAGATCGCCGAAGGTCGCCCGGGAGTCGAGCGGCTGAATTGGGGAATAGCCCTCAGTAGGTCGCTACGGGATCGCCCGTTACAGCGAGCATCCATCGCTCAGGCCGTGGATGGCAGAGTGTATCGGCATGTGCCGGTAAATCAGGGTGGTACCGCGGAGGCCCACTTCGTCCCTGGACGGAGTGGGCCTTTTTCGTGTCAACGGATTGAACAGATTTCAACAGATTTTTTTCTTTTCAATCCGTTTCATCCGTTGAATCCGTTGACATTTTTGTGAGGAGGACTGACATGACTACTTTACCGAAACGTTACGATCCGAAGACTGAGGAGCCGCGCTGGCAGGCGTTCTGGCAGGCGCAGGGCGTGTATCACTTCGATGTGGACGACGCCACGCGCCCGGTTTACTCGATTGACACGCCGCCGCCGACGGTTTCCGGTCATCTGCACCTGGGCCACGTCTACTCGTACAGCCACGCTGACTTTATGGCGCGCTTCTGGCGGATGAACGGCTACAACGTCTTCTATCCGATGGGCTACGACGACAACGGCCTGCCCACCGAACGCCTGGTCGAAAAGTGGGAGGGCATCCGCGCCGTGGAGGTGGGGCGCGAGGCGTTTATCGAGCGTTGTCTGGCGGTGAGCGCGCAGGCGGAGCGGGATTACCAGGCCCTCTGGCAACGCCTTGGTCTTTCGATTGATTGGCGCTACACCTATCGCACGATTGACGCGGAATCCCGGCGTATCTCGCAGCTTTCGTTCCTCGACCTGTACCGCAAGGGCCTGGCGTACCGCAAGGAAGCCCCCGCGATTTGGTGCCCGGAGTGCCAGACTGCCATCGCCCAGGCCGAACTGAACGACCTCGACCGGGCGAGTACGTTCTACACGCTGGCGTTCGCGGTGGAAGATGGCGGCGTGCTGGAAATCGCCACCACCCGCCCGGAACTGCTGCCTGCGTGTGTGGCGATCTTCGTCCACCCGGATGACGCACGTTACACAGGCCTCGTTGGCAAACAGGTGCGCGTGCCGTACTTCGACCAATGGGTACCAATCCTCACCGATCCCGGCGCGGACCCGGAGAAAGGCACGGGCGCGGTGATGTGTTGTACCTTCGGCGATACGGCGGACGTGGCCTGGTGGTACAAACATAACTTGCCGTTGCGCGTCGCGCTGGACCGCGCCGGGCGGATGACCGACCTGGCGGGTGCGTTTGCTGGTCTGTCCTCACGCGAGGCCAGACGGCAGATCGTGGCGGCGCTGGCGGAACGTGGCTTGCTCTTGGGGCAAAGCCCTCTGGCGCAATCCGTGCGCGTCCACGAACGGTGCGACACGCCGGTGGAATACATCGTCACGCCGCAATGGTTCGTCCGCGTGCTCGATTTCAAAGACGAGCTGCTGGCCTCCGGCGCGCAGGTCCGCTGGCATCCCGATCACATGGAAACCCGTTTCCGCGAGTGGGTCGAAAACCTCAACTGGGACTGGTGCATTTCCCGCCAGCGGTACTACGGCGTGACCTTCCCGGTCTGGTATTGCGATGTGTGCGGTGCGGTGATCCTTGCTGATGAGGACGAGCTGCCTGTGGACCCGACCACGCACGCGCCGTCGCACCCCTGCGCTTGCGGCAGCATGTCCTTCACGCCGGAAACGGATGTGATGGACACCTGGGCGACCTCGTCGCTCTCCCCGCAGATTGCAGGGCAGTGGCTGACGAATCCCCTGCTCTACGCTAAAGTCTATCCCTTCTCGTTGCGCCCGCAGGCCCACGAGATCATTCGCACCTGGGCGTTCTACACCATCGTGAAGTCGTATCATCATTTTGGCGCGACGCCGTGGACGGATGCGGGCATTTCGGGGTGGGGGCTGGCCCCCGAAGGAACCGGCAAAATCAGCAAAAGCCGCGGCGGCGGGCCGATGCCGCCGATGGAGATGCTCGAACAGTATTCTGCGGACGCCGTGCGCTATTGGACATCGAGCACCGGCTTTGGCAAGGATTCGATCATCAGCGAAGAAAAAATCCAGATCGGCGCCAAATTGATCACCAAACTGTGGAACGTTGCCCGTTTTGCTGAACGGTTTCGTACAGGCGGGGCAGCGCGCGCGGAATCTTCTGCTGCCAAAACCATGCCGCCCTCAAGCATATCGTCAAGTGCGGATGCTGGTGGCGCTGCCTCGCCCCGACTATCCCCCGCCGACCGCTGGATTCTCGCCCGCACCCAACGCCTGATCCGCCGTGTCACCGACCTGTTCCGCGATTACGACTACGCCGCTGCCAAAAGCGAGATTGAGACTTTCTTCTGGCGCGATTTGGCGGATAATTACCTGGAGATGGCGAAGCTCCGCCTGTACAACGAGGACGCAGGGGCAGCCTTCACGGTTGATCATGTCCTGCTGGCAATGCTCAAACTATCTGCCCCGTTCCTGCCGCATGTGACGGAGGCCATTTACCAGGCCCTTTTCGCGGAGCGCGATGATGCCGTGTCCATTCACGTCTCGCAATGGCCCCAGCCAGATGCACGTTTCGAGGATGCGGATGCTGAAGCCTTCGGCGAGACGCTGGTGGAGATCGCCACGGCGGCACGACGTTACAAGAGCGAGCGTGGCCTATCGCTTGGAGCGGAACTTCCGCCGCTATACCTGGCGACACGCGATGTAGTTCGGGCGGAACAATGCCGTGCAGCAGCACAAGACCTTGTCAGCGTCACCCGTGCGCAGCGCATTGAAGTTGCGGACGGGCTTGAGGGCACGGGTATAATGCTTCTGGATGGCGAAATCCAGGTGGCCTTGGGCTAGTTGCCGTTTTCCAGGGTTGTGACCGGCTCTCTGGCCGAGCGCGGTGTCCGGTCTCTGACCGCGCCACCGCAGAAAGACGCTGTGCAGGCGCGGTCTGGAGACCGGCCTGAGCACAAGTGGCCGATCTCTGACCGCGCCGCTGCAGGATTACCTGACTAACGACTACCGGACTCAATAATGTTGGAAATTGCAGTTCTGAATGATTTGAATGAACGTTTCGAGCAGGCCTCCACCGAGGAGATTCTGCGCTGGGCGTGGGAGACATTTGCGCCGGATGTGGCGGCGAGTTCGTCCTTTCAAACGCAGAGCGTGCCGCTGCTGCACATCATCTCGCAGGTGTGCCCGGACATGCCGGTCATCTTTATAGACACGGGCTTTCACTTCCCGGAGACGTTGGCCTTTCGGGATATGCTGCAGGCGCGTTTCAACTTGAACATCCTCACCGTGCGTCCGACGATGACGCAAAGCGAGTTGCTGGCGCAGTACGGGGAGGCGCTCTACCGTCGCGACCCGGATTTGTGTTGCTACATTAACAAAGTCACGCCGATGCAGTGGATCACGGCGCGGATGAAGGCCCTGGTGTCAGGCGTGCGCCGGGATCAGACCGCCAATCGTCAGGCGATGCGGGTACTGCACCAACCGGCCAAAGGGCCGTTGCAAATTCATCCGCTGTTGCACTGGACCAAAGCCGATGTGCAGGCCTACCGCCAGGCGCACGATTTGCCCGTTCATCCGCTGTATCAGCGGGGTTACGTAAGTATCGGCTGCGCGCCATGCACGCGCCCGGTGTTCCTCGGCGAAGATGAGCGCGCCGGACGGTGGGCGGATTCTGACAAAAAGGAATGTGGTCTACACCTGGATTGGCAAGCGGAGCCTCCAGGTGGAAAACCACATCAACGATAAAATTGGAACCGCGAATGACGCGAATCTTCGCTCATTGGTCAGAGATTCGCGTAGCTTAGCGAGATTAGCGGTTTATTTCTCAAGGAGGGCAAGAAGCATGGACGATAAAAATGTCATTCTGATCACCGGCGGGGCGGGGTACATCGGCTCGCAATTGATCCGTGACCTCGTCCTGGATGCGCGCTTTGACGGTTTCACGGTGCGCATCTACGACAGCCTGCGCCACAAAAACTTCAGCGCGCTGATGGATTTACCGGCGGCACGACGCTACGAATTCATCGAGGGCGACATTCTCGACCGCCTCAATTTGCAGCGCGCCATGCAGGATGTCGCTATGGTGGTTCACCTTGCTGCTATCGTCACTACGCCGTTGAGCTTCGATCACCCGGAGTGGACGGAGCAGATTAACCACTGGGGGACAGCAGCGGTTGTAGATTGTATGGTGCGGGCAGGTGTATCGCGCATGATCTACGCCAGTTCTGCGAGCGTCTACGGACCCGGTGGGCCGTTCAAGGAAACCGATCCCTGCCGTCCCATCGGGCCGTATGCGATCTCCAAGCGCAAGGCCGAAGACGAAATTCGCCAGGCGGAAGTGCGCGGCATCCGGGCAACGATTGTGCGCCTGGGTACCGTCTTCGGCAGCGCGCCGGCCATGCGTTTTGACGCGACCATCAATCGCTTCGCCTATCTGGCGGGCGTGCGTCGTCCGATGGTCATCTACGGCAGCGGCAATCAAGTGCGTCCGTTCATCCACATCCGCGACGTTTCAAGCGTCCTGCGTCTTTGTATGGCCGATACGACGTTTGTCGGCGAAACGGTCAACGCGGCAGCCGAACACCTGTCGCTCAACGCCATCGCCGTAGCCGTGCAGCGCATCATCCCCGAGGCGACGACGCGCTACACCGATCAGGACATCCTCACCGAGATCAGCTACGATGTAGATGCGACGAAGTTGATGCAGATGGGCTGGACGCCGCAGGTGAGCCTGGAAGAAGGGCTGAAGGAAGTTCTGGAACGCTGGCGGGGGTTCTGATTGCTTTGCCGCGTTTTGTAGTGTATAATGTAGTCACATAAGTAACTACATTGTGGAGGGACTATGACCGAGATTGGAGTGCGTGACCTGAAAGCCAAAGCTTCGGAGATTGTGCGAACGGTGCGGGAGGCACGCGCGCATTATGTGATCACACATCGAGGGCATCCGGTGGCGCTACTTATGCCTTTGGAAGAGCCAAAATTCGAAGGAGAACTGGATGTCAAGGGGGGCGATAGTGTGTGGGAGGAGTTGATTGAGTTGGGCGAAGAGATCGGTCGCGCGTGGCAATCGCCCAAAACCGGTGTGGAATTGTTATCGGAAATGCGGCGTTAGGTGTGACCATGGCTGTGACGTATACAATTGATGCCAGTGTCTTTCTCAATGCCTTCAACTCCTACGAACCGGGACATGCTAACAGTTGCCGTTTTCTGGAATACATAAAGGCGCAGGCTTTTCCGATTATCGTACCGACGCTGGTGTTGCCGGAAGTCGCAGCGGCCATTAGCCGGGGAAGCCGAAACGCCACCCTGGCGCGGAAATTAGTTAGCGCTATTGGCCGCTTGCCCAATCTGCTCGTGGTGTCATTGGACGACGTCCTGGCGCAGCAATCGGCAGATGTGGCGGCGGATTATCGTCTGCGTGGCAGCGATGCGGTGTATGTCGCCGTTGCGCTGCGTTTTGGCTCTACTTTGGTGACCTTGGATCAAGAACAGGCGGCGCGGGTGTCCGCAGTGTTGACAGCCCAGGATCCGCTTGAAGCGCTTAATATTTTAGAGGGGAACTCATGACCGAATTATCCAAAACCTACAATCCGAAAGAACACGAGCAACGTCTGTATCACTGGTGGGAGTCGCAGGGCTACTTCAAGCCGGAGACGCTCATCGCTAAAGGGATCGCCTCGCAAGAGGGGCGACGCTTCTGCATCACCATGCCCCCGCCGAACGTCACCGGCATCCTGCACCTGGGGCACGCAATGACGGCGGCCATCGAAGACCTGATGACGCGCTACTATCGCATGCGCGGCTTCGAGACGCTCTTCCTGCCCGGCTCCGACCATGCCGGCATCGCCACGCAGAATGTCGTCGAGCGCGAGCTGGCGAAAGAAGGGCTGACGCGCCACGACCTGGGCCGTGATGCCTTCATCCAGAAGTGCTGGGAGTGGAAGGAGAAAACGCACGCGCGCATTACCGACCAGCATCGGCAACTCGGCATCTCCTGCGATTGGGAACGCGAACGCTTCACGCTCGATCCCGGGTTGAGCCGCGCCGTGCGCACCGCCTTCCACACGCTCTATGAGCGCGGTTTGATCTATCGCGGGCCATACATGGTCAACTGGTGCCCGCGCTGTGAATCGGCGATTTCCGACCTGGAAGTGGAGCCGACCGAGCACGACAGTCACCTGTGGTATGTGCGCTATCCGGTGGTCAACGCGGACTGGCCTGGCCCGCAACATCCCTGGGGCAGCGGACGTTGGGCCGAGGGGGCGACGGAATTTATTATGATGGCGACCACCCGCCCGGAGACGATCCTCGGCGATAGCGGCGTCGCCGTCCATCCCGACGATCCACGCTGGCAAGCCCTCGTCGGCAAGCTGGCGGTTTTGCCGGCGATTGGGCGTTTGATTCCCATTGTAGTGGATGAAGTGGTCGAACCGGAATTTGGCACCGGCGCGGTGAAAGTGACGCCGGCTCACGATCCTACCGACTACGAAATCGGCATGCGCCACAATCTGTTGCAGGTGGATGTGATGACGCCGACCGGCCTGATGAATGAACAGGCCGGGCCTTACGCGGGTCTGGAACGCTATGCCTGCCGAGAGGCGATTGTAGCGGATTTTGAGAAAGAGGGGCTGCTTGTGAAAGTGGAGCCGTATCATCACAGCGTCGGCCACTGTCAACGCTGCGACACGATCATCGAACCACGCATCAGCACGCAATGGTTCGTCCGCGCCAAACCGCTCGCCGAAGAAGCCATCCGCGTTGTCCGCGACGGCACGATGCGCATCATCCCTGACCGTTTTGAGAAGACCTGGTTCCACTGGATGGAGAACATCCGCGACTGGTGTATCAGTCGCCAACTGTGGTGGGGCCACCGCATCCCGGTGTGGTACTGCCAGGATTGTGGCCTGCAATGGAGTGCCGTCGCAGACCCAACAAAATGTCCCAAGTGCGGCAGCAGCATGATCGTGCAGGACGAGGACGTACTCGACACGTGGTTCTCCTCCGGGCTGTGGCCGTTCTCCACGTTGGGTTGGCCCGACGCCACGGCCGACATGCAGCGCTTCTTCCCCACCGATATGCGCGAGACCGGCTACGACATCCTCTTTTTCTGGGTGGCCCGTGAAACGATGCTCTCGCTGGCGCTGCTTGGCAAGGCGCCGTATGCCACCGTCTACCTGCACGGCCTGATCCGCAACGAACGCGGCGAGAAGATCAGCAAATCTATGCCCGATGCCTGGAAATACGACCCACTCTACATCATTGAGGAGTACGGCACGGATGCGCTGCGCTATACTCTCACCACCTCTTCCACGCCGGGCAACGACATGAACCTTGATCCCCGGCGTCTGGAAGGCGCGCGCAACTTCGCCAACAAAATCTGGCAGGCGGCGCGATTTATTTTAATGAACGTGAAGGACGCAGACCTGTCAGGTTTGGAAAACCTGACAGGTCTAAACCTGACCCTTGAAGACCGCTGGATCCTCAGTCGTCTGGAACGGCTCACCGGCGATGTCTTTGCGTTGATGGAAACGCAGCAGTACGGCGAGGCCGGGCGGCGGGTGCGTGACTTCCTGTGGGATGAATTCTGCGACTGGTACATCGAGGCGAGCAAAGTGCGGCTCTACGCCGAGGATGCCGCTGTGGACAAAGATACCCCCCGCACGGTGCTGCTGACCGTCCTGGAGCGCGCCTTGCGTCTGTTGCACCCCTTTATGCCTTTTGTGACCGAGGCACTCTGGCAGGCGCTGCCTGCTGCCGTGAAGCAGGGGGAAGCCCTCATCATCGCGCCGTGGCCGATGCAGAACGCAGCCTGGCTCGATGATGAGGCTGAAGCGCAGATGGCGTTGCTGATGGACCTCATTCGTGGTATCCGCAACGTGCGGTCGGAGTACAACGTCGAAGCCGGGCGACGCATTGCCGCGACCGTCGCGGCGGGCGCGAGCGCGCCGGTGCTCGAAGCGCGGCGGGCACTGCTGACATTCCTCGCACACCTGGACGCGGACGCTCTGAAGATTGTGGCGGCCTGCGAGCCAATGGCGCAGTCCGTGTCGGTGCTGGCCGGGGATGTGGCCGTTTACCTGCCGCTTGCCGGCCTGGTAGACCTGGATGCAGAACGCGCGCGGTTGCAGAAGGCGTTGGAGAACCTGGAGGGCCGTATCGCGGGCGTGCGGCAGCGTCTCAACGGCCCCTTCGCCCAGAAAGCGCCGGCGGAAGTCGTCCAGCGCGAGCGCGAACGTCTGACCGAGATGGAAGCCGAAGCCACACAGGTCCGCGAGCAACTCGCGCGGTTAGGGTGATTTATGGTTGGGGGTTGGGGGGTGGGTATGCCCACCCCCAGATTCTCTTTTATAACGACTAAAAAGCCGGTATCGAGTACGCGGCCCAGTTGGGGGTCCGCCCGCACCGCGACTTTGAGGAAGCCTCGATTCTGTTGCAAGACGCCGACCCGGATTCCGTGGCTGTCCAAATCCCGGTCGGTGGGCCGGAGGGCAAACCCTTCTATGTGTCCGGCCTGTATGACAATGTGCTGAAAATCATGGCGCGCTTGAGAAATCGTTTGGGACTTGACGGATTCACCTATCTCATTCACCTTGATTCTGAGCATGGCATCTCTCCGGAAAATTTCGCGCAGGGTGATTGGGGCGTTGATGACGGCAAGGACATCGTTTTAACTGATGATGATTTGTGAGCGGGGATTCGCGTAGATTGGCACGATGCGCAGTTTATTTCCAGGGGGGCCGGATTGCATCATCCGCCCCCCTTTCTCTTTTCCATTCCCCGTTCTGTTGTATAATGCCTCACTGGATTTAGAAAGGAGCCCATGGCCAAGACCTACGTATCCCTGGACTTAGAGACAACCGGCCTCGATCCTATGCGCGATGCCATCATCGAAATCGGCGCGTTGCGCTTCGATGGCGATCAGGTGTTAGAGACTTTCTCCACTTTTGTCAATCCCGGGCGGAAAATTCCCCCTTTCATCACCGAACTGACCGGCATTACCAATGCGCAGGTGGAGGGTGCGCCCGGGGGGCGGCAGGCTACCGCGCGGCTGGCCGAATTTGTGGGCCGCGACCCGGTGGTAGGACACAACATCGGTTTCGACCTGGCCTTCTTACGTCAGCACAATGTCCTGCGTGGCAACCCCACGATAGATACCTTCGATCTCGCCGGAATTTTGGTGCCCCATGCCGGACGTTACAGCCTGGCGCACCTCATCCGTGAACTGGCGATTGATCTGCCGGCGCAGACCCATCGCGCGCTCGACGATGCTGTGATGGCACACGCGCTCTTTATGGCGTTGCTGCGCCGCGCCGCTCAGCTTCCACAGCAGACGTTGCTCGAAATCGTGCAGTTGGGGCAGCGGATTCAGTGGGGGCCGAGTTACTTTTTCCGCGACGCGCAGTATGTCCGCCAGCGTCAGGGATTTAGCGGCGCGATTGGGGCGCAGTTGGCCTCGAAGCGCGGCGGCGATGCGGCCGGCCCGCTGTTCGCCGAGGAAGAAGAAGACTACGAGCCGCTGGAGCCGCGGCGTGAGTTGCTGCCTATTGACCTGGACGCCCTCACGGCTCTGCTTGACGATGATGGTCCGCTGGCGGAAGTATTCGCCGAGTATGAGTACCGCCCGCAACAGGTGGAGATGTTGCAGGCGGTAGGACAGGCGTTCAATGCCGGTCGCCACCTGCTTGTCGAGGCCGGCACCGGCACGGGGAAATCACTGGCCTACCTCCTGCCGGCAATTGAGTGGGCGGTGCAGAATCGCCAGCGGGTGGTGATTTCCACCAACACCATCAATCTGCAAGAGCAACTGGCAAATAAGGATTTGCCGGAGCTGGCGAAAGCACTTTATGAATTCCGTTATCTGGTGTTGAAGGGCCGCTCGCACTATCTCTGTCGCCAGCAGTTCCAGGCGTTGCGGCGGCGTGGCCCGGCGACCGAGGACGAGATGCGGGTGCTCGCCAAAGTGTTATTGTGGCTGCCCAATACGCTGGATGGCGATGGTGATGGGCTGTTCTTGCCGACCGGACAGGAACAAGCCGTCTGGTATGAAATTTCGGCAGCCAATGACGCCTGCGATCCGCAGCATTGCAGTTTCTACCAAAGCGAGCGCTGCTTTTTCTATCGCGCGCGGGCGAAAGCCGAGGGCGCGCATATTCTCATTGTCAACCATGCTTTGTTGCTGGCCGATGTTGCTGCCCAAAATCAGGTGTTGCCGGAATACAACCTGCTCATCGTTGACGAAGCGCATCATCTGGAAGACGCCACGACGGAGGCGCTGCGTTACAGCATCAGTTGGCCGATGTTGCAGCGCGCCTTTGAGGATTTGCTGACCAGTCGGCAGAACCTTCCCGGCTTGTTGGAGACGGTGATGGGTCTGGCAGAACACCAGCCGCGCAAGGTGGCCGCCTTGTTGCAGGACGCTGCGCGGCGTTTGCAGGATGGGGGTGAACGGCTGCAACATCAATTGGAAGGCCTGTTTTCCAGAGTCGAAACGTTCCTCAAGGAACGCGCTGATCAGAGTGATACCTATGCCGTGCGTTTGCGGTTGACCTCCAAAATGCGCACGCAGGCCGCCTGGAGCGATGTGCTGCGGGCCTGGTCGCAGGTGGCGCCGCATTTTGCGACATTTGTGGATGCATTGACGCAGCTCGGCGACGGCCTCAATGATCTGACCACCGCCGAAATCCAGGGATTCGAGCCACTCCACGGGCGGCTGCTGGGCATTATGCGGCAGCTAGGCGAAGCCTATTGGCAACTGCGCCAGTTCATCGCCGAACCCCAGGCAAACGCCATTTACTGGCTGGAAGCGCAGAATAATTCTCCATTCACCTTCAATGCTGTTCCCTTGCACGTGGGGGCGTTGATCCGGGAGCACTTGTTCAACAAGAAGCGTTCGGTGGTGCTCACCTCGGCGACACTGCGTGTGGAAGGCCGCTTCGATTATATGCGCGAGCGTTTGAGTGCGCAGAAGGCCGATGAACTGGCCGTCGGCTCGCCTTTCGATTATCAATCCGCGGCCTTGCTGTACATCGTCACCGACGTACCCGAGCCGCGCCATCCCAATTACCAGCAGATCGTAGACCAAACGTTGATTGATTTGTTCCGCGCCACACAGGGGCGGGCGCTGGCGTTGTTCACAGCCTACGCGCAACTGAAGGCCACGGCGCAGGCGATTACCGGCAAGCTGGCGCAGGACGGCATCACCGTCTACGCGCAAGGTGCCGGTAGCTCGCGCGCCCAGTTGCTCGATAACTTCCGACGCGGCGAACGCGCGGTGTTGCTCGGCACACGTTCGTTCTGGGAAGGGGTGGACGTGCCCGGCGAGGCACTCTCGTGCCTGGTCATCGTCAAATTGCCCTTCGATGTGCCCAATGATCCCATCGTGGCCGCGCGCGCCGAGGGCTATGAGGAGCCGTTCAACGAGTATATGGTGCCGGAAGCGATTCTGCGTTTCACCCAGGGCTTCGGGCGGCTGATTCGTACCGCGACGGATCAGGGGATTGTGGTGTTGCTGGATCAGCGCGTGCTGACCAAGAATTACGGCCGGCGTTTCCTGGCTTCGTTGCCCGATCCGCTCATCCGTCAAGGCCCGCGCGCGCAGTTGCCCGACATTGCCGCGCGCTGGCTTTCCGGCCAACCGCTGCCCAAAGACATCGGCGGCGCCGGCGGCGATTTCGATGAAGGCTGGTCTGTCCCCCCGCCGGAGGAACCACCCTGGTTTTGGGGCGCCTGACGACTTTGGATTTTGGATTTTGGATTTTGGATTTTCGATTGATGTGCTCATTCGCTGATTTGCTGATTCGCCGATTTGCTGATTTGCCGATTTGCCGATTTGCTGATTTGCCGATTTGTTGATTCGCTCATTCGCTGATTCTTTGATTCTTTGATTCTCGATTCCTCGGAGGTCTTATGCGTATCGTCGTAGATGCTTTTGGTTCAGACGCTTGCCCTGGGCCGGATGTGGCCGGGGCGGTGATGGCCGCACGCGAGTGGGGCGATGAAATTATCCTCGTGGGGCCGGAGGAACGTACACGCGCGGAACTGGCAAAACACGACATTCAGGGACTCAACATCCGCATCGTCCACGCGCCGGAGGTGCTGACGATGGAAGAGCACTCTGAAGATGTGCGCGCCAAGGAGAATTCCTCGATCCGCGTGGGGATGCGCATGGTCAAGCACGGGGAGGCTGATGCCTTTGTCTCCGCTGGCAACACCATCGCCTGTCTCTCGGCGGCGATTTTCGACTTGCAGCGTATTCGCGGAATTCGTCGTCCGGCGCTGGCGACCATCTATCCGGTGGGTTTTCAACCAATGTTGCTGCTCGATATCGGTGCGACGGCGGACCCCAAGCCGGAGTACCTGCTCCAGTTTGCGCAGATGGGGGTGATCTACGCCGAAAAGATATTGCGGGTTGCCAATCCGCGTGTCGGTTTGCTTGCCAATGGTGAGGAACCGGAGAAGGGCACCATGGTGCTGCGTGAGACGTTCACCGTTTTCAAACAAAGCGAGCTGAATTTTGTGGGCAATGTTGAACCCAAGGATGTGATGAAGGGTGCAGCCGATGTGGTGGTGACGGATGGCTTTACCGGCAACATCATGCTCAAGACGGCGGAATCGGTGGCCTCGTTTGTCGGGCGGCTGGTCAAACGCTATCTGTGGAGTGGGGCACTTTCGAAGGTAGGTCTGGTGTTGATGGTGCCCGCGTTCGTTGTGGCGCTGCCGGGACTGCTGTGTCTGTTGCCGGGGATCCGTCGGCTTCTCAAACACCTGGATTACGCCGAATATGGCGGCGGACTGCTGCTCGGTGTGGATGGCGTGGTCATTGTGGGCCATGGCCGTTCCAACGCCAAAGCCATCAAAAACGCCATTCGTCAGGGACGGGAGGCCGCGGCGGCGCAGATCATCCCTACCATCAAAGCCGGGTTGGAGGCCCGCCGTCAAGAGTCCCATGCCTGAGCGGGTGCGAGTGGTCGTCACCGGTATGGGCGCGATCACGCCGATTGGCTTGACCGTATCCGAGACGTGGGAGAACGCCCTGGCCGGGAAATCCGGCGTTACACCGATTGACCAGTTCGATACAACGGATTGGCCGGTGCGAATCGCCGGGGCGGTCAGGAATTTTGAGCCGGAACGTTATATCTCCCGTAAGGAAGCCCGGCGTATGGCGCGTTGCTCGCAATTTGCGGTTGCTGCGGCGCAAGAGGCGTTGGCCGATGCGCGCCTTTCCCCGCCGTTGCCGGAGCCGGAGCGTGTTGGTACCGTCATTGGCGTAGGTATGGGAGGGGTGGAGGTGGCCCTTGAGCATACCGCCAAGTTGTGGCGTCAAGGGCCGGTGGGGGTCAATCCCTTTGCTCTGGCCGCTTCTTTGCCGAACATGCCTTCCTATCATGTCAGCTTGCTGGCCGGAGCGCAGGGCCCGATCACCACGCCGGTGGCCGCGTGTGCGACCGGGTCGCAGGCCATCGGCGAGGCTGCGAATCTCATCCGCCACGGGTGTGCCGATGTGGTGATTGCCGGTGGGGTGGAGGGGTTGATTATTGACGCTTCGGTCATCGGTTTTGCAGCGATGGGGGCGCTTTCCAAACGCAATGCTGAGCCGGAGCGCGCCAGCCGTCCTTTTGACAAAGACCGCGATGGCTTTGTGTTGGCTGAAGGCGCGGGGGTGCTGGTGTTGGAACGCCTTGAACATGCGCAAGCGCGTGGGGTACACATCTACGGCGAGGTACTCGGCTATGCGTCTTCGTCGGATGCGTATCATATCGCGCAGCCCGATCCTGAAGCGCGTGGTGTGCGTCGCGCGATCACCTGGGCATTGCGCGATGCCGGCGTTGCGCCGGAGGCGGTGGACTACGTCAATGCACACGGTACTTCCACGCCGTTGAACGACACGCTTGAAACATTCGCACTGAAAAAAGTCTTTGGCGAGCACGCTTACAAACTTACCATCAGTTCGAACAAATCTTTCTTCGGCCATACGATGGGTGCCGCGGGCGCCATTGAGACTATCCTGACGTTCAAAATGTTCGAGGAGGGGATGATCCTGCCCACCTTAAACCTCGATACGCCTGATCCCGAATGTGATTTGGATTACGTGCCGTGGACGCCGCGTCCGGCGCAGATGCGGATTGCCCTGAAAAACGCTTTTGGCTTCGGCGGACAAAATGCATGCCTGGTGCTTTCAAAGTGGGAGTCGGCGGCCTTGTAGTCAGGGTAATCAGGTAGTCGGATAGTCCTTGTATGCGTAGGGAGTCATGTAGATGCCGGCTTCAGCCGGTATTCTCTGGTGCACACGCTATGTAGATGCCGGCTTCAGCCGGTATTCTCTGGTGCACATGTAGATGCCGGCTTCAGCCGGTATTCTCTGGCGCACACGCTATGTAGATGCCGGCTTCAGCCGGTATTCTCTGGTGCACACGCTGAATGGCGAAGGTAGTAACAGGTTGAGCTAACTTGGCACAGTCGCAAACTCCCAGATTTGATGTGGTGGTCATCGGTAACGTAGGGGTTGACACGTGCGTCTATCTCTACGGCAACGATATTGATTTCAGTGTAGAGGCCAACTTCTCGCAAAACCTGGATTATGTAGGGCAGGCGGGCGGGTTTGCGAGCCGGGGATACGCGCAACTGGGCAAGCGCACGGCCTTTATCGGCCACGTGGGCGACGATTTCTGCGGACGCTTCGTCCGTGAGGAGTTCGCGCGCGATGGCATTGACATGACCGGGCTTTTTGTGGATCCGGCGGGGACCTGCCGTAGCATCAACTTTATGTATCGTGATGGACGACGCAAAAACTTCTACGATGGCAAAGGGCACATGACGCTGCGTCCCGATGAATCCATCTGCCGCGACATCCTGGCGCGGGCGCGGCTGGCGCACTTCAACATCCCCAACTGGGCGCGCTATTTGTTGCCCATCGCCAAAGACCTCGGCGTGACGCTTGCCTGCGATTTGCAGGACGTGGTTTCTGTAGATGACGACTATCGGCAGGATTTCATCCGTTACGCGGATATTCTCTTCTGTTCGGCGGTCAACCATCCGCCGCATGTGTTGATCGAGGCATTGTTCAGGCGCGGCGGGGCGCAATTGATCATTGTGGGAATGGGGGCGCAGGGCTGCGCGTTGGGTTCGCGGGATGGCGGTGTGCGCTACTTCTCGCCGGTGCCGATGGACGCGCCGGTCGTGGATACCAACGGCGCCGGGGACGCGCTGGCGGTGGGGTTCCTGAGCAGCTATGTGCTCGACGGCTACACGCCGGAACAGGCCATCTGGCGCGGGCAGATTGCAGCGCGACATACGTGCACTCTCAGAGCTTCGTCGTCCCATTTGATTACGCCGGCGCAGTTACAGCAACATTACGAGCGTTTGCGATGAGATTTTGACCACGAATCTACACGAATTTTCACGAATAAAAAGTTGGTGTAGATTTTTAGAGCGTTTGCGATGAGATTTTTACCACGAATCTACATGAATCTGCACAAATAGAAAATTGGTGTAGATTCGTGAAATTCGTGGTTTAATCTTTATGAATGAGGGGCTATGGTCAACCTGGCAGTTTTGATTTCCGGCAACGGCTCCAATTTGCAGGCGATCCTGGATGCAGTGGCTGACGGCGACCTGCCCGGCGTCAAGGTCGCGCTGGTGGTCTCCAATCGCAAGGATGCTTATGGAATCCAGCGAGCGTTTAAGCATGGCGTACCGGTGGTTTACTTCCCCAAACTGCCGTACACCAATGCCGGCCGTCCGCGCGCCGATTACGACGCCGATCTGGCGCGTATTGTACAGAGCTTTGACGTAGACTGGGTGATACAGGCCGGCTGGATGCATATTTTCACGAACGCTTTCATCCGTGTGTTCCCTAACCGCATCCTCAACCTGCACCCTGCCTTGCCGGGCATGTTCCCCGGCGCGCATGCCATTGCCGATGCCTTTGCGGCCTATCAACGTGGCGCGATTGAACATACCGGCGTGATGGTGCATCTGGTGCCCGATGAAGCCGTGGATGCCGGCCCCGTCGTGGCCCAAGAAGCCGTGCCCATCTTACCGGATGATACGCTGGAAACCCTGGAAGCGCGTATCCATGCCGTTGAACACCGTCTGCTGGTTTCGGCCATCAAAACCGTGCTGCACATTGAGAATCTTCGTAATTCATAACTCGTAATTCGTGATTCGTAATTCGTAACTCGTTCGAGGAGGAACTATGGTCAACATCGTCCAGAAAGTAGACAATTGGGTTACCATTCAGCATGTGTTAATCAGTGTGTCGGATAAAACGGGGTTGGAAGAGCTGATCCCTGGCTTGATTGCCCTGAACCCCTACATCCATTTTTACTCTACCGGGGGAACGTATAACCGCGTCTCTGAAATCCTCGGCGCGGTGGGGACGGCCCGCCACCTGATGCAGGTTTCGGACTATACCGGCCAGCCGGAGACGCAGGGCGGGCTGGTGAAGACGCTGGATTTCAAGATCTACCTGGGATTGCTCACCGAAACCTATAATGAGGCGCACCGGGCCGATATGGTGCGCACGAAATCCATCCCCTTTGATATGGTGGTCGTGAATCTGTATCCCTTCCTGGCGACCGTAACCCGCGAAGGCGTGACCCTCGAGGAAGCGCGTGCCAACATAGACATCGGCGGACCGTGTATGCTGCGCGCGGCGGCGAAGAACTATTTGCGCGTCATTCCGGTTGTGGATCCCGCAGATTACGCGCCGCTGCTCAGCAAATTGCGCGCTAATCGCGGCGCCCTGGATTTGCAGACACGCTTCGAGTTTGCCCGCAAAGCCTTCGCCCATACTGCCGCCTACGATGCCGCCATCAGCGCCTACCTGAGCACCAAAGATCCGGAGGAGGTGCCGGGTGTGTACGAGCTGGTCAATGGGTAACGAGTGGCGGGTAATGAGTAACGAATGACGAGTCATGAGTCCTGTCACTCATTACTCGTTTCTCGTTTCTAATGACTGATTGGGAGGGGAAAATGCCACAGGACTTGAAAAAAGCTTACCGCACGATTATGGACGACCATTTCCCGGAACGGATGGAAATCAGCTTCGTGTTTGATGACCGGCGCGCGACGCTAGTCTACGAGAAGGTGGCCTGGGAGATTGACGGCGTGCGCAAAGGGTTGCGCTACGGCGAAAATCCGGGCCAGGAGGCCGCTTTCTACAAACTGGTCAACGGGAACCTCGTTATCGGCAGCGTGACCACGATTGCGCCGGGCCGCTATCTTGTTTCCGACGCGGAACTGCTGCAATTCGGCAAACACCCCGGCAAGATCAACCTCACCGACGCCGATAACGCGCTCAACATCCTGCGCTATTTGATGGATAGGCCGACCGTGGCGATCATGAAACACAACAACCCTTCGGGGGTGGCGATGGCGGATACAATTGCTGAGGCGTACATTAGAGCCGACCTGGCTGATCACATTGCGGCGTTTGGCGGCTGCATCGCGCTGAACCGCCCGGTGGATATGGCGACTGCTGAAGCCATCGCCGAGCAGTACGCGGAAGTTGTCGTTGCGCCGGAATATGAAGAAGGGACGGTAGCGGTGCTCGCCGCGCGCAAGAACCTGCGCATTATGCGCATCGGTGCCATCGAGCGGCTGGCAACCTTTGCCCAGGAGCGCTTCGTGGACTTCAAGAGCCTCATTGACGGCGGGATCATTGCACAGCTCTCATTTGTCCCTCAGACCCAGACGGCGGCGGATCTGCTTCCGGCTACGGCCACGCACAAAGGCGCAACCATCGCCGTCAAGCGCGCTCCCACGCCCCAGGAGATTGAGGACATGCTCTTCGGCTGGAAGGTCGAAGCCGGCGTGACCTCAAACTCGGTGCTCTACGCCAAGGACGGCGTCACCGTAGGTATCGGGGCAGGGGAGCAGGATCGCGTGGGCGTGGCGGTCATCGCCCGCGACAAGGCGTACCGCAACATGGCCGAGCGGCTGGCTTACACACGCTACCGGACCGCTTATCGCTTCCTGGACGCCGAAAAACAGGCCGGGATTGATGCCGAGGTCAAAGCCGAACACGGTGGCCTTAAGGGCGCGGCGATGATTTCGGACGCCTTCTTCCCCTTCCGCGATGGCGTAGACGTGGGGCTGCGCGAGGGCGTGACCGCGGTCATCCAGCCGGGCGGCTCGCTCAACGACGCCGAGGTCATCGAGGCCGTCAACGAGGCCGGGGCGACGATGGTGTTCACCGGGCAGCGGAGTTTCAAGCACTGACGGATTACGGATTACGAATTACGGAGGCTTTCTATGCGCTTTGGCATTATGACCATGCAAATGAAAGAATTGATTCCCGCCGGTCTGAGTCCTCAAGAGATGATGGGCTACATCACCACCTTCGAGAACGCCACGCTGGTACGCAAATTACACGCCCACGGCTTCAGCCTGGTGGAGTTGGGCGGCGATCTGACAATGTTCATGCCGCAGACGTTCGCCCCGCCCGCGATCGAGCGACTGGCGGCGTTGAAGGCGGAACCGGGGCTGGCGTACACCGTCCACCTGCCGCTGTGGTCAGTGGAACCCTCGACGCCGCTGACACCCGTGCGCCACGGTTCAACCCGCGCGCTCATTGACGTTGTCCGCGCGACACTACCGCTGCAACCGGAGGTCTATGTCCTTCACGCCACCGGCGCGCTCGCGGCGGAGTTCTACCGGATGAAATTGCCGGAGTTGGGCCGGGCGATGCTGATGCGCCAGTTCCAGGCCGGGGCGATGGAAAGTATCCATGTCCTCTTGAGTGAAACCGGCATCCCTAGCCGCCAACTGGCAATTGAGACGATCGAATTCCCGCTTGATCTCACGCTGGAGCTGGCCGAGAAATTCAACCTGTCGCTGTGCTTTGATGTGGGGCACGTGCTGTCTGGCTTCTCCGGCGATGTGGAATTCTTCCACGCCCTGGAGCTATGTCTGCCGCGCCTGGCCGAAATCCATCTGCACGATGCGCCCATTCCGGCGTCGCAGCAGGCGATCGTCTACGGCAAGGATCACAGCGTCCTGGGCACCGGCGACCTGGATCTGCCGCGCTTCCTCGACCGCCTGGCCGAAGCGCAGTTCAACGGCCCGATCATCTTCGAGTTGGAGATCGAGGAGGCGCTGACTTCGCTGGATGTCATCCGCGCTATTCGTCCAGAGGTGGCATAGAGTATAAAGGGGTTGGGGCGGGCTACGCCCGCCCCAACCCCCCCCAATTTTTCCCGCTTTTTCATCAGCATGTTCTTGCATTCGTAGACCGTGTTGTGAGCAGAGGATGATTTATGAAAAAAGACATGCGCTGGTACGACTATCTAACGATCAACTCGTATTGGCTGGGGCTGAACATCGCCTCCGGCATCATTACGCCGGTTTTGCTGCCCTATCTGGTACTGCTCTTCATGCCGCCGGAGCAGAAGAACACTTACCTGGCGACGGTGCGCGTCATCGGGCTGGCCGTGGCGATGCTGGTGCAGCCGCTTGCCGGCATGTTGAGCGACCGCAGTACCTCCCGCTATGGCCGCCGCCGCCCGTATATTGTCGTGGGCGCGCTTTTCAATATCTTGTTTCTGATCATTGTGGCCGCGTCGCCGGCGTTTATCGGTTCTGACTCGGACAACTTTTTCCAACGGGCATTTGGCGTGACGACGGCCTACGCGGTGTTGCTGAGCGGCATTGTGCTGTTGCAGGTTTCGTCAAATGTGGCGCACGGCGCGCTGCAAGGTCTGATCCCCGATCTGGTGCCGGAACACCAGCGCGGGCGTGCCTCAGGCGTCAAGGCCGTCTTTGAGCTGATCCCCGTTTTCCTTGTCCTTTTCATCGGCCCGCTGGTGGATGCGGGCAAGGTGGGGCTGGTGGTCGGCATCATCTGTGCGGGCTTCGTGCTCACGACGTTGACGACGGTGCTCTTCGTCCACGAAGAGCCGCTGCGCGAGAAGCCTGCCGGCGGTATCGGCGAGGCAGCGCTGCGGTTGGTGTTCCTCACGGCGATCTTCGTCACGGTGACGCGCTTTGCCGTCTGGTTGGTCACGGCCAGCGGTGATTTGGTCACGGCGCGCGAGGCTGCGATTGGCGTGCAGGTAGCCTTCGTCGGCTTGATGGGGCTGATCGGGATGGCAGGCTCGATTTTCGCGGGCGTTTACCTGGGTGCGTGGGTGGGCATTGGTGCGGAGGCGCGGCAGCAAAAGAGCTTCATCTGGTGGATCGTCAACCGGCTGCTCTTCCTGGCGGCGGTTGGCTCGGTGCAGGGCTTTGCGCAATACTATCTGGCGGATGTTATCCGCGTGCCGAAACCGGCCTCGGCGACGACGATGTTGATGGCGGCGGTGGCGGGGTTTCTCATCCCCTCGGCGTTGGGCGGCGGCTACCTCGCCGACCGCATCGGGCGCAAGCGGCTGGTGATGCTGGCGGGCCTCGTCGCGGCGGGCGGGACGGTGCTGTTGCTTTTCGCCAATGGCATGCCGATGGCAATTGTCGCCGGCTGCATCATTGGCCTGGGCGCAGGGACGTTTATGGCGACGAACTGGGCATTGGGCACGGACCTCGCGCCAAAGCAGGACGCCGGGCGCTACCTGGGCATCTCGAACCTGGCGGGCGCGGGTGCGGGGATTGTCGGCGCGGGCCTTGGCGGGCCAATGGCCGATTTCTTCAATGCGCTGCAACCGGGATTGGGCTACCTGGTCATCTTCGCATTGTATGCGGCGTTGTTTGCACTGTCATCGCTGACGCTGGCGCGGGTGAAAGGATAAGCCGTTCCTGTGTGTTAACTTTCGTATTATAGTGATGAACGAATGTTACACTATATTCAAGTGTATGATTGGCTGCCGATGTGCGGGTTGCTACCGCCCGCGCCCTCGCCTAAAGCCGCGACCCGGTGAACATTGCTTTGCTACATTTCGCGGAGTGCGACTATCCGACTAATGACTACAGGACTGGCGACTATGGACTACAACCAACCCTGGTATCACGGTTCGCCTTTCGCCTTGACGACGCTGCGCGTGGGCAGTACGATCACGCAGCGGCGCGACCTGGCACGCATTTTCTCGCACAAACCGGCCATTGTCTGCATTGAAGACGATGGCCGCATTAAACATAACGGTGTGCAGCCTGGCTACCTTTACATTATTGACGAAGCTGTCGCGCCGGAGGATATCGAAGCGCATCCGCACACCACAATGGGGCCGGGCGACGAATGGTTGACTCACCGCGAGTTGCGACTGCGACTTCTGAACGTGGTCAAGCCGCGACCTGAAGAGCTGCTTACTGAATCCGAGTTGGACGACCTGTATCATCGCATCGCAGCCAGGAGGCCGGATGTGGACTGAACAAGAGGGCGGCACATTTATACGCGCGCTTGATTTTGCTGCGGAAAAACACCGTCACCAACGGCGCAAAGGCAACGCGCAACTTCCGTACATCAATCACCCGATTCGCGTAGTGGAAATCCTCTGGCGTGTGGGCGAGGTGCGGGATATGCCCACCCTGGTCGCCGCCCTGCTCCACGATACCCTGGAAGACACGGCGACCACGGCGGATGAGCTGGAGAGCTTGTTCGGCGCGGAGGTTCTGACGCTGGTTCAGGAAGTTAGCGATGACAAATCCCTGCCCAAAGCCACGCGCAAACAATTGCAGATCGCGCACGCACCACATTTGTCGCGCAAGGCGCAGCTCATCAAGCTGGCCGATAAGATTGCCAACGTCTACGATGTGAGCCACGATTCACCGGAGGGCTGGTCCCACGAACGCCTGCTCGCCTACCTGGATTGGGCGGAGGCGGTGGTGGCGGGATTGCGCGGTGTCAATGCGGCGCTGGAAGCGCATTTTGACGCCGTTCTGGAGGACGCACGCAAAATTTTACTGGGTTAAAACTTGTACGCGATTTTCACACCCCTGCTGGACAAGTGGAGACTTCTTGTCTGATCGGAGACCCAGTTCGAGATTTGTCTTTGGTGTTGGCATATCTGGCGCAATCGGACCTGTTGAAAGGGGCAGGATAGCACATTTCATGCTGGCTTTTGATCTCCAAACCCTGCTTTTTATCCTTATTCTGCTTGTCGTAGTTCCTGTTTTGATAGGTTTCTACCTGGCACAGCGCCGGCAACATGGAGGTATGCGCTTGCCTGACGGTGCGTCGCTGCTGGATGCATTGCACGACGCCCCTTTCGGCGTGGTAGCACTGGAAGAAGAGATGGTGTGTTATGCAAACGTTTATGCGCGGCGACTGCTGCACCTGTCCGACAATGGAAGCGCGTTGCCCGATGCTGATTGGTCGCCGTTGCTGGAAGCTGATCGCATCGCTGCCCGTCAGGGGGGCGGGGCCAGGGCAGGACGCTATCGCACCATCACGTTTGCTTCCGGGCAGACGGCGCGCTGGTGGGTCATCCCCTGGGATGGACGCGACTTTGTTTTCTTGCTTGACGTTACTGCGCAGCAGCGTACCGAGCAGGCCGGGCGGGCCCTCATCAACGACCTGAGCCACGAATTGCGCACACCCATCGCCACGCTCCTGACGCACCTGGAAATTCTGGGCTTGAGCGACGTGGGCAAAGAGGTACAGCAACAATCGCTCACATTAGCCAAAGAGGAGGCGCAGCGGATGGCGCGCTTGCTCAACGATATGCTGGAATTGGGCCGGCTGGAGACATCCCAGGAACTTCCGCGCCGCCCTGTGGATGTGCTGGCGTTGGTGGAAGATGTGGTCTTGCAGTCCACCCCGCGCGCGGTGGAACGGCAGATGGCGCTTTCCCTGGAAGCCGATTCTCCGCTGCCGTTGGTTCCTGCCAACGCTGACCGTCTGCGGCAGGTCTTCCTTAACCTTTTGGACAATGCCTTTAAGTACGCGCGTGCCGGCGACCGCGTCACCGTAGCGTTGCGCCGTGTGCCCGATGGCGTCGCCTGCGCCGTGTGCGATACCGGTCCCGGCATCCCGCCGGAACACCTCCCCTATGTTACACGCCGTTTTTATCGCGCCGCACCCAAAGACATTGAAGGCAGCGGCCTGGGGCTGTCTATTGTCGCCGAAATCCTGCGTCGTCACGAAAGTGAGTTGGTGATCGAAAGTCCGGTAGCCGATGCCGCCGGGACGTGCGCGAAGTTCGTAATTCGTAATCCGTAATCCGTAATTCGTAACCCGTGATTCGTCATTCGCAATTCGCAATTCGTAAATGGTGGGGGGCTGGGCTGGCCGTGGTGGTGCTCCTTGGCTACTGGCTCCTGCCGATTCGCGGGAAAGTGTACGTTGTCCCGGGGGACGAGAGCGGCCTGGCGTGGCCGCGTCTGGCGCTGGAACCGGCGGGCGCGCAATCCGGCGAGACGGTGACGGCGCTGGTGACGGACGTGGAACCGTGGACATTTGTGACGCTTACCGTGGACGGCGCTCCGGCAATGCCTCAAGGGCAGGCGCAACGCTTGGGCGAGATGTGGACGTGGCGTTGGACGTTCACCGTCCCCAACGCGGCCGGTTACGAATTGCGTTTCTACCACGACTGTCACACCGGTTGTGTGGAACGGGCGCGGTTTGTGCTGGGAGATGTTCGCCCGTCTCGCGCGGGCACAACGCCGACAAAGTTGGGCCTGGTGCTGCCCGATGTGACACGGGATTGGCATGGACGCAGCGGCTGGGCCGTGGAGATCACGTATGCCCGGCGCGCCGAGGAACCGTTTTGGGGAGTGGATGATCTGGCCGCTCGGATTGCTTTGCACCACAACAAAGGCTTGCGTGTGCTGGTGCGGGTGGATTACGATCAAATGCAGAGCCTGCCGGCCGAGGGGGATTACCTGATGCTCACGGAGTATCTGGAATATTTCCGCCGGTTGGCCCGCGATGCGCGGCTGCGGAACGTCTATGGCTTCATTGTTGGCGCCGACTACAACACGGCGGAGGTCAGTGCATTGGCGCAGGGACATCCGATCTCGCCGGCATGGTATGCCCGCGTCTTCAACGGCTACGGCGAGGATGTAGACCACACCGATAACGTCGTGCAGACAATCCGCGCCGAAAACCCTAACGTGCGGGTGCTGGTCGGCCCGCTGCGTCCCTGGACAGCGGAGCAGGACGGCGAACGCACGTACATGGTTGACGCGCCCTGGCTGAATATGATGAATACCCTGGTTGCCTTGCTGGATGAAGAGGCGCGGGCGAAGGCGGCGGCGGGAATTCCCCTTGTTGCGCCGGACGGCTTCGACGTGCAGGCACCGGGACTTCCTGATGCGCCGGAGATAGGGGGCGCGCTCCGCGCCGATGAGCCACGCATGGACCTGCACCGCGAGGCGTGGGGTGGGGCGCGTGTGGGCTTCGGCGTCTACCGTGACTGGCTGGACATCATCAACGCCTATCCCACCACACGCGGATTGCCTGTGTACATCATCTCCACCAACACTTACGACCGCGAAGCCGGGGTCCCGCCGGCGCAAAACTACCCGCGCGGCTGGCTGACGGTGGCGTTGGACGTGATCAACGCCGAGCCACAAATTGTGGCGCTGGTCTGGTTTCTCGACGACTTCCCCCACGGCGATCAATGGGACTGGTTCAGCCTCACCGAACATCCCGGCCGCCTGGTGGATGCCGCCGAAGAATTTGACTCCCTAATTACCAATCCCTAATCACCAATCCCCATGTCCCCAAAAATTCGCGTCTTGCTTGCCGATGACCACCCCGCGCTGCGGATGGGGCTGCGCGTGCTACTGGATCGCGCCTCCGATATCGAAGTGGTGGGTGAGGCGGACGACGGCGACGCGGTGTTAACGTTGATCGAGACGCTGCGCCCGGATGTGGTGGTGCTGGATTGCCAGCTTCCGGGCCGTGACGGCGTCAGCGTGGCTTCGGAAATCCGTCGGCGTGGGGGAGTGGTGCGGGTGCTGGCGCTTTCTGCTTACGACGATGACCGTTATCTTGCCGGGATGTGGGCAGCCGGCGCCGTGGGCTACTTGCTCAAAAACGAAGCCCCAGGACAGATTGTTTCCGCCGTGCGTGCCGCAGCGGAGAGGCAAGGGCTGTGGTCGGCAGCGCAGATGGCGCGTGTGACGCGCTGGCAGGCCGAAGTGGTGCAGCTCCGCGAGAGCCTCACCGAGCGTGAACGCGAAGTCTTGCGGCTGGTCGCAGAGGGCCTGAGCAACAAAGAAATTGCGCAGACGCTCAACATTACTGTGCGCACGACCGATTTTCACGTGAGCAACATCTTGCGTAAGCTCAGCGTCATCTCCCGCGTCGAAGCTGCCGTGTGGGCCAAAGCGCATCTGTAAGGGGGCAAGAGGCAAGAGGCAAGAGGCAAGGGGCAAGAGGCAAGGGGCAAGAGGCAAGGGGCAAGGGGCAGGATTTGCCGATTCTCCATTCGCTGATTCTCGATTCTTCATTCGCTGATTCGCTCATTCGCTGATTCGCTCATTCGCTGATTCGCTCATTCGCTGATTCAACCTGTAGATTCTCACAGTAGACAGCACCTTCCACTTCGTTTACACTGAGGACATACTATATCTCAACAGTGGAGGTGTATTATGACACAAACAACTATGGCGCCGGATGTCCATTATTCGGGGGGCAAGTCCCCAGAACCGGCTCTGGGACTGCTGGAACGGCTCTTTAAGCTGGCAACAATTGTACTGGCGGCGATCATTGTACTGGTATTGCTCGTGTTGATCGGGCGTTCCGCCATTTACAAAATCCATGCTTACGAGCGTGGCTTGCACTTGCGCGGCGGGCGCTTCATCGCTGTTGACGAACCCGGTTGGCATGTACAAATTCCGCTGGTGGATACGGTGATCATCGTCAAGGTGAACGAGCGTCTGGGCTATGTGGAACGTGTCTCGGCCATGACTTCCGACGACGTAACGATGGATGTCTCGTTGCAATATACCTACCGGGTGAGCGATCCCCAACGTTTCGCCCTGGAGGTGGACGACCCGGAACGCATCATCTTCGAGTTTGTCCAGGGCAAACTGCGGGACGTCGTCAACACGAAGGAAATGACCGAAGTGATGCACAGCCGCGCGGATATGAACAATGAGGTGATGGCGGCGCTGCGTGAGAAGGAACAGCAATACGGCGTTGAGTTCGTCACGGTACAAATCCAATCTGCGTCGCCACCCGAGGAGGTGGTGATGGCAATCAAGGATCGCATGGTTGCCGTACAGCGGCAGGAACAGGCGCAAGCCGAAGCTGCGCAACGCCGTACCCTGGCGGACGCCGAGTTCTACGCCGCGCAGAAAAAAGCCGAAGGCAGCGCCTACGAAATCACCGCCCTGGCCGAAGCCGACGCGCAGCGCATTGCTCTCACCTCTGCTGCCGAGCGCGAAGCCATGCAGGCGCTCCTCACGGCGCTCCAGGGGAAAGGCGAGCTGGGTGAGAAATACCTGCAATTGCTCATTGCTCAACAGTTGAAGGACAACAGCAAATGGATCATCAGCGGTGGCTCCGGTGAAACCGTACCTGTCATTGAACTGCGGACGTCAGGGGAGTAGACGGTAGACAGTAGACAGTAGACGGGGAAGCCTTGTCCCCCTGTCTACCGTCTACCGACTACTGTCTACCGTAAAAGGAGCTGGCTATGAAACGTGCGGGGATTATGGTACTCTTGACGGTGCTTGTGTTGGGCAGTGCCGGCGTGTGGCTCATACGCCGTGGTGTTGGTCCCATCGGCCAGAATGCTCTATCGCAGCCGCGTATCTATGCCTACCGGGATTGGCAAAGCGTGGGCGTCTATGTGAACCAGGGCGACCTTATGCGTATGCGTGCGCAGGGAACGTGGCTATATACGCCGGGTGAGTATCATGGCCCGGAAGGCCACCATAAATATCGTGCTCCGGATACCTATCCCATTAACGGGATTGCCGGGGGCGTGCTTTTGGGGCGCATTGGTGAAGATGGCCCCATCTTTATCGTCGGTCGCGGCGGGACATTCTACGCCGAGCGTTCTGGCCTGCTTTACTTACGCATCAATGATGATATTCTTTCCGATAATGAGGGCTATGTGACAGTAGAATTAGAAGTGACTTCAAAAGCCGATTCGAGCCAGGGCGATACCCGCTCACCGGTCTACAGGCCGGTAGAACCGGAAGTCATTTCATCGGCAGGCGACCGACGGTAGCGAGCTACATTGCGGATACTGTTCAGGGTTGTTTTGGCGTTGGGATTGCTGACGGCAGTGCCGGCGGTGGTTAATCCACCGCCGGATATCATCGTTTTACTTGCCGGGGCCGGCCTGCACTGGGAAGTGCGGGAGACGACGTTCGTCGGCCACATGTTGACCGTTTGCCTCGACATCCCGCTGCAAGACTTGCGTGCCGACAACGGCCTGGGCGCCGAAATGATACAAACTGCCGTCCAACAGGCGCTCACGCCTCTCGATTGGCGCGAGTTGCACGTTGAGACCTTTGATCCCGAAACCGGTGCGTGCCGGGCGCTTTCGAGCTTTCTGCCGCACACGACGGCCCGGCAGACTGTTCCCGTTATCCATTCCCCGACTAATGTCGCCTCTGGTTCTACCACAGTCTTGTTTCCACGTGGTCTTGCCGGCAAGACGATTTACCTCAGCGCGGGCCATGGCTGGCTGTGGAGCTATGCGTCAAAGGATTGGCGGGTACAGCGTGGCGTCACCGAGACAGTGATCGAGGACCACAACAACGCCGAAGCCGTTGGGCAATACCTGATTCCCTATCTGGAGAATGCCGGGGCTACGGTCATCCCCGTCCGTGAACGCGATTGGAACACAGCGCGCGTCATTGTGGACAACGACCAGGGCGCGCCGGGCTATGTCGAAACCGGCGCGTGGGCCACGGGGGGCGCTGCCGGCTATGCCGACGGGACCTACCGTTTTGCCGCTACGGTGCTGGGTGCCCCTACATCTGCGGCAATCTGGCGCATTGCCGTTCCCCGTAGCGGAATTTATGCGTTATACGCATGGGTTTATCCCGGTGCAAACCGCGCCCCGGATGCCCATTATGCCATCTCTCACGCGGGCGGAACCGCGCACATGTATCTCGATCAACGGCTGCGCCGCCCCACCTGGCGTTACCTGGGCACATTTCCCTTTTACGCCGGAACGGCCACGGTGACACTGGACAACGCCTCGGCGGTGGGCGGCGGCGCGGTGGTGATTGCCGACGCGCTGCGCCTGGGCAGCGGGAGCTTCGATAGCCTGAGTGGTATCGTGACCGACGCTCCTTATCCACCGCAGCGCCCCTGGTGGGAGACGGCAACGTTTTATTACAGCCAGTGGATGGGGCTGAATTACGACGACTGGGAAAACTTCAACGATGTCACGGCCCGCCCGATATTTGCACGTTGGAATCACGCCGGCAGTGGCGAAGATGCCCTGTTCATCTCCTGGCACACCAACGGCTACGACGGTATGGTGCGGGGTACCGAGTCCTACGTTCACAATGGCGACACCTATCCCCGCACGCCGGGGAGCTTGCTGCTGCAAACGGCCGTCCATGATGAACTGCTCCACGATATTTGGGTGGGTTGGGATGCCGGCTGGACGGATCGCGGCAAGCGCCAGGCCGATTTGGGCGAGCTGCGCTTGCTGTGGGACGACACACCTGCGACGCAGATGCCCGGCGTGTTGTTGGAAGTCGCGTTTCACGACAATCCGATTGAGGCGCAGGCGCTCAAGGACCCGCGCTTTGTTCAATTGGCGGCGCGGGCAGTCTACCAGGGCGTGGTGCGTTATTTCGAATTGCGTGATGGTGTGGATCTGCTCACTGCGCCGGAGCCGCCAACGCATTTGCGCGTACAAAATCTCGGCGGCGGAGCGCTGCACATAGCCTGGCAGCCCTCCCCAACGGACGCTGTGGGATTGCGCGGCGAAGCTGCGACGGGCTATCATATCTACACCAGCCCGGATGGGTTTGCGTGGGGCGCGCCGCTCGCGGTTACCGGAACAGCCTACACCCTGACCGGACTCAGCCCGGGGCAGATGCTCTTTGTGCGTGTCACGGCCACCAATGCCGGCGGCGAATCCCTGCCTACGGAGGTTTTGGGGGCGCGGGTGGGCAATCATCCCACGCTGTTAATCGTCAACGGCTTTGATCGGCTCGACGCTGCGGGCGCCGTCATCGAAAACGATCCGGTGGAAGGCGTCAACGCACGTATGTGGCTCCGGCGCATGAATCCGCAAAACGCCGTGGTGGCCCATGGGCTATCGGTGCCGGCGATTTATGCATGGAGCAGCGCCAGCAACGAGGCCGTCGCGGATGGCCTGGTCTCGCTGCAAGATGCGTTGATAGTGGATTGGATTCTCGGCGAAGAAGGTACGTTGGAAGACGGCACATTGAATGTTGCCGAGCGCGCTGCACTGACGACGTATCTTAACAGTGGGCGTGCCCTGTTGATTTCGGGGACGAACCTGGCCTGGGACCTTGACGCGCTGGGACGTGCTCCGGCGTTCCTGCGCGAGATGCTGCATACCGCCTGCGTCGCCGATGATGCGGAGACGTATGCTGTCCGACCAACGATAACCGGCACCTTTGCCGGCTTGCCGGCCTTCACTTTCAATGCGCCGGAGGAGTACGCCGCCGACGCCCCCGATGTATTGACGCCTCTAAGTGGCGCGACAACGGCGCTTGAGTATGCTGGCGGAACGGGCGGCGCCGCGGCAGTACAGTTCGCCTCCGGTCAACAACGTTTGCTGGTGTTAGGCTTCCCCCTTGAGGTGGTACCGCGTCCGACGCGCGATGGGGTAATGGCGCGCGCCCTGGATTTCCTCGATGTCTTGCACGTGGGTATAGAACGGATATTTCTCCCTTTGATTGTACGGCAGGATTAAAAAACCCTCCCGCTTCGCGGGAGGGGTACAGAGGAGGAATCATGCACACATCGGGGTGTCCAGGCCCGTTGTGCGAGGCATGACCGAACTTGTTACAAACCCGGCATAGCGATCGGCACGGTGAAGTAGAATGTGCTGCCCTGGCCGGGGGTGCTTTCCAGCCAGATGCGCCCTCCGTGCATTTCCACCAGATTCTTGGCGATGACCAGTCCCAGGCCGCCGCCGTTGGCTTCATTTGCGGTCGGGTCGGCAATGCGGAAGAATTTGGTGAAGAGGTGTGCCTGGTTTTCCGGGCTGATGCCGATGCCGGTGTCACTCACGGCACAACGGATGAAGTTGGGTTCATCGGCAGAAAGCCAGGCTTTAATGGTGATGACGCCGCAGGGGGGGGTATATTTGGCCGCATTGTGAATCAAGATATTCAAAATCTGTCGCAGCCGGTCGGGATCGGCGTAGGCCGCCGGCAGTCCCTCCCACAAATCCACCGTGCAGGATTGCTGCTTCTTTGCCGTTTTCTTCGCCGTTGCTTTTAGGGCCTCATCAATCGCCACACGCATGTTGACCTCGCGTGGCACGAGGCGCAGCCGTCCGGCCTCGATTTGTGAGAGGTCCACGATATTGTTGACAAACGTTTCGATGTTTTGTACGCTCTCACCGATGGTTTCGACGAATTCTTGCTGTTGCGGCGTCAATGACCCCACCATTTCCCCGCCGAGCATCTCAAGGTATCCCCAGATGCAGGCCAGCGGTGTGCGCAGTTCGTGCGCCAGGGTCGAAATGAACTCGGCGCGGGTGAGGTTGGCCTGACGCAAGGCTTCGTAGAGGCGCGCATTGTCCACAGCAATCGCTATATGATCGGCCACGCGGGTGATGAATTCGAGTTTGTTCTCTTTGAATGTACGCCCTTCCGCCGTCAGGTAGAGCACGCCGATGGGCCGGTCCTCACGCAGGAGCGGCAACACCAGGCAATGCTCTTCAAGGTATGGCTCGTGTGTCCCCATACAGCGGGCTGCCAGCCGGTCATCCGGCTTGATATTGCTGAGTTTGGTGATCCAGCGTATGCCGTCTTCGGCGACAAGCCCCAGCACGCCGGCCTCGGCGCCGGAGGCAGCGATGGCCCAGGCTGTGCTGCGCTCCATCACGCGATTGAAGTGCAGGCTGGCGTTGAGGTCGCGCGTCATTTCCTGGAGGATGGTCAGTTCACGGATCTTTTCGGCGAGTGCTTGATCGGTTTTCTGGTGGGTCTGAGCGTTGTATAGGGCAACGGCGGCATTATTGGCGAAGGCGCTCAGTGTCGCCATATCTTCGGGTGTAAAAACGCCGGTGCGTGCGCGGTTGTCCAGGTAGATTGCCCCCAAGACCTGATTGTTGTGGATCAGAGGCGCACAGAGGATGGAACGCAAGCCATAGGCAATAATGCTGTCGCTCTCCGTGAAACGCGGGTCCACCTGGGCATTGCTGGAGAGGATGGCACTTCTTTTTTCAAGCGTTTGCTGCACGACGCTGCGGCTGTAGGTAATGTCAGTTTCCGAAAAGGAAGTGTGGCTGGCCGTGCGCACCATTTCCACCTGGGGGTGGTTATCCGCATCCAGGACAAACAACAGGCCGCGTTCGGCCCCCGTGAGGGTGATGAAGGCATCCAGCACGGCTTGCAGGGTTTTGCGCCAATCCAGCGAAGCGTAGATAGGCCGTGAAACCTCGTAAAACAGGCTGAGCTGAGTGTTTTTGGCGAGCAGCATTTCGGTTTGGATATGCCGCAGCGTCGTTTCCCAGCTTTCCAGGTAGGTTGCCAGGGCCTGAGGTGCAGCGCCGTTTTGCAAGGCGTAACGCTGTTGGCGCATCTGGGCTTCAAGCTGCATTAACATCTCATTGGCCTGTTGGGAGCTGATTTTCAAGTTCTCCATTGCACGCCTCGCAGAGTCTCAAAAGTCGGCAGGGCCGCCGACCAATCCCAAAGCCAGAAGGCCAGTCCCCCCCACGGTTGTAGCGGTTCGAACATAGCATGCACATCCTGCGCTGTGAGAGAATATCCTTTTTGATGTTGGTGGATATGTTGTTGGGCGTAGGGGTCGGTGGGAATGTAGTCATAGCGTCCCAGGCTAAGCATCACCAGCCCCAGCGCCGCGGCATCCAGGTTCAGAAGATGCGTCAGCTCGGCAATGAGGTCTTCCAGGGGAAGGTTGGCTTCCGTGAGAACCGTAACTTGTTCTCCGGCGTCGGAAAATACGGCAGCAATCCTGATGAGTTTACTGACCAGGATGGGATCGAACATCTCGCTCAAAACGTCTTGCTCCCAGAGAAGTTGTTCGGGGGTAGGAAAAGCGTGGCGCGTGGGGTTGCTGGGGAGGGAATCGCCAAAGCGATCCACCAGCCACGTGATACGTGATCCTTGCAGTGTTTTGTCTGTGGTTGTGAGGATGACCGCCTTGACCACATCCTCGAAAAGCGTGGCCCCTCGGAGAATCTGCATACCATTCCGTGCGGCTGTCTCCAAGCCGTGAAGGTGACGTGCAACTTCGAGAAAGGGCTGGAAGTCTTCCCCTAGCCGCAGCATGCGCCAGACTTTGTGGCTGACTTCCTCCGTATCTTTGCCACTCAAGCGTTCATGGCTCTGGATGATCAATCCCGCCGGGACCTGAGAAATCGTCAAATCAATGACATTTCCCGAGGCCAGGCGTTCCACGCGATCCAGATGATCTCGAGCGCGGTTCATGCTGAACGGTGGATGGAGCAGCCATTGCGAACGGCGGAGCACCTGCGTCAGCGTAAAAGCGTCCGGTGTTGTTAGAATCCAGTGCATCTTTCCTCCCTGTACGCTACCTAGCATACCACAGATGCCGCCGCCGCGAGGTTTCAAGCCGGTTACGATTGAGTTAAAAAACGTTGTAGAGTTTCAAACATATAAGAACGGGCGGAATACCATTCCGCCCGTTCTTGAGCGTGTGAACAGGGGAATCTCAGTCCTTAAGTCCCGCCAGTTCCAGGCCGCCGTCCAGCACGGCCGCGACGAGCTGGGGATCGGTCACTTCGCAGTAGACACGCACAATTGGCTCGGTGCCAGAGAAGCGGATCAACATCCAGCCGTAGTCTCCCAATTCATATTTGTAGCCGTCCAACGTCACAATGCCGGTGACGGGCACGCCGGCGATGGTTTTCGGTTGGGCCGCATTGAGGCGTGCCATAGCCATGGGGCGTTTCTCGGCAGGGAAACGGGTGTCAATGCGGTCGTAGTAGTAGGTCTGTCCCAACTTCTTGAACAGCGTCTGCAGCAGTTGCGCCGGCGTTTTACCTGTCCGAAGCATAAAATCGAGGAAATACAGGTTGCCCAAAATGCCGTCGCGTTCGGGCACGTTGCCACGGAAGGCATAGCCGCCACTCTCTTCGCCGCCGATGAGGGCGTTGGTCTCCAATACTTTGGGGGCGACATACTTGAAGCCTACACCGGTCTCATGGACGTCCACGCCGTACATTTCCCCTAGCCGGTTCAGCATTGAGGTTGTGGAGATCGTTTTGACAATCGCCCCGCGTTGTCCGCGCACTTCCAGCAGGTAATACGCCAGCAGCGCATAGACCTGGAGCTGGTTGATGTAGACGCCGTTCTCGTCGCCGATGCCCATGCGGTCGGCATCGCCGTCCATAATGAGCAGCACGTCGGCGCCCAGTTCTACGGTACGCCGCAGCGCCACGTCAATGTTGGGCCGGATCGGCTCCGGTCGCTGCATCTCCGGGAAGAGGGGGTTACGCCCGGCATGGATTTCCCAAAGCGTGTTGGTGCCGCCGCTCAACAGGCGGGGAAACCACCCCGCGCCGTTGCCCCACATCGGTTCCACCAGGATTTTGAGTCCGGCATGGCGCAACTTTTCCAGATCCACCAGGGTACTGAGGTGTGCGATGTAGGCCGGATCGGGGTCCCAACGCTGCACCAGGCCGGCCGCCTCCGCCTCCTGGATGGCGAGGCGGCGTACTCTCTCGATAGGGGGGATGGCCGCTTCAATTTCTGCCAGGCCCTCCGGCGGTACCGCGCCGCCCTGGGGGTCGCGCACTTTGAAGCCGTTATCCGTCGGCGGATTGTGGCTGGCGGTGATGTTGATCGCGCCGCCGGCCTGCCGCTCGATGACGCTGTAGCTGATGACCGGGGTGGGGGTATTGCGCGCGGTGAGCCATACGCGGATGCCGTTGCCCGCCATCACTTCGGCGGCGGCTGCGGCAAAGTGTTCGCTGGCGAAGCGTTGATCGTAGCCGATCACCACGCCGCGTTCTGCCAGAGCGTGATTTTTGAGATATTGAGCAAAACCCTGCGTCGTGCGACGCACGTTGTCGAACGTGTAGTCTTCGGCGATGCGAGCGCGCCAGCCGTCAGTACCGAATTTGATGTCACTCATAGTGCTTTGTCGGCTCCTTTTCTTCTTCGAGTAATTTAAGGTCTGCATCTACCATCATTTCGACGAGACCCTTGAAGGTAATGTTGGGTGCCCAGCCGAGTTTCGCGCGCGCCTTGCTGGGGTCCGAGACCAGCAAATCCACTTCGGCGGGGCGCATAAAGCGCGGGTCCTGCACGACGTAATCGCGCCAGTCCAGCCCTACATGCGCGAAGGCCACTTCGCACAATTCCTGTACCGAATGGGTTTCGCCGGTGCCCACCACATAATCGTCCGGCTCGTCCTGCTGCAACATCAGCCACATCGCACGGACATAGTCGCCGGCGTAGCCCCAATCACGCTTGGCGTCCAGGTTGCCCAGCGCGAGTTTATCCGCCAGCCCCAGCTTGATGCGCGCCACCTGATAGCTGACCTTGCGGGTGACGAATTCCAGGCCCCGACGGGGACTTTCGTGGTTGAAGAGAATCCCCGAACATGCAAACAGGTTGTAGGACTCGCGGTAGTTCACGGTGATCCAGTGCCCGTATACCTTCGCCACGCCGTAGGGGGAGCGGGGGTAGAAGGGGGTGGTTTCGCGCTGCGGCACTTCGCGCACTTTGCCGAACATTTCGCTGCTGCTGGCCTGATAAAAACGGATGGTCGGGTCCACGGTGCGGATAGCCTCCAGCATGCGCGTGACGCCTAACGCCGTCACCTCACCGGTGAACACCGGCTGCTGCCATGACGCCGGTACGAACGATTGCGCCGCCAGATTGTAGACTTCCTGGGGGCGATAATCGCGCAGCGTGGCGATGAGCGAACCTTGATCCAGAAGATCGCCGGAGACCAGCGTGATCTTGTCCTGGATGTGGTGGATGCGGGTAAAGGTCACGGTGCTGGTACGACGCACCAACCCGATCACATCATAGCCCTTTTCCAGAAGAAACTCGGCCAGATATGAGCCGTCTTGACCGGTGATGCCGGTGATCAACGCGCGGCGGTTAGCCATACATGTCCTCCTCGTTTATAGCGTTTTAACGTTCAAACGTTTGAACGTTAAAATGGTATTTCGTCCTCGTCAAAGTCGCCGAAATCTTCCTCGTCCTCGAATTCATCTTCAAATTCGTCGCCGAAGAAATCCTCTTCCCAGGTATCGGGGTCAATGCCCTCCGCTTCCAGGTCGCTGCGGATGAGCGCGAGTGCGGCTTCACAGTAGGCAGCTTTCTGGGCGAGTTTGGCCTGTTTGGCTTCGGTGATGCTCAGCCCCTTATTGACCTTGGCGATGAGTTTCTGCCAGTGTTTGCGTTCGCGCTCATCCTGCGCGGCCTCAAAGAGCCGTTGCAGGACATCGCGTTCATAACGCTGCTGTTCGAGATTGTACTCGACTTCTTCGGCTTTCCATTGGAGATCGCGCAGGGTAAATTGCCAGTGCCGATAAACGCCGATCTTGGCTGTGGTAGCCTTGTCCTCTTCATCTACCCAATCTTCTGCCATAATTTCCTCGTTCATTGCCTTGTCCTCGCTCATTGCCTTATCCTCCTGTTGTGAACTGCCGCCATTCGTCCAGGACATCCCGGACGGTTTGGGTAAAGGGAATTTGTGGTTCCCAGCCGGTATCGCGTCGCAATTTCTCTGCGCTGCCGTAAATGATGGGCACGTCGGCGGGGCGATAGCGCTCCGGGTCAACTTCCACACGGATGGGGACGGTCGCCAGAGCCGTCAACTGTTCCACCAGCGAGCGGATCGTGCACGGCGTTCCCGAAGCGACGTTGTAGACTTCGCCGGGCGTGCCGTGTAGCAGCGCCAGGTGATAAGCGCGCACTACGTCGCGCACGTCGGTGAAGTCGCGGGCCGGCTCCAGATTACCTACATACATCACCGGGGCCTGTTTGCCGGCTTCGATCTCGGCGACCTGCCTGGCGAAGGCCGGCAACACGAAGCGCGCCGACTGTCCCGGCCCGACGTGATTGAAGGGCCGCATGCGGACGACGGGCAGATGGTAGCTGATGTAATACTGATACCCCATCACATCCTGGGCCACCTTACTGACGCTGTAGGGATTCTCTGGGCGCAAGGGATGGTCCTCGGTCAGCGGCAGGTCGGCAACATCGGCCCGTCCGTATTCCTCGCCCGAACCGATGACCAGCGTGCGCGGCGCGATCTTGAGCGCCACACAGATTTCCAACAGGTTGAGTTGTCCACGGATGTTGTTTTCCAATGTACCCCACGGATCTTTATAAGATGTGGGGACATGGGATTGCGCTGCCAGATGGATAATGTAATCCGGCGGAAACTGCGTGAACAACGCGCGGGTGGCCTCGGCGTCGCGCAGATCCAGAAAGTGCAGGCTCTCGCGTTGCGAATCCAGCGGCGCAGGTGGGGATTCAGGGTAGCATGTACCGATGATGTCCCATGGGGTATGCGTGAGAAAATAGCGTCGCAGGTGGACGCCGACAAATCCGGTAGCTCCGGTGATCAATATGCGCATAGCAGGTCACTCGTTGCTGGTTGCTGATTGCTGGTTGCTGGTTACTGGATTATACCGGCTTGAAGCTGAAAGTCAATGACCCGGTGTGGCGCGGTCAGAGACCGGCCTACAGCAAGCACAGTCAGAGACCAACCACAGCAAGTTGTTGCTGCCTGCTCAGGCCGGTCTCCAGACCGCGCCTGCACAGCGCCCCACAGCAAGATCGGCCCCAAAGTTGAAAGGCCCTCTTATTGTGAGCTTTGCAGGGCATGGTATACTTAGAATATCAAAATGCAATTGAAGAGGGTTATCCTGATGTCGCCAACCTCAGTACATTCGCAGACTGGCAAACCTCTGGAAGCCTTGACTTTGGAAGCCATTCTTCAGGATCGCTTGACCCCTGAAGACTTCCGTATCAGCGCGGAGACGCTGCGGGCACAGGCGGAAGCGGCCGCAGCCGCCGGCTATCGCCAACTGGCGGAGAACTTCCGCCGCGCCGCCGAGCTGACCAACATTTCCAACGAAGAAGTGCTGGCGATGTACAATACCCTGCGCCCCGGTCGCACGACCTACCGCGAATTGCTCACGCTCGCCGAACGTCTGGAACGCGATTACGCCGCGCCGTTGACCGCCGCTCTGGTCCGCGAAGCCGCCGCAGTCTACCTGGCACGCGGCTTGGTTAAAGAGGCATGAGGCAAGGGGCATGAGGCAAGGGGCAAGAGGCAAGGGGCAGGGGGCAAGCTGACTCTTATGCAAGTTTCGCCAGCGCCGCACGGACAGGTGGGAAATCTGCCAGCGCGCCGGGCTGCGCTGCTCCCCATATTGTACACAAATGCCCCAACAGCCGTTCATGCCGATGTTGTTGCGCGTAGTCAATGAGGCGCTCCGTAGCCTCGACGTTGCGCCAACCCGCCGGCAAGACCCGGAAGCCCTTCTCCAGAAACAGCGGAATGGACGGATAGCCGTCGCATAATTCGTAGTGCCAGTCGCAGATGATGATGTCGGTAGGAATCAGATCAATCGCCGGATGGGTGCCGTTCGCGGCGGCTTCCCAGATGCCATAGCCGGTCGTCTCGGCATCCAGCAAGCGGTCGCCCCACATCAACATCTCGACCCCGCGTTTGCCGACCAGGTGCGCATGATAGGCGTTGACCGCCTGCGCGAACAACCGCGCCGGAGCGTGACCTTTACAGCGTGGGCAATGTTCCGAAGCGATGAGGAACACCTCATCCATCCCCACATGCAGCGCATCGGCCTCAAAGACCTCGATTAACTCGTCGAATAGCTCAAAGACGATAGGGTTGACCTCTGGATGTTGGGGGCACCAACTGCGACAATAAATGTTCTCGTTGTTGGGGAATTGACCCGGCGTCTCATCGAATTGTGGATAACGCAGCAGCAGCGGGAACGTCGTTTTGCTCCATGATTGATGCCCCAGACATTGGAATTGCGGAATCAATCGGACGCCGTGTTCACGGCACACCTTGACCAACGCGCGCACGCGATCCTTGCTGATGGGATTGTCGGTGCGCAGTTCCGGGTGGGAAGTGTAAGCATAGCTGTAGTTGATCTCCGTGATGAGGACATTGATGCCCATCGCGGCGAGGGTGGGAACTTCACCGGCCAGCGCATCCATCTGCGCATCGTTGCCGACGATCAAATGGATGCCACGCCAGGGGGAATTTGTCTCCTGTGTCATTTCTCTCTCCTTTTTTGTCAACGGATTTAACGGCTGAAACGGATTAAGAAGCCGCACATTGAATTATCTTGAATATAGCGTGAAGCCCCGTGGGGTCAAGAGTAAGGAAGCAAGGATTTTTTTCACGTTTCACGTTTTACGTTTCACGAAAGTCCATTTTCCCGCTGAGATGAAACACCCTCAAATAAAATAGCCCGATCCGCTGACCGGGCCATTTGCGAAAGTACCCCTGCCGCGATTTGAACGCGGGCCGCCGGCTTCGGAGGCCGATGCTCTATCCAACTGAGCTACAGGGGCGCGGTTTCCAGGAACACATTTTACCACAAAAAACCCGAATCACAAGACCGGCAGAGGTGCATTTCAGGACGGGGGCAACTTGTCACAGATACGGCAACGGGATAATGCTCAGGCCGGTCTCCAGACCGCGCCTGCGCAGCGCCTGATCTGCGGTGGCGCGGTCAGAGACCGGCCATAGCGAGATCGCCCCGAAGTTGAAATGCATCCGACCGGCAGCCGGATTCCCCATTCCCCATTTTATTGTATAATGTCCGTGTGCCGACTGCCAATTTGACGACTCGACTAAAGACTACTCGGCTAGAGACGACTTGACTATCCGTGGAGGTGCGCAGGTGCGAACGAAATTAGCGCTGCTTTTCTTGTGTGTAGCTATGCTGACAGGCTGTTCGAGGATCTCACCTCCCTTCAAGGATGATTTTTCCGATCCGGCCAGTGGATGGGGCGCATCTTCGCACGAGACGTATGTGCGCGGCTATCAGCAAGGCCGCTACCTGATGCAGATTGACATCCCCGATTGGTTCGTGTGGGTGACGGCCGGACGCACGTATGCGGATGTCGAGATGGAGATCAAAGTGCGTTCCGAGATGGTGGCCGACAATCACTACGGCGTGTTTTGTCGTTATACCGGCGGAAAGTTCTACTACTTTGCCATCAGCGCCGACGGCTACTACGCTATTTTTTATCATAACGAGGATGGAGAATTGCTGCCTTTGACCGGCAAGGCGATGTTGCGCTCACCGCTCATCCGCACCGACGGCACCGAGAACCGGCTGTCTGCGGTGTGTGAAGGGACGCGCCTTACGCTCTATGTCAACGGCGAGCAACTGGCGGAAGTTGAAGACGAACGGCTGGAGCGCGGCGACATCGGCCTGGCTGCGGGGACCTTGCGGCAGGGCGGCACGCTGGTTTGGTTTGATGATTTGAAGGTGGGCAAACCGTGATGATGCGCGTGAAGTTATGGGGATTGATGGCGTTGCTGCTGTTGGTCCTGACGGCATGTGGAGGACGCGAATCTTCTGCCTGGAAAGAGACTTTTGACGCCCCTGGAGACTGGCATTTGAGCAGCGATGCCACGGCGGAAATCGTGGTCCAGGATGGCTATCTGCACGTGCACATCTTCGAGATGGAACAGATCGCATGGGCTGCGGCGGGCCGTACCTACGATAATTTCCGGCTTACCGTCGAAGCGACCCAGGTTTCCGGGCCGGATGACAATGAATACGGCGTGCTGGTGCGCATGCAGGATGATCAGCATTTCTATGCCTTTTCGATCAGCGGCGATGGTTACGTGCGCGCGGCGCGCTATGATGGAACCTCATGGCTTGTTTTGGGACCCGATTGGACGTTTTATGACGCTGTCAAGCAAGGAAGGGCGACCAACATTTTGGAAGTCGAGGCGAGCGGGACAACCTTGATTTTCCGGGTGAACGGGATGCAAGTGGCGCAAGTGGAAGATAAAACATACCCGAAAGGCGACGTTGGCCTCTACGCCGGTACATTTAGCGAAGGGGATGTCGTCATCACTTTTGACAATCTGGAGGTTACGCCGTTGCCGTGAGGCGTGGCAAAAGAGCAATGGGAAACAATTCGATGACGGATGAAAAAACTTACCATTACCCGTGGGCGCGCGCGTTGATGATCGTCGTGCTGTACGGCGCGCTGCTGGTGTTCCTGTGGCACTTCCCAACAGAGGGCGGACGGGCCTTCTTCCAGACCTTGATGCGGGGATTCCTGTATATTCTCGCGGGCCTGGCACTGCTGGTCGTCACCTTCATCTTCTTTCTGCTCTTTCCGCTGCCACCGTTGCGCGAGCCGGCCGATAAAGAGGCTCACGAGGATGAGGACACTTACGAGGAAGACTACCAGGCAGAAGGCGGCGTCTACTCGGCGCGCACGTTGTTGGTTCCACAATTCAAGAACGCAGATGCAGATGTTGAAGCACGGGTGTGGAATATTCTCTACGATCTTGAGGCTGACTTGAATCCCAACTGCATTATCACGGCGGACGCGCAAGCGGGCATCATCACGGTCACAGATGACGACGAAGGAGAAGCCCGCGACATCTTGCGCGAGCTCCGCATTCGCTTGAAAAGCGCCGGCATTGCCGTTAGCAGCGCCCATTGATGCAGGTTTATCTCGAATCCCTCGGCTGTCGCCTCAACGCCGCCGAAAGCGAAACCCTGGCCCGCCGTTTTGCCGGAGCGGGCTATACAGTTTTGGAAACTCCTGAGCAGGCCGACCTCATCGTATTGAATTCGTGTGCGGTCACGGCGCAGGCGGCGCGTAAGAGCCGTCACCGCCTGCACACCCTCCACCATCGGTATCCCCAGGCGCGTCTTGCGGTGGTGGGTTGTTGGGCCACGGCGGAAGCCGAGATCGCGGCGCAGATTCCCGGTGTGGCCTGGGTGATTCCTAATGCCGACAAGGCGCGGGCGTTGGAGATCATCGCCGGCGTCGAAGCCCCTCCACTTGCCTGGTCGCCGGGCCGTTGGGGGCATACGCGCGCGTTCCTTGCTGTGCAGGACGGCTGTAATCATGCCTGCACGTATTGCATCACCCGCATTCTGCGCGGCCCCGCCCGTAGTCGTCCGCTGGATGACGCCGTACAGGCCGCGCGGGATTTGCGGTCCCAAGGCGCACAGGAAATCGTGTTGACCGGCGTAAGTCTGGGCGCTTACGGCCATGACTTGGGATTGGAGCACGGCCTGGCGACGTTAGTAGCGGCCATCTTGCGCGAAACTGATGTGCCGCGTCTGCGTCTTTCTTCGGTCGAGCCATGGGATGTGGATGCTGCCCTGATCGCCCTGTGGGAAAACCCGCGTCTCTGTCGTCAACTGCACCTTCCCCTGCAATCCGGTTCCGACCCCATCCTTAAGCGTATGGGACGGCGTCATACCACGGCGCAGTTCGCCGCGCTGGTGGACGCCGTGCGCACCGTCTCGCCGGATATCGCCATCACCACGGATGTAATGGTAGGCTTCCCCGGCGAGACGGGTGCAGACTTTGCCGCCAGTCTGGATTTCGTGGCGCGGATGGCCTTCGCCCGCCTGCACGTGTTCCCCTATTCCGAACGCCAAGGAACGCCCGCAGTTCATCTGCCGGACTCGGTACCGCATCCCGTGCGGCTGGAACGTGCGGCGCACATGCGCGCTTTAGGGGAACAATTGGCGGCGAACTATCGTCTATGCTTTGTCGGTCGGACGCTGCCCGTGCTGTGGGAGCGGCGGGATGCCGTCGGTTACTGGCATGGGCTGACAGACAATTACCTGGAGGTCACGACTCGGTCGGAGGAGGATTTGTACAACTGCCTGACGGCGGTGACGCTTTAGCAGTTGCGGATTGCGGTGCTTATGGTATATATGACCCGCGTGGGTTGTGGCGGGACGCCTGGCTGGGCGGGTTGTGAGGCGGCCGCGTCTCTGAAAGTTCAATTAAACCAAAAGGAGTTTATGATGAAGCGTTTACTGACACACCAGAAGAGAATGTTGGTATTGCTGACGCTCTGCGGCGCCATCCTTATCGGGATGGTCTGGCTGATAGGTGCCTCCGAACAGGCGCGTGCGCAGGGGGCGCAGTTACTTGAGACTTCCTACAAGGATGCAAGTCCGAAGCAGGTCGGGCCCGGCGGGACGGTGTTGTATACGATTGTGCTGCGCAACAGCAGTGCGGTTAGTACGACCAGCTCCGTTGTTGTCACCGATGTTTTGGATTCGCGGCTGAAGTACGTCTTCCTTAGTGCTAAGGTGTTGCCAGAGGGCGCCGGTTACTACCAACTTTATGGCAACGGTTTGAAATTCTTAGTCTCTCCGATTGCCCCTGCTACGGCGGTCACGTTATCGTTCCAGGCAACGATGACGACTACTGTTACGCCCGGCACCATCATCACCAACACCGCAACGATCAGTGAAGACGGCGTCGCCTTCACCCGCTCTGTAGCTGTCACGATTGAGGATTATCCGACTGCGCAGATCAATGAGCCGTGGAACAATCAATTGTTCACCACGCGGGGGACGGTGGCGATCAAGGGGCGCGCCTGGAACGGTGCACATCCGGCTTTCCCCGAACCGCCGGTGTTGGAGCCGATCAACAATAACAACGGCGCCAATAATTGGTACACGGTGCAATGGAAACCTGTCAGCGGCGCCATTGCTTATATCTTGCAGGAATCGAGCGACCCATACTTTGCGGAGATCAAAGAATTCACTCCTGTGGTTAGTCCTACTGTTCAGCAACTGATTACTGGACAAGCGCGTGGCAAGACCTATTACTACCGGGTTAAGGCATTGAAAGATGTTTACGAGAGCCGTTGGAGTACCATTCAATCGGTCACGGTTAACCCCACCGGCGTGTCCTCAGAGACGCCGGCCACGTTGCCGGAGGCTGCTTCTATTGCTCCGTTGGCCGCAACAACGCCGCCTACCGTGGAAATCTACATCAAGAAATCCGGTGCAGTGACCCCGGTCGTGAACTGGCAACCGGTGACGAACATAACGCCGGATAACAACTGGTGGACCTGGACCTATAACTGGGCGCTGCCTGTTGAAGACAATGCACAATACACCATCCAGGTGCGCGCCAAGGGGCCGAGCGGTAACTGGGATCCCACCAAAATTGATACCATTACGGTGAATATCCGCAACGGTATCCGCTACGTTTACTTGCCCGCGATCATCAAACGTTACCCGCCGGTGCCGTATGCGCCCACTCTGAGTGTAGAGGCCAATGACACTTACGGGAATTACCGACTGCGGTGGGCTTACAGCCCGTCCACCGATCCGTTTGCCCCGTCAAGCTACACGCTTCAGGAAGCGACGGATGCCAACTTTACCAGTCCCACGGACGAAACCTGGTCATCTACGACGTTTACGCGGGCTTACACCAGTAAGACTGCGGGCACCTATTACTATCGTGTGCGCGGCAACAACAGTTATGGCGCCGGCCCGTGGAGCAATGTCCAGACCGTCGTGGTGAACCTGCGTGGCTTCTATGACGATTTCTCGAATACCGCCAGTGGCTGGCCGCGTGCGGTATACTGGCGTGGCACGCAGCCGGTAGACGGCCCGGTGTTCGATGTGAACTATGAAAACGGCTCGTACCGCGCTAAGATTCTGTTGAATAAGGATAGCTGGAACAACAAACGCATGGGCGTGGTGAAGTCGCCTTACGTCAACCCCTTCACCAACTATGAGATTCAGGTGGATCATCGGTTTGCGAAGGCCGAGGATCAGGTCGTGCCGCCCGAAGCCGGGAAGGCCGGTTTGGTCTTTGGGGCGAACAGCAATTATTCGGTGGTCTACGTCATCGAATGGAACTTTGAGGGTAGTTGCGCGGTCTCGAAGTACAGCAATGTGACCTTCCCCACCATGGTTGTTGATCCATACAAAAACGTGGTTTATCTGCGGAATTGGGGAGGCGGGTGTAATCTCACCACAGGCTATGACAAGCACAATCTGGTGAAAGTGGTGGTGATCGGCAACAAAGCCACGGTGTATATCAATGGGGTGAGCATCGGCACCTTTACCGACAACGACCTCGCCAGTTATCACAACATCGGTTTGATGACCGGTTCATGGGAACGCACGCCGGTGGAATCGCGGTTTGATGATTTCAAAATTGTACCGAAATAGCATAACAGTCTACTAAGCATTGAGGGGGCCGATGCGCTGATCTGCCCCCTCATTTGCTTGAAATTTAGTGAGGAAGGTCGTAAAGCGTAAGGTGAGCGGATAACTCACGCCACAACCGATTATTCTTGTCTGGAAAGGAGTCTGATATATGTTCATTCGTGGTCGGGTAGGGTTGCTTGTTGGTGCAATCGGCATCATGACATTCTTGCTGGCAGCTTTGTTTGCGGCTCCCCTGAATGTCCGGGCCTGGCAACCGTCAGTGAATCGAATGACGGCACTCGCCAATATATCTGAGACACCATCGGCGCTGTGGCCGATGACCGTTTCTCTCAGTGAAACCTCTGTCTCCAAAGTTTATCTCCCTCTTGTCTGGCGTGATCCTATCCCCCCCCTGCCCAGTGTTTACTTTGACAGTTTTGATGATCCGGCCAGCGGCTGGTACACCGGCCCGGCTTGGCGATATAACAAGTGGTGTCGCTACGGGGATGTGGATTGTCATGAAGGTGACGAGATTGTAGCGGTCATGAGTTACAGTCAGTTTGAATCAAACTCTACCTACCGCATTGAAATCCCCTGGACATGGCATGGCGGCGGGGATGTGGATACCTGGTTTGTGTGGCCGGTGTTGTTTGCACCGTTGCCGGAATCTTATTATCCGCTTCCACAGCGGTATTGCATTGAGGCGCGTGGCGTGTTTGCCAACTGGCTCGACCAGGAGTACCAACCTTGGTGGGCGCACTGGGGCATCGTCTTTGGCGCGAACGCCGAGATGACCGAAATTTATTCGTTCCAGGTCAACGCAAACCATGATCTGGCCGTTCTTTATCATCACAATTATTCATTTCCCGGCAACCGTCAACCTCTTGGCGGCGGCATAGATATCAACGTTGAAACTTTGATTGTCCCGTGGTCTGGGGATATGCCCAACTTGATCCCCACTCATAAATTCAATACGCTCAAAGTGATCGTGGATGGTCACTACGTGGATATCTTTGTGAATGGGCGCCACCTGAACCATGTGTATCTTAGCATTATGCCTCGCGAGCGTGTGGGCCTGATCGGTGGTTCCTGGGAAGTGACACCCGTGGATATTCAGATTGATTATTTCCGTTACGAGCCTAACTGTGCTCCTTAATTGAACGGGGTCAATGGTGAATAATAGCGTGAAAAGACATGCGTTCCTGCTGGTCGGTTTTAGCATGCTGTGTGGTCTGTTGTTATCGGTCGCCGTTGTAAGTGCCTGGAGCGGTGTCTCTGCGACCTCAGCGCAAACAGCAGCACTATGGCAACCGGTATTCTCAGATACATTCGACAGTTTGTCGCCGGTATGGACACTCTATAACGATATGACCGACCGCTACGGATGGGATGTCGAACCGTATACACGCACCCTGGGAACACTGGTTGTTATGGATCGAGGGCTTTGGTGCGCCGGCGGCGGCAGTGTGGGAAGCACCCAAGCCTGGCCCACGGGAACCTATACGAACAACCTCGAAGTCTGGGCCATCGCCGGGCCGTTCACACCGACCGGACGGGTGTGGGACATGCGCTTGCGTCTGGATGTGCAGAACCGCGTGGCGGCCGGCGACAGCCTGTTTGTGGGGTTGTCCGATGATCCACACAATGCCTTTGGTGGGCTTTTCCTGTCCGTAGCTTCTACCGAATGGCAACAGATAAGCTGGTCCACGAAGGCGTACCTTAACCGCCCGGTGTGGATCGGATTGCGCTTTGCCAGCGACGGGCAGGAGGTCGCCGCCGGGTCGCTGGTGGATAACCTGGTTCTCGAATTCAACTATGGGTCAAAGACCTACCTGCCGCTTGTGCGCCTTGATCCCACACCGACCCCGACTCCCACGCCCACACCATTGCCGGTCTACGTGGATGATTTTGACGATCCCGCGAGTGGTTGGCCTACCGGCACTGCACTGCGTTACAACAAATGGTGCCGCTGGGGATGGGATTGTCATGAAGGTTACGAAGAAGTGGCCTATATCAGTTACCATTCCGGCAATTATCGCATTGACATTCCGGTCTCGTGGCAGGGTGGCGAAGGGAACGTGGATACCTGGTTTGTGTGGCCGGCGCAGGCGGCGCCGCTCCCCGGTTACGTCGGGGCGCTGCCGGAGCGTTACTGCGTCGAGGCGCGGGCTAAAATTGCCAATACCTGGGAGAATTACCAGCCGTGGTGGGCGCATTGGGGCGTCATCTTTGGCGCGAATGAAACGATGACCGAGTTGTACACTTTCCAGGTCAATGCCAATCACAATTACGGCGCGGTGCGTTATCACAATTACCAGTATCCGGGCAATCATCAGCCGCTTGACGGTACCCCCATCAATGTTGAAATTCCCATCATCCCGTGGTGTGAGGACAAGAACGGTTATCCTTGTGACTCATTGCTGATTCCTACGCAAGGCTACAACACGGTCAAGGTTGCCGTGCGCGGACAGAGAGTGGACGTGTATGTCAACGGCGTGAAGCTGGCGACCGGCGATATTCCCGATATGCCCCGCGCCAAAATTGGCCTGATCGGCGGCTCCTGGGAAGTGACGCCGGTGGATTTGTGGTTTGATTACTTCCGTTACGATGCCACCTGTCCGGAGGCGCAGTGAAAGCCCGGCAACGCTGGCTCAACCTGGCGCGCGTGGCTTTGAGCCTGGGTACCCTGGCTCTGTTATTGCACCAGATCGGCGGAGATGAAGTCGCACGTATCCTCCGACGCGCCGACCTGCGCTGGCTGGGGTTGGCGGCCTTGCTGTTCCTCGTTGGCATTGTCGTCCGCGTTTTTCGCTGGCGGGCGCTGCTCCACGGCTTGGGCGTGCGCCCGCCGTTTGGGTTGCTGCTCAAACTTTACCTGGTGGGGAATTTTTTCAACACCATCTTACCCTCTGGCTTTGGCGGCGACGTTGTGCGCGTGCTGGAGCTGGCGCAACAGGACCGGCAGGCGGCCGCTGTGGGCACGGTCGTCGTGGATCGCCTGACGGGCATTCTCTCGTTGATGGTGCTGGGACTGCTGGTCTTGCCGTTTACCCACGGCCTGGCGCCGTGGCTGGTGTGGATGTTCATCGTCATTGCGGTCGCCGGGTTGGCGGGTGGGGTGCTGTTGTTGGAAGGGAAGTTGCTGCGGCGCATCACGGCGCGGCTGCCGCGGGCGATTTCGCTCGCCGGTGAGGGTAAGCTGGCGGGTATCTACGCTGCCGTGACCGGCTCGGGCGCGCGGCCCGTCTGGCTGGCGCTGGGGCTCTCGACGCTGTTCAACCTGGTCAATATCGCCGTCTACTGGCTATGTGGCCTGGCGGTGGGGATGACGGTGCCGCTCGGCTTCTATTTCGTCTTCGTGCCGCTGCTTTCGCTGACGCTGTTGATTCCCATCTCAGTTGGTGGCCTGGGGGCGCGAGATTGGGTGGCGCAGCCGCTCTTTGGTTCGGTGGGGGTGCCCGACGCCGTCGCCGCCGGGATGACGCTCTCGGTGTACGCCGTGACGCTGGCCGTGGGGCTTATCGGTTTCGCCATCTATCTGATGGAAGGCATTGCTGGGCTTTTGAAAAAATGATAACTCTATCAGCAGATTAAGCAGATTGAGCAGATTAGATATTATAAACTAGAAAAATCTGCTTAATCTGCTAAATCTGCTGACAAAAATGATTGCTTCAGCGTACGCTCGACATCTCGAAGGTCCCCACCGTATAGAAATCCCCGATGGCTTGTCCGCTCGCATTGACGACGGGCAGACGACGCATATCCGCCAGCAGATACCATCCCACGATGACCTGATACCGGCCTGCCGGTGCGTTGGGTTTCAGATAGAAGCTGTAGGGATCGTTGAATTCCTCGCCAGCGCTCCAGCCGCTTGTGGGACGTGCGCCCTGCATCGGCCAACTGTCGGCTTGCCCGTAAAGCTGTCCGTCGGGGCCGATGGCCTGCACGAAGACGGTGTAATCGCGGTCCAGCTTCCGCAGGCCGCGCCAGCGCAGATTGACGTAAACCTGCCCGCCGGCCGGCGCCGCAGCCGCATCGAGCGTGGCTTCCAGGAGTATAATCTGGTCGCCGAAGTTTGCCAATCCCACATTTGACGGTTGCACATTGAGCTCACCGAGGACGCAGGCCGCGCGCCGTCTCTCCAGCCACCCGCACTGCGCCAGACCCTGGCTGATGGCTGATGGCTGACTGCTGCCGGCTGACCGCTGACGGCCGATCGCTAACGCATACCGACCGGTTTCCTGAGGTACGGCGACGGTGTAGCGGACGATTTGAGACCCCCCCAATGTTTCGGGGGAGGCGTTGGCGCTGTGTAACGGAGTGCGTTGGACGACGTTGCCTTCGCGGAGCCAGTGGATTTCCATCCCCATATCTGATGCCAGCGCGTCGCATTGCCAGCCCAGATCAAGGTTTATCACGCTGCCCGCGTGTGTTTCTTCGGGAAAATCCATTCCCGTCAGCCAGCAATCGGCAAAACGCATGTGGCTGCGGCGCGGCAGAGTTGCCGGGATATGTGGAGGAATGGTGATGGTTCCGAGTGGTTGCCACGTCGTCGCTGTCCCATTGATCGGCAATCCTGTCTGTCCGAAGCGCGGAAACACGCCGATTTCCAGGCCGTATTCGCCAGGCGCGATCCACGCGGGCCAGGGCAGGGCGTGATAGTCTGTGACGATTGCGCCGGCCTGCCAGGCCTGTGTGGTGGTATAGCTGTTGACCGGGCGCGTCGCGGCGCTTTCCCAGAGGGACTGTCCGGCGTCGGTCAGGCGCAGGCGTACCTCCAGATCGTCGCCGATAGCCGAGCGCGCATGCCACACCAGTGTCAGATGGTGCATGGCGCGTCCTTCGGGATCCGGCTCGATGCGGAAGTTGTTCAGCTCGAGCGCCTCACCGAAGCGGGCGACCGGCGTCGGCGCGAGGGTAGGGGGAGCTGGCGGGGCCACTTCGACCAGCGGCCCGACTGCACTCACGCCATAGGCGTCCAGACCGGGCAGATAGCGCGCCAGGTAAACACGCCGTCCGGCGGCCAGGAGGCTTTCCAGCGACTCGCGGTATTGCGCTTCGTCGAAGCGCATAATCAGTTCCAGATCAGGCCGCAAACCCTCGACTTGTTGCAGATAATACAGCGGTGGGAACTTCTCACTATCGGCAAGGATGGCCGCGCCTTCGGCCAGCGGTTGACGCAACACATAACGCGCCCAGGCCTCGTCGTTGCGTCCCACGGAAAGCGTGTCCAACGTCGGCCCGGTCGTCCACAGGCGGCTTAAGAGCAGCAGCGTCAGAACGGCGTAAAACGTGAAGCGTAAAACGTGAGGCGTGATTAGGGATTGGGGATTGGGGATTAGGGACTGGGAATTCGCTGATTCGCCGATTCGGAGATTCGCTGATTTGCTGATTTGCTGATTCGCTGATTCGCTGATTCGCTGATTCGCCATGCCTACCCAGAAGATGAGCAGGACATGCGCGGGAATGAGAAACGCCGAATAGTCGGGATCGGCGACGTAGAAGCTGAGGTTGAACCATACCCAGGCTCCAAAAGCCATGAGCATGCCGAGCGCCAGCGGCCATTTCCGGCGCCACAATTGGAACAACCCTACCGTTGCCAGTGCCAGCCCTACCCAACCCACCTGCATCCGCAGCAACCGGAGAACCAGCAGCCAGCGCGCCGGATCGTGGATGAATGCCAGGGGACGCAGTGCGCCGCCGGAATCGGCGTTGGTGACGAAGCGCAGGAAGTGCGCCAGGCTCATCGTTGCACCGTTGTTGACGGCCGGCCAGCGTAGCGGGATGTAGGCGTAGAGCGTCAGCCCGAGCACTCCCAACGCCGCCGCCAGCAGCAGGGTGCGCCATGCGGGTCGGGGCCGGGTGAGGAGCAGCGGCAGTGCCAGGAACGCCAGCGCGCCCAGTGTGACGTGCGAGGCCATCGCCACACCCGTCAGCAAGCCGAACAGCGGCACGGCGCGATGGGGATGCATTTTACCGACTGCCCAACGCACGGCCAACCACAAGCCGGTGGCCGTCAGCAGCGCGTTGAGTGCGTACACCTCCGCCTCAATCGCGCGCGACCACAGGGTAGGGGAGAACGCCAGGATCAGCGCCGCGAGGAGGGATTGGAAAAAATTGGAAATTGGGGATTCGTAATTCGTAATTCGTAATTCGTGACTCGTAATTCGTAATTCGTGATTCGCCATTCGCCATTCGCTTATCGCCAGAAACAGCATGCCGGAGGCCAGCGCCGCACACACTGCCGATGAAAGATTGACCCGCCAGGCCGGTGTACCGAAGGGCAACAGCGAAAAGAGCTTGCCGACGAGAATGTAGAGCGGATAGCCGCTCGGATGGGCAATCCCCAGGTGCGGCGCGACGACTTGAAACTCGAAGGTGTCGGCCCGTCCGACGTAAGGGGAAAGATCGGGGAGATAGACCGCCAGCGGCAGCAGAACGGCGAGGGCGAACCCCATGCGCTGCGAAAGATTTCGCCGTAACAGCAAGGCGCCGGTCAGAGCCAGGCTGCCGATGAGCAAAACCGGTCCGCGCCACGGCTGGAAGTTTCCACCGAGGATGTCTACGGCGGGAAGGAACAGCGGCGTCATCCGCAGCGCTACATCTTCAAGCGCAAGTTGGCGACGCTGCATCAGGCTGGCTGTGAAGAGTGTTAAAATGGCAGCCAGAATCCCGCTGACGCTTGCGCCGACAATCCCGAAGAAAAACGGACTGCGCAGTTCCAATGCCAGCGTCCGCGCCAGCCCAGTTCCCCACACCAACCCGCACAGCCCGATAAGGAACCACGCCGCCAGGCGTTGCCAGGGTCGTTTGCTATCCTGCTGAGCGTTCAGGGCGTCCCCTCCGGTGGAGTTTCTCCTTCCGGTGTCTCCGGCAGCCCGAGCTTGCGCCTGAAGTAGAATTCCATAATCTCTTTGGCTACGGGCGCGGCAGCGACAGAACCTTCCCCGCCGTCGTAAATCCACACGACGACCACGATCTCCGGCGCTTCAAAGGGAGCATAAGCGGCGAACCAGGCGTGTGTGGGCAGCGTTTTGCCTTCCGCGACGTCGCAGCGCCCGGCCTTGAGCGCGATGTCATCACAGTACTCGGCGGTGCCCGTTTTGCCGGCGACGTTGATGCCCAATTCGACCAGGTCCGCGCGTTTGCCGGTGCCCGTCTCGGAAACGGCCAGGTCCAGGCCTTCACGTACAATCTGCCACACTGATTCGGCGATGTTAAGCGTGCTGCTGACGATGGGCGAGAAGGGCCGGATAATGTTACCCTCCGCGTCTTCGACGTGATGGATGATCTGGGGGACGTACAGCGTGCCGCCGTTGGCGACGACGGCGAAAGCATTCGCCATTTGTAGCGGCGTGACCAGCATATTGCCCTGGCCGATGCCGGTGATGTAGGTGTCGCCGGTGGTCCAGGTTTCCTGATACATTTTGCGTTTCCAGGCGGGCGTGGGAACCAACCCGGCGGCTTCGCCGGGAATATCAATGCCGGTGGGCGCGCCAAGCCCGAACTTGCGCGCATACGCGGCCAGCCGTTCGATGCCCAGGCCCTCGAAGTGCGTTTCCTCGAATCCGCCGGCGATCTCGTAGAAAAATGTATCGCACGATTGCGCCAAGGCGTCCACCACATTCATCGGCCCGTGCCCGCCGCCGTGTTGCAGGTAGATCCAGCAATAGAAAGGTTGCGCCAGCTTGGGATCGTCGGGTGCGAATTTGTTCGGCAGGCGGATGATGCCCGGATCGTTGATGGTGGTGTAGCGGTTGATGACGCCTTCTTGCAGCGCGGCCGTCGCCGGGATGATTTTGAAGGTGGAGCCGGGCGGTACTTGATCGGCGATGGCATGGTTAATAAAAGGGCGATGGGGGTCGTTGAGCAGGGTGCGGTAGGCATCCATGTCCAGTTTTTTGCTGAACATGTTGTTGTCGTAGGTCGGCAGGCTCACCATCGAAAGCACCTGTCCATCCCGTGGATCCAGCACGATGGCGACGCCACGTTGGGAATGGGCGGCCTCCAACCCGGCACGGAGTGCGTCTTGGGCGACTTGCTGGAGTTCTGTGTCCAATGTCAGGAAAACATTGTCGCCAGAGCTAGGCGGCGTTTCGCTGAGGACCTGCAATTCCTGTCCCAACACATCTTTGGCGACCAGCCGCCGGCCGGGTGTGCCGCGCAAAAATTCCTCCATCTGGGCTTCCACGCCGGCGTAGCCGATGCGGTCAATGCTGGGATCGTAGCCTTTGCTTTCGTAATCGGCGACCTGTTCGGGAGGGATCGGCCCCAGAAACCCCAGGATTTGCGCGGTCAACTCGCCGTAAGCATAGTTCCGCCGGGGAATGATCTCGATCCCCACACCGGGCATGGTGACGCTGCCTTCCTGGGCGATAAGCAATGCCAGCTCGCGGTCAATGTTCTGCGCGACCACGATGGGCTTGTACGGTTCCAGCCAGCGCACTTCCTCCACCATCTCCAATAGCCCCGGCGCGGGTGTTTTGCCATACGGCGGAAAGGCTGCCCGTCCTGCGATGCGCAGATCCCCCTGATACTTGGGGATGTCTAACCCTTGTGTGGTGCTGTAGGGGATGTCAATAAGCTGCGCCAGGCGCATAAGCACGGCGCGTTCGCGTTCCGGGTCTTCGGGGAGGTTGCCTGGCGTGATGGTGACGTTGTACGCGGGGATATTGCGCACCAGGATTTTACCCGCACGGTCGTAGATAACGCCGCGTGGCGGCGAGACCGTGACGAGGCGGTTTTGTTGCTGTTCGGCGCGCGCTTGCCAGGACCCGCCTTCCAGAAACTGCAATTGCCACAGGCGAATGAGATAAAGTCCCAGGACCAACAGGATGATCCACCCGATGACAGCCATGCGCGGTGCGCGCTGAATCCACGGCGGTCGTGCGGCCTCCGTCTCGATCAGCCCGCGCGTGCGCGGGAAGCGTGTGCGGTGAGCATCCAGGTAGTTCACAGGCCTGTGCCTCCCCAACGCGGCTGAGAACGTTTGTGAAACCAAACCAGGAAGGTGAAGGCGAAGGGGGAAAGCAGAAAGTTCAACAGTGCGGCCGGGCCGGCCACCGTTTGCACACTTTGCCCTACATTGACGCTATAGCCGAGCACGGCCATCGTCCCCAGAAGTATCCCGTGTCCCAAAAGCGTCCCCAGCGCCGACATCAATGCCAGCCGGATGAGCGTCGGCCCCAGCGCGTGGATCCATGACTGCCCGGCGAGGAATCCCACCGCCGTCAGTGCGAACGTCCACATCCCGAAGTCGCCGCCGGAAAGCAGATCGCAACAGATGCCACCTACAAATCCCCACACGGCGCCCTCGTTTGCGCCGCGGATGATGGCCCACGTCACTGCCAGCAACAACACCAGGTCTGGCCGTCCGCCGAGAACTTGGATGTTTTCCAGCCAGACGCTCTGCAGGACTGCGGCCAGTAATAGGATGGGGATGCCAAAATATAGACTCATCTCTACGGTGTTGACTCTAGTTCCTGAAGGTTGACGCGCGGAAAATCGGTGATCACCAGGACCGTTTCCAGACGCCGGAAGTCAATCGCCGGGCGGACAACAGCGCGCTGGAAAAGGTCGGATTCCAGATAGGTGACGCTTTCGATCTGGCCGAGGATCAACCCGCGCGGCAACAGCCCACCTACCGCCGACGTAATCACCGTCTCGCCACCCTCAACTTTTTCGTCGGGGAGGATATCAATCATATTCAGCCCGCCTTCTGCGGTTCCGACCAGCACCCCGCTGATTCGGGATTCCTGAAGCATGGCTGCAACCTGGCTTTGGGGATTGTTGATGAGCTGCACATAAGCCAGGTTGCGGGAGACGCGGGCGATGCGTCCGACCATCGCTGCGCCGCTGGTGACGACCGGCATGCCTACAGCTACGCCGTCGCGTGAGCCAACATTGATGATGATGTATTGGAGATAGGGATTGGTGTCTTTACCGACGACCGTGGCGCAGGGGAAGATACCACAGCCGTATTCTACGATGTCGGCGCCCACATAGCTGTAGGTAGGATTATCCTGGACGAAGTTGAGCTTACGGCGCAGCTCTTCGTTTTCGGCTTTGAACTCCCGCAGGCGAAAGTTTTCCTGGATGAGGGTGGCGTTGGCCTGCTGTAGCTCTTCGACTTGTTGCTGGAGTTGTTGGACATCGCGCGCCGTCTGGCCGAGACCGCCAAGCCTCTCGATGAGCGTTGAAACGCCGCGTTCTACGGGAGAAATAATGTAGCCCAACAGGCTTTCCAGAGGTCCGAATACATCGGCCTCGATCAAAGCCAGGAAGAGTAACGCCACGCCGAGCAACACCCAGGGCAGCCATGGCCCGCTTTCCCGTCTCATTTTAGTTGTCAATTATCGGTAATCAGTAACCAGTAACCAGTAGCCAGTAACCAGTAACCAGTAACCAGTTGTCGGTGGAGCTGGTCGCTAAGCAAAGAGCGTGTTATTCGGGGCTTAGGATGCCGAACCGCCCGGATGGCGGCGGTCGTCGCTCGACAAGGTGGCTCTGAGGACTTCAAAGTTCTCCAGTATCATCCCCGCGCCACGCGCCACACATGTCAGGGCGTCCTGGGCAACCCAGGCGCGGATGTGGGTTTCTTCGGCGATCCGTTCGGCCATGCCTTTTAACAATCCACCGCCGCCAGCAAGACAGATGCCGGTCTCCATCAGATCGGATACCAGTTCGGGGGGCGTTTCATCCAATGTGTCGCGGACCAGATCAACGATGATGTTGGTGGAGCGGCTCAGGGCTTCACGGATTTCGATGCTGCTGATTTCGATCTCTTCCGGCAGGCCGGTGATGAGGTTACGCCCCCGCATCGCCATCGTGCGCTCTTCGGGCAAGGGATAAGCTGAGCCGATGTTGATCTTGATGCGTTCGGCGGTGCGCTCGCTGATGGCGAGGTTATACTTCTGGCGCGCGTACTGCACGATGTCTTCATCCATCTCGTCGCCGGCGATGCGCAGACTCTTGCTGACGACGATGCCTTTCAAGGCAAAGACGGCCACTTCCGTTGTCCCGCCGCCGATGTCCACGATCATACTGCCCTGCGCTTCGGTGACGGGCAACCCGGCGCCGATCGCGGCCGCCATTGGCTCCTCGATGAGGTAAGCCTCGCGCGCGCCGGCCTCGATTGCCGCATCATGCACGGCGCGTTTCTCCACTTCGGTGACCCCGCTGGGGATGCCGATGACCACTCTGGGCCGTGGAAAGGGGATAAAGAGTTGCTTGTGCGCCTGTCTGATAAAGTGGCGCAACATCGCTTCGGTGATGTCGAATTCCGAAATCACGCCGTCGCGGAGGGGGCGAATGGCAACGATATTGGGCGGCGTTTTGCCGACCATTTCCTTAGCTTCGGCGCCCACGGCGAGCACATAATCCCGCCGATTGCTGTCCACCGCCACCCAGGAAGGCTCATTGCTGATAATGCCCTTGCCGCGCACGTATACCAATGTATTGGCCGTGCCCAGGTCAATGCCTATGTCCAGGGAAAATAACCCTAGCAGCCAGTCTATCGGATTAAACAAGCGTTTCCTCGCTCTGCATGTTCATCTGCCAATGTCAAGCCCACCTTTCGATTATACCATAGCCCGGCGCAGCCGCAATAACGAATGGCGAATGGGGCATGGGGAATGGGGCATGGAGAATGGGGCATGGGGAATAACGAACTTCCTCAACTTATTCCCTATTCCCTACTCCCTATTCCCCACCCCTCTCTTCAAGAGCCGCCAGCGTCGTGACAGATCGCAGGGTGCGCAGGAAATCGCGCGGCGTTGCACTCAGCGCCCAGACCTGACGCACGGCGGGGCCGATGGGGTCTTCGCCGGCTGCACCGCCGCCCGGCGAGCTGGCGTAGGCTCCATGAAAGGCGAAATAAGCCTGGTTCAAGCGGCGCAATCGGTATCCGTTGGCGACGATGTAGCGGCGTTGCGCTTCCATGTACCATTCAGCCTCGGTGATTTTTCCTTCCGCCAGCATGCGATCCACGGTGACGCGCGTGTGGTGCATGACGGCATTGAAATCGAAGCGCGCCGGGCTGGTGGAGGGCGCCTCGGTGGGTTTTATGGAGTTGAGCGCGTCGGGTAGGGATTTGACACGCCCAAGTTGCGTTGCGTAGAAACGCAACATCATCTCCTGGCCGGCCCACTCACCGAGCAAAGACGCTGCCGTTTCGTTGAGCGTGCGCGTCTCACTGGATTTGTCATAATAAAAACCCAGGGGATAGAAAACCAGGTAGTGATGTGTCCATTCGTGCGCAATGACCTCACTGACCCAGTTGATGTCGCTGCTCTCAAGTAACATGGCCGGATAGGCCGCCAGCCCTCCGATGGCGGTGACGTAGCAGGATTTATCGGGGAAACGGGTCTCAAGGTCTTGCTCGATGGCGTCTTGTTCGGCGGCCGTCAACCCGGCGACCAGAGAGCGCTGATAGATGGTCTGGATGATTTCACGCGGCGAGACGATCAGCATATAGGGCAGCGGGGTGAAGGTGCTGCTGACCGGTGGGAGGATTTGCGCCAGCGCCCCAAACCCACCCTGACGTAGAATCACACTCACCTGCTCGCCCAGGATGGCTTCGGCGACCAGGCCGGTGCGCTGCATGCGCGCGCGCAAGTCGGTCAAGGCCGTCTGTTGCTCGCGCGTTGCTTCTGCCGGATTGCGAACCTCCGGGTCACTGTACGCGCGGCCGATCTCGTCGCTGAGACGGGAGGCTTCGCGTACCTGATCCAGATACGCCAGCACAAAGCGGCTACGTTCCGCATCGTCCATCCAGCGTTGCGGCGCCAGCATACCAAATGTAACTTTCCGGGCGAGCGTTTCTATCTCCCACGAAGTGAAATCAAACGCCTGTCGCGCCGTTGCGACATCCAGGCGAAATTTCAGGTCCTGGGGGGGCGGTCCCTCGTACCTCAAAAGCAAACACAACGTCGCCAACAGTATGGCGACGCTCACCTTGTTCATCTGTTGGACAATGACCATGACGCGCATTGGCCTTAAGTTTAACCATAAAAGGCTAAAGAGCAAGTCCCCCCACTTGCTAAAACCGCACTCATCCTTTATATTAGTGAAGGCATGGCTCATTTATCGCTTGCCGATTCGCCGACTCGCCGATTCTTATATTCGCTGATTCTTACATTCGCTGATTCTTACATTCGCTGATTCTTACATTCGCTGATTCGAGGAGCATTTATGGAAGTTGGAATCGTTAGACAAATAGACATTAACACCGAGGTACAGCGGGCTTATCTTGATTATGCGATGAGTGTGATCGTCGCGCGGGCGCTGCCCGATGCCCGTGATGGCCTTAAACCTGTGCAGCGCCGTATCCTGTACGCGATGCACGATATGGGGCTGAAGCCCGATCAGCCGTACAAAAAATCGGCGCGCATCGTCGGGGAAGTGCTCGGTAAGTACCATCCGCATGGCGATTCGGCGGTCTATGAGGCGATGGCGCGCATGGCGCAGGATTTCTCGATGCGCTATCCTCTGGTGGATGGGCAGGGCAATTTCGGCTCTGTGGACGGCGATGCGCCGGCTGCAATGCGCTATACCGAGGCGCGCCTGATGCCGCTGACATTGGAGCTGTTAGCAGACATTGAAAAGGACACGGTGGACTGGACCGACAACTTCGACGGTACGCTCAAAGAGCCGTTGATCTTGCCCTCGCGGCTGCCCAATCTGTTGGTGAACGGTGCGTCGGGGATCGCGGTAGGCATGTCCACCAACATCCCGCCGCACAACCTGGGCGAAGTGCTGGACGCGCTCATCCATCTGCTCGATAACTGGAAGAGAATTGACGATGTCGAGATCGCCGAGCTGCTGAAATTCATCCAGGGGCCGGATTTCCCTACCGGCGGCCTGGTCTATCGGAAAGACAGCGCGGATGGCGAAGACTTGCTGGTCAAGGCGTATGCCACCGGGCGTGGGCGCATCACGATCCGTGCGCGCGCCCACGTCGAGGAAGCCACGCGCGGACGGCAACGTCTCATCATCACCGAAATCCCCTACCAGGTGAACAAGACCGCGCTGATCGAAGGCATCGCCGAAGATGTGCGCGCCGGGCATCTGGAAGGCATCTCCGATTTACGGGATGAGTCGGACCGTCAGGGCATGCGCATCGTCATCGAATTGACGCAGGGCGCCGATCCCGACAAAGTGTTGAATGACCTCTATCGCAGTACGACGCTGGAAACGCGCTACAGCATTATCCTGCTGGCGTTGGTGGACGGCGAACCGCGCCGTTTGTCGCTCAAGCGCGCGCTCACACTGTTCCTCGATCACCGCCTGGAAGTGCTGCAACGCCGCGCGCGCTTCGATTTGGAGCATGCCCGTCACCGTGCCCACATCGTCGCCGGATTGCTGATCGCCCTGGACAATCTCGACGCCGTCATTGATACCATCCGCCGCTCGCGCACCGTAGAAACCGCGCGTCAGAACTTGATGAAGAACTTCAAACTCACCGAAGTTCAGGCGCAGGCCATTTTGGAAATGCAGTTACGGCGTTTGGCAGCCCTGGAGCGCAAAAAACTTCAGGATGAATACCAGGAACTGCTGGCGACCATCAAAGAGCTGGAAGCCTTGCTCAAATCGCCGGAAAAACAGCGCGCCGCCATCCGCGCCGAATTGGCGGACATCCGCACCCGCTACGCCGATGCACGCCGCACGCACATTCTGGACGTGCGCGGCGCAAAGGTCGAGGCTAAGGCCTTGACCCCCGATCAGCCCGTTTGGGTGACGGTGAGCCGTGAAGGACGCATCGGGCGCATCCCCGATGACGGCAAGACGCCGCCGCGGGTTACGGCGCGGCCGATCGAAGCGCCGCTGGCCTTGCTGGGGGCTTCGACGCGCCATGTGCTCTATCTGTTCACCACGAGCGGGGAGGCGATTGCGCTGCCGGTGCATCAAATCCCGGAGGGTGTGGCCTGGGATGGCGGCGGCGCCCCCTGGACAACGTTGCTGCGGGTGGATAATGGGCATCGGCTGATGGGGGCGTTAACCCTGCCGACGGATTTGCCAGAGGGCGACACGCTGTTTTTTGCCACCGCTGCCGGGCAGGTGAAGCGTCTAGTGCCTGAAGAACTGCCGGGGGTGGGGCGCGAGCCCATGATGGTCATACGCCTGGACGAGGGGGATACGCTGGTCGGTGTGGCTCGGGTGAAGGAATCCGATCAGGTAATTTTGGGGACGGCGCAGGGTCAGGGGATTCGCTTTGAGGTCGGCGAGGTACGTCCGACAGGGGCGAAGGCCGGAGGAATGAGCGGGATGCGCCTCGAAACGGGCGATACGGTTGTGGGCGTAGCCGTAGCACAGCCGCGCGCGGCGTTTTTCACCATCACCGATCAGGGTTTTGCCAAACGCACACCGTTGAGCGATTTCCCGACCCAAAAACGCGGCGGCAAGGGAGTGCAGATCGCCAAACTGGCGGCCAGCGAGAAAGTGGCGACAATAGGAATTGTTACTGGTTCAAGTCGTTTGATGCCGGTGACGCAGCGCGGCGCATCCAAAACCGTGACGGGGAAGAGTGTGCCGGAGCAAGGACGGGCGACGCGGGGAGAAGCTATCATCGCTCTGCAGGGCAAAGATGTGGTCGTGGATGTTGTCTTCCAAATTGAGCGCATCGAACCCACTCCCTGATTGCCGATCCTTTGATTCGCCGATTCGCTGATTCTTTGATTCGCTGATTCTTTACGGAGAACACAATGACTTTTCAAGATCAACTTTTGACATGTGAAGTGTGTGGTAAAACATTTATCTATCGCATTGAAGAGCAGCGCCAACTGGCAGATTGGGGCTTCCCGGCAGAAACGCCGCGCCGCTGCCCGGAATGTCGGAAGCAGGAGACTTCTGCGCCCGGGTTACGCGCCGGCGTTGTCAAATGGGTGCGTGAGGACAAGCATTTCGGCTTTATCACCCAGCGCGACGGCAGCAAAATCTTCTTTCACCATACCGGTGTCGTGGGGGACCCGGAGCAGGTGATGCGTGAAAATGCGCCGGTCTGGTATGAGGTGATGAGCACCGAGCGCGGCCCACAAGCCTTCAACATCCATCTGCGCGAGTAAGCTATATTGGTGATTGGTGACTGGTGATTAGTCATTAGGCGCATCTCTCATAACCTAATCCCAAATCCCTAATCCCTAGTCCCTGATCCCCAATTTCTAAGATAAGCCTATGCGGGTAGCTTTGAGTGGTTGGTTCTGGGATTTCCCGGAAACCGGAAGTGGACAATATCTGCGCCACCTCACGGCGGCGTTGGCCGATGTGGCGCCTGCCGCGAAGTTTATGGTGGTAACACCAACACCGTCGGTCTCTGAAGCTGCCTGTGCGCCGAATGTCGAATTTGTCACCGTTCCCGGAAAGCGCACGAATTTTGGCAAGGTATGGTGGGAACAAGTGACGCTTCCCGGGGCGGCACGCCGGCTTGGGGCGGACGTGTTGCATGTGCCGTACTGGGCGCCGCCGCTGTCTATAGGTTTGCCGACCGTGGTCACCATCCATGACCTCATCCCGCTATTGCTGAAGCCCTATCGTGGCACATTGCCGGTGCGCCTGTATACGGCTTTTGTCAGCCTCACTGCCTCGCGCGCAACCCTGATTCTGACGGATTCGGAGGCCTCGCGGCGGGACATCGTGGCCTATCTGCATGTCTCGCCAACCCGCGTGCAGACGGTTTACCTGGCGGTGGATGAGGCATATTCGGATCTGTCAGGTTGTGAAAAATCTGACCGGTCTATCCTTGAACAGTTTGGCGTTCAGCCAGGGTATGTGCTCTATCTGGGCGGCTTCGATGTGCGTAAGAATGTGCGCGGCGTATGTGCTGCGTTCGCGCGCGCTCTCCAGACCGTGCCGGATGCCCGTCTGGTGATCGCGGGGAAGCTCCCGACGGTGGATTCGGCGTTTATGCCTGACCCGCGCCGTCTGGTGCAGGAGGCCGGTATCCCCGAAGGGCGCGTCTATTTCGTAGACTTCGTTCCCGAAGCATCCAAACCGGCACTTTATCGCCAGGCGCGGGTCTTCATCTTTCCCTCGCTTTACGAAGGTTTTGGCCTGCCGCCATTGGAGGCGCTGGCCTGCGGCACGCCGGTTGTGGGCAGCCGCGCCGCCAGCCTGCCGGAGGTGGTGCGCGAAGGCGGCATCCTCGTCGATCCGGCAGACATTGAAGGCATGGCTACCGCACTCGTCCGCCTGTTGACCGACGACGCTTTCCACGCCGAACTGCGCCGCCGCGCCTTGCAGCGCGCCACGCGCTTCACCTGGGAGACGACGGCGCGCGAGACGTTCGCGGCGTATGAGAGAGCTGTGAAACTGGTTATGGCTTGAAGCTCTATTCCGAAAATAACCCGCTTATGCGGCGGCGGGTAACAATTCAATGTGGACCGTGCCACCGGTAAGTTTCTCTAGCTGGCGGGTCAGATAGGAAACTTTGACTTCCTT
>JAIOAX010000012.1 GCA_019873645.1 Chloroflexota bacterium | reverse complement strand
CCGCACTCTGGGCAGGTGTCCAGCTCGGCGTGGTAGATGCGGCGTTCCGCTATCGCAAAATCCCTGGGACGACGCCGTACATGGCTCATCCTTCACCTCCTTGCTCTCTTAAGGATGACTCAAGTATACCTCATAACTTGTTAATGTGCCAATTATACTACAATGCGTTCTAACACGCAAACAATAACGGAGATGCAACGGTGGCCTTTTTGATCGCGATATTCGGTCTGTTGATCGGGACCCTGGCGGCGCATGTTGCCGAGGCCGCCATGGCAAAGCGTGCGCTGGCGAAACCGGCCTGTCCTTTTTGTACTGCGCCGTACAGGCCCCTGCAATGGTGCGCGACATTGGCATTCCTGACCGGGCAGGGGCGTTGCCGGCAATGTGGACGCTATTTCCGCCTGCCGCGCCTGGCCGCGGAACTCTTCCTTGCGCTTGGTTGGGGTTTGCTGGTGGGATTGAACGGCCTGAACTTGCGGGTGGCATTTGCCATGCTGACGCTCATCCCACTGGCGATGATTATGGTTACGGATCTGGAAGCTAAACTCGTGCCCAATGCCATTATGCTGCCTGCTGTTGGCGCTATCTTTATCCTGGGGATACTTTGCGGCCCGGCGCTGCCTACGCTCAAGACCTGGGCATGGTGGCACGCGCCGGCAGGTGGCCTGGCAGGTTTCATTGTACTGCGCCTTTTGGTGACGTTAGGGGTAGCGGTTTTCGGCCCCGGCGCATTGGGCGAGGGAGATATAACTCTAGCAACCTATGCGGGCATGGTCGTCGGCTTCCCGTTGGTGATCATCACCCTGCTGTTAATGATTGCCTATGGCGGCATTGGCGCGGCGGGGGTCATCATCGCCCGCAAAGGCTCACTCAGGACGGCGATTCCCTACGGACCCTTTATCGTCCTGGGCTGTGCTACCACCTTGCTTTGGGGCCCGCAAATCTTACACTGGTTTCTATCGTGATGGAGGATTAGGGATTGGGATTTAGGGATTGCTGAGTATTGATTCGTCGATTCTTCATTCGCTAATTCGCCGATTCTTCATTCGCTAATTCGCCGATTCTTCATTCGCCGATTCTTCATTCGCCATTCGTTTGGGAGGTTCGATGTCTTACACACTGCGCAATCCACATTTGGAAGGAACAACATTTTTCTGGGAGGGTGGGGCGGTCGGCGTGCTGCTCTCGCACGGCTACACGGCGACGACGGCAGAAGTGCGTCCGCTGGGGCATTACTTGCACGAACGCGGCTATACTGTGTCCGGACCGCTGCTGCCTGGACATGGCACCACGCCGCAAGAGATGAACCGCTGCCGCTGGCAGATGTGGGCCGATGCCTTTGAGGCCGCCTACCGCGAACTCGCTGCCCGTTGTGAGTGCGTCTACGTGGGCGGCGAATCTATGGGCGGCCTGCTGGCGCTCTACCTGGCGAGCCAACATCCCGAAATTGCCGGCGTCATGGCCTATGCCGCCGCTGTGAGCGTGCCGTCGAGCTTTGCCCGTACCTTTCTGTTGCCTATCTTGGCGCCGCTGGGGATCATTTTGGCAAAGGGGCCGAGCGAACCCAATGCGGCGGATGCGCGCTGGCAAGGTTACGATCACAACCCGTTGCGCGCGACGCAGCAGTTGTTCGCGCTGCAAACCGCCGTGCGGGCGCGCCTCTCCGAAATCACACAGCCTATCCTCATTGTTCAAGGACGACTGGATACGGCGGTCTCTGCCGACGCGCCGGAGCTGATTTACCACAGCGTCCGTTCGACCGAAAAATACCTGTACTGGTTTGAAAAATCCACCCATTGCGTGTTGCTGGATCAAGAATGGGAAGACGTCGCGGCTTTAACGGTGCGTTTTATTGAGGGTCAACTGGTACAGTAGGGCGATGGCGCAATGACAGAAACAAACTTCGCCGTGCGGCAGGAGAATCCCGCGCCGTTCTTTTTGCCCGCCGGGCCGGTCGGTGTCGTGCTGCTGCACGGCTTCACCGGCACGCCGCGCGAGATGCAGCCGCTGGGCGAATATCTCCACGCGCATGGCGTCACGGTCAGTGTGCCGCTGCTGCCGGGTCACGGCGGCACGCTGGAACAGATGAATCGCAGCCGGTGGCGCGATTGGGTTGCCGGCGCAGAGGCAGCTTACGTCGCTCTCAAAGACCAATGCGCGCGCTGTTTTGTCGCCGGTTTTTCGATGGGCGCGCTGCTGGCGTTGTGGATCGCCGAGCACGATGCCGGTATGGTCGGCCTGGTGCTTTATTCTCCACCTTTGAAACTGGCCGATTGGCGTTTTCAACTTGTACCGTTGGCCCGCCATTTCGTGCGCAGCATACCGGTGAAGTCGGCATCGGATTTGCGCAATCCAGAAGCGGCGCAGTGGAGTGATTTTTTAGGAAAGTGCCCAGCCCTTCGACGGAGTTATCATACCGCTCGAAGGGCTGGATGCTTTTGGCGGAGAGGATGGGATTTGAACCCATGGAGCCTTTCGGCTCACGCGCTCTCCAGGCGCGCGCATTAGACCGGACTATGCTACCTCTCCACAAGTGGGAAAATTATAGCATAAGTGACCGATTTTTCAAATAAAACACCCCCTGGGTGCATTTCAGGATGGGAGCAGGTTTTTTTTGAGTTTTCTCTCTCACCCTCTGCTCTCCCCCCATGCGGGGAGAGCAGAGGGGATTTCTCAAAGGGGGATGTGGGGTGGCGAAGCCACCCCACATCCCCCTCCATTTACCTCTCCGTCCCAAAGGGGGCGGGGCCGGGGGTGGGGCGCAAAAGTGCGTCGAAATGCACCCAAAACCCCGCCACGATGGGATGCATCAGGGCGGGGTTTGGAGGTGAGGCATCTCAGGCCGCTACCGGCGCGGCTTTGAGCACCGGCTCGGCTTCCGGCATCGGCGACGACTTGGGTCTCTCGACCCGCTTGGGCAACGAACGCCCTTCAAAGGCGGCGACAAACTCTTCGGCGGAAAGCGTCTCCCGTTCCATCAGGTAATTCACAATCCGGTCTATTTGTTCCCGGTGGTCCACGATGACTTTTTTGGCCTTTTCGTAAGCCTCGGTGATGATTCGGCGCACTTCATCGTCAATTTGATGGGCAATGGCTTCACTGTAATCGCGCTGCTCGCCGATTTCCTTGCCCAGGAAGACCAGCTCCTCCTTGCGGCCATAAACCAGCGGCCCCAACGTATCGCTCATCCCATAGCGCGTCACCATAGCACGGGCCATTTTGGTGACCGTCTCCAGGTCGCTGGCCGCGCCGGTGCTCACTTCGTTGAAGACGATTTCCTCGGCAGCGCGTCCGCCTAATCCATAGGCAATGTCGTCTTCGATTTTGCTGCGCTGCACGACGTAACGATCGGTTTCGGGAAGCGCGATGGTGTAGCCGCCGGCCATACCGCGGGCCACAATCGAAATCTTACGCACCGGGTCGCACTTGGGCAACACATGCGCTACGACGGCGTGTCCGACTTCATGATAGGCAAAGACGCGCAGTTCTTCTTGGGAGATGAGGCGGCTGTGACGCTCCGGCCCGGCGATGACGCGCTCAATGGCTTCGTTGAATTCGCTCATCCCGATACGTTTTAGCCCCCGGCGCGCTGCGAGGATGGCGGCCTCATTGACCACGTTCTCGATGTCGGCGCCCACAAACCCCGGCGTGGACTGCGCCAGCTCTTCGAGGTCTACTTCGGCAGCGATGGGCTTGCCGCGCGTGTGCACCCGGAAGATGGCCTCTCGCCCGCGAATGTCGGGCTGATCCAAAATGACGCGCCGGTCAAAACGCCCCGGGCGCAGCAACGCCGGATCGAGGATGTCAGGGCGGTTGGTCGCCGCAACGACGATGACATTGGTGTCGGTGTCAAAGCCGTCCATTTCCACAAGAATCTGATTGAGCGTCTGCTCGCGCTCATCGTGCGATCCGCCCAATCCCGCGCCGCGATAGCGTCCTACGGCGTCAATCTCATCTACAAAGACGATGCATGGGCTATGCCGCTTGGCCTGGTCGAAGAGATCGCGCACCCGGCTCGCACCGACGCCCACAAACATCTCGACGAATTCCGAGCCGGAGATGCTGAAGAACGGCACGCCGGCCTGACCGGCGACCGCCTTGGCTAACAGCGTTTTGCCGGTCCCTGGCGACCCGATCAGCAACACACCCTTGGGGATGCGCGCGCCGAGATTGATGAATTTCTGCGGCTCTTTGAGGAACTCTACAATTTCCTTCAGCTCTTCTTTGGATTCTTCGATGCCCGCCACATCGTCAAAGGTGACCGTTGGACGGTCACCGGAAAACATTCGGGCGCGGCTCTTCCCGAATGAGAGGGCCTGGTTATTCGCGCCCTGTACCTGACGAAAGACGAAGATGATGACCACGCTGAGCACAATCATCCCCAGGAGTGTCATCCCCAGGTTGACCAGGGTGCTCCAATCGGTTGGCTTTTTGAATTCGATGGTGGCCTGGCGCAGCGTCGTTTCACTGACGCCTAGCGCACGGAGTTGTTCAACCAGTGAAGACTCCCGGCCTTTCCGTGAGAGGACGATCTGCTCTCCCGTTCCGGTTGGCTCTTTATAAGTGACCTGTAAAATGTCGCCGCGTACACTGATGATGGCGATCTTTCCGGCTTCCATATCGTCAGCAATTTTGTTCAGGGGGACGGTCGGCTGTTCAGTTCCTCCTGACAGATAACTGTAGACGAGGAAAAGGACCGCCGCTACCACCAGCAGGTACACAAAATTGCTGTTACCCTGTCTTGATTTCATAACTTAAAAAAACCTCCTCAGCCCCACAAGGCCCCGTAGCCCAAAGACTGCAAGGGTCTCAGTCTGCCCTGTATTTTTCCTACACTATTATACCAGGAAACGGCCAAAAGTATAAAGACGTAAAACGTAAGGTCTTTTTACGCCTTACGTTTTACGAACCTGAGTGAGGTCTGCCACTCAGGGACGGACTTCAATCTCGGTGACAAAAATGGTGTGGTCTACAACCTGTGTCTGACCGGCATCCACAACCGGCAGCCGCCCTTCGGCGTCATACAAACCCACGCGGATCTGGTAGACGCCCGCCGGTGCGTTTGGGGGAATCGGCACCTGGTGAGGATCGTTGATGATCTCGCCGACCGTCCAGGTGGTCGTGGGCCGCAAGCCGTTGAGCGGCTCGATGTCGCGCTGGGTGAGCAGCGTGCTGAAATCAGGGGTGAGGACATGGATGAAGACTTTGTAGGACTTGTTGAGCGGCTGTAAAACTTCCCAGCGCAACGTAACGGCGATGGTGTCGCCGGGACGGTAACGCCGCTGTGAAACGCGCGCGTCTTGCAAAATGACCTGGTTGTTCAGGTTGACCTGCAAGGGAATGGGAAAGTTGGCGCCGCCGCTGACGGTCAAGGTGACGGTGCTGCCGGCGCGAACTTCGGTGTTCGGTTCGGGCGCCTGACGTAAAATCACCCCTTCGGGTTCCAAACTCCAGGTTTTCTCGATGTAGACAAGCAGCCCCTGGCTTTCCAGGCCGGCCTGTACATTGACATTTCGGTCGTTGATGTTGAAGCCCACCACATCCTGGAGTAAAATGGCCCGTCCGGTAGCTACGATAACTTTCACGGTATTGCCGGGGGCTACGCGGCTGCCGGCGACCGGCGTCTGCTCCAGGATCGCGCCCGGCCGGGCATCGCTGCTTTCCTTCTCACCGAGGACTTCGAAGCGCAGCCCCAACCCTTCGGTAAGCCGTTGTGCGTCCGGCGCGCTCAGGCCGGTGAGATTCGGCACACTGACGAGCGCGGAGGGTGTCGTGGCGGTTATCGTGGTAGGAGACGTGCCGGCTGTCGGTATGGCAACCGGGCGTGTGTACGCCTGGTAGACGAAGATCCACAGTGGAATCAGCCCCATCACGGCGAGGGCTGCAAAGGCAATCAGTGCCCATAGTTTGTAGTCCGGGCCGGCAGACACCACGACCGGCTGTGTGTCGCTCTCCGTTGCCTTAGGCGGGGCAACGAGGGTAGCCGGTGGCGGCGTGAGCATGAGATCGGCGGACGTCGGCGTGACGGCGCTCTGGGGGCGGGTATACTCTTCGGCTTGCTGCATATAGGCGTTGATGGCTGCGCCGAATTGATCGGCGTTTTGATAACGCTGCGCCGGGTCCTTGGCGAGAGCTTTGCGCACCAATAACTCCAGGCCCGGCGGCACGCGCGGATTCAGCGAGCGCAAGGCCACCGGTTCCTCGCGGATGTGTTTCATCGCCAACGCGGCGGGATCGGGGTCATGAAATGGCGGCACACCGGTCAACATTTCATACAACGTCACGCCGATACTGTAAACGTCGGTTGCAGGCGTGGGCGTTTTCCCCATGGCCTGTTCTGGCGCGATGTAGTGTGGACTGCCCCACACGACATCCTCTGCTTCTGCCTGTGAAGGGCGTTCCTCATCTTGGAAGGCGCGTGCGATGCCGAAATCGGTGACTTTTACCTGTCCATCGTAGGTGACGAGGATGTTCTGCGGCTTGAGATCACAATGCACGATCCCAGCGCGGTGTGCATTACCCACACCGGCGCAGATCTGGCGCGCCAGGTTGAGTGCGCGGTTCACAGAGAGCGGCCCTTCCCGGCGGATGAGCGTTTTGAGGTCTTCTCCTTCGACGATTTCCATCACGATGTACGGATGGTTGCCCTCGTCCTCGCCCACGTCGTAGATGCGCACACTGTTGGGATGGTCCAGCCGCGCCGCCGCCCGCGCCTCGCCCAGAAACCGCTGGCGAAAGTCGGGATCGCTGGCGAAGGGTTCGCGCAAAAACTTCACCGCGACTTTGCGTTCCAGGAGCAGATCCTCACCCCGGTACACCGTCGCCATCCCGCCTGCGCCGACCAATTCAACAAGGCGATAGCGTTGATTGAGAATGGTAGGTTTCATGCCTTAAGGTCTCCTCGAAGGTGTCTTTCCCAAGTAACAGCGCAACTTCAAGCCGCGGCTCTTGAGTCAAATCGCTCAGAATTCGATAAACGGGTTTAGGAATCACCGGCGTATCCATACTGACTTGTCCTTTCTCAATACTCGCATTATAACAGCATAGTATAATAAACGTCAAGCGACAGTGAAAGTAAGATGGCTGTCTTTTGAAAGCCCTGTAGCACTTCTTGACGGAGAAGGTCTATGCAACTAGAAGATTATTTCGATTTTATTGGATCGGATACGCATGACCCTGCGTCCAGTGAGGCGATTCGTATTAAAGGCCATCGGATTGGCATTGAACACGTGCTGGCTTATTATCGTGAGGGTTATACACCTGATGAGATCGCCGCTGAGTTTCCTGGTTTGGGTTTGGAGAAAGTCTATGCTGCGATTACCTACTATTTGCATAACCGGCCTGCGGTTGATATTTACCTGACCCACCTGCAGATGCACAGCGAGGACGCCTATAACCGATGGATAACTCAAGCATTGCCGGTCATTCAACGCTTACGTGAGTCTCAATCACAGTATCCCGAAGAGCCCCAGGCATGAAGGTGCGTTTCCTTCTTGACGAAAATCTATCCCCGCGCTTAAAGCTGGCTCTGCGGCGTTACGATGATACCATTGATGTCGTTCGTGTGGGTGACAAGGAAGCGCCGTCTTTGGGGATGTCAGATTCAGAGGTACTGTGCTATCTTGAGATCAGCCAGCGCATGTTGGTTACGGATAACCGCAGTAGTATGCCTGGACACATTGATGAACATCGGGGACGGGGCGGTCGGCATTGGGGTGTCGCCTGGATTCGTCCCGGTAGCCGGCTAGGACAGTTGGCTGCCACTCTGTATTTGACTTGGACTGCAAGCGAAGCTGAAGAATGGCGCGATCAGACTTTGTGGATTCCATTTTGAGGATGTGAGAATGATGCAGACGAAACGCACGCAAATCCGCACCGACCGCCCCATCAACCGCGAAACCTTTATCCGTCCCTGGCCAGAATTGGGGTTGATCGTCGCCGATAGCCCCTACGATCCCACGCCGGGTCTGGTCATCGAAAACGGCGTGGTGGTGGAAATGGACGGCGTGCGCTGCGAAGACTTCGACATGCTCGACCGCTTCATCGTCGCCCACAGCCTGGACCTGGGCGTGGCCGAGGAAGCGATGGCGACGCCTTCCCGCGACATCGCACGGATGATCGTGGATGTCAACGTACCCCGCGACGCCGTCTTGCGGCTGACGCGCGGTTGCACCGCTGCCAAGCTCGTGGACATCGTCCGCTCCATGAATGTCCTTGAAATGATGATGGGGCTTGCCAAAATGCGCGCCCGGCGCACACCCGCCAACCAAGCCCACGTCACCAATCGCAAGGAACACCCCGCGCTCCTCGCCGCCGACGCGGCCGAGGCCGCGCTGCGCGGCTTTGCCGAGATCGAAACGACGGTGGGTGTGAGCCGCTACGCGCCGCTCAACGCGCTGGCGATTCTCGTCGGTTCGCAGATTGGGCGGGGTGGGGTGCTCACGCAATGCTCGGTTGAAGAGGCCACCAACCTGCGCCTGGGCTTTCGCGGGCTGACCACCTATTCTGAAACGCTCTCCGTCTACGGCACGGAGCGCGCCTTCGTGGATGGCGACGACACGCCCTGGTCGAAAGCGTTCCTCAACGCCGCGTATGCCAGTCGCGGCGTCAAGACGCGCTTCACCTCCGGCACCGGTTCTGAGGCGTTGATGGGCCACGCCGAAGGCAAATCCATGCTCTATCTGGAAGCGCGCTGTCTGCTGGTGACGCGCGGCGCGGGCAGTCAGGGGACGCAAAACGGCTCGATCAGTTGTATCGCGCTGCCCGAATCCCTGCCGGGCGGTGTGCGGGCGGTGCTGGCGGAGAATCTCATCGCCATGATGCTCGGCCTGGAGGTGGCCGCAGGCAATGACGCGCTGGCGTCACATTCGGAGATGCGCAAGAGCGCCAAGCTGATGCTGCAATTCATCCCCGGCGCGGACTTCGTCACTTCGGGCTTTGGCCTGATTCCGCGTTACGATAACATGTTCGGCGGCGGCAACTTCGATACGACGGAGCTGGATGACTGGTACGTGATCCAGCGCGATATGCAGGTAGACGGCGGCATCCATCCTCTGGCGGAAGAAAATATCCTGCGCGTGCGTGAGCGTGCGGCGCGGGCGATCCAGGCCGTTTTTGACGCCTTTGACTTCGCCAGCATCACCGAAGCCGAAGTGCAGGCCGCGACGACCGCTTTCAATAGTGAGGATATGCCCGACCGTGACAGGGTGGAAGACATCAAAGCCGCACAAATGTTGCTCAACGGCCCAATCACGGTGTTGGAAGTCATCAAAGCGTTGGCGCAGGCGGGCTATCACGACGCCGCGGCGAACCTGCTGGAAATGCAGCGGCAGCGCGTCATCGGCGACTACTTGCAGCCGTCCGGCATCTTTGCCGAAGGCTTCCGTGTCCTCAGCGCGCTCACCGATCCTAACGACTACGCCGGTCCCGGCACAGGCTACCGCGTGGAAGGGAAACGCTGGGCACAGTTGCAGAACATTCCGCAGGCGTGGGACCCCAGAGAATGGAGAATCAGTGAATCAGCGAGTGAAGAATCAGCGAGTGGAGAATCAGCGAGTGGGGAAGCGGCGGGTCCAAAATCGAAAATCCAAAATCTAAAATCGGACTGGTTAGAGGCACTTGGCCCGGCGCAGGTCGGCATGGAAACAGAGGTGGTGATTGCCGTGGGGCCGGCGTTTGGGACGGCGATCCAGCAGACCATCGGCGGGTTGGATTTGCGGGATGTGCTTGCGGCGATGTTGGAAGGCATCGCCGGGGAAGGTGTGCCGGCGCGGATTGTGCGTATTCACCACACCTCGGATTGCGCGTTCATCGGCCATGCGGGGGCGCAGCTCAGCGGTTCCGGTGTCGCCATCGGCATCCAATCGAAGGGCACGACGGTCATCCACCAGCGTGACCTTGCGCCGTTGGAGAACCTGGAACTGTTCTCGATGGCGCCGAATATGACATTGGAGACGTACCGTCAGATCGGGTGCAATGCCGCGCGCTACGCGCTGCGCAAACCGACCTCGCCCGCGCCCGTGAAAATTGACAACACCGCGCGCCTGCGCCTCATCGTGCAGACGACGCTATTGCATCATCGGGAGACGGAGTGTGTGGAGGATAGGCCGCCGACGGTGTTGCAGATCAGAGGTGCAGGTGCAGTGTAACGCTTGTTTTATCCTCGTAGCGTGCTAAAATTCCAGTGGAGGTAAGCTATGCAACTCGAGGAGTATTTTGATTTTCTCGCGCCCGATGATATTCGGGTCAAAGGGACACGGATTGGAATCGAGACAATTTTGTTTGACTATCTGGAATTAGGGCTGTTTGCCGAGCAAATTGCAACGCGATATCCCACGTTATCGCTTGAACAAGTGTACGCCACCTTAACTTACTACTGGCAAAATCCTGAAACGGTGACAGCGTATTTGCGTTTAGTTGAGCAGGAAACAGAACGTCACCGGCGTGAAATTGATCTATGGCTCATTTGGGGAGCGAGTAATCCTGGTGAATTTCAAGACCAGATCATTTATCTACCTTTGCGTGCTTAAGTAAGGAAAAATCACTATGCCATTACGCAGTCAAGCTGTTCTACAACGCCCCGAATTTTCCATGCATCGCGCGCTGTACAAATCTATGGGCTACAGCGATTACGACCTGGCACGCCCGCTCATCGGCGTCGCCAATTCGTGGAACCGCGTCTTGCCGGGGCATTACAATCTGAATCTGGTCTCAGAATACGTCAAGCAGGGGATTTTTCAGGCCGGAGGGACGCCGGTGGAGTTCGGCGTGATGGCGCCGTGTGACGGCATTGCGCAGGGGCATGTCGGTATGCACTACATCCTTCCCAGCCGTGACCTGATCGCCAATGACGTGGAGATGATGGTGCAGGCGCATCAGTTCGACGCCGTCGTGCTGTTGTGCTCGTGCGACAAGATCGTGCCGGGAATGTTGATGGCGGCGGCGCGCCTGGATGTGCCCGCGATTGTCGTCGTCGGCGGGCCGATGGAGGGCGGCTGTATCTTCGACAATCGCCCGTCGGACTCGACCTCGCTCACCGAAGGTCTGGCTATGCTGCGGGCGGGCAAAATTGATCTGCAGACCTACATCCACCTGGAAAACAACGCCGCGCCGACGTGCGGCTCGTGTTCGTTCCTGGGGACGGCGAATACGATGTGCTGCATCGCCGAGGCACTCGGCATGTGCTTGCCGGGCAGCGCCACGATTCCGGCGACGCACGCGGAGCGACTGCGCTCGGCGCAGGCGGCCGGCCGACAGATCGTCGCCCTGGTTGAAAAAGGCATCACCGCGCGGCAGATCATCAACCAGAAGGGCATCGAGAACGCGGTGCGCCTGGCGACGGCCATCGGCGGTTCCACGAATATGGCTTTGCACCTTCCCGCCATCGCCTACGAGGCCGATGTGGAACTCACGATGGATCATTTCGAGGAACTGGCGCGCACCACCCCGCACATCGCCAAAGTGAACCCTGCCTCGCCGCTCAATGTGCCCGATTTCCATGCGGCGGGCGGCGTTCCGGCGGTGATGAAGGAACTGCTCCCCTTGCTGCACGGCGACGCGCTGACCGTCAGCGGGAAGACGGTGGCGGAGAATGTGGCCGATGCTGTGATCCACGACCCGCGCATCATCAAAACGTTTGCCGAGCCGTGGGGCATGGGCGGCGTGGCCGTCCTGCGCGGCAACCTGGCGCCCAACACCGCCATCACCAAACCGGCAGCCATCAAGCCGGAGATGCACACCTTCACCGGCAAAGCGCGCTGTTTTGATTCTGAAGAGGCAGCCAACCAGGCCATCCTCGACGGCACGGTGCAGGCAGGGGAAGTCATCGTCATCCGCTACGAAGGTCCGAAGGGCGGGCCGGGGATGCGCGAGATGTACATCGCCATGAAGCTGCTCTACGGGCGGGGATTGGCGCTCAGCACGGCGGTTGTGACCGATGGGCGTTTCTCCGGCACGAACAACGGCTGTTTTGTGGGGCATGTCTCGCCGGAGGCCGCCGAAGGCGGGCCGATTGCCGTGGTCGAGGATGGGGACTTGATCACCATTGACATCCCTAACCGCCGCTTGCACCTGCACGTCTCTGATGCCGAGATCGCGGCACGCTTGGCGCGCTGGCGATGCCCGGAGCCGAAGTTCAAACAGGGCTATCTGGCGCTTTACAGTCGGCTGGCGGAGTCGGCCGATAAAGGCGCGATCATCCGGCATAAGTGATGATCGCGGGGCCTCATCCAGAGATGGATGAGGCCCCGCCGTTTGGTACATCACCGATGATTTTTCACACCCCGCTGTAGGCGTTAAATCCGCCATCCACCGGCACAACCACGCCGGTCACGAAGCTCGCCCCATCGGAGAGCAACCAGATCATGGTGCTGATCAAGTCCTCCGGTACCCCAAAGCGGGCCATCGGCGTATGGTCAATGATGGCCTTGCCGCGTGCGGTGAGGCTGCCTGTGCCTTCCTCGGTGAGCAGGAAGCGATTTTGCTCGGTGAGGAAAAAGCCCGGCGCGAGCGCGTTCACGCGGATATGAGGGGAGTATTCCTGGTTCATGTGAACCGCCAGCCATTGGGTGAAGTTGCTGATCGCCGCTTTGGCCCCGGAATAGGCGGGGATGCGGGTGAGCGGTCGGAAGGCGTTCATTGAGGAGATGTTGAGAATGACGCCGCGTTTCTGTTCCGCCATCAGCTTGCCGAAAACCTGACTCGGCAGGAGGGTGCCGATAAAATTGAGGTTGAACACCCACTGCACGGCATCGGCGGGCAAATCGAAGAAAGAAGTTGTGACGCTGGTGCTGGCCTGGGGTTTGTTGCCGCCCGCGCCGTTGATGAGAATGTCTACATATCCAAACGCTGCCAGTACGGCCTGCGCTGCGGCCTCAATGCTGGCCTTGTCCAGCACATCACACTTGACTGCAATGGCCTCGCCGCCGGCGGCCCGAATATCATCCACCACCCGTTGTGCTGCCTCGACGAAAAGATCGAGCACCGCGACTTTGACCCCCAGACGCCCCAGCGCCCGGCTCATGGCGCTGCACAAAACGCCGCCTCCACCGGTCACCACGGCAACTTTGCCTTCCAGACCGAATAGCTCTTCCAGGTAACTCTTATCCATATCTACCCCATCTTCCCTCTGACTGATAACTGAAAACAGTAGTTACGCGGTGCGTTTCTTTGGACAGGATTGACAGGATGACAGGATGAAAAAAGCTCCTACAAAGCCTTCTTTAATCCTGAAAATCCTGTTAATCCCTGTCAGAAAATGGTGAAGCGCGTAACTCCTGTAAAAACTGAAGACTAACAACTGACGCTTGAAACTATGGAACTACGGAACAATCATCGCCTCGCGCTCAGGGCCAACGCTGATGAAAGTGATGGGCACGCCGACCAGCTCCTCGATGCGGGCGACGTAGGCCTGGGCAGCGGCGGGCAGGTCTTCGCGGCGACGTACACCGCTGATGTCCTCTTCCCAGGACGGCAACTCCTCGTAGATGGGGCGACAACGGCTCACCGCTTCCGCACCCCATTCGGCGGGGAAATGCTCAATGCGCTCGCCATCCAGATCGTAGGCCACGGCAATACGCAACGACGGCAAACCGCTGAGGATATCCAGTTTGCTCAACGCGATGTCGGTCAGTCCGTTGACCTGCGCGGCGTAACGCAGCAACACGGCGTCAAGCCAACCACAACGTCGGGGCCGTCCGGTGGTTGTCCCATACTCGTGGCCGGCCTCACGGATGCGTTCTCCCAGTACATCGGTCAGTTCCGTGGGGAAGGGGCCGGCACCCACGCGGGTCGTATAGGCTTTGGCGATGCCCACCACGCGCGTCACTTCCTTTGGCCCGACGCCCAGACCCGTGAGCAGCCCGCCGCTCACGGGTGACGAGCTGGTAACGAAAGGGTATGTGCCCAGGTTGATGTCGAGCAGGGTCCCCTGCGCCCCCTCGCCGATGACGAGCTTGCCCTCGGCTAATGCCCGCCCGACTAAGGCCGTCCCGTCCACCAGGTACGGGGCGAGTTCCACGGCAGCCTGATGGAGTTGTGCAACGATCTGATCTGTGGATTGCGCTGGCAAACCGTAGAGGTTGACCAGACGTTCGTTGTGGGCATCCACCAGCGTGCCCACAGCCTCGGCAAAGTGATTGGGATCGCGCATTTGTCCGGCGCGCAGACCCACCCGCGCCATTTTGTCGGCGTAGGCCGGGCCGATGCCGCGCTTGGTTGTGCCGATGGCTTCGTATCCGCGTTTCATGTCCGCTGCACCGTCGAGCACGCGATGCGTGGGCAACACCAGATGCGCGGCGGCGCTAAGCTTCAGGTGTGCCGGGCTGACGTCCACCCCAATATCGCGCAATGTTTGAATCTCCCGCAGCAACGTGAGCGGGTTGACTACCGTGCCTGCGCCGATCAGGCAGGTGACATGGGGATAAAGAATGCCGGAAGGGACAAGGTGCAGGGCCAGCTTATGCCCTTCGGCAATGACGGTGTGTCCGGCATTATCGCCGCCGTTGAAGCGTGCAACAATGGCTGCCTGAGCTGCGAAATAATCCACCACCCGCCCTTTGCCTTCATCTCCCCATTGCGCTCCGACGATCACTGTAACTGGCATGGTGTCCTCCTCAAAATAAAAATCTGAAACGTCCGCACGTTTGAAAATCTATCCAGTTTATTGACTGCTTGTGCGTTCAACCTTGTTGTATCACAAACGCGGAAAGATACAAAAGCCAAATTGGCCCATAGATTTCTTCCCAAAAGTACAATCTTATGCTAAAATGAAGCGTGGAATGTTCTTCAAAATTCCCATGCATGAGGAGGTGTACCGAACAAAACAACATACCCGGCGATATATCCAGTATTCACCATCCAGTGTTCAATCAGTCTAGTGAAAGGAGACCAAACGATGCAACAGCGTTCTGTGACTCGAAATTGGCGTAAGCGTCTGTCCATTTTTGTCGTGTTGGCCTATCTGAGCGGATTGCTCATTCCGGTAGCCGCTCCTGTGGTTGCACAACCTCTCACACCGCAGGAGACGGTGATTGCCGAATATGGTTTTGAGGACGGTACCCCGCAGGGATGGTACGGACGGGGCGCGAACGTCTCGGTGGTGGACACGCTGGCCCATAGCGGCACCCACAGCTTGCAGGTGACCGGGCGGACTGCGGGATGGAACGGGCCGGGCTTAAACATTCTGAGCCTGTTGAATGTCGGCGCCACTTATCGCTTCAGTGGTTGTATTCGCCTGGCGCAGGGTACGGCAGCTACCCGGACGAATTTCGCGCTGGAATACAAACCCGTCGGCGGCTCAACGCAGTGGATCTGGGTAGGAAGTCAGAGTAACACAACAGACACCGACTGGGCATGTGTGAGCGGCTCCTTCGAGTATGCTACTGAAGCGGAATCCTTGACACTTTACGCCGAAGCTGCCGACACTACAGCCTCGTTCTACATTGACGATGTGGCTATCGTGATGACTTCACCGCCGCCGCCAGTGGGAAACTACGGCTTCGAGGACGGTACGCCGCAGGGATGGTATGCCCGTGGTGACGGGGTCTCGGTAGCGGTGGTGGATACGATAGCCCATAGCGGCACCCGCAGCTTGCAGGTGACCGGGCGGACTCAGGGGTGGCACGGACCGGCCTTGAACGTATTGGGCCTGCTGCAAGTTGGCGCGACCTATGAGATCAGCGGTTGTATTCGTCTGGCCGAAGGCGCAAGCGCAACCCGGACGAACTTTGCGCTGGCGTATACGGTTGGCGGTTCAACTTCGTACCCCTGGTTAGGGAGCAACAATAATACAACGGCTACGGACTGGGCGTGTATGAAGGGATCGTTTAAGTACGAGAATCAGGCTGAATCGTTGACGCTCTACGCCGAAGCCGCCGACACTACGGTCTCGTTCTACATTGACGATGTCGTCATCGCTATGACCGAACCGCCGTCCACAGAGCCGCCTGTTCAGCAGGACATCCCTTCGGTCTATCAGGTCTATGCGGGCGATTTCCTCATCGGCGCGGCGCTGGAACCGACGCAGCTCGCCAGCGAGCGGCACGTTGAATTGTTCAAGAAACACTTCAACAGCCTGACCGCCGAAAACGTGATGAAGCCCGCTTCCCTCCAGCCGACCGAGGGTAATTTCAACTGGACCAACGCCGACGCCCTGGCAAACTTCGCCCGCGCGAACAACGTTAAAGTCCATGGCCACACGCTTGTCTGGCATCAGCAGGCCGCCGAATGGATGTTCCAGGATGCCTCAGGGAATCCTCTGGAAGCTACGCCGGAAAACAAGGAACTGGTGTTGCAGCGGCTCGAAGACCACATCGAGGCTGTCGTGGGGCGTTACAAGGACGTGGTCAACGTTTGGGATGTGGTCAACGAGGTCATTGACCCGGCGCAGCCCGACTGTCTGCGCCGCAGCGAATGGTATCGGCTGACCGGCTCCGATTATATTTCAAAGGCATTCACCATCGCGCATCAGGTTGCGCCGACGGCCACGCTGATCCTCAATGACTACAGCGAGACAGATCCGGCCAAGCGGGCATGTATGTACAATGTGGTGAAGTCTTTGCAACAACAGGGGGTGCCGATTCACGGTATCGGGATGCAGATGCACATCAACATCGAGAACCCGTCGGTCGCCGCCATTGAAGAGACCATCGAGATGTTCTCTGAGTTGGGCGAGGTGCACATCACCGAGATGGATATGAGCATCTATACCAACGACAATGATGCTTACACCACCGTCCCTGAAGAGGTGCTCATCAAGCAGGGCTACCGCTATAAGGACATTTTCGAGGTCTTCAAGCGGCATGCGGGTAAGATCGGCTCGGTGACGTTCTGGGGAATGGCCGACGACCACACCTGGTTAGCGACCTGGCCGAAAGAACGCACCAACCTGCCGCTGCTCTTCGACAAGCATCTGCAGGCCAAATACGCTTATTGGGGCATCATAGATCCAACCCAATTGCCGGTGTTTATCCAGTCACAGAATATCTCCAAGGCTACGCCGGTTGTGGATGGGGTGGCCGAGACGCTCTGGCAAATGTTGCCCTGGATTCCCATCGGCTCTACCGGCGCGATAACCGCCAGTTTCCAGGCCCGCTGGGATGAGAATAACAACCTCTACGTTATCGTCAACGTTGAAGATCCCACGCCGGATGATGGGGACAAGGTCGAAGTCTTCGTGGATCAGAACAACGGCAAGACCACAACTTACGAGGCTGATGACCGCTACTACACATTCCCCAGCGGTACCTTCTGGATGGACTATGTTATCATCACCAATACTCACGGGTACGTCCTGGAAGCGCGTCTCCCGCTGACGGCAACGCTCGCTCCCGGAGCACGCCTGGGCTTTGACATTCGTGTCACCGATAGCAGCGATCCTGCTCATCCGCTTTCGTGGAACGATCCGACCCATAGCCAAGTGACGGATACTTCCAAGTTCGGCGTGCTGGTGCTAATCGGGGAGATGAAACTGACGCATGCTCTCAAGGGAACGCCGATCATTGATGCGCAGGCCGAAGGGTTGTGGGATGCGGCCGAGCAGATTCACACCGATGTATGGGTGTTCAACACGCAAGGTGCGACCGCGAAGGTCAAGACGCTGTGGGATCAAAACCACCTGTATGTCTACGCGGTGGTGTCCGACACGCTTTTGAGTGATGCCAGCGCCAATCCCTGGGAAGAGGACTCCATCGAGGTCTTCGTGGATCAAAACAACGCCAAGACGACCACCTATGAAGCGGACGACGGACAGTACCGCGTCAACTTCAACGGCGTGCAAAGCTTCGGTGGGGCGGCTTCGGCGGCCACACTGGTCAGCGCGCGGCGCATCATCAGCGGGACGGCCGACGAAGCGCGCCTCGGCGGCACCTACGTCGTTGAGCTGGGCATCACCCTGACGCACGCGATACCACAACCGGGTGGCTTGATCGGCTTTGACTTCCAGGTCAACGATGATGCGAATGGCGATGGCGTGCGCGACAGCGTGGTTGTCTGGAATGATCCTACCGGCGACTCGTGGCGGAACACCTCGCGGCTGGGGGTGTTGCAGTTTGTGGAGCGGCCGGTGTACAAAATTTATCTGCCGCTGGTGATGCGGGCTTATACGCCGTAATCGCTGCCGGCAGAACTTTGGCAGAACTTTGATTGAAGTTGAGGCAGGTGATGAGAGTCGCCTGCCTCAACTTTTTGGTAATTTGGAGAAAATGAGGATAATACAGGCATATTTTATGCCTGGAGGTACGGTCTTGTCTACAGACTTATCTGTCAAAGAAGTCACCAACCTGCGCGAGCTGCGCGCGTTTATTCGTTTTCCCAACAAGCTGTATCGTGGCAATCCTTACTGGGTGCCGGCGCTCTTCATGGACGATTACCAGACCTTCCGACGCGACAAAAATCCGGCTTTCGATTATTGTGATGCGCGCTACTGGCTGGCCTATCGTGGACGTGAAATCGTCGGGCGGATCGCCGCTATCTACAACCGCGCGCATATCGAAAAGTGGCGGCAGCCGTATATGCGTTTCGGCTGGGTGGATTTCGTGGATGATCCGGCGGTATCGGCGGCGCTCTTCGCGCAGGTGGAAGCCTGGGCCAGGGAGAAGGGCTTGGCCGCCGTCCACGGGCCGCTGGGGTTTACCGACCTGGACCGCGAGGGGATGCTGGTGGAGGGCTTTGAGGAGTTGGGGACGATGGCGACGTTCTACAACTACCCTTACTACCCTGTGCACCTGGAACGGCTTGGCTACGTCAAGGACGTGGACTGGGTGGAATACGAGATGACCGTCACGCCGGAGCCGAACCCGACCATCGCGCGCATCGCCGACTTAGCCAAACGCCGGTATGGTCTGCGTTTGTTACAGGTACGCGATAAAAAAGAGCTGTTGCGGCCCCGCGTCGAGAAAGGTTTGCCCTCTTATGCCCACGAGTTGTTTGAGGTGCTCAACGACGAGTACCGGCATCTCTATGGCGTGGTTCCCTTGACAGAGCGGCAGGTCGAGTATTATATCAAGCTCTATTTTAGCCTGATCTCGCTTGATTTTGTTCCCCTGGTGGTGGACGAAAATGACCGGTTGGTGGCTTTTGGGATTACGATGCCCTCTCTCTCGAAGGCTTTGCAAAAAGCCGATGGCCGGCTCTTCCCGTTTGGTTTTATTCATCTGCTGCGGGCCTTACGCAAGGCGGAACGCGCAGACGCCTATCTGGTAGCGGTACGCTCTGAATATCAGGGCAAAGGGGTCAACGCGATTTTGATGGATGCAGTCCACCGCTTGTACATCCAGCGCGGCATCGCCAAAGTGGAATCCAATCCCGAACTGGAGACCAACCAGAACGTCCAGGGACAATGGAAGTATTATGACGTGCGTCAGCACAAACGCCGCCGCTGTTTTGTTAAATACCTTGAGGCGTAAGACGTAAAACGTAAAACGTAAGACGCTTTCTACGCTCACGTGTCACGTTTTACGTTTCACGTTTTACGTTTTAGTTAACCCTTACCCGCGTCAATACGACGGTTTTGGCGGGCATTTGTCCCTTTTGCCACACGATAGGCAGGTGTTCGAGTTCGCCGGCCGCGTTGACGCGGTAAATCGCCAATTGCAGGTTGTAGACCCCCGGCGCGGCGTCGGCGGCGATGGTGAGTGTGCGCGATTCGTCAATGTGCTGCCCGACTTGCCAGGAGGAGGTCGGCGCTGCGCCATCCAGCGGCCAGGCGTCAGATTGGGCCGCCTTGCGCCACTGCTCATCAATGAGCTGCACCGAGATCGTGTAGTTGTCATCCATACGGCCTGTGCAATGCCAGTATAGTGTCACTTCAAGCGTCTCGCCGCGTGTCACGATCACATCGTTCAAGGTGTAGCCGGTCAGCGCGATGCCTTTGCCAAACTGTACTGTCGGCTGCCGCGTTGGCTCGCTGAGCCAGACATCCCCGAAGAGGACCGCATCCCCAGCAGTGGTGAGGGTGAACGGCGCTTCTGCCTGTACCGGCAATCGCGCGCCGGTGGCCGTCTCGTACATCCCCACGGCGAATGCTAAATCGTCGGGCGCGTAGACCAACGGCGGGACGGGAATCTCGTAGTGCTCGATCCAGGTGCGTCCCGGTTCCAGCCAGGTGGTGGAGATAAGGCCGCGTCCGGGAAATGTATCGCGTTGGGCGATAATGCGTTCCCCTTTTCCCAGGACGTGGATAAACAGACTATGGTCGGTGGCTGTGGGTGCCAACGCCGTCCACTGTAACGTCAGCCCGACAGTCTTTCCTGGAACCGTGTTGCGCCGGTCAATTCTGAAGCCGGTCAACCGCAGGACGTTGCCGAAGTCCGCGCGCAGGGCCGGCGTGTTCAACGCAGCGCGGGTTTGCGGCGGGGGCGTGTATGCGGGCGCAATCCATGCCGGCAGGGCGATGAGGCATAGTATAAACAGCATGGCAGCAAGTAATTGGGGAAGACGGCGCGCGAGGCGTGAAACGTAAAACGTAAAACGTGAAGCGTAAAACGTGAAACGTGAAACGTAATTCGTAATTCGTAATTCGTAATTCGTGATTCGTGATCCGCCATTCACCATTGCCAGCGCCAACGACCACATCGGCATAGCGGAAAAGATAAGCCGCCCCTGCGACGACCATGTGATCGTCGCCCAGCGGATCCACGAGACGAAGACGGCCGCCGGCCAGGCCCAGGCCAATGCGCGTGCGGCGGTCAATGTATCCCAGGAGAACGGCCAAAGATGAATGATTGTGGATTTTAGATTTTGGATTTTAGATTTTGGATTTGAATTTTGGGACTCTGGACTTTGGACTTTGGACTCACAACCCGCAACCCATGACCCCAAACCCACAACCAGATTGATCCCTGCGAGAACGGCGAAGAGGTTGAGGATTGTGTAAATCCACGTTGGCATCGGAACGTTGAGGCCGCCGAAATTGCCCCAATAGCCGGCAGCGAAGGCATATCGCTCGGCCCAAAGCTGGGCAAGGTCTGCCGGAACATCGCGCGTGCCCAGGACGGCGTAAAAGGCGTTCAGTCCAAGCCAGTCGCCGTAGAGCCGAAAATTCCGGTAGAACCACCAGCCGGAGATGGCGAGGGCAGGGATGAGCATAAGGGCCAGATTGCGTAGGGCATGGAGCAGGGAGCAGGGAGTAGGGAGTAGGGAGTAGGAAGGCCGATTTGCCGATTTGCTGACTTGCTGATTTGCCGATTCGCTGATTCGCTGATTTGCCGATTCGCTGATTCGCTGATTCACTGTTTCCCAGACGACCGTTGCAATGGCGAGGGGGAGCAACCCAATCGCGCTGGCCTTTGTCAGCAACCCCGCTCCGATGACTATGCCCAGAAGCAAATACTCCCAAATCTCCGATTTTTGATTTTGGATTTTTGATTTTGGATTTCTGATTCTGGATTCTCGATCCTCGATCCTCGATTCTTGATTCATGATTCTTGATTCATGATTCTTGATTCTCTTCGCCATCATTAACAACGCCAGCGAGCAGAGCGGCACCACCAGATTGTCGTTGTTTACCGAGGCGCTGATGAACAGGTACATCGGCGTAAAGGCATGGATGGCGGCGGCGGTCAGCGCCAGGCTGGGACGCTGCGGGTAGAGTTCGCGGACGAGCGCCCATGTCAGATAGACAGCCCACGTCCCCAACAGCACAGAGAAGAGGCGTGCGATGTGCACCGCCAGCACCGTGCCGCGCCAGGGGAAACGCTCCAGCGCGGGGTTGTGGACGACGAGGTTGGGATTGCTGCCGTCGGGAGTGATTTCACCGGCCGCGACGTGCGGGTTGAGATGCCGCACCTGCTCCAGGTCGCCGGTATCAATCCAGGTTGTGAGCGCGGCGGCCAACGCATAATAGAGCGGCGGCTGGCTGGCTTCCTGTCGCCAGGGGCCGCTGGAAGTCCCCGGTTCGAGCGGTTGCACCGGCAACGTCCAGTGTTCGGCGATGTGCTGCACCATTGGATAGTGCCACACCTCATCGGAGGCTTCAAAAACAGGCACCCTGACGCTATAAATCAGGCCCAGCAGGGCAAAGCTCAGCAGGATAGCCCATAGCACGACCTTTGTCCTGCGCTGTATGTGTCCCATCGGCCGGCCCCGGTTATGCCTGCGCGCTATGCTGTTTAAGCAAAGTGCGGAAAAACTCCACCGTGCGCGCGGCAATGCGCTCCCACGAGAATTCTTGTGACAATTGTGCCGCTTGTTGTCCCAGCGAGGCCCGCTTCTGTGGATCCGTCCACAACGTCTGGATGGCCTCAACCAGCGCCGCCGGGTTGTCAGGCGGGACGAGCATGATGTTGACCCCGTTTTGGAGCTGCGGCGTCTCCGTCTGGGGCGTGGTGGTGACGATGGCCTTGCCGTGCGCCAACGCCGCATGGAGTGTGCCGTGACGCAGGCTCGCGCCGTTGCGGTAAGGCAGGGCGCACAGATCTACGGCTAACAGTGCGGCCGAGACTTCCGGCGGCGTAGTGAAGCCGGTGTGATGGACATACGACTCCAGTTCCATCTGGGCGATGAGCCGGTCAATCTCGTCGGCGTAGCGTGCGTTGGTGCTGTCGCTTGATCCGGTGCGTCCGCCGATAAATAACAGCCGTGCCGGCACACCGCGCTCCCGTAATTGTTTCAGGGTTTCGATCAACGTCTCGACGCCTTTGGCGCGGTTTAAGAACCCAAAGAAGCCGATCAACAAATCTTCTGAAGCAAAACCGCGTTCGCTGCGCCAGGCTGCGCGGTCATATCCGGCGGGGGGATGCGGCGCGATGTTGCTGCCGATGGGAATCAAACGTAGTGGTGGTAGCGCGTCTCCCAGGTCGTCGGTCAGTTGATTGTAGTCGTCGCCGTTGGTGACGATGATACCGTCCGCATGGCGCGCTAACTGTCGCACGGCCCATTGACGCAACGGCCCGGCCTTGGGAAACAGATAAGGCGGCAGTAGATCGTGATAAGTGACCACAAGGGGCACATTGCGCCGCCGTCTGTGTGCGCGTGGGTAGAAGTTAATCCCACCGCGCATTTGATAGGCGGCCGCCTGATATTGAATGTTGACGATATCGAGCGCCAATCTGTTCATCCAGCCGGTCAGGTGTGCATATACACCTGTTCCCCAGTCGGGAATTTCGCGGTAGATGGTCAATCCCTCTTCCTGGACAGGACTGGGCTGCCGGTCGTTCATTCGCGTCGTCAGAATGTGGACCTCATGGCCGGCCTCTTGAAGGGCTAAACCCAACTCGTGGGTGAAGTCTCCCACTCCCCCCTGTAATGGAGGATATTCTCCGGTAATCATCCCAATGCGCATGGCTCAACTTCTCCGGGTTAGAAATGAGTAATCAGTAATGAGTAATCGGTGCTGATTTGCTGATTGGCCGATTTGCCGATTCGCTCATTCTTTCATTCGCTGATTCTCTCATTCGCTGATTCTTTCATTCGCTGATTCTTTCATTCGCTCATTCTTATTTTACCTGGTAGCCGGAAAAAGTCACCCTCACCGCCGGCCGTGAGCGGCAGCCGCGTCAGGGTCGGCAGATAATAGATGCCGACATGCACTGCATAATCGCCTGTGGGTGCGTGCGCCGGAACGGTGACAGAGTGAACGTCTTCCACAACTTCTCCTGGCAGCCAGCACGATGTCGGCAGGGTGTTCGCGGCGGGCATACTGTCATCCTGGGCTTGCAATCCACCTTTCTCATCCATCAAGTGCACGAAGACCGTATACGGCAGGTCGGGACGGTTATCTGCCTGCCAGTACAGTTTAACGTTGATGATCGCGCCCGGCTGTGCCTGCGCTGGTTCAACGGCATAGCCAACGAGGCGGATGTTTTGGTCAAATGTCACGTCCAATGATGTAGGAATGGAGGGGTTTCCCGGTTGGCGTGGCGTATAACCCGGCATGCCGGTAGGACTGACACGCAGGAAGAGCGACATCCACAGATTTTGGAGCGCCATCAGGCCGACGATCTTCGCGTAGCGAGAGCGCCGTTGCTCCTCGGACTGGTGTTGTAGTCCCAATGCCGCTGCTACGACCAGTCCCGTCATCCACAACATCCACAGTCGTCCCACTTCTCCGGGTGACACGCCGGCAACGTTGATGATAACCAGGATGCCCGAAACTACGAGTGCGGGGAGTTCGGCGGAGGTTTGCCGCCGTCGCAGGGCCTTCTTCCAGGCGCGTATCGCTTCCACCATAAACCACACGCCAACCGGCACACCGACAAATACCAGGATGTCGCAGGCGTTGTAGAAAAGCCAGCGCCCGTAGCTGTAGGCGGTGCGTAACGCGGCCTGGATTTCTCCGGTGATCGCCAGCAAATCCCAAAAGGCGACGCCGGTGGTCAGATGGAACACCCCCCATACGCTGTACCCGCCGAGGAGCAACGCTGCCCAGCCGCGCCATGCCTGCCAGAGGGCGCGTGGGCCTTGTGATCCCAGATAAAGAGCTGCATAGAGCGCCATCCCCGGCGCCAGCGGCGCATTGCCAAAGCTGCAAAATGAAGCTATCGAGACGACCAGCCCGGCGAGAAACCACCAATGCAGTTTGTTCTCGCTCAAGCCGCGTTGAAGCAGTGCAAAAGCTGTGGCGGCGTAAAGCGGGTACAGGCTGTCCCAGCGCAGCGTAAACAGTGAGAGCGCCGGGACGAGGGCGAACAGGCTTGCTGCACGCCAGCCGGTACGTGGACTGCCCAGGCGTTTGGCCCAGGCATAGAGTGGCAGGACGGTCAGGCCGCTGAATAACGGGACGCTTATCTGACCAAGCGCGGCGGCAATGTGGGCGTCGGGCAGCGTGACAAAAGCCAGATCGGCGCAATTGTAGCCGCGCAGCCAATGGGCGACGGTGTGCGCCAGGCCGGGCAGCGCCTCGAATCCCTTCCGCCACAGCCATAGATACAGGATGTTGCCCGGTGGGTGCGTCGTGAGGTGCTCGAAGCCATTATCCATGGCCCGCATCTGTGCTGGATAAGTGCGCAGGTATTCACCCAAAGATTCGATGGAGATGGCAACTTGCCAGAAACCGTTGTGCGGCCCGATAGTGCGATAAAGGTAAAACTCAAGGGGATAGCGGTAGTGGATATATTTAAGCAGCACTTGCAGCAGTGGGATCATGAGCACCAGGAACCCCAGTGCCATAGCGTGTTGCCGGCGGCTCAAAGTATTCCAGCGTTTGTCTAGCACCATGTTGACGGCGACGGTTAACGCCAGAGCGATGATAGCCGGCGGCCAGCGGGGTAGGGTAGCCGGCGAGGGCGGCCGCCCGGCCCACGTCCATTCACCGGGAACGCCGAAGAAAGCCTCGTCCGGGCGCAAGGCGAGAATCGCCAGATATACGGCGGTCAACAGAACCGCCCAGCTTGTCGGATGACCCAGGGCGCGCTTGAGCTTCTGAAGCATAGCGGCTATTTTACTGGAAAATACCATGAAATCCAGCATCCAAAGGCTTGTCTCATCTTTCGCTTGCTGCTATAATGGACTTCGATCCTGTATTGTGAAAACTTGATGATGTTGGAGAATTTTAACTACCTGACTATCTGACTACCTGACTATCCGACCAACAACTCTGTGACTATCGCAAGGAGAAAACTATGCCCGCAGTCAATATAAAACCCGGAATTTACTGGATTGGCGTTAACGACCGAACCACCGATCTCTTTGAGGGCCTGTGGCCGATTACCAGTGAGGGCGTTTCCTATAACGCTTATGTGATTGACGATGAGAAAAAGGTCCTTGTAGATGCGGCAAAAGACATCAAGAGCGATGCCCTGCTCGACCAAATTGCCGAGGTTTTCGATCCGGCGCTGCTGGATTACATCGTGGTCAACCACATGGAACCGGACCATACCGGCGTGTTGCGCACCTTGCGCCGCATCGCTCCCAATGTCACCTTCCTCTGCACCAGCCGCGCGGTGAAGATGCTGGAGAGTTATTATCAACTGACCGATAACGTGCGTGCGGTTGAGGATGGTGAGAGCCTGGATCTCGGTACACATCAGTTGCAGTTTTTCGTCGCGCCGATGGTGCACTGGCCGGAGACCATGGTGACTTACGAGACCACGCAAAAAGTGCTGTTCTCCTGCGATGCTTTCGGCGGCTATGGCGCGTTGCAGGGTGCGATTTTCGACGATCAGTGCACGGCGCTCGATTTCTATGAGAAAGAGGCCCTGCGCTACTACGCCAACATCGTGGCTCTGTTCCCCAAGCCGGTGCTCAAAGCCATCGAGAAACTGTCCGACATTCCGATTGACGTGGTTGCCCCGTCACACGGCTTGCTCTGGCGCAAGAATCCGGGGCGCATCATCGAACTGTATCAGAAGTGGGCCACCTACGCCCTCGCAGGCCCTGAGCCAGGGGTGACGTTGCTCTACGGCACGATGTACGGCAACACCGAGAAAATGGTGGATGCCGTTGCGTCCGGCGTTGCGCGCGCCGGCATGCCGTTGAACATCTTCGATGTGCGCCATATCAACGTCAGTTACATCCTGCCTTCGGTCTATACCCGCAGCGGCGTATTGATCGGCGCGCCGACTTATGAGGGCGAACTTTTCCCGCTGATGGCGCACGTGCTGGACATGCTCAACCGCAAGCGCATCCAGAACCGCAAACTGGCCTATTTTGGCAGCTTCGGCTGGAGCGGCGGGGCGCGCCGTGAGATCACGCAGTGGGCGGAGAAACTTAAGTGGGAACTGGTGGAAGCCTGGGAATATCCAGGCGGCTCGACATATCAGGATTTGCTCAAAGGCGAGGAACTGGGTTACAATTTTGCCCGATCGCTGTGAAACGTTAGAACGTTAGAACGTTCCAACGTTCTAACGTTCTAACGTTCTAACGCAATTCGCTTGATGGCTTCGGGGAGCGCGTGGGCCACATCGCCAGCGGCCAGTCCCGCCGTGCCCAGACGCTCCCTGACAATTTCACCTGCCAGGCCGTGCAGGTAGGCCCCCGCCACAGCCGCCTGGAAAGCTTCAAGTCCTTGCGCGCGCAAGGCCACGATTGCCCCGGCCAAAACATCCCCCGTACCGGCCGAGCCTAATGCCGGATTGGCAAACGGCAGCAGCATTGTCTTGCCGTCGGGCGCCGCGATGACAGTAAACGCACCTTTGAGGACCACGATATGCCCCCACGCTGTGGCCGCTTCCTGGGCAATCTTCAAGCGCTCGGCCTGGATTTCCGCCGTCGTTTTGCCGGTCAGGCGCGTCATCTCGCCGGGGTGAGGCGTGAGGATTGTGCCAGGCGGCAAGATGGTAGGCCAATTGGGGATTTCGCTGAGGATGTTCAAGCCATCGGCATCCACAATCAGCGGCGGCAGTGAGGGCGGTTGGCTGGCTTCGGGGGGCGGCGTCCGGGGTACTAAACCCGCATTGCGCTTGCCGGTTTCCAGTCCCAACAGGCGCCGCAGGAAGGCCGTGGTTTCCGGTGTATGGCTCAGCCCCGGCCCGACAAGCAACGCCGAATAGCCGGTCACTTTTTCCAGTAACACACCTGCTGCGTGGGTGTCCAGGACACCGAGCGTATGCGGTAGTAAGATGTACGTGGCTTCGGGCACCACCGGCACGATGGCTGCCTGGAGGACGTTGGGAATGGCGAGCGTCACCAGTCCTGCACCGGCGCGCACGGCTGCCGCAGCGGCCAGAGCCGCGGCGCCGGTGTAGTTGATCGAACCGGCAGCGATTAGGGCTTTGCCGAAAGTGCCCTTGTGGGCATCCAGCGGACGCGCCGGTAGCCATTGGCGGATCTTATCGGCAGTGGCAATTTCAGGGCCGGCGCCGGAAAAATCAATGCTTTTGGGGATGCCGATGTCGGCAACCAGCAATTCGCCGACGTAGGCGGCGCCGGGAAGGCGGAAATGTCCCCATTTGGGCGCCACGAAGGTCACGGTGATATGGGCTTTGAGCGCCAGCGGGTCAATGTTGCCGGTCTCGAAATCCAGCCCCGACGGTCCGTCCACGGCGACGATTAAGGGCGCTGTCGGCGCCGATTTAGGCGCGCGATTCAACGCGAGCAGCGGTTCGGCGTTGGCCTGCGCCAGGGCTTCCTTCACATTTTGCAAGGTATAGGCGACCGTCCCCCGCAGCGGCGGTGTCGCGCCGATGCCGAGCAAACTGTCAATGATCACATGGGCTTGTGCGGCCAAACGGCGCAGCGTCTCGTATTGCAGGTCTTCTTGCGCGGTGACAATCGCCACGCCGCCGGCCTGCGCCTGACGAAAGACGGCATCCTGTTCGGGATCGCGTGGGGTGGTCAGAAAAGCCGTGACGTTGGCTCCGGCCTCTTGCAGGATGCGCGCGGCCACCAGACCATCGCCGCCGTTGTTGCCGGGTCCCACGAGTACCAGAATCCGGCGACCTTTGACGGCCATGTGGCGCAACACGGCCAACGCGACGCCTTTCCCGGCCAGCTCCATCATGCGCGCGTAACTGTGCCCGGCCATATCCGCCGTGGACTCCAACGCGCGCATTTCGGATAACGACAAAATCCGCATGCTCCCTCCCCTGAAATGTCAACGGATTTAACGGATAAAATGTCAACAGACATCATGAGCGACGCGCTCAACCCAGCATGAAAATGCATGTCAACGGATTAAACGGATTAGCTTTCAATTGTTGCATAAATCTGCTCAATCTGCTTAATCCGCTGACCATTTTCGGAATAGATTTAACGGATGAAACGGATTGATCAAGAAGGAATCCGTTCAAATCCGTTCAATCCGTTGACCAAGAATAGACTACGAATCCACACCAATCTTCACGAATAGCAATCAAAATGAGTGCAGCTTCGTGCAAATTCGTGGTGCATTTAATCGCCGATCAGCGCGGCCCACGCGCCGTGAAGGCCCTCCTCGGTCACGCCGTAGTAGATGTGTAACTCGTCGTTGATTTTCTGGACCAAATCGTAACGCATTTGGGCGTTGTATTCGCGCTGTTTCCAGACGCCGATATCGCCCATCCAGCGCACCTGATGCGGTTTAACCGGATTGTTCTCGGCTTCGTCAATGGCGTAGCGCCAGAGCCGCCGCGCCGAGTTGCGGGTGACGTTGCTGACAACACTGCCGTTGCGCAGGTCGCGCATGGTGTAATAACGGACGTTGTTCCGCTTTTCGACGGCGGCAATTTCGACGCCGGTGCGCGGCGGTTCAACGAGCGCCTTGCCCGGTTCCAACAGGGGGTTGGCCGCTTCAGCAGTGGGGCTGTGTGGCGGTGGTGTGGGGACTGCCGTGTTCTCTCCCAGGCCGCGTTTCACCAGCTCGACGATCTCATCGCGCACGGCCGGCGTTGTTTCGGCCTCGCTGCGGATGTAAATCTGGCTCTCGTCCAGGGCGTAGGGCGGATTGTCGCCGCGCGGCACCACGAGGCGTACGATTTTGACGTTTTGCGTCTCCTGCACGTCAATGGCGACCGGCAACATGGGTGTGATGCGCGTCTCAATTTCTGTTTTGAGGGCATTGATGACCCGTGTGGGGGAATTCCCCAATCCCACAGGCGCCGCTTTCGCATCGGTGGAGACGCCGATGTAAAGTGTGCCGCCGTTGGTGTTGGCAAAAGCGCATACGTCGGCCATAATCGCATCCAGGAACCCGCCGCGACGGCTGAAACGCTCGTGGAAGTCCTGAACGATGTTGGGGCCTTCCTCGCGTGCGGCCTGGATGTAATCGAAGGGGCGCGCTTCGGCGCGGTAGGGGCGTGTGCGGGCGAAGTCATCGCCGGTCAGCACATCGCGCAGCGCCTCGAACGACAGCTCATCCAGCAGAATTTCGGTGACGCGGTCGCCCACGCCGAGGTTGCGGGCATTGCCCGGATCGCGGGTCAGGCGGTGCGCATCCGACCCCTGGATACAGCGCATCCGGCGGGGGTATTCGGGTTTGGAACCGTCGAAAAACCGCGCGGTGGATTTCTTGTCCACTTTTTCCAGGTCGGTGACTTCGAGCGCGTGCAGGTTGGGATCCTGGGTGAAGGCGATGCGGGTTTGCCCGCCGAAGCGCAGGCCCTGCAGGGCCACGCCGTGCGAGGAGTTGGCATGCGCCGCGATGACCAGCCCGCCGGCCTCGGCAATCATTTGATAGGCCGTCAGGACATCTACGGTGGCACCGACTTCGGTTGCCCCGTCGTCCAGCTTGTCGGCGGGAACGTTCATTTGGAGCAGCAAAAACTCCAGTTCTCGGACCGATGTTTCCGGTGGGAAAAGCCCCAGGATGTGGAATCCAAAGGTTGTCGTGAACTCAAAACCGGTAAGCAAGAGGATTTCTTCTTGCAGGCGACGATATTCCTGGAGCTTTTTCTCTTCTTCGGGCTTCAGCCGGTTGAGGCGTTTAAGCAATTCCAGGTCATCAATCTCATCAAGTATATGCTTGTAACCGGCGACCGTGTTGTGGTCGGTAAACGCGATGATGTTTAATCCGCGACGTTCTGCTTCTTGCAAAATTTCCAGGCCGGTGACGTTTTTCTGCTGATAATCTGCGGAGGCGGGGGTATGAATGTGCAGATCCATCTTATACCATTGGGCTGATGGTTGCACTTTCTTCTTACTACGTTTTCTTCTGGTCATATTTTCCTTAACATTAAGGCGTTTGCCAGGACGACTGCGTCATCAGGGTACGCATGCGTTCAAGCAATTCTGTGGGACGGAAGGGCTTCAGGATAAAGTCTTCCGCTCCGTTTTGTTTACATTCGTATTCACGGTCCATCCCAGAGGCGACTAAAATCGGAATCTGTTTCAGGTCAGGATCGGCCTTTAACTCGCGGAGGGCGGCCATGGAATTGCCACCCGCCAGGTTGTAATCCATCAAAATCAATGCCGGTTGAGACTCGCGCACCTTTGTAACGATATCCTCAGCGTGGGTCGCGGTGACTACTTCGTTCCCCTCGAGTTCCATCAACGTCTTGAGCAACCCGAGCATCACCCGGTCATCATCGGCTACGAGTATTTTAGACATAGCATACTCCCTGAAAATTGTTTGAACGTTAGAACGTTTTCACGTTGAAACGTTTAGTCTGCGCCATGACTTAGCACTTGCTGTATTGTACCACAGTTTGAGATATTTAGTATAATAGAGACTGATTTATTCGGCGCGCCTTGTCATCCTGGTTTGTCCTTTATAGTATAAACAGCGTCGTCGTTTTCTAAAGATTCATTCATTCAGGTTCTTATGTATAAGGAGAGTAGAGATGGATCGTTACATTGTAGTGACCGATAGCACGGCCAATTTGCCGCCAGAAGTAGTCGCGGAGTACCAGGTGCCGGTTATTCCCCTGACGGTGCATTGGGGCGAAGAGACGTATCTGGACGGCGTGACGTTGGACGCGACAACGTTTTATCAGTGGCTTCAGGAACGCAAGACCTTCCCGACAACCTCGCAACCTTCGCCTGGAGCGTTCATCGAATTTTTCAACAAGGTGGCTGAGGAATACGGAACAACCTCGATTCTGGGAATCTTTATTTCCTCTGAATTAAGCGGGACAATGGCATCGGCCTTACAGGCCAGGGCGGAGCTTCCCGGCTGGCGCATCGAGCTGGTAGATTCACGCTTTGTCTCTATGGGCACGGGATTCCAGGTCCTGGTTGCGGCCCGCGCCGCGCGCGAAGGTCAGCCGTTGGATGTGGCTTTAGAGCGTGTGCTGCGCGTTCGTGACACCATGAACATTATCTTTGCCGTGGATACGCTGGAATATCTGCATCGTGGCGGGCGTATCGGCGGCGCGGCGCGCTTCCTGGGTACGGCGCTCAACCTCAAACCGGTGTTGCACATTGAAGGCGGCAAGGTTATGCCGCTGGAAAAAGTGCGCATGCGGCGGAAGTCCTTGCAGCGAGTCGTGGAAATCGTCGCTGAACGCTTGAACGGACGCCCTGCCAAAGAGATGTCTGTTGTTCATGCGCAGTCGCCTGAAGATGCGGAGCTGGTGCGGGGCTGGATTGAGGAGCGGTTTCACCCGGAGCAACTGTATACAACTCTGTTGACGCCCGTGGTCGGTACCCATGCCGGGCCGGGGGCGTTGGGTGTAGTTTTCTACGCCGAGTAAGCGGTAGATTTCGTGGTCACTGTGATGTCCCAGGATGACAAGGCAATTTTAGCTGTGTGGAGACAATAACCTATGCGCATGGTAGAACTGATTGAGAAAAAACGTGATGGCAAGGCCCTCACAACAGAAGAAATCCGGTATTTTGTGAACGGCTATACGGCCGGAACCATTCCCGACTATCAGGCTGCGGCCTTGCTGATGGCGATTGTGCTGCGGGGGATGGATGACCGGGAGACCGGCGATTTGACGCTGGCCATGGCCTATTCGGGCGAAGTGCTGGATTTGAAGGACGTGGCGCCGTTCGTGGTGGATAAACATTCGAGCGGCGGCGTCGGTGACAAAGTGAGTCTGGTGGTCGCGCCGACCGTTGCCGCATGCGGTCTGCCGGTGGGAAAGATGTCGGGGCGTGGCCTGGGATTTTCCGGCGGCACGCTGGACAAGCTGGAATCGGTGCCGGGGTTTCGGGCGGATCTCAGTGTGGCGGAGTTCAAGGCACAGCTCAAACAGATCGGCATCGTGCTCACCGGGCAATCGGCGAATCTGGCGCCGGCCGACGGCAAGCTCTATGCCCTGCGCGATGTGACCGGCACCGTGCAGAGCATTCCTTTGATTACCAGTTCTATAATGAGCAAAAAAATCGCCGCCGGCGCCGATGCCATCGTGCTCGATGTTAAGGTGGGCAGCGGCGCGTTCATGAAGTCCCTGGAGGAGGCGCGGTTGCTGGCCGAGGGCATGGTGCGCATCGGCCGCGCCGTCGGGCGGCAGGTGGTGGCGCTGATCTCGGATATGAACCAGCCGCTGGGCTACGCGGTGGGCAATATCCTCGAAGTGCGCGAAGCTATTGACACCTTGCACGGCGGCGGGCCGGCAGATTTCCGGGATCATTGTCTGGAAGTCGCCGGAGAGATGTTATGTCTGGGAGGCAAAGCCGGCAATACGGCTGAAGGGGTACGGTTGGCGAAAGAAACCATCGCCGGTGGCCGCGCCTGGGAAAAATTCCGACAATTGATCATCGCGCAGGGTGGGGATGTGCGGTATGTGGATGATCCCGCCCGCTTCCCCACGGCGACCATCATCGAAACCATCCCCGCCCCGCAAAGCGGCTACCTGGCTGCGGTGCGCGCCGACGAAATCGGGATGGCCGTCCTGACCCTGGGAGGAGGGCGTGAGAAGAAAGGCGATCCCCTTGACCATCAAGTGGGCGTGGTGTTGCATTGCAAGGTGGGCGACAAAATAGAGGCCGGCGCGCCGCTCTTCACTGTTCACGCCAACGATCCTGCCCGACGCGCTGAAGCCGTGCAGCGCGTCTTGCGCGCATTGACCTTTTCGGACGTCCCGGTGCCGCCGCTGCCGTTGTTCTATGGCCGTCTGGCGTGAATCCACGCCTGTTCAGGTGGTTGGACTATGAAGAAAGTGCTTGTTGGCGCAATAGGACACGAATCGAACACGTTTACGCCGTTTTTGACACGTTTGGAAGACTTTCGCCCGTGTTACGGGCAGGAGACGCTCGCGCCGCCGCTGCGCCACAATGCGTTCGGCGGCATCGTGGCGACGTTGCAGGCGCGCGGTGATGTCACACTCGTGCCGTCGGTCATGGCGCACGCGATGCCCGGCGGCGTGGTGGAACGTGCGACATTCGAGACGCTGAAGGCCGCGCTGTTGGACGCCGCCCATGACGTAGATGGCGCGTGCCTCTTCCTCCACGGGGCGATGCGCGCGGAAGGCGTGGATTATGCGGAAAACGACATTCTCACAGCGTTGCGCGCGAAACTCGGCCCGCATGTCCCGATTGTCATTGCGCTGGATATGCACGCCAACATCGTCGCCGAAACCGCGCGCACGGTCAACGCGCTGGCCGCCTACCACACCGCGCCCCACGACGACGCCTACGAAACGGGCGTCAAGGCTGCTGAGATGCTGCTGCATTTACTCGACGGCGGGCAGTTGGCGATGGGCTTCGCCAAAATCCCGTTCTTGCTCCCTGGCGAGAGGGCCGAAACGTCCGTGGGCGCGATGCGTGCGATGATGCAACTCGTCGCCGACCTGGAAGCGCAGCCCGGCATCGTCTCCGCCTCGCTGATGAACGGTCACTGCTGGGCCGACGTGCCCGACATTGGCGTGATTGCCGTCGTCGTCACGGATGGCGACGAGACGCTGGCGCAGGCCGAGGCCGATCAACTCGCCGCCACGTTCTGGGCGCGCCGCGCCGATTTCGACTTCCACACCGAGGCGTATCCCGTGGACGAGGCCGTGCGCGTGGCGATGGCTGCGCCGGAATCCACCGTCTTCCTCTCCGACTCCGGCGACAATCCCGGCGCGGGCGGCACCACGGATGTGACGGTGGTGCTCGAAAGCCTGCTGCGGCATGGGGCGACGAACGTTGTGGTCGCCGCGATTTGGGACGCTGCCGCTGTGGAGACGTGCATCGCGGCGGGCGTGGGTAAGCGCGTGAGTCTCGAAATCGGTGGCAAGCTCGACACACGCCACAGTAAGCCGCTGCCGGTCACGGGCACGGTGCGCCTCATCTCCGACGGCGACTACTACCGGGGCGGCATCCGTGAGCCGCATCGCCTGGTCCAGCGCGGGCCGATTGTCGTCCTTACGGTCGAGGGCGTGGATGTGGTGCTTTCCGCCAACCGCCTCAGCATCGAAGAACCGGCACACCTGCAAAGCCTGGGCATCGAGCCGCTGGCGTACAAGATCGTCGTGCCCAAGCGCGGCTATTTGACCACGCCGTTGCAGGGCATCAGCCCGCGCTCGATTCTGGCGATCAGCCCTGGCGTGACGAATTGCGATGTGCGGCAACTTGAGTACCGGCGCGTCAACAGGCCCATGTATCCACTGGATGAATTTTAGGGGGGCATTTCAACTTCGGGGCCGCTCTCGCAGTGGCGGTCTCTGATCGTGCCACTGCGGGATCGGCCCGAGCGGAGATGTTGTTTATTTACGGACTTTAAGACACCGGTTGACATTCGGCGTGTCCGGCGTTACAATTTGATCAATCAATTGATTAATCAAAGGAGGCGGCTATGGAACGGCAGATGAGCGCGACGCAAGTGCGCGTGAATTTTGGGGAAGTGCTGCGGTATGTAACCGAAGAACGGCAACCCGTGATTGTCGAACGCGCCGGTAAACCTCAAGCCGCAGTGATCGGTATTGAAGATTACCAGGAGTACCAGGCGTATCAAAAATCAAAACAAGATGAATATCAATTCGCGCTGGAGACAGCCTTGCGTCAGGCAGAACACGCCCGCGAACAAACGCGGATAGAGATGGTCGGTAGAGTCTTACCGGATATTGCCGAAACGATTCAGCAAATGCGTGAGGAACGTGATGCTCAACTCGACCAAGCCCTTGGTATGCGTAGATAGCAGTCTTGTACTGCCTCTGGTCATTGAACACCCTTTGAGCAAGGTCGTCTGTCGCCAATGGCAAATTTGGAAGACCGAAAACCGCCGGTTCATTGCGCCTTCTTTGCTCCATTATGAGCTTGTCAATGCGCTGCATCGCTACTGTAGCGCCGGCTTTTTCAGCAAAAGCGCGGCGCGTGCTTCCCTCGAAGCGGCATTGGTCTTGCCTATCACGGTGTATGATGACGATGCGCTGCACTATAGCGCGGGTGAACTGGCGGCTATTCATGCCCTTTCTGCAAGTTATGACGCGCACTATCTCGCCTTAGCGCAGCGTATGCGCGCCGACTTCTGGACCGCCGATCAACGCCTGTACAACAGCGTCCACGAGGCGCTGCCGTGGGTGTATTTGTTGCAAGATTAATGAGGCGGATGGTATCTTGGATTTTGGATTTGCTGATTCACCGATTCGCCCATTCGCTGATTCACCGTTTCGCTGATTCTTTGATTCGCTCTTTCTCATCTTCTCTGGAGGTATACATGACTGAAAACTTTGTACTTTTACCGACGCCACGGCACATCACGTGGCTTGAAGGCAACTTCACCTTCACGGACGGACGGCTGGTGCTGCTGGATTCGCGCCAGCCACAGGCGGTGCGGTTCGCTGCGCTGCGGTTCTGCACGGCGTTACAGCAGCATCTCGGCCTGAACTGGGAGCTAACCGCCAGCAGTGCTGTGCCTGCCGGGCAGGTGGGGCTGACGTTGGCGATTATGCCCGAAGCGGTCGCGCATCCTGAGGGCTATCGCCTGCGCATCATCCCGGAGGGGATTACGATCCAGGGGCGCGATGCGGCGGGCGTCTTCTACGGCGTCTGCACGCTCATCCAGCTTGTGCAGCAGGCGGGAGGGGGCATGTTGCCGTGTCTGGACATCGCCGACTGGCCCGATTTCCCCGCGCGCGGCGTGATGCTGGATATCAGCCGCGACAAGGTCCCCACGCTGGAGACGCTGCTCGCGCTGGTGGATCGCCTGGCAAGCTGGAAGGTCAACCAGGTGCAGCTCTACACCGAGCACACTTTCGCCTACCGCCAGCATCCTGACGTGTGGAAGGACGCTTCGCCGCTGACGGGCGCGGAGATTCTGGCGCTCGACGCTTACTGCCGCGAGCGCTTCATCGAGCTGGTCCCCAACCAGAACTCCTTCGGGCACATGCGGCCCTGGCTGATCCACGCGCGGTACGCGCCTCTGGCCGAGACGCACGGCGAGATTCAGACGCCCTGGGGCAACTATAAGATGCAAGGGCCCTTCAGCCTGGCGCCGGAACATCCCGGCAGCCTGGAACTCATCCGCAGCCTCTACGACGAGCTGCTGCCGCACTTCACCAGCCGCCAGATCAACGTGGGCTGCGACGAGACGATTGACCTGGGGCAGGGCGCGAGCAAGGCAGCCTGCGAGGCGCGCGGCGTAGGGCAGGTCTACTTCGATTTCCTGATGAAGATTTACCAGGATGTGACGCGGCGCGGCTACACGATGCAATTCTGGGGCGACATCATCATCCAGCATCCCGCTTTGGTGCCACAACTGCCCCGCGACGTGATCGCGCTGGAATGGGGTTACGAGTTCGATCACCCCTTCGACGCACACGGCGCGCAGTTCGCGGCGGCAGGGGTGCCCTTCTACGTCTGTCCCGGCACGGCCACCTGGAACAGCATCGCCGGGCGCACCGATAACGCCATCGGCAACCTGCGCAATGCCGCCGAAAACGGCCTCAAGCATAGAGCGACGGGTTATCTCAACACCGATTGGGGCGATAATGGGCACTGGCAATATCTGCCGATGAGCTATCTGGGGTTCGGCGTGGGGGCGGCGTATTCGTGGTGTCTTGAGGCCAACGGCGCGCTGGATATTCCACAGGCCATTGGCCGCTTTGCTTTCGACGATCCCACCGGTGTGATGGGCGCCATCGCCTACGATCTGGGTAACGTCTATCAGGTGCCGCACATCCCGCGCATCCACAATTCCAGCGTGCTTTTCCATCTGTTGCAAGGGGCTACGGGTGGAGAGCGGTTTAAGGAAGTGACGGTTGAGGATTTCGCGGGCACAGCGGAACGGATTGCCACCATTCTTGCGCGGCTGGGCGAGGCGCGCATGGCCTGCCCGGACGCCGAGTTGATCAAGCGTGAGTTTGTCAACGCCGGACGCCTGCTACGCCATGCCTGCCGCCGCGCGCAACAACTGCTCGGTGCAAGCGAAGACACAGCCGCCTTGCGCGCCGACCTCGAAGCGGCCATCGAAGAACACACGGCCCTGTGGCTGGCCCGCAACCGCCCGGGCGGCCTCAAGGATAGCCTCAAGCGTTTTGAAGCTCTGCGTCAAGCGTATTAAGTTGGAACGTTGGAAGTTCAAAATGCCGGATCAAGGAGACAAATGGGTGAAGTGGTCATTGTTGAACAATTGCCGGGCGCGGCGCAGTACAACCGCCTGCGCGCGGCGGTAGGATGGCGCACGCATGATGAAACCTTCATCGAGCGAGCACTTCCCAACTCGCTGTACGGTTTGTGTGCGTTCGTAGACGGTGAACTCGTGGGGATGGCGCGTGTCATCGGCGATGACGGGATGGTGTACTACATTCAGGATGTGATCGTGACGCCTGCGTATCAACGGCATGGGATCGGTACGCAGATGATGGATCGGGTGATGGCCTACATCCGCGCTCACGCCAGCCCCCATGCCGTTATCGGCCTGATGGCTGCGTGCGGCAAAGAGCCGTTCTACGAGAAATACGGCTTCACCTGTCGTCCCACCGAGCGCCTGGGCGCAGGCATGACGATTTTTTTGGAATAAGGAGTATGGAGTAAGGGGCGTTTCTCCCTACTCCCTACTCCCTACTTTTTACAGGAGGCTTCTTGTGACCGAAAAACAGGTAGTTTTTCCGCAAGGGTTCATCTGGGGCGCGGCGACGGCGGCGTACCAGATCGAGGGCGCGTGGAACGAGGACGGGCGCGGTGAATCGGTGTGGGATCGCTTTGCGCATACGCCGGGACGGGTGCTCTACGGGCAGACTGGCGACGTGGCCTGCGATCACTATCACCGCTGGCGTGAGGATGTGGCTTTGATGCGCGACCTGGGCTTGCAGGCCTATCGCTTCTCCATTAGCTGGCCGCGCTTGCTGCCTGAAGGCCAGGGTACGGTGAACCAGAAAGGCGTGGACTTCTACAGCCGTCTGGTGGATGCGCTGTTGGAGGCCGGGATTCAGCCGTTTGTCACCCTGTTTCATTGGGATTTACCGCAGACGCTTCAGGACGCCGGTGGATGGCGCAACCGCGCCACGGCGGAGGCTTTTGCTGAATACGCTGCTTTGGCCGGGCGAACGTTGGGCGACCGGGTGAAGTATTGGTGTACGCTCAACGAACCGCAAGTGGTGTTGGGGGCCGGCCATGAACATGCCTGGCATGCCCCCGGCCTGAACGATCCTGCGAGTGTGCCGGCGGTGGCCCATCACATGATGCTGGCGCATGGTTGGGGCGCATCTGTGTTGCGTTGCACGGCGCCTGGCGCAGAAATCGGCATCGCGTTGGATATCTGGCCGCAGGAGCCGGCTTCGGGCAGCAACGCCGATGCGCGTTTGAGTCAGTGGCGGGATTGCCTTGCCAACCGGCGCTTCCTGGATGTGCTCTTCGGGCGCGGGTATCCGGTGGAACTGGAGGCATATTATCGGCGTCTGGGTTACTGGCCGGAAGGCGCGGATGACTTTGTGAAAGCCGGCGACCTGCAAGCGATTGCCGTCCCCCTGGATTTTCTGGGGATCAATCACTACTCACGGAGCGTTGTGCGGGATCAGGAAGCCCGGGACAATCTGCCGGTGACGATAGTGGCGGGAGAGAAGACCGACATGGGCTGGGAGGTCTATCCCAACGGCCTGTATACCGTGCTGACGCGCATCTGGCGTGAGTACAGGCCGCGCCGGATTTTCATCACCGAGAACGGCGCCAGCTACAGCGACGCCCCCGGCCCCGACGGCAAGGTCCACGATGCCCGGCGGATTGCGTTCCTGCGGCACTATTTCACGGCGGCGCAGCGCGCGCTTCAGGATGGCGTACCGTTGGCGGGCTATTTCGTCTGGTCGTTGCTGGATAACTTCGAGTGGGCGCTGGGCTATACGCAACGTTTTGGCCTTATCTGGGTGGATTACCAGACGCAACAGCGGATTTTGAAGGATAGCGCGTTGTGGTATCGGCAGGTGATTGCGGAAAACGGCTTGTGAGGCATGTTGTCTTCTGCGTCGGATTACTTCTCGCGTAAACAGAAGTCTGACACGGCAATTTCAAATCCCGGGACTACATCAGCGTGCACCACGTCGCCGGGGGCATAACGGCCTACTTGCGTGTATTGCGCGTCGCGCAGCACAAACACTTCCACCGAGCAATTGTCCGGGTCCACAATCCAATACTCACGCACACCGGCGGCTTCATACACCAGGTACTTGTCGCGGCGGTCATCGAGCCAGTTGCTCGGCGCGAGAATCTCGATGATCAAATCTGGCGCGCCGGTGATGAATTTGTCCTGCACAATGTCCAGGCGTTCCTGGGCCATGAATATAATGTCGGGCTGCACCGGTGTAGCGAGGGGCGCGTCGGTCGCGTTGTCGGAGAGGATCACGTCAACCGGCGCTGTGAAAACTTTTCCCAGGCGTTGATGACGCAAATTGATGTAAGATACTTGCCAGATTCAGGCTGGTTTCCTGGTGTCGTGTTCGCGGTGCGGGTGACATACGTAACTCTCCTTTGATAATTTCGTAACGCCACTGATCGTTGGGCAAACGCTCGTAATCCGCGTAAGTCCATTCTCCCTGACACGGTGGCCAGCCGCGCGTTGTGACCTCGGCCGGCGCAAGCGTCGCCTGCACCTGCGGTTGTGTATCCACAATGGTCATTTTTTAACCTCCTTTGAACGTGGTCGCGTAGTTGTTAGTCTGATAGCCAGCCATTGACTCAAGTCGCTCTACGTCAAGTATAGCATGATTTTTTAGTTTTCATCTGAGACTCGGAAGTGCATTTCAACTTCGGGATCCCACTGTAGCCGGCCTCTGACCACGCCACACAACTTTGACTAATCTTGAAACTCATTTTACAATAGACATGCTCTCACCCCAGCATAATTGGTAGCGGATGGTAAAATTTACCCACTTTCAATTTATTTTAGACGATTCAGGAGGTACTTATGCAAGGCTATACCGGAAAAATGTTGTGTGTAGACCTCGGACAGAAAACTTTCACCGTTCAATCTATTCCTGAAGCCTGGTTGAAGGACTATTTGGGGGGCGAAGGCGTCGCCGTGCGGCTTTTCTACGATTTAGTTCGCGTGGATGCTGACCCTCTGGATGCTGCACAACCGTTGATTTTTGCGACCGGTCCCTTGACGGGCACGGTCGCGCCGTGTAGTGGTCGTTGCTGTGTGGTCTTTCGCTCGCCGGCGACGTTGACCCTGGGGGCGGCCAATGCCGGCGGTCATTTTGCTCCGGCGCTCAAAAAGGCCGGTTGGGATTTGTTGGTGATCACCGGAAAGGCCGAAAGCCCCGTTTACCTCTACATTGAAAACGACAAAGTCGAGTTCCGTGATGCGACGGCGTTGTGGGGCCAGGGCGTCAGTGCGACCGAGGATGCAATTAAGGCCGAGCTGGGCGTCAAAGGCGTGCAGATCGCATCTATTGGCCCGGCAGGAGAGTATGGAGTGCTGTTTGCCAGTATCATGACCGATAAACATCGCGCTTTTGGGCGCGGCGGCCCAGGCGCCGTGATGGGGAGCAAACAGCTCAAAGCTATTGCTGTCAAAGGAACCCAGGCTCTGCCGCTGGCCGACCCCGATGCACTCAAAGCTGCGGCTGCAGAAGCACGCGAAGAACTTTTCGCCGAAACTTTTGTCAAAACCGAGCTGCATCCTTTTGGCACGCCCTCATTCTATGACTCCATCAATGCTTTGGGTATTCTGCCCACCCGCAACTGGCAGCGTACCGAGTTCCCTGAATCGGTGGGCCTGCTGACCTATCAGACTTACCATGAGAAACTCGAAGTCAAACCTTACGCCTGTTTTGGATGTCCGATTGCCTGTGGACGCCACACCACCATCAAAGAGGGGCCTTATGCAGGCATGCATGGTGGCGGGCCGGAATACGAATCTATCGCCGCGTTTGGCAGCAAGTGCCTGGTTACCGACCTCAACGCGATTGCCGCTGCCAATCACCTGGCGAATGACCTGGGATTGGATGTGATCTCCACCGGGCAGGTGATCGCCACGGCCATGGAATGGGCGGAACAGGGCGTGTTGACGCCGGAGCATCTCGGCGACCTGGCGTTGACGTGGGGAAATGGCGATGCCGTCGTGGAAGCTGTTAAGCGCATTGGACGGCGGGAGGGTATCGGCGACCTGCTGGCGTTGGGGGTCAAGCGCGCGGCGGACCGTCTGGGGCCGGCGGCAGAAAGAGCGGCGCTGCACGTCAAAGGGTTGGAGATGGCGGCCGATGGTGTGCGTGCCAGCAAGGGGGAGGCTGTGGTTCATGCCACTGCCGCGCGCGGCGCGGATCACTTGCGGCCTTACGCTTCCTGCGTGGACGCTTTTGGCTATCGCGATGCCGAGTTGGGGATCGAGGGAGATATTGACTACCTCGAAGACGGCAACAAGTGGTGGATCAAGCCTTTCCAGGAACTGAGCATGGCGACTAACCTGCTGGGTGTATGCCTGTTTGCCTCGATTACCCTGGCGATCAAGGCTTCGACATGGGCGCGCCTGACCGCAGCGGCTGTGGGCTATCCGCTGGACAAAGATGCCCTGTTGACTGCGGCCGAGCGGGTGATCAATATGGAGCGTATGCTGAACGCCCGGTTTGGCTTTGATCGTAAGGATGACACGTTACCCCGACGGTTCCTGGAGGAGCCGGCCCCCGATGGGCGCGGCGCCGGCCAGGTAGTGAATCTGGAAGTCGCGTTGGCGGAGTATTATGCCTCTATGGGATGGGACGCTGACACCGGCTTGCCCAGACCGGAGACCTTGCAGCATTTAGGGCTGGAGTGGATGTTGCACAGCCGCTAAATCTCCGTCCTTGATCCATCAACAGTGGCCTGCCATATTCAAATGGCAGGCCACTGTTTTGAAATTCCCCAAAAATTTCCCGACAAACCTCTTGACACAGAAGAAAAGCTGTGCTATATTGTACATATCAAAAAGTGAAACGTTTCACTTTTTGACCGGGGACCACATTGACGCCGTTTGAGGCACAACTCATCTTATCCGTGACCTTGACTACCGGACTAAGGACTACCGGACCTTCTTTGAGGAGACGCCATGCGCCGCAAATTCGAGAATCCTTACGGCTACTTTTCCGATGACGGCAGAGAGTATGTCATCACCACACCTTTCACCCCGCGCCCCTGGGTGAACATCGTCAGCAACGGCGATTACGGGATGATGGTCTCGCAGAACGGGTCGGGCTATAGCTGGCGCGGTAATGCGGGCCAGAACCGCCTGACGCGCGCCTTTCAAGACTTGATCAAGGACGACTGGGGGAAGTATTTCTACATTCGTGATCTGCAGAGCGGCGCGTACTGGTCGGCGACCTGGAAGCCGGTGATGCGTCCCTTTGAGTCCTACCAGGTGATCCACGGCCTGGGCTACACGCGCTTCGTCCAGCAAGTTAATGGCATCCGCAGTGAGTTGACGGTCTTCGTCGCTGCGGCAGATCCCGTGGAAATCTTTCGTTTAACCCTTACCAACGTCGGCGACATGCTGCGCGAGCTGGACGTGACCTCTTACGTCGAATGGCTGTTGGGCTTTGCGCCCGACGAGCACCGCGAGTTCCACAAGCTGTTCATCGAAACCTCGGCGGACACGGCGCTGAGCGCGCTGTTTGCCCGCAAGTACCTGTGGGGATTCCCCGACGATAAAGGCCGCCACAACAACATAGATTGGCCCTACACCGCGTTTATGGCCGTCAGTGAACCACTCAAAGCCTTCGATGCCGACAAGGAATCCTTCATCGGATTGTACAACAGCCTGGAACGTCCACAGGCGATGCGCGATGCGAAGCTGGCCGGGCGGACGGGACGTTTCGGTGACGCCATTGCGGCTTTGCAGGTGGAGGTGACGCTGGCGCCCGGCGCATCGCATACGCTCGTTTTCACGCTGGGGGCGGCGGAACAGGGGCGCGAGGACACGCGAGAGCTGATCCGTCGTTACACCTCGCCCGAAGCCAGCGCGCAGGCATTGGAAGACGTTCGGGCGTTCTGGTCGCGCTTTGTGGACGGCGAGCGCGTGGAGACGCCCGACGAGGCACTGAACTTTATGACCAATGATTGGCTCAAATACCAGGCCATTTCCTGCCGCCTGTGGGGCAAATCGGCTTACTATCAGGTTTCCGCCGGCTATGGCTTTCGCGATCAGTTGCAGGACAGTCAGATTTTTCTGGTGGGCGAGCCAGAGTACGCGAAAAAGCAGTTGCTGCTCCACGCCGCGCAGCAGTTTGTGGAAGGTGACGTGCTGCACTGGTGGTTTTCCATTCGCGGGGGCGGGCCGCGCACCAACTGTTCGGACGATCTGCTCTGGCTGCCTTTCATCCTGGACGCTTATCTGAAAGAGACGGCGGACTATGCCATTTTGGACGAACCGATTCCCTACTTGAACGGTCCGGCGGAGCCGCTGTATGAACACTGCAAGCGGGCTATCGAGCGTGCATTCTCGCGTTTTTCACCGCGTGGCATCCCGCTGATGGGCGATCACGACTGGAACGACGGGCTGAACGCCGTCGGCACGCTGCTGAAAGGCGAAAGCTTCTGGGTGGCGGAATTCCTCTATGCGATTCTGGGGAATTTCATCCCGCTGGCCCGGCGGCGCGGCGACGAACGCTTTGCGGCGCGCTGTGAGGCTGTGCGCGAAAGCCTTAAAGGGGCAACGAACCGCTACGGCTGGGACGGCGACTGGTACTTGCAGGCCACGACGGACGCCGGTTTGCCGCTTGGTTCGCATGAGAACGACGAAGGGCAGATTTTCCTTATGCCCAACATCTGGGCGGTCATCAGCGGCATCGCGGAGGGTGACCGCGCCCGGCAGGCGATGGATGCCGTGACAGCGTACTTGCTCCGAGATTACGGCACGTTGCTGAATTATCCGGCGTTCACCAGGCCGCGCCCGGATGTGGGCTACGTCACCCGCTACGCGCCCGGCCTGCGCGAGAACGGTGGCGTGTACACGCACGCGGCGACCTGGTCGGTGTGGGCCTACACGCTGCTGGGCGACGCTGAACGTGCTTACGAGGCTTACCGCAAAATCTGCCCCCCCAACCGCAGCGCCGATATTGACACCTACAAGGCCGAGCCTTACGTCACGCCCGGCAATGTGGACGGGCCGCAATCCGAGTACTATGGCCGTGGGGGGTGGACCTGGTACACGGGGTCGGCGCAGTGGCTGCACCGCATGGCGACGCACTGGATTTTGGGCATTCGCCCTCAGGAGGACGGCTTGCTGGTTGACCCGTCCATTCCGGCGGCCTGGGATGGCTATCGAGTGACGCGCCGCTTCCGCAACGCCGTTTACGAAATCGAGGTGCGCAATCCAGAACACGTCAATCGCGGCATCAAGCTGATCACAGTAGATGGTCAGCCCCTGGAAGGGAATCTACTGCCTGTCTTTGGCGACGGGCAGCAACACAGTGTTGAAGTGGTGATGGGATAGTCGGATCGTCGCGTAGACAGATGAAAACGTAACGCAAGCTGTTAGCTTGCGATAGGGGGCAAACTGACAGTTTGCTCTACAGTTGTGACCTTTGGAGGAGGTGGAGCGCGAAAATAACAAGGCGAAGTAGTCGGTCAATCAGTTTCTTTGGTATTTTATTAAACTATTGAAACTCTGTGGAGGAGAAGAGTATGAAAAGCTACGCTAAATTTACCGCTTTGTTCGTTTTGATGATGCTGGTGGTCTCGCTGGGCGGCTGTGGGCCGAAGGCAACGCCGGCGCCGGCTACCACGGAACCGGCCAAAACCGTCGAAGCCCCGGCCGCTACCGCGAAACCGGCGGAACCTACTAAAGCCCCAACCGCCACACCGAAACCGACTGAAGAGGTCAAGCAACCCGTCACGCTGCGCTATGCGAACTGGAACCTGGGCACCGAAGAAGAAAACAACATCCAGCGGCAGTTGATCAAGGCCTACACCGATCTCAACCCGCACGTGACGATTGAATTCGTGGATATGTCGGGTGAGGGCGGTTGGGATGCGCTGTTGAATGCTTACGCCGCCAAGGGCGAGCTGCCCGACGTCTTTATGGCGAACAACGTCCCCCTGTACGTCAAGAATGGCTGGCTGGCCGATTTGACCGCGCTGACGAAAGACGATCCCGATTGGAAAGATGTCCCCAAGGCCCTCAAGGATGGCGTGACGTACAACGGCAAGGTGATGGGCCTGCCGGCGGCGCAATTCATCATGGGCTACTTCGTCAACAAAGACCTGTATGAGGCCGCCAACCTGGACGCGCCGGAATATGGATTCAGTGTGGCCGATTTCAACGCCGCTGTGACCGGCCTGAACAATCCCGCCAAGGGTATTCTGGGCCTGGATGAGCAGGAATTCGTCGTGGGATGGTATCCGCATACGGTGGATAACAAGCTCGGCTGGTTCAGTTTCGACGGGACGAAGATGAACTACAACTCGGCGGCTTTCAAAGAGGCGATTGCCAAGTTCATCGAGGTGAAGCCTTACACCTGGCAGGGTCTCACCGATGACCAGAAAGCCAACTTCAAGTCCACCGGCCCGTGGGAGTTGTTCCTCAATCAAGAGGTCGGGATGCGCTGGGAAGGCGGCTGGTCTATTCCTAGCTTCGTGCAGAACGCCACGTTTGATTGGGATTTCGTCGGTTTCCCTGGCGGCAATCAGGCGTTGGTGATGGACATCATGGTGGTCTCCAAGACGACCGGCAATCTTAAAGAAGCCTACAACTTCGCCAAGTGGATGACTTTCTCGAAAGCGGCTTACGCGAAGGAAGCCGAGTTGGCGAAGGCGATGGGGACGGCGCCCAAGATGCCGGTCTCGGTGGATGACGCTTCGCTGGCGCTGTACCGGCAGGTCGTGGATAAGCCCGGCATCAACGCGGCGCTGCAAAACCTGGATAACAGCCTCGTCGAATCCCTGGCGAAGATCATCCCAGGGTACATCCAGGCGCGCTGGGAGGGCAAGCCCGGCATTGACATTGGCGAGGATAAAGATGTGAATATGTGGTATATGTTCAACTTCGCCAGTGAGGGGCGTTACAAGTATGAGGACTACGCCGCCAAGCTGGAAGAGTTCGCCAACAAGATTCTCGCCGATGCGCGCGCTGAAGTCGAGGCAGGCTTGAAGTAGGTTCAATTTTGACAGGATTAACAGGGTTTTCAGGATTGCGGAGCTTTTCTCATGAATGTTTATCCCGTTAATCCTGTCTAAAAACTCCCGCTCGGGCCGGTCTCTGACCGTATCCGCCCGCGCCTGAGCTTATGGCGGCTCGGGCGGAGACCGGCCTACAGCTTTTCGTGAAGAGTTGCACACGGCTTTTTCGACAATGAAACGCAAACTGGGGAAGGCCATTCGTAGATTTTACGCGGCGCTGGTGGTGCTGGCGCTGATGCCGTTGGCCGGACCGGCGCTGACGGGCGGGGGGGATTACGCGCCAAACGCGACCCCTGCGCCGCAAGCCACGGGCGGAGGCGGCGTCGAGATTCGCGCGGATGGCTTCGGGCTGCCGCTTGCCGGTGAGCCGCTGGCGCTGACATACGACAAGCCAAGTGTGAAGCTGCAAACCGGGGCGAGCGTGCAGTTCGAGGCCGTGATCGAGCAAGCCGGGTTGTATACTGTGGCCTTCGATGCGGCCGCGCCGGCAGACGTGACGATCACGCCGCCCGAAGGCGCGCTGCTGGTAGATGACGTCCTGCCGTTCCCCGATGCCGGCGCGATCAGCTTCCCGCTCTTCTACGAGAACGCCGCGGATCGTTTCCCGCGCGACCGCTACGGCAACGAAATCCTGATGCCGCAGCGGCGGTTGGAACGCTGGTCGCGGGTGGCCTTGCGCGATGCGGCCTTCAGCCAGGCTTATCCGTTGCGGCTCGATCTCACGGCGGGACGCCATACGTTCGAGTTCACGCTGAACAGCGGGACGCTATTCCTGGGCAGCGTTTATCTGCAGCCGTTTGCGCCTTATGTTTCCTATGAAAAATATCTGGCGCAACACCCGGCGGCGGAGGCTTCTGGGGTCTTGATCGAGCTGGAAGCCGAATTCCCCACGTTCAAAAACGACACGGCGGTGCGTCCGGTGAGCAGCCGCAGCCTGGACGTGACACCCTACGATACCTATCGCCTGCTGCTCAACACGCTCGGCGGCGAAAGCTGGAAGCGCAGCGGCAGCGCGGTGTACTACGCATTTGACGTCCCGCAGGATGGGATGTACATCATCACGCTGCGGGCCATACAGGATTACAAGAACAACTTTACGGTTTTCCGGCGGATCACGGTGAACGGCGAGGTGCCGTTCGCGGAGCTGAACGAAGCGCCGTTCCGCTACAGCACGCGCTGGGCCAATCTGCCTCTGGGCGGCGACACGCCCTACCGGATTTATCTCCAACGCGGCGTCAACGTGCTTGGCATCGAGACCACCGTTTCTCCATATTTTCCGTCCATTGAGCGCATCCGGGCGTCGCTACGGGACATTATGGACTTGTCGCTGGAAATCAAGAAGCTGACCGGCAATCAGTTCGACATTTACAAGGAATGGGAGATCGCCGATTACATCCCCGACATCGTGGAGCGCCTGACGGCGATGGCAGACGCGCTGCGGGCCGATAAGCAGATGCTGATGGCGGTCAATCAAAGCGCCGGGTCGCAGGAAGTGCTGGCCTATCAGATGGCGATTGATAATCTGGACGCCCTGGCGCGCGATCCGAACAAGATTCCAACGCGGATGAACCGCCTCTCCGAAGGCTCCGGCTCGGCGACGCAGTTGTTGGGCAGTATCCTGCCGTCGCTGCAGAGCCAGCCGCTGGCGCTGGATAAGATTTACATCCATTCGCCGGATGTGACGCCGCCCGACATCCACGTTCCGGCGACAACGGCGGTGAGCGAGGGTCTCAAGCGGTTCGTGCGCTCCTTCAGGCGCGATCCCTACCAGGAAATCGGGGCTAATCCTGACGAAATCGAAGTGTGGGTCAACCGTCCACGGCAGTATGTGGACCTGTTGCAGGCGCTCACAGATGAACGCTTCACGCCGGAGACCGGCATCAAGGTCAAGTTTTCGATCATGCCCAACGAGTCCAAGCTGGCGCTGGCCTGCGCGGCAGGGATTCAGCCCGATGTGGCGCTGGGCGTGAGCACCAACATCCCCTACGAGCTGGCGATCCGCAACGCGCTGATGAATTTGCGCGCCTTCGACGATTTCGATCAGTTTATCAGGATTTACACGCCCGGCTCGCTGTTGCACTACATCATTGATGACGCCGTGTACGCCATACCAGAGGCGCAGGATTTTTGGGTCACCTTCTACCGCAAGGACATCATGGCGTCGCTGGGACTGCCCATTCCGCACACCTGGAACGAGGTGCTGGAAATCCTGCCCGAATTGCAGCGGTACGGCCTGAATTTCAACACACCCCTTTCCAGTGGCAGCGGTCTGAAGGGCTATCTGATCACCGCGCCGTACATCTTCAACCAGGGTGCGCAGTTGTACAATCCGGACGGCCTTTCGGGCTTGAGCAGCGAGGAGGCGATCCGGGGCATCAAGTTTATGGCCGAAAGTTTCACGGTCTACGGAATGCCCCTGACGACGGCCAATTTCTACGACAGTTTCCGCTACGGCAACCTGCCGATTGGGGTGTCGAATTTCGAGACGTACCTCAAGCTGCTCACCGCCGCGCCGGAAGTCGAGGGGCTGTGGGATATTGATCTCTATCCGGCGACGGTCACGCCCGATGGACAGGAATATCGCTACGCGACCGGCTCGGCGCAGGCGGCGCTCATGTTCGCCAACACCGACCGGCCTGAGGAAGCCTGGACGTTTATGAAGTGGTGGATGTCCACCGAAACGCAGGTCGCGTTCCAGGAGCAGCTTATTATGAACTACGGCCTGGAATATCTGTGGAACTCGGCCAACGTGGAAGCCTTCAGCTATTCGCCCATTCCGCAACATCACAAGGACGTGATTCTGGCGCAGTGGCAATGGTTGCAGGAACCCGTCAAATTGCCCGGCAGCTATATGCAGGAACGGGAACTGAGCAACGTCTGGAACCGCATCGTGTTCGACGGCGTGAACCCACGGGTGGCGATTGACGCTTCGATCACGATCATCAACCGCGAAATCCTGCGCAAGATGGAAGAGTTCGGCTATATCAAAGACGGCGTCAGGGTGCGCGATGTGACCATTCCGAGCATCGAGATGGTGAAGGGGTGGATGGCCGATGATGACTAGACTGAGCGCCGCCTGGCAAAACTGGCGCACCAAAGAAGCGAGCGCCTACGCTTTCCTGTCGGCTTACGCGCTGCTGTTCATCATTTTCATCGCCGTGCCGGTGCTGGTGGCGTTTTTCCTCTCGTTCACCTTCTTCGATTCGATTCAGCCGCCGCGTTTTACCGGCTTGAAGAACTATATCGTGCTGATCACGCAGGACGACATCTTTATGAAGTACGTCCTGCCCAACACGATCAAGTTCGCGGTGCTGGTGGGGCCGGGGGGCTACGCGCTGGCCTTCCTGCTGGCGTGGATGCTGGCGCAGCTTCCCAAAACGCCGCGCACGATTTTCGCGCTCATCTTGTACTCGCCCTCGATGACCGGCGGTGTGGCGATGGCGGTGGTGTGGCAGACGCTCTTCAGCGGCGACCAAAACGGCTATCTCAACAGCTTGCTGCTGAACCTGAACCTCGTGCAGGCGCCGATTCAGTGGTTGCAATCGCCGCAGTATTTGATGACGATCATGATCGTGGTGACGTTGTGGAGCAGTATGGGCGTGGGATTTTTAGCGATGCTGGCCGGGCTGCTGGAAATCAACCCGGAGCTATATGAAGCGGGTAGCATTGACGGCATCAGCAATCGCTGGCAGGAGATTTTCTACATCACAATTCCCTCGATGAAGCCGCAGATGCTCTTCGGCGCGGTGATGGCGATTGTATCCACGTTCCAGGCGGGGACGATTGGCGTGGTGCTGTCGGGCAGCAATCCCACGCCGCAGTACGCCGGACAATTGATCGTCAATCACATCGAGGATTTTGGGTTCCTGCGTTACGAAATGGGCTACGCGGCGGCGGGATCGGTTGTCCTGCTGCTGATGGTGTTGTTCTTCACCCGCCTGGCGAACCGGCTCTTCCGGGAGGAGTCTTGATAAGCCACAGAGAACACAGAGCACTCAGAGGTTTTTTCTCTGTGATCTCTGGGGGCTCGGCGGCTATTCGGGAAGGATTAGGGAGACTATGAAGTTTCGACGGTTGCGATTCGGGCTGCGGAATAGCGGCATGAATCCGAAGGGGTTTCACCCCAGCCAGCTCAAGTTCTACGCGATCTTGACGCCGCTGGCGGCGTTTATGCTGCTGCCGATGATCTTCATCTTTTCGCACGCCTTCAAGCCGCCGGAGGAATTGTTCGCCTATCCGCCGCGCTTCTTCGTGGTCAACCCGACGACGAAAAACTTTACCGACCTGTTCGCGCGGCTTTCGACTTCCAACGTGCCGGTCAGCCGGTATCTGTTCAACAGCGTCATGATCACCCTGGTGACGGTAGCAGCTTCGATCCTGGTGTCTTCGACGGCGGCCTATGCGCTTTCAAAGAAGCGCTTTGGCTTGAAGCAAACGCTGTTCGCGATCAACACCCTGGCGTTGATGTTCGTCCCGATTGCCGTTACCATTCCGCGCTTTCTCATCATTCAGCGGCTGGGGTTGCTGGACACGTTTTGGGTGCATATTTTGCCCATGTTGGCGATGCCGGTAGGCCTGTTTCTCATCAAGCAGTTTATTGACGGCATCCCGAACGAGGTCATCGAGGCGGCGCAGATTGACGGCGCATCGGACCTGGGCATCTACTGGAACATCATTCTGCCGATGATCCGCCCGGCGATTGCCACGATTGCCATTCTGACGTTCCAGGCGGCCTGGAACAACGTGGACACGTCCGCACTGTACATCAACAGCGAAAGCCTCAAGACGTTTGCGTTCTACCTTTCGACACTCACCTCAAGCGCCACGGGCGCGAATGTTGTCGCCGGACAGGGCATCGCGGCTGCGGCGTCGTTGATCGTGTTTTTGCCCAATCTCATCATCTTCATTTTCCTGCAAAGTCAGGTGATGAGCACCATGTCACATTCGGGTCTCAAGCAATGAAGAAGATTGTGCTGATGGCGGGGGTGGTGTTGTTGACGGTCCTGCTGGTGACGCAGGTCAAGGCTGACGCGCCCTACACGACCTGGACGCCGGGGCCGGGCCGGCGTCTCTACATGACGCAGGACGCCTACACGCCGTTGAGCGAAGTGGATTTGCCTATTTCCGGTGCAGAGGATCTCTTCGTCGCCGCCGACGGTACGCTGTACATCGCTGACACGGGCAACAAGCGTGTGGTCAAGTTGGAGAATCTGGCCGTGGCAGCCGAGTACGGCAAGGGTGTGCTGGTGAAACCGACCGGCGTTTTTGTGGACGACAGGGGAACCGTTTATGTAGCCGACGCGGGGGAAAACGCCGTGTTCATCTTCGACAAGGACGACCAGCTCCAGAAACGCTTCGACCGCCCCACCGAGCCGCTGTTCGGCAAGCGCCGCGAATTTCTGCCGCGCAAACTCGCGGTAGACGTGCGCCGGAACGTCTATGTCGTCAGCGAAGGTTCCGTTGACGGGCTGGCGCTGCTGAATCCCGACGGGCATTTCATCGGCTACTTCGGGGCCAATACGGCGAGCATGTCGCTGAAGATGATCCTGCAACGGCTGTTCCTCACGGCGGAGCAACTGGATCAGCTCATCAAGAACGAAGCGGCGTCGCCTTCCAACGTGGCGATTGACAACCAGTCCATGCTCTACACCGTGACGGCGGGCACGCTGCCGCGCAAGAGCATCCGCAAGTTTACCATTGCAGGGCGCAACATTTTCCCGGATTTGTTGGGTTCTTCGTCGTTCCGCGATATTCACGTCGGCGAGGGGCTGCTGGTGGCGGTGGACGGGGATGGCAAGGTTTTCGAGTATGACCAGCACGGGACGCTGCTCTTCACCTTCAATGCCAAAGACACCGGCGAACAACGCCTGGGCACGCTGCGCAACCCGACCGGCATCGCGCGCTACGCCGATCATATCTACGTGCTCGACAAGGACAAGAACGCGCTCATCGTGTACCGCACGACCGCCTTTGCGGACGTCGTACACAAGGGCGTGCGGCTGTACATGGAAGGCTACTACAGCGAGGCCAAGCCTTACTTCGAGGAAGTGCTCAACTACAACGGCTCCTTCATTATGGCCTATCAGGGATTGGCCGACGCCTATTTCAAGGAGCAGAACTATCCCGCCGCCCTGCAAGCCTATCGCTACGCCGAGGATCGCAGCGGCTACTCGCAAGCCTTCTGGGAACTGCGCAACGTCGTGTTGCAGCGCACGTTGGGGCCGTTCATTATCGGATTGGTCGTGCTGTCGGTGGTGCAGAAGGGCATCGCCTGGGGCGACCGGCGCTATGGCTGGTTCGCGCCTTTGCGCGCTCGCGTGCGGGGCTGGCAGCGTCACAAGCTGGTGGATGACCTGGTCTTCATGTTCCGCTTTATCAAAAAACCGGCGGACAGCTTCTACTACATCAAACGCAACCTGCGCGGTAGCCTGGCGTTCGCGCTGCTGGTTTACCTGTGGGTGATCGTGGTGCGGGTGCTGACACTGTACGTCACGGCGTTCCCGTTCAGTCCTTATGCCTATCTGTCGGAGATTCGGGTGGAGAATGAGATCGTCACGGTCGTCGTCCTGCTGTTTTTGTGGAATACGGCCAACTACCTGGTCTCGACGATCAGCGACGGCGAGGGCCGCGTCCGCGACGTGGTCATGGGGACGGCCTACAGCCTGTTCCCCTACGCGCTGTTCGCCCTGCCCATTGCGCTGCTCTCCAATGTGCTGACCCTGAACGAAATCTTCGTGTTTTCCTTCTCGCAAGACCTGATGTGGGCCTGGACGGCGCTGATGTTCTTCATCATGGTCAAGGAAGTGCACAACTATTCGTTCGCGGAGACCGTCCGCACGATTTTGCTCACGTTCTTCACCATGGCGATGATTGCGTTGACGGTCTACATCCTCTACATTTTGTTCGGGCAGGTGTTTGATTTCGTCCTGGCGATTTTCCAGGAAGTGGGATTGCGGGGTTGAGATGAAACGGATACTGCGCAGTTTGCTCGTGTGCGCCTGGTTGCTCGGCTGGATCGTGGGGCCGCTGCCGATCCAGGCCAGTGACGTGCGCCCTGCCGGAATTCCCGATTCGTATGAGTTGGCGGCGGAGAACGCGACCTTTCAGCTTTACTTCGACCGGAGCACGCTGGCCTTCAAGGTGCTGGATAAACGCAGCGGGTACATCTGGCATTCCAACCTGGACGAGACCGAGCCGGGCGACAGATTGAACAAAACCTGGAGAGCCTTCGCCCAGAGCGGCATCAGCCTGGACTACCTGGACGAGAAGGCGACCCCGCGCCGCGCCTCGATCACCAACGCCAGCCCGGAGATGACGGTCGCCACCGTTGACCAGGGCTTCACGGCGCAGGTCACGTTCGCGGACGTCGGCATCTCCGTGGGCGTCACGGTGACGCTCGAAGCGGCGGGCGTGCGGGTGGACATCCCGTTCGCTGCTATCAAGGAGACCGGCGCTGCCCGGCTGCACATGATTTACGTGTATCCCTTCTTCGGCGCAACCAGGGCCGATCAGGTCCCCGGTTACATGTTCATCCCCGACGGGTGCGGCAGCCTGATCCCCTTCGCCGCGCAGACCAAAGCGCAGACGATGTTCTACGGGCGCTATTACGGCGCCGACCTGGGGATGACCGGCGCGCGGCCCTTCGATCCGCAGGTCAATCCGGCGTATCGCATCTCCCTGCCGGTCACCGGCATGGTACACGGTGAAAAGCAATCTGCCTACATCGCCATTGTGGAAAAGGGTGCGGCCTACGGCGAAATTCACGCGCATCCGGCGGGCATCATCACCAACTTCAACTTTATGTACAACGCCTTCATCTACAATGAGAGCTACTTCCAGCCGACCAACCGCGCTGGCGCGGGGGTGACGATGATCCAACCGCGCACCAATGCCTTCGATGTGGTCGTCCATTATCGTTTCCTCACCGGCGACGACGGCGACTACGTGGGCATGGCGCGCAGCTATCAGCAGTATCTCCTTGAGCAGGGCGTGCTCCGCCCCGAAAGCAATGCTAGTGGTGACATCGGCATCCGCCTGGAATTCCTGGGGGCGGAAAAGGAGAAAGTGCTGTTCTGGCATCGTCCGATTCCCATGACGACCGTGGCGCAGATGCGGGAAATTCTGGACGATCTGGCGCTCCCGAATCCGGAGGTCGTGATCTACGGCTGGCAGCCGCTCGGCGCGGCGACCATGCCGCCGACGAAGCTGAAGCTGGAGCGCGCGCTGGGCGACCTGCGCGACTTGCGCGAGTTAGGCGACAGCATCGCCGCGCAAGGGGGACGGCTTTCCCTGTACCTCGATCCGCAAGCAGCGTTGCAGGATGAGCGTGGCTATTCCCGCCGTTACGACTTGGCGATGTCCATTATGCGTTCCGTGTTGCAGGGCGTGAACCGTATGCGGAACACATTTTACTTCAACCTGGATGCGCTGACCCGGCGCTATGTCGCCCTCAGTGTGCAGGTGACGGAAAAGCTGGGCACGGGGTTGGCCGTAGACGGCCTCGGCTATAGGCTCTATAGCGATTTCCGGGATGGGCGCTTCACCAACCGCGAGGACGCGATCCGCGCCTACCAACGCCTGTTGGCGGAAGACGGGACGGCAGCTTTCTACCGGCCCAACGATTACCTGTGGGCCTACACTACGGCTTACTACGATGTTCCGATTACAGACAGCGGCTACATCTACACGAGCGAGACGGTGCCGTTCGTGCAGATTGTGCTATCCGGCTACATCCCCATGTACGGCCCGGCGTTGAACTTCTCCTCGAACGTGCAGGATGACCTGCTGCGCCACGCCGATTTCGGCGTTTACCCCTCGTTCTTCCTCACCCACGCGGGGACGGCGGACATTCTCAACACCAGTTCGCAGTGGATTTACACCTCGTCATACCGGCAATGGGGCGACGAGGTGAAACGTGCTTATACGTGGCTCAATCGCCTGCTGGGGCCGGTGCGTGGGCAGCCGATCGTGGCGCGCGCAACCCTCGCCAACGGCGTGACGGCGACGCGCTACGCCAACGGCAAGCAGATCATCGTCAACTACACGGCTCAACCCGTGCGCGTCCAGGGCGTGGACATCCCGGCCAAAGATGCCATATTGCTCGACAGCGCCGTATCGAGGTTTTTGTCAACGGATTCAACGGATTTTAACGGATTTTTTCCGTATTTGGACTACAGAGAACACCATGCACTCAGAGATTTCTCCCTCTGTGATCTCTGTGTCCTCGGTGGCAATGTTTCGGAGGTGACGCCGTGACTGCACGCAAACGTCCCCGGCGGGAACTGTCTTATCGCTGGCGCGAGGCGCTGTACGGCTACGGTTTCGTACTGCTGTGGGTCGTGGGGTTTGCGCTGTTCACGGTCGCGCCGCTGGTGGAGACTTTCCTCTACAGTCTGAACAACGTCACCGTGACGGCCACCGGCATCCAGATGACTTTCCTGGCCTGGAACAACTACACGCGCGCCCTGCTCACCGATCCGACGTTCGTGCAACTGCTCATCGAGTACGGCGTCGAGACGCTGGTGTCGGTGCCGATCGTGTTGATTTTCGCGCTGATCATCGCGCTGTTCTTGAATATGGACTTTCGTTTTCGGGGACTGTTCCGGGTGATCTTTTTTCTGCCGGTCGTCATCACCAGCGGGCCGGTCATCAAGGAGTTGGCGGCGCAGGGCGTGACCGCTGCCCCGCAGGTCGCCAACTCGCCGCTCATCGTCAATGTGCTGGCGCAGGTGCCGCCCTATCTGCGCAATCCTATCGAATACGTGCTCACGTCGTTCATCCTCATCCTGTGGTTCTCCGGCGTGCAGATTCTGATCTATCTTTCCAGCCTGCAAAAGATTGACCGCTCCATTTACGAGGCGGCCTCGGTGGACGGCGCTTCGGGCTGGGAGACGTTCTGGAAGATCACGCTGCCCGCGCTTTCGACGACGACATTGATCAACGCATTCTACACGATCATCACGCTCTCGCACTTCTCGGAGAACAAGGTGATTCGGTACATCTACTCGCAGACGTACCGGGTCGAAGGCGGCATCGGCTACGCCAGCGCGATGTCATTCTTGTACTTTGGAGTGTTGCTTGTGCTTCTGCTGGGGAGCTTTGCACTTCTGCGGCCGCGTACAAAAGGCGAACTTTAGGGGGGACGATGAAACATCTGACACGTGACGTGCTCAAGTTGCGCTTGCTCGGCAGTCGCAGCCGGCATGGCATCCTGCCTATGCTCTTTATCTACGCGGTGCTGATCGCTATCGGCTTCGTCTATCTCTACCCGCTGCTCTACATGTTCGTCAACAGCCTGAAAAGCCCGCAGGATTTGCTCAATCCCATGGTGCAGTGGATTCCCACGCAACTTTATCTGGGTAACTATACCAAAGCCCTCCGTGTGCTGGCCTACCCGCAGACGTTGCTCTCGACCATTCTGGTCAGCGTGACGCCGTCGTTTCTGCAAGTTTGTGTGGCGGCGCTGGTGGGCTACGGGCTGGCGCGCTATCGTTTCTGGGGCAAGCGGTTACTCTTCCTGCTTATCTTCGCTACCTTCATTATTCCGCCGCAGAACACGGTCATTCCGCAGATGCTCACCTACCGGAAGTTCGGATTACTGGGTAGCCTGTGGTCGTTGGTGTTGCCGGCGATGCTCGGACAGGGGTTCAAGAGCGCGATTTTCATGCTGATTTTTTACCAGACGTTCCTATCGCTCCCGCGCGCATTGGAAGAAGCCGCGCGGTTGGACGGTGCCTCGGATCTGGGGATTTTCCTGCGCATCGCGCTGCCGGGGGCGATTCCGGCGTTCATCGTGTCCATGATTTTCTCGGTCGTCTGGTATTGGAACGAGACGTACCTGACTGTCGTTTTCCTCGAAGGCGGGATCCAGACCTTGCCAATGCAGCTTGCCAAATTCACGCAAGCCTACGAAAATCTATACCCGCCGGGCATGGTGAACATTTTTGACCGGCTGAACGAAGCCGTCAAGATGAGTGGCACGTTTTTGATCATTTTGCCGCTGCTGGTGATGTATTTCGTTTTGCAGAAATGGTTTGTTGAATCTATCGAAAGATCGGGGTTGGCCGGTGGTGAATAAAGGATATTTTGTCCCTGGACTTGTGGCATTGATATTGTCCCTTGTCGCGTGCGCCGCCCCATTGATGCCTGTGCCTATGACACCAATCGCTACACTTACACCTGCACATATTCCCCCGACGCCAACGGCGACACTTACGCCTGCCCCCACGCCCACCTTCACGCCGTCTCCCACGCCGACGCCGCCGGCTATCGAGGACATCATCGCCTTCGAGATGAAGGGGGCTTTCGACTTTTTCTGGGAACAAGCCAACACGGACGTGAACAGCCCCGGCTACGGCCTGATCCGCGATCGTTATCCCGGCTCGGAGGGCATCGCCAGCATCGCCTCAGTCGGCTTTGGACTGACGGCTTACGTGATCGGCGTCGAGAAGGGCTACATCACCCGCCAGGAAGGTTACGAACGGGTCGCGGGCACGTTCGACACGTTGCTCGATATGGAGCGCACCGAGGGCTTCTATTATCACTTCGTTAACATGAGTACCGGCAAGCGTGCCTGGGAGAGCGAAGTTTCTACCATTGACACGGCGATCTTGCTTATGGGCGTGCTGACCGCCGGCGAATATTTCGGCGGCGACCTGGCTGCCAAAGCCGAACAGATCTACGCCGCCGTGAACTGGCCCTGGTTTGTGGACGAATCCCGTTCGATGTTTTACATGGCCTACCGCCCTGAAAAGGGCTTCGAGGGCCATTGGGACTTCTACGCCGAGCAACTGATGCTCTACGTGCTGGCCGCCGGTTCGGACACGTATCCGCTGGACGAAAAACCGTACTATACGTTCACCCGCCATTACGGCAAATACGGGGAAGGCCAACCCTTCATCCATTCGTGGTTCGGCTCGCTCTTTACCTACCAGTACAGCCACGCCTGGATTGACTTCCGCGAGTATGTGGATAAAAAGGGCGTGAACTGGTTCGAGAATTCCGTCGAGGCGTCGCTGGCGCACTACCGCTTTGCGACGGCCATGGATGCCAAATACGAGACGTTAGGCCCCGACGCCTGGGGCTTGAGCGCGTGCGACGGGCCGGACGGCTACAACGGACTTTATGGCGCGCCGCCCTCCGGTTACGACAACAAGATGCATTTCATTGACGACACCATTCCGCCGGCGGGCGCAATCGGCTCGATCATCTTCACGCCGGAACAGTCGCTGCAAGCGATGCGCAACTACGACACGCTGGAGCGGCTCAAGGGGCGCTATGGCTTCAAGGATGCCTACAACCTGACCAAAAACTGGTTCGCCGGCGACGTGATCGGCATTGACAAAGGCATCTCGTTGCTGATGCTGGCGAATTACGAAAACGACATTGTCCACAAGGTGGCGATGCGCAACGTTCACATTCAACAAGGGCTGGAACGCCTTAATCTCGTCAAGCCCTGAGTTTAACCGCGAATCACGCGAATCCCCGCTGATTTTTAGAGATTCGCGTAGATTTGCGAGATTAGCGGTTCTTAGGAGAATTTATGCCGACGATCAAAGACGTGGCGCGCCGCGCCGGAGTCAGTATTACCGCAGCCTCGTATGCCCTGAACGCGACGGGCACGATCAGCGAGGAGACGCGCCAGCGCGTTCTGCAGGCCGCCGAGGACATCAATTATCACCCCAACGCCTTCGCCCGACATCTCAAAAAGCGCAAGTCGCGCACGATCGGCGTGTTCATCACGCGCTTCAGCGGCGCCTTCTACGAGGACATCCTCGAAGGCATCCACGACGCCGTCCTGCAGACCGACTACGACCTTATCGTGTGTCCGGAGAGCCAGGTCGAACGCCGGATTTTCACCCACCGGCAGGTGGACGGAGCTATCGTCTTCGACTCCAAGATCGCCAGCGACCTGATCCTCAGGCTGGCCGCGCCGACGTTTCCAATCGTCGTGCTGGATCGCCGTCTGGAAGCGGATTACGTCTTCCCGTTGTTGATTGACAACCGCCATGGCGTGGTGGAAGCCTTCGAGCATCTCTACCGGCAGGGATTGCGCCGTCTGGCTTACGTGGCGGGCGCGCTGGATTCCTTCGACAACGCCGAGCGTACCGAGACGTTTTTGGGCGAGGCGGCCCGACACGGCTTGACCGTCGCCGTGTATCAGGGCAATTTCCTGGAGAAATCGGGTTACGATGTGGCCCAAAGCGTCATTGCCGCCGGGAATCTGCCTGAAGCTGTCTTCTGCGCCAACGACCAAATGGCGATCGGCTTCATCAAGGCGCTGAAAGAGCACGGCCTCACAGCGCCCGACGATATTGCCGTCGTGGGCTTCGACGACATTCGGGTCGCGCAATATATGCAACCGAGCCTTTCCACGATCGGCGCTTCGCGCTTCCTGTGGGGCATGACCGCGGCGACCTGGCTGTTCGACTACCTGGAAAGCGGGCAACTGCCGGAACCGCTGCGCATCCCAACCGCCTTTATCCAGCGTGAATCCTCACTGAAACATCCAGAGGCATTGCGAACATCTTGAGACAGATTTCCCAACAGACATTCAATGGAATTGAACGGACTTTTCGCCGTTGATCGGAAGATTAAACCACGAATCTACACGAATCGTCACGAATAGGAAACAAAATTAGTGAAGATTGGTGGTAGATTTCCATCCGGTCCCTGGCGTACCTCATTCATAAAGAATCCCCTACCGCCTAATCGAAAACTACCTGAGCGGGCTGATCTGGGATGTGTACACGCATAGCCCGTGGATTTAACGCGCGCTGGCTATCTTGGGATTCACCCACCGCGAAAGGATTGCGCCATGAGCCGATTTTACGCCGCTGAGGGTTTGTTCTGGATTGACGACCGCCCTGTTTTGTTGCAGGCAGGCGAATTTCACTACTTCCGCACGCCCGCCGACCAATGGCCGCACCGCCTGGGCTTGCTGCAAGCCGCCGGGTTCAACGCCGTCGCCAGCTACATCCCCTGGTTGTGGCACCAGCCATCGCTTGACACGCCGGACTTCGACGGGCACACGCATCCACTGCGCGATCTTGCCGGTTTCCTGGATCTGGCCCACGCGCTGGGATTGTACGTCATCGCCCGGCCGGGCCCCTACATCATGGCTGAAACCATCAATGAGGGCATTCCGCCGTGGGTGTTCGAGCGGTATCCCCAGGTGACCTTCGTTGACCAGCACGGGCAGGCGCAGAACCTCGCCAGTTACCTGCACCCGGATTTTCGGCGCTGCGCTGCCACGTGGTATGAGGCGGTGTTCGGCGTGCTTGCCCCGCGCCAGATCACACGCGGCGGCCCCATCGTCCTGGTGCAACTCGATAACGAAATGGGCATGCTACAGTGGGTCAGGAACCTCTTCGACCTCAATCCCGACACGTTGAACCGCTTTTTAGTCTACCTCAAGCAGACTTACGGTAATGCCCTACACGACCACTATCCCTTCGACGCCTCACCGGAATCGCTGTGTGAGCAACTCACCATGCCCCATGCCCCGTTTGCGGCCCGCCTCGTCGCTGACTACCGCCGCTTCTACCGCCGCTATCTGCGCGATTATGCCGCCTTCCTGCTGGACACCGCACGCGCCAACGGCCTGGAAGTCCCGCCGGTCATCAACATCCACGGCTTTGGCAACGGCGGCAAGACCTTTCCCATCGGCCTCTCGCAACTGGCCGAGGTCATGGCACTGAACGACGTGATCAGCGCGACGGATGTGTATCCCCTGTCCATCGGCGAGAGCAACATCCACCACATTTTGCTGGTCAACGCGATGACGGCGGCCCTGCAAAACCCGCAGCAGCCGCTGTTCTCCATCGAATTCCAGGCCGGCGGCAACCAGGATTTCGGCAACGGGCAGACGTCCCTGTACGACCTGCACACCCGCCTGAGCCTCGCCTGCGGGATGCGCGCCTTCAACCACTACCTGTTCTGCGACGGCGAGAACGACCCGCTGCTGAGTCCCGTCAAGCGCCACGACTGGGGGCATCCGGTGCGCAAGGACGGGACCGTGCGCCGCCACTATCACCGCTACCCGCGCCTGTCGCGCGTTCTGGCTGCTTACGGCGACGCTTTGACACGCGCCCGGCCCGAAACCGTCGCCACGATTGGCTTCCGGCTGGACGACTTCATGACCGAAGTCAATCTCCCCGCGACGCAAGCAGCGACCGATATCCTCATGCACCAGCGCGAGGTTATCCTGTTCGACTTCATCGCTCGCGGCCTGGCCCTGACGCACCGCCCCTTCGCTGCACTGGAACTAGGCCGCGCCGCGTTGGATGTGAACCGCCATCCGTGCTTGTGGGTGATGCTCGACCAGGCTTGCGAGGCAGCGGTGCAGCGCAAGCTGGTGGACTACGTTGCGTCCGGCGGGAAGCTCATCATCGTCGGGCGGCTGCCCCGCGAGGATGAAAACGGGCGGCCCTGTACGCTTCTGCGGGATGCCCTGGGTGTTACGGTAGTAAACAGCGATCCGCCGTTCACATCTCGCTTGATTACGGCCTTCGACCATAACGATATACCGGTCTCCTTTGTGGAGACTTACACCGGCAACTTCGCTGCGGTCTGGGCGACCTGTGAAAGCGCGCCGGTGGGGATCACACAACGGTTGGGGCAGGGGACGGTGATGCTTTTGGGCGCAGCCCTCGCCGCTAACACGCTCGACGACCTGGACATCGTGCACCAGATCGCCTTGCGTATGGGTTGCGCGCCGCTCTTCACCCTCAGCGATTGGGCCGACGTGCACCTCAGCCGTGGGGAGCGCGGCAGTTTCCTGTTCATCAACAATTACCAGGATGACCCCATCGAAACGACTGTGGCCTATCGCGGCGAAATTTTGTTCGACGGGCATCCCCTGCGTTTACCTGCCCGTCAAGGGCTAATTCTGCCCCTGGAATGGCAGTTCAAGCCGGACGTCATCTTGCACTACGCCACCGCCGAAGTCACCGGCGTCAGCGAGGACGCGACCGGCCTGACGATGACCCTGAACGCGGGTTTCTGACTATCGGTTTGATGGACTGACGAAAGGATTGGAGGGCATGGATTTCTTATCCTGTTGGTTCGATGGATTGGTGAGAGGATTGGAGAGCCTGGATGCGCCGTCGCGCACGCTGCTCTTACGTGAGTGCGGGCAGGCGTGTGCACGCTCATACACGGCGCAAGTCTTTCGTGAATCCTGGGCACAGGCCGGCGGCGATATAAGGCGCCTCCTCGTGGAACTGGCGAGCCGTTTCCCGGCCTCGACGTATACGCTGGTGGATGACGATATTGTCGAGGTGCGCTATGATGCCTGTGGTTGTGATCTGGTACAGGCCGGTTGGGTAACATCGCCTGTGTTGTGTGAGTGTTCGGCGCACAACCTGCAAGCGAATTTTGAAGCTGCGTTGGGGATTTCAGTGACGGTGACGCTGAAGACATCGCGATTGCGTGGTGGAGAGGCATGTCTATTTGAGGTGCGATTGCCCCGCTAAATCGAAAAATCCGCCATCCCCCTATTGACAAACGCAATTTTCAAGTTACAATTGAATTGTTCATTGAAACTTCAACTACTCGCCTGAAATGTTGGGCCGGGGGAGTGATTGTTGTTCACGATTAAGGAGGTGCGCCATAGCCATTATGTCCTCTGCACAATCGTCTCCGCGGAAGAAGTCCAAATGGAACAGAGATAAGATATACACCAACTTATCTTATCTGACGATGGTTTTGCCGGGCGCGATATGGTTGTTTCTGTTTGCCTATCTCCCCATGCCCGGCGTCATCCTGGCGTTCAAGACCTATAAGCTTGTGAAACCGCCGGCCGATGCTTTCATTCAAAACCGCTTCATCTACAGCCTCATTCACAGTCCCTGGGTTGGATTGAACAACTTTAAGTATTTGACCCTGCCCACGAATATCGGCGCGACGATGACGTACATCCGCAACACTGTTTTGTATAACCTGCTCTTTATGGTGGTGGGGTTGGTGCTTTCTGTTGCGCTGGCGGTGATCATCTTTGAACTGACAAACCGGTTTCTGGCTAAATTCTATCACTCTGTTTTCTTCCTGCCGTTTTTTATCTCCTGGATTGTGGTTGCCTATGTCGTCTACGCTCTGGGTAGCTCTCAGGGGATTATCAACAGCCTCATCGTTCCTTTGGGATACGCCCCCATAGAGGTTTATAAACAGAAGGCGGCCTGGCCGTTCATTTTCCTGCTTGCCAATATCTGGAAATATACGGGTAACGGTTCCATTGTCTACCTGGCGACCATCACCGGTATTGATCGTGAGTTGTACGAAGCGGCGGCGATTGATGGCGCCGGCAAGTGGAAGCAATTTGTTCATATTACCTTGCCACACCTGGTCCCGGTGATTGTGCTGCTGCAAATCCTGGCGGTCGGGCGTATTTTCGGCTCTGACTTCGACATGTTCTACACGCTGCCGAACGGTTCGGCGATTGTTCGGGATGTCACGCAGACGCTGGACGTCTTTGTGTACGGCATGTTAAGAAGCAATTTGCCGCTCGGTTATCCTGCCGCCGCCGCGTTTGTGCAATCCATCGTGGGGTTTGTCTTGATTCTGATTACCAATGCCATTGTGCGCAAGGTGCGGCCGGAAATGGCCCTGTTCTAGGCTTGAATCGCCGAAGGGTAGCCTGAAAGAGTATGGAAGTCATAGCCAAACCTGATTCAAAATCACTGGTTAAGTTTTTCTCACGGAAGGAACAACAGCGCGATATGCTGGCCCTTTCTCCGGGCGTCAATGCGTTTTTTACCATCCTGTTGGGAATCCTTTGCATTTTGACGCTCATTCCTATCTACGTGATTATCATTGCCTCGCTCACGTCGGAGTCTGTGCTGGTTGCAGACGGTTACCGCTTGTGGCCGCGTGAATTCTCGGCCCGCGCCTACACCTTCCTTTTCAGCCAGGGTTCGATTGTCATTACGGCCTACAAAAACACCATTATTGCGACGGTGGCCGGTACGATCCTCTCGGTGTTGATGGTGGGGTTTTACGCTTACCCGCTTTCGCGGCCCAATTTTAAGTTCAAGACTTTCTTTACCTTTTATGCGTTCTTCACCATGCTGTTCGGCGGCGGGCTGGTGGCGTATTACATGGTGACACGGCAGCTTCTGAAAATCCAGAATACGTTGTGGGCTTTGTTCCTGCCATCGGCGTTCAGTCCATTCTGGGTGATTGTCATGCGCACCTTCTATCAATCGAATGTGCCCAATGAGATTATCGAATCGGCCCGCATTGATGGCGCGAATGAGTGGCGCACGCTGTTTCAGATCGTCATGCCGCTGGCCATCCCCGGCCTGGCGACCGTGGCGCTGTTTAGTGCGATTGGAATCTGGAACAACTTCTTTAACTGCCTGCTGCTGGTAGACGAGACGAAGTATTACAGTCTGCAATTCACCATCTATACCACGTTGAACAATATCCGCTTCTTGCTCGAAAATGCGGATAAGATGCAGGGTATTGTCAATGTGTCGGAATTGCCTTCACAGACTTTCCGTATGGCTATGGCTGTGGTGACGGTGGGCCCCATTATCTTTGCTTATCCCTTCTTCCAACGCTATTTCATTCGCGGTTTGACCATCGGCGCGATCAAGGGATAAAACTTGTGTTTTCATCCGCCTATGAGGTTACAGTCGGTAACTCGTGTATCAGGAGCTGCATGGCTGACTGACCTGACATCAAATAATTATTCTTAAGGAATCAAGAAAGGAGGCGAATTATAAGAGATTTTCAAAATAGATGGATATGTGCAGATTCGTTTTTGCAAACACCTCAACCCATTGAACCAGATTTAGTATTTCACTGCTTGTTAGAATGAAGAAGGAGGAAGAGACCATGGATACCAAATTGTCACGCCGTCAGTTTCTGAAAGTCGCCGGTCTGGCGACGGTCAGCGGCGTCCTCGCGGCTTGCGCTAAGCCCACGGCGGCCCCTACCCCGGCCCCGACAACCGAGGCGACTAAGGAAGCCACCAAAGAAGCCACCAAGGAAGCCACCAAGGAGGCCACCAAAGAAGCCCCCAAGGCAACGGCTGCCCCTCCGGCTGAAGTTGCGATCCTTGACTACTATATCGTCGGCGCCGGCGATACCGATCAGCGCCCATTGGTTGAAGCTGCAATCAACGAATACATTGAGCCGCTCATCGGCGCCAACGTCATCTTCCACATCGTAGGATGGGGCGATTGGTCCTCCAAGGCCATCACCGGCATCCAGGCGGGTGAGAAGATGGATATTTTCTTCACCGCTGACTGGTGGTACTACATGCAGTTGGCGACCGATGGCTTGCTCACGGCCTTGAATGACGACAACGGGCCGAACGGTAATTTGCTCAAGAACTACGGCAAGGAGATTCTGTCGAGCCTGAACCCGGCGTTTATCACCGGTACGCAGATTGATGGCGTCAACTATGCGGTGCCCACCAACAAAGAGCTGACCGTTCCTGAAGGCTTCCTGTACAACGTCGCTCTGGCCGAGCAAATCGGCTTCACTGAGGAAGATGCGGCCAAGATCAAGAGCTACCGCGACATGGAGCCCTGGCTGGAGAAGGCCAAAGCTGCCCGCCCAGATGAATATCCCTATCTGACGGATGGCCGCGATGGCTTTTCACCCTATCCCCAGGACCTCGCCAGTGGTGTGAGCGGGCAACTTATCAACATGAAGCTGTCCCCGGATGCCAATGGTGTGTGGGATGAGACTATCCTCAAGGTCATGGAACAAGAGGTTACTAAAGAGCGTCTGACCATCATGCATGAGTGGTATCAGAAGGGGTGGATCCATCCCGACGCGGGGCTGAACACCTTCGACACCAGCCAATACCTTAATGCGGGTAAATTCTTCATCGAACCGATGCCGTTGAAGGGTAACAACATCAAGGCGCAGGAAATGATGAATGCTTCCGGCAACCCCGACCTGCGGCTCAAGGAAATCTACGGCCAGCCCAAGGTCAACATCACCACCCATGCCGGTGGCTCGATGCTTGCCATTCCTTCGATGTCCAACTATCCGGTGCAGGCGATGAAGTACATCAACCTGCTGCACAGCGATCCCAAGGTGGTCAATACCCAGTTGTTCGGCGTTGAAGGTGTGCACTGGGAGAAAGAAGCCGATGGCCGCGTGAATCTCAAGAACAGCGCCTGGTACGGTGCGCATGCCGGCGCGTGGACCGTAGGCGACATCATGCTCCAGCTGGTGACCAACAAAGAGGACCCGAACAAGAACCGCTTGCTGGTTGAATACTCCAACGATGCGATCAACCATGTGGCCCTGGGCTTCCGCTTCCGCACTGCCCCCATCGCGGCCGAGTTGACCGCAGTTAATGCGGTTTACGATGGTATGAACCGGGCGCTGCAAACCGGTTACGTGGATCCGGCCACCGAACTGCCCAAGTATAACTCGGATCTGAAGGCCGCCGGCCTTGATGCGATTAAGGCCGAGGTCGAGAAGCAGTACGCCGAGTGGAAGAAAAAGGCCAAGGGTGGATAGGTCGGGCTGATGGCCTGCTCATAAGTCAAAGAGGCTGTCCTTGCGTAGGACAGCCTCTTTTTTTTCTATAAAACGTCGGAGTCGCTCAGAAGTTTTCCAGCAGTTCCAGTACCAGGTGCAATTGTGGTGTCGCGTCCACGTAGGAATACATACCGCCGGTATAGTGTCCCTGCTGTACCAGATGCGCGCCTTTGCCTTCCAGGTAAGCCACCACTTTATCACTATCTTTAACGAAGAAGGCGATATGGTGGATGCCCTCACCTTTCTCGTCGAGCACCTCCTGCCAGGTAGAGGGCTTGCCGTCCGGCTCGATGAGTTCGAGTTGTACCTGCCCCATATCGAAGAACGCCAGTTTGGCGGTCGCTTCGGTGGGCTGCCCGCGATAGACGGTTTTTGCCTTCTCGTAGCCGTCGGTGACGATGATGTTGGGCTTGGGCAGGCCGAGAATGTCGCAGTAGGCCGCCACCGACTTCTCGATGTCTTTGACCACCAGGCCGATCTGGCATACAAGATTGGTTCCGATTCCGGTTTGTTCAGTCATTGTTTTTCTCCTTGTCAAAATGTCAACGGATTGAACGGATGAAACGGATTAACCATCGTTGGACCCCGTTTGATTCTTTGCGCGGGCCGGTCTCCTGCCCGTGCCCGCTGGGTGGGTCCGTTCGATTGATGATAAATTATACTACAGGCCAATCGCCCAGGAAACGTAAATCGAATTCAGGCTTGCCCAATTTGCGCATCAACGTCTCGTCGGCGGTGACGAAGGGGACAGAAAAACGCGCCGCCAGAGCGATGTAAGCTGCATCGTGGGCCGAGCATCCGTACTGGATTGCCAGAGGCAGCGCTTCTTCTGCAGCATTGTTCTGTTGTGTCACCGTTCGCGGTCCTCGCGTAACAGGAATGTGCTGTCGGGCACGTCCGGCGAGATGGGGTAGCGTTCGCGGCGCTCGCGGATGGTTTGCAGGGTGATGGCGGGATCGCGTTCAGCTTGCTCAATAGTGCTTTCAAGCAGCGCGATCACTTTGGCGCTGAGGGAATGGTGTTGTGTCGCTGCGCGCGCCTTGATGCATTTGTAGAGTTGTTCGGGTACATTGCGAACGTGTAGAATCGTCATGGTCTGTCTCCTTAACAACTCTTCTATTGTAGCCTTGTGGTTGCATTGTGCAACCACAGTGCTGTCTATAGTGGCCAAACCGATTGATACGCCGCGATCATTTTATCCAGCAGTCGGTTGTGCGCTTCATCCACGGCTTGCCGCGCCGGGTCGGTTTCAAACCAGGCGATGATCTCCCCCGCACCCTGGCTGAAGGGGATGGTGGCTTTGAAATCCGGGACGAGACGCTTGATTTTGGTGTTGTCGAAGATGACGCTGTGCGTCTTATCGCCGAGCAATCCCGCACCCCAGTCTGGATCGAAGGCGTGGATGAGTTCTGAGGGAATGTGGACGAGTTGCGGTTCATCCACGCCGGCCGCGCGTGCGACGATGCGGAAAATCTGATCCCACGTGAGGACTTCATCGGAGGTGATGTGATACGCCTCGCCGATGGCTTGCGCATTGCCGAGCAGGCCGATGAAGCCTTTGGCGAAGTCCCGATGGTGGGTGAGCACCCACAGCGAAGTGCCGTCGCCATGCACGACGACCGGCAGCCCCTTGCGCATGCGCTCTACGATGGTCCAGCGGCCGCGAAAGGGCAGGCGCGTGCGGTCGTAGGTGTGCGCCGGACGCACAATCGTCGCCGGGAAGCCGTCTTCGCGGTAGGCGCGCAGCAGACGCTCCTCACAGGCGATTTTGTCCCGTGAGTATTGCCAGAAGGGATTGTGCAGCGGCGTGGATTCGGTAATCGGCAAACTCTGCACCGGCTTGTGGTAGGCCGACGCCGTGCTGATGAACACATACTGCTTTGTGCGTCCACGAAACAGGGCAATGTCCGTCTCGACGTGGGCGGGCGTGTAGGCCACCCAGTCTACGACTACATCGAACGTCATCTTGCCGAGGGCCGCCTGCACCGACGCCGGATCGCGGATGTCGCCGGTGAGCACGGTCGCGCCGGCCGGGATGGGGCGCTCGCTCGTCAGCCCGCGATTGAGCAGGTAGAGATCCATGCCGCGCTCCACGGCCAGTTGTGAACACGCGGAGCTAATCGTACCGGTTCCACCGATGAAGAGGACTTTCACTTAGCCTTCTCCAACTTCTGCTAATACGGCTCTGTAGAGCTGCTGGCTTAACCGAAATCGGCCTTTATGACGCAAGGCATCTAACTGTTTGCGCAGGCTTGGGATAAGATTGCGTTGCCGCGCCCACATCAGTAGTCCAACCGTTCCAAGTACATGTAGCCCTAAACGGTCTGCAACACTGCGAGCGGCTTTTTCATCCAGTAAAATGACATCGGCTTTGAATTCCCGTGCCAGTGCAATGGTTTCCGCTTCACCTCTATCCAAACTAGTGCAAAGAAGGTTGACATAATCGGCATCTTGAACAGTACGTCTTTTTAGCCAGGTCGTAGTTCTGACTATTTCTGCCCCTGCACGTCCCTTGCCTGTAACGACAACCTCATCCCATACTGCATCAGGAATAAAGATGTCTTCGTTGAAACATTGCTTGAGTAGCTCTAGCTGCTCAATGCTACTAAGTGCAATCAATACTGAAGAATTAGCCACGATTTTCATTGAGAAATCCTATGGTTTGCTTATCCATTTCCAGGTCGGCAAGGTCATAATGGCGTACAACCCCTTCTTCGGCCAGCAACTCATGAAAGGCCCATTTTGACATTCCGGCCAACTCACGGGCTTTGCCAAAAGAGAGCAGTTCTTTCTCATATAATCGGATGGCTAATTCGCGTTTTAACCGTTTTTCTTGCTCTGCATCAGGGATACGTAGGGCGTCTTGCAAGCCTATGGGCAACTTGAGTGTCAGCGTCTGCATACTTCCTCCCATGATTTCCTGCTTTATATCCAATCATACCACACAATTTCCTGGGCGGCGCACTTATTTTGTGCTCGCACATCCCCGCAGCGCCGCCAGCTTATCATACAGCGGCGTCAACGCCGCATAGGTTTCCTGGAAGAGCGGATACAACTCCGCGTAGACAGCCTGCACCTGTGGATTTGGCTCGACAATTTCCGCGACAGGATTCATTGCCGCCGCCATCTCAAAGCCCGGATACAGCCCCACGCCGACGCCGCCCGCCAGCGCCGCGCCCATAGAGGTGGCCTCGTCGAGAATCGCCAGCCGGTGGATGGGCACACCGTACACGTCGGCCATAATCTGGTTCCAGAGGCGCCCTTTGGCGCCGCCGCCGATGAGGCGCATCGCCTCCACACGCGCGCCTTGCTCGCGGAAGGCGTCCAGCGTCATGCACAGATTCATCGTCACACCTTCGAGGACGGCGCGCAGCATATCGGCGTGGGTGTGGCGGATGGTGAGGCCGACGAAGGCCCCACGCGCTTGGGGATTCCAGTACGGGCTGCGCTCGCCCAGCAGATAGGGCAGGAAGAGTAGGCCGTTGGCGCCGGGCGGCGACTCGGCGGCATGGTTGTTCATCAGCTCGTAAACATTCAGGTTGAGGGCTTGCGCCGCTATGGATTCCACACCGCACATTTGATCCCGCGCCCACTGGTACGACGCGCCCGCCGATTGCGTGGTGCCTGTCGGCATGAACATCCCCGGTACAAGGTGACAGTAGCAGAAGGTGCGGTATTGCGGATCCAGCAGCGGTTGGGGCGTCGCCAGTGCAATCCACGCCGACGAGCCGACGTAGTTGTAGGCCGCTCCCGCGGCGACGACGCCCGCGCCCGTCGAAGCACACACACCGTCCCCGCCGCCGATAACCACAGGCGTCCCCGCCGCCACGCCGACTTCTTCGGCGACGGACGGCAACACCTCGCCAACTACATCGATGGAGCGGTGGACCTCGGGCAATAGGGCGGGATCCACCCTGGCGGCTTCGAGGATGCGCGGCGACCACGCGCCGGTTGCCAGGTCGTACATGTCCATGCCGGAGGCGTCCGACATGTCGGTGACGAAATTGCCGGTCAGTCGGGCGACCATGGCATCTTTGGCATGGACGAATTTGTAGGCGCGATGGTAGATGTCGGGTTGGTGGTCGCGGATCCACAGTATCTTGAGCAACGAGTAGCTTTCGCTGAGGCGGTGCCCGGTGATGCGGTACATCTCGTCAAACGCGATGCGCTCCAGCAGCCAGTTGACCTGTTCTGTGCTGCGTTGGTCGGCCCAGATAATGGCGGAGCGCAGGGGACGGGCATTTTTGTCCAACGGCACGGCGGCCATCATCTGCCCGCTAAAGCTGAGGCAGGCGATATCATCGCTGCGGACACCGGTGTGCTGGAGCAGTTGCCGGGTGGAGGTGCACACGGCCCGCCACCAATCTTCGGGGTTTTGCTCGGCCCAACGTGGATGGGCGTACTCGGTGGCGTAGCCGTAGAAGGCACTACCGACGAGCCTGCCTTCGGCGTCATAGAGTGTAGCTTTGTTGCCGGTGGTACCCAGATCGTGAGCCAGGATGTAGTTTTTCATAGCAATTCTCTGACGGGGTGATATTTACAAACTTCTAGTATAGCAGCGATCTGCCAGATGGCGAATGTTTACCAGACGCTAAGCGTCGCAAAATCCGCGTCTTGAATGATCAAATTTGCGGCATCCGGGTAGAGAAATATAATGCCCTTATGCCCTTTTGGGACTTGCGCAGAGGTATGTGGGACGTATACTTGAGTTATTAGTCTGTGCTATATGCCGGCGTCGGCGATAGCGTAAAATAAGAGGGTGATCTATGCTGAAACTCGCAGAAATCAAGGAGATCATCGCCAACGGTGAAAATAGCGCGGTGGAATTCAAAACTGCCGCAGTACATCGTGACGCACTGGCTCGGGAAATGGTCGCCTTTGCTAACTCCCAAGGGGGTGTCATCGTGCTCGGCGTGCAGGACGATGGGGTGTGCGAGGGGCTGCCGGAAGGAGAACAATTTGAGGAATGGGTGATGAACCTCGCACGCAACAATGTCATCCCGTCCATTGCCGTAGAATACCAGGAGTTTTTGATAGACGGCAAAAGACTTGGCGTCATTGTTGTCCCCCGTGGACGCGATAAGCCATATCAGACGCCAGAGGGCAAGTATCTGATCCGTGTAGGCTCTACCAGTCGCACTGCCACGCAACCTGAGTTGTTGCGACTCTTCCAGGCTGCCGGAACCTTCCATTTCGACGCAACGCCGGTGGCGGGGACGAGTATCCGCGACCTGAACTTGCCGAAAGTCGCTGCCTATTTTGAACGCTATGGCATTGTGTTCGAAGATGAGAATGAGGCCGACAGGATCGCCATACTGACTAACAGTGAAATCCTCGCGGCCAACGGCGAGACCACCGTCGGCGGCTTGCTGGTCTTCGGCCTGACCGTCGAACGTCACTTGCCGCAGGCGGGCATTATGTTTGCCCATTTTGCAGGCAGAGAGATGGGCGACGAGTTGCTTGACCGGCAAAACATCGTCGGTACACTGGACTACCAGATTGACACCGGCCTGGCAGTCATCAAGAACAACTGGCGGCTGCCCGCAACCATTGTGGGAACGCAACGTGAGCCGACCGGTTTTGTGTATAGCGATAAAGTGTTCCGCGAGCTGCTGACCAATGCAGTGCTTCACCGCAACTACGCCATTCACGGCTCGCAGGTGCGCGTCTTGATGTTCGATGACCGCCTGGAATTTCGCAGCCCGGGACGCTTGCCCAACACCATTACCATAGAAAAGCTCAAAGTGGGTGTCTCGTATGCGGTAAATCCAATTCTGGTCAAGTTTATGGAAAACCTGCGCTATACCGACCGGTTGGGGCGCGGCCTGCCGATGGTCTACCGCGAGGCGCGCCAGGCCGGGAAAGCGGTGGAGTTCAAGGAAGTAGGAGAGGAGTTTTGGGTGGTATTGGAGCGGTAAGGAAAGTCCTTTTTTGTTTCCACGGCCCGGTCTGCGCCAATCGGTGATAGTCTTTCCTGACGGACAGTCTTGTGGCGCAGCACCCAGACAAGCCCCAACTGCGCCATTGTCTGCTCGCGCGCCTGGGCAAGGGCGTTGAGCCGCTGGACTTTGGTCAGTTTTTCTTCGGTGATGTGCTCCGGCCCCTCCCGACCGCGCCCGCCTGAGCCTGGGGCTGCGGGGCGCGGTCAGAGATCGGTTACAGTTATTTAGCGTCTGGTTGTTACGCCAGGCCCTTCTTCTGCGCATAGTACGTGTAATCGCCCGCGTATTCGGTCAGCCGACCGTCCTCCAACTCCACGATGCGGTCGGCGATGCGGTTGAGGAAGTAGCGGTCGTGGGAGATGACGAGCACCGTGCCCTCGAACTCCTCGATGGCCTGTTCTAACACTTCACATGACGGCAGATCAAGGTTGTTCGTCGGCTCGTCGAGCAGTAGAAAGTTGGCGTCTGAAAGCATCAACTTGGCGAGTTGCAGGCGACTGCGCTCCCCGCCAGAGAGCGTGGATACGGCATCTCGCGTGCGTTGGTACGGGAACAGAAACCGCCGCAGGAAGTTGACCGCCGCGTGCTCCGACATAGACTTCGCATCCCAGATTTCCTCGATGAGTGTGCGATTGGGATCGAGTGTCTCATGCTGCTGAGCGTAGTAGCCGATGCGCACGCTAGGTCCGATCTTGATCACGCCAGAGGTGGGTTCTTCTTGCCCCAGGATGCAGCGGAAGAGTACACTTTTACCACTCCCGTTCGCGCCGATAAGCCCCACCCGCTCCCCGTGCCAGATCAGCAGGTTCAGACCGAGCAAGACGATCTTCTCGTCTGTCTCCGCGCCACATGGAGCGAACACCTTGTCGAGATTGATGATTTCCAAGACTTTCTTTGAACCGCGCCAGCCGTTGAGTTCCAGCCCCATTTTCTCGCGTTCCAGGATAGGTTTCTCGATCCGTTCCATCCTATCGAGCATTTTCTGCCGCGAGCGGGCCTGGCGGATGTGGCGCTCGTCAATGACGATGCTGGCCCAATACTCGAAGCGCGCGATCGCCGCCTCGATGCGGGCGATCTCCTTTTGCTGCGCCGCATAGAGCTGTTGTTGGCGCAACAGGCGCAACTGTTTCTCGGTGGCATAGGCCGAGTAGTTGCCTTTGTAGAGCGTCAGTCGGCGGTCTTCGAGTTCGGCGATATGCTCCGCGACTTCATCCAGCAGATAGCGGTCGTGTGAGACAATGATGACCGTGCCCCGAAAGGCGCGGATGAAGCGTTCCAGGTAGACTTTGCCTGCCAGATCGAGGTGGTTGTCGGGTTCGTCGAGCAGCAGCAGATCGCACTGGATGGCGAGCAGTTGCGCCAGACCGAGCATTTTCTTCTGTCCGCCCGAAAGCGTCGCTACCGCCATATCGAAATCGGCCTCGCTGAAACCGACAGTTTGCAGCGCCTGCTTGACGCTGCTCTCGTAACGGTAGCCGTCCAACTGCTCGAAGGCTTCTTGCGCGCGGGTGTGTGCTGCCAACACGCGCGCGAACTCACGCTCGTCCCCGTAGACGGCGGGATCGCCCATGCGCGCTTCCAGGCGGCGCATTTCGGCTTCCAGGCGGTGGATGTCGGCGTTGGCACTCAAGGCGGCTTCCCATACCGTCGCTGGCCCACCCTCCTCGACAGAGACGAAGCGCGGCTCTTGGGCCAAATAGCCGATGCGCGTCTTATGCCGCGCGATGTAGCCGCTGTCGGGTTGCAATTCCCCCGCGATCAAGCGCAGCAGGGTAGATTTCCCTGCGCCGTTTGACCCGACCAGACCGATCTTCTGTCCGGCCTGAATCTCCCATGAAAGATCGTCCAGCACCAGCAACGGCCCGTGATGATAGGTGACTTTATCCACATTGACGATGATACTGCTCATGATGCTTCCTCCTGGAATATACCACGAATCTGCACGAATCTGCACTAATCTTTGAGTCTACTGAAAAAACTAAAAATCTCACCGCAGAGTCACAGAGGGCGCAAAGATTTTTATGTCGGATTCAATAAGATTAAGTCTTTCGCATCTCAGTATTAATTTTATTGATTTAAGTCTTAATCTTCTCTCGGCGTTCTTTGCGTCTCTGCGGTGAATTGGGCTTTTTTCAGGAGAGTCATCTTTTATTCGTGAGAATTCGTGCGGATTCGTGGTTGAACTTTCGTTCGCGGTGGGGGGCCTCGCGTGCACGGCACAGGAAGGGTTAGGGGAAAAACAAAAAGCCGCAGACGCGAGCGCGCCCACGGCTCGAAAAAGACTAATGTAGTAAAAGACAGTCGTTGTTCGCAGGCGCACCTAAGAACGGTGCGCTGCGCCAAAACAGACGACGCCTCGTAGCATTAAAACGGATTGTCCAACCGAAAAGCGAATCATAACTTGACCTGCCTTTGTAGCACCCAGTATACCACAGATTTCAGAATGGGCGAATGGGCGAATGAAAGAATCAGCGAATGAGCGAATATTTGCTGATTCACTGATTCGCTGATTCTTACTGCTCTGCCGAGATGCTCTGATAAATCCGCTCAATTGAAGCCGGATCCGCCTTGAACATCGTCCCTCCGGTCACATCGGCAATGCGCTTGAGCACGACGGTGTTGGCTTCCTCCCCAAAGGCGATGGGGAAGAACTTGAAGCTGTCCGCCTCGGCATGGGAAGGCAGGCACGTGGCGAACATCTGGTTTTCACTGGGCCGTCCTACGGTATCTTCTCCATCGGAGAGCAGCACGACGCCGTAGAGACGCTGTTCATTGGCGGCCAGATCGGCCTCCCGCTGTGCCTGGATCAGCTCTGCTGCCTGGCAAACGGCCCCATAAAGCGCCGTATTGCCCTCGGCGATCAGGGTGTTGATCTGGGCGGATAACGGCTCGACGACATCGCCAACGCGGGCGGGATCGGACAGCGTGATGAGCTTATGGTTAAACACAATGACGGCCACACGGTCGTCGGGATGTAGACGCTTGAGGAACGAGACCGTCGCCTCGGTCGCCGAGCGGATTTTCTCTCCTTGCATGCTGCCGGAGATGTCTAGCACGATGACGACCGTGGCTTTGCGCTTGGTGAGCAGGAACATATCAATGATGGCGGCGCTGGCGTCGGCGTTCGGGAAGGCCAGGGACGGCACTGTGGCCGGCGTCACGCGCGGATCGGTGCCGTTTTCCAGACTCAAAGGCGCGCGCAGCGGAATGGTGGTATCCAGCGGCCTGAGGCGGGTATCAATGGCGAGCGACTGTTGTTCCGGGCTGAGCAGATAGTCGAGGAAAATGGCGCCGGCCTCGGCCTGCTCCGGCGTCACCCATTCTGCCTTGTCCAGGATGCAGTAAGGGTGATCGCCCCAGAAGGTCCCTTCGGCAGGGAAGATGAACACCAACGGGAAGCGCAGCTCGCTGGCGCGTTCCAAGTTGGTTTGGATCGTGTCGGACTCGAATGTGGCGACGGCGTGGATATAGGCCGGGCCGTGTTCCGCCATGGCCTTGAGCAGATCGGTGGTGATCATCCCATACTTCGAGGTATTCTGCGCCAGCGTGCGGAGCGCCGTCTCTACGGCGGGGGCATAGACATCCTGGGCCGTCAGATTTTCGGTCTTACCGACGATGCCGTAGACAAAAGAGGTCATGGTCAACAGACCGGCGTTGGCATACTGCGGGTGCGCATGCCCGAAACGGAACTTACCCCATTCGGGATGGCCGTATTTGGCCCAGCCAGCGGGATCGGCGGCCAACTCAACGATGGTTTGCCAGCCGATGGGTTTGTCCGGCCAGCCGAGGGCCTCGGCCATCGGACGCCACATGGCGAAGCCGAGCGGTGTGTAGACCACAGGCTTACACGCCGACGACATCAACGTCTTGCCGGTGCGGATGCGCCATTGCTCGTTAAGTTGCTCCACCCACGAAGGCGCGCCCGGACTCCACACCACGGGTTGCAAGGTGCCGTTCAGGATCGCCTCCATCGAGCCGCCGGAGAGTACCGGACTGACCTCGACGACGATCTTCTTGCCGCTTTTGGTGGTTTTCCCGGCGGCGTGAAAGTTGGCGACGACGCTTTCCATCCACGCCTGTTTGGTGCTCGACGAGGCGATGGTCAGCACGACCGTATCGTGGGGCACCGCTGTAGCTGTGGGTGCGGGCGTTTCGCCGGGCGATGGCTGCTGCACTTGGCCGGCCTTGCGGACCAATGAAACCAGTGATGCCGCGGCAATGATGAGCAAAGTGACGCCGATAATGGCGAAGAAGATGGCGCGCGTACGGTTCATAGCATGCAACCCTCCCCATAGGAAAGATGGCGAATGAGCGAATCAAAGAATCAGCGAGTCAAAGAATCAGCGAATCGGCGAATGATGAATGGTTGAATATAGTATAGCCTCGTTTTCTGAAGCGCGCAATCCAGAGAGCTGCTCGGGACGGGGGCGACTTATCAGCCCCCTTGCCACCTGTCTCTTGCATTTTGTCTCTTTCGAGTACAATATCCCTTAATGACGCACTATCAGGAATTCTTCGTGCATCACTGGCCTTTGCTTCAGCAGGCGTCGCTGTACCGCCCTGATCCCAACCCCACGTTTTGCAACCCGGCGTTCGAGACGGCGAATTTCCGCGCGTTGATTGTGCGTCTGTCGCCGTTCCGCGATGTGGATCGCTCGACACCGCATTTGTTCCTGTTTCAAGCCGTGCGGCGGGCGCTGCCTGATGCGTATATTGACATGGCCTTTTTCCCACCGGAACACGACCGCGCGCGGTTCTTGGCGGCGGGGGTACCGTTACTGGTGGGCACGCAATCCTGGCACGGCCTTGAGGACTTCGATGTGGTCTTGATCTCCAACGCCTACACGTTGGAATTGATCAACCTCCCCTACCTGCTGCATCATTCTGGCGTGCCGTTGCTGGCCGGCGAACGGGATGCGCGCTATCCCCCGCTCATCCTGGGCGGCTCTAATGCGCTGGCGACGCAGGCCATCGTCACCGCGACGGGCGATTGTGTGGCGGACGCGCTCTTCTTCGGCGAGGGTGAGCGTGAAGTGGAAAGGCTCGTGCGTGTCCTTGCAGAGGGCGCAGCGTTGCCCAAACGCGAGCGGCTGTTACAGGCGGTGGCGTCTGTGACCGGGTTGTGGGTGGCTTGTGACACGAGTTGCCAGCTCGCGCCGCAGATGGTGCGGAAGGCCGTGTGCGGCGAACCCCATGTGGACGATTTGTTGACCGGGTATCCCCTGCTGGATAGCCCCGAAGCGGCGACGGCTAAGTTACAGATCAGTTTCGGTTGCCCGGCGTTCTGCACGTTCTGCTTTGAGGGCTACGAACGCAAACCGTACCGCGAGCTGTCGCCGGAGGCGATTCTCACGGTGGCGCGAAAACTCAAACAGCAACAGGGCGCCGTTGAGGTAGACCTGTACAGCTTCAACTTCAACACCCACGCGGATATTTTGTCCCTGCTCCTGACGCTGAATCGCCTCTACGACCGGGTGAGCTTCAAAAGCCAACGTGTGGACGTGTTAGCGGTGCTGCCGGAGTTGTTGGAGGCGGAAGTGCTCGCCGACAAGCGCAGTTTTACCCTGGGCATTGAGGGCATCAGCCGGCGGATGCGCGCTTTCTTGCACAAAAGCCTCGATGACGCCGCAATCGAGAGCGTGCTGGCGCGGCTGCTGCGGCTGAGGATCCGTGAGATCAAGCTGTTCTACATCCTCACCGGCCACGAGACGGAGGCCGACCTGGATGAATTCCGCACGTTTGTGGGCCGCCTGAAGGCCGTGCACCAGCGCACGAATCGCGGCGTGCGCCTCATCTTCAGCTTTGGGTTGCTCGTGCGCATGCCCTTCACGCCGCTGCGCTACGATTGGCTGTTCCTCGAAGAAGCCGAATGGCGGCCGATCATCGGCTCGGTGAAGTCGGCCTGCGAGACCAACGGCTTTGAGTTCCGGCTGGCAGTGGAGTGGGAGGAATATGCCGTCTCGCAGGTGTTGGCGTTGGGCGGGCATTGGCTGCCTGAACCGGTGCTGGCATTGGCGCGACAGGGCCACTGTTACGATCTCACCCTCACACCCGGCTACTGGAATGCGCTGCGGGCGTGGATGGAGGAACATGGGCAGTGGAATGAGGCCTTCCTCGGCGCAAAGGGGCCAGAATATGCTTTCCCGATGGCTTTTGTGCGTGCGGATGTGGCATCGCGCTTCCTATATGAACAATACCGGAAGGCGTTGGAGGGCGTGGATGATGGCTACTGCCTGGGAAGCGTGTGTCTGGCGTGCGGCGCGTGTACCGACGCGGCGCAGCGGCAAGCGATCACCGGACACGCCATGCGCCGTCCCGGCGGGGCATACCTGCGCGAATTAGAGGTCGTGATGCGCACCAAATGGCGGCTCAAGCCCCTCTATGCACGGCTGTGGTTGCCGCCGGATACCGCGGGCCGCGATCCCGCCTGGCTCAACGCCTGGGTGATGCAATCCTTGCTGGCGCAGTACCCTGAACTGCTCGACAACTTGCTTTCTGTGGAGGAAAGCCTTTTCACGACCAAAGATAACCGCCGCCGCTATGCCAACCTGTACGGCGAAACCGTCTTCGCCCTCAAAGCCTGGGATGTCTCAGCGTTAATCGAAGTGCTGGATGAGAGGCAACCTGTCTACTGTCTACCGTCTACTGTCTCCCATTTCCCGTCTACCGTCTACCGTCTACTTTTCCTGGGCTGGGTTGCTGGGTTTGAGGTGGGGACGTTTGCGCGGATGGAAATTGCGCTGGTACTGCCAGCGTTGTATTTCCCGGAGGCCGGAACACAGTTGCGGCGTTTCTTGCACGCGGCTTATGCGCCGGTCAACATCCGCAGGGTGGGGGAGAGATATACCTTTGACATCCCTGAAAAGACTTTGAAGAAGAAAATGCTTTTCGCGGGTGAGTTCACACAGGATGAGACGGCGTTCACTGCTCGATTGGTCATCGGCCCGAAATTTGAATTGCTGGACTACCTGCGTTCATTCCCGGAGTCGGAACGCTGGCGCGAGGCGCAGGTAGAGGTTACCCGCATTGAGTACTGAAAAATTCTTGTGCAAATGCAAGGAGTTCTTCAGCCCGCGCAATTTGTTCGGCGGCGTCTGTAGTGGACAAGTGTGAGTTGATGTCATAATCGCCGACGTTGCGGCTATCCATACCTTGAATCAGATAGCGGTGGAATTTCTGGGGGCGCGTTCCGTCTTCGCAAAATTTTGTCCAAAAGCGGCGATGACGGCTGAGTGTTTGGAAAACGCCAGATTATGTTCGAGAAGGAGCGCCTCGGCGATGTAAAGCATCGCGTAATAGGCGCGTGATACGACAAAGTCGTGGAAGTTTTGGCTTGCCAAAAGCCGTGCTGCATCCAGGCTGGCCTGTGCTTTGTTGAGCAGTGCTTGTTGTTCAGGAGTCATATTCGGACGCCTTCACGGCGCACATTTAGAAACAGAGGACTTTTTTCACTGCGAAAACGTTCTGCGGAGACAAAGGTACAGGAGATGACAACATCGTGTTCCAGCGACAAGGCCGCAGTGAAATCTCCTACGCGGGCGATTTCTTCTCCGGGGCTGACCGGGCCTTGTAATACGATCAGCACGTCAATATCTGAGCCGGGTGCGGCGTCGCCGCGAGCATGGGAGCCGAACAGCACAACATCCACCAACCGCTTGCCGTAGAGTTGATGCAGATAACGGCGCAGTTGCGGTAAGAGGGTGATGGGAAGCATTTGTGCCGGTAACTTTGTGCTTCTTTTTCATTCGTTTCACACCGTTTCTGGTTGATACCTTAAGTATAATTTTCTATTGTGATAAGTCAATGATCCATCGCTACTTCATCCCTGCCCGTGAAACGCGCATTGAAATCGTCGTCGTCAACTCACGCTTCATTGCGACGGCGGCACCGGTTTTCAGCGTAGAGGAGGCGCGCGCCTTCATCGGCCGCATCCGCGCCGAGTTCCCCGATGCGACACACAACGTCCCGGCGTTTGTGATCGGCCACGGTGCCTCGGTGATCGCGCATTGCAGCGACGACGGCGAGCCTGCCGGAACGGCGGGCCGCCCGGCGCTGGCGGTGTTGCAGGGCAGCGGCTTGGGTGACGTGGCCGTCGTCGTGACGCGCTACTTCGGCGGGACGAAGCTCGGCACAGGCGGCCTGGTGCGCGCCTACGGCGACGCCGTCCGCGAGGTGCTGCGCGTCTTGCCGCTCGCGGAGCGCATCCCCACCCATACGGTGATGGTTGCTGTCCCCTACAACCTCTTCGAGCCGGTGCGTTTGCTCGTCGCCACCCATCATGGCGAAATTCTGGACGAGGACTTTGCCGGCGACGTGACATTGACCGCACGCTTTGCCATGGCACACTTCCCGGCGTTCCAGACTGCACTGCGGGAGCTTTCGGCCGGGCGGGTACAGGCGGAGATCGTCGAGACGAATGCGGCGACGATTATGCCGGTTTCCTTATAAACCTGCGGTCCGCCGGTGGTCAGATGAAAATATGTCAAACGGATTGAACGGATTTTAACGGATTTCAAACTTGCATATCGTAGCTGACAGCATGAGTAGGTCATTCGCATTGCAACAGATGTTTCAACGTGCCAATATTAAAACAACTTTCAATGGAGGTGAGTATATGGTTGGCAACTTTACGAAACGATTGTGGGTCTGTGTGTTGTTTGCGGGATTGATCGGGATGCTGGTAGGCGGCTACAGCCTCGTGCATGCCCCGACCCTTGTTCTCGCCAAAGAAGCCGACAGAGGCCAACCGGCCGCTGAGGCGCTCTCAGGTACGCACGCCCCGCAGGCATGTACAACTTCTGTCTCCGGCAACATCACCGCCCCGGTCACATGGACACCGGCCGGCAGCCCCTACTGCGTCACCGCCGACCTCTATGTTCAGCCCGGCGGCGCGTTGACCATTCAGGCCGGCGTCCAGGTGCAGGTCTATGACAATATGTGGATCAGAGTGCAGGGCGGCGCTTTGAACGTTCAGGGCACGTCCGATAATCCTGTCGTGTTCACCGCCAATCTCACCAGTTGGCGCTACCTGTCCGTCGAGAGCGGCAGCGCGCAGCTTATGCACTGTGTCATCGAAAAAGCGGAGGGCAAATACGGCGAAGCCGCGCTGCGCCTGTTCGCCAGCGACGTCCAGGTGCAAAACTGCATCGTGCGCAATAACGGCGGCCCCGGCATCGAGCTGGGCGGCGAGGGCGCGACGATGCTTTTGGAGGACGTGACGGTGACGGGCAATGCCGGCCGCGCCGTGTTCCAGAACACGATCAATATGAATCCCACCTATCGCAATGTGACGCTGAGCGGCAACGGCTTCGATGCCGTCGTCCTGCCCACCGGCACGCTCAACCGCGATGTGACCCTGGACAGCACCGGCATCACCGGCGGCCCTTTGCTCCTGGATTTCGACCTTTATGTGCCGGTCAGCACCACGTTGACGCTGCTCCCCGGCACCACGCTGGTGATGGATAAAGACAACGTCTGGCTCCGGGTACAGGGCGGCACGCTGCTGGCGGAAGGCACAGCGGAAAAACCCATCACCTTTACCGTCAATATGGTGGATAGTTCCAGCCGCTGGCGCTATCTGTCAATCGAACCCAACAGCCGTGCTCGCCTGGACTATGTCACCCTTGAGCGCGCCGGATACAACAGCAATGAGGCCGGTCTGAGTATCCAGACCTCCGACGTACAGATACGCCACAGCACTGTGCGCGATAACGCCGGCCCCGGCATCGCCCTTAGCGGCGTGGGCATCACCCCGACTCTGGAAAGTGTGCTCGTGACCGGCAACGGCGGCTTCGCCATCCGGCAGGATACGGTCAACATGAACCCGACCTACCGCGACGTGACGTTAAGCGGCAACGGGACAGATGCCGTATACCTGCCCTCTGGCACGCTGGCCCGCGATGTAACCCTGGACGGCGTGGGGATTGGGGGGAAACCCTTTATCCTGGACTTCGACCTCTATGTGCCGGTCAGCACCACGTTGACGCTGCTCCCCGGCACGACCTTTGCCTTTGATCTCGACAACGTGTGGCTGCGCGTGCAGGGCGGCACGTTATTGGCGGAAGGCACAGCCACGCAGCCCATCACCTTCACCGCCGCCTACACGACACCCAGGCCGGGCCTGTATCGCTTGATTGCCGTTGACTCGGGTTCCGCGCGCTTCGCCCATTGCGCCATCAATTCGGCGGGGATGTATGGCGACCCGGCGCTTTTGATCGGAGCAGTTAGCCAGGTGGAGGTGCGGAATTGTCGCATCTACGACAATAACGGCGCCGGCATGCAGATAAACAACAACACCGGCGCCATCACCCTGGAAAACTCGGCCTTCTTCAGCAACACCAACGGCCTGCGGTTGAACAACGCCGGGCCGGTGACGGCGAGCGGCTGTCAGTTTCGGGACAACGCGCAGTACGGCATCTTGCAGAACCTTAACGACACTTTCAAATACGCGGATAACATCATCAGCGGCAACGGCATCGCCGGGGTGGGCATCAACGGCGGCACGCGACTCACGGGCATGACGCTTGACCCAGCCGGAAGTCCCTTCCGCGTATTGGGCGATGTCACCGTCGGGCCGACTGCGACATTGACGATCCAACCCGGTGTGCAGGTGGCTTTTGCGCAGTACAAGGGGTTAGTGGTGGAGGGAACGCTGGACGCCGCCGGCACGGCTACCCAACCGATTACCTTCACCGGCACGGCAGAGACAAGCGATTGGTGGTGGGGCATCATCGTGCGCAACGCCGGTTCGGCCACCCTGGAGCACGCGACCGTGGCTTATGCGGGATACTGGTCAGACGATGCTGGCGTGTTAAAGTCGGGCAGCGGCGTCCTGATCCTGCGTGATTCGACCATCCGCAACAACGGCGGCGCCGGACTGCGCATCCTCAATAGCACCGGCTACCACATCCTCACCGGCAACGTCTTCTGGGCCAATAGCACGGGCGTGCTGGTGCAGGATACGACGCAGAGCGTAGCGCTGAGCGACAATGTGTTTGGCGGCAACACCGACTTCGGCGTGCGCAACCTGAACTCCGCCACCGTCTACGCCCGCCAGAACTACTGGGGCGACGCCAGCGGGCCGTATCACGCCACGCTCAACCCTTCTGGCGCGGGCGACAAGGTGAGCGACAACGTGGTGTTCGATCCGTGGTTGACGGCGCTGCCGGAGGGCGGGCAGATGGTGGGCGACCTGTTGTTCACGACCAGGGCGCCGGCCTTCATTAGCCCGGGACAAACGGTAGATTACGCCATCCAGTATATGAACCTGTTGACCGATACCGTGCGCAATGCGCTGGTGGTGGTGCAGTTGCCGGCGGCGGGCGACCTGGTGTCGGTTGACAACGGCGGCATCTACTGGCGGGAACGGGATCAGCTCTTCTGGAAACTGGGTGACCTGCCGTCGGGCAGCGCCGGCACACTTACCTTTCAGGTGCGTTTCCTGTGGGGATTGCAGCGCAGTTATAGCGATAGCACCATCACCATTTTCACGGCGGATAACTACAATCCCGGCGAACTGGATACGCAACCCTACTTTGACTATCAGCCTGTCGTCATCAACACTGTGACGCCACTGACGCCGGATCAATTCAATGCCCAACTGGCCGTTTCGCCCACTCTACAAGCCGCTTACGACGCAGCACTGGCGGCCGGCTACGCCTATCACAGCGCGGCCAACGTCACCCGCAGCGATGGCGCGACCGTTCTGGGCGCGGTGCTGGTCAATGTCGCCCGCCGTGAAGCCCGCATCCTCACCCTGTACGATAACAACGTGCTCGTCTACACGATCAACGCGGGCGAATTCATCGTGGAAGACGGCAGCGGCGGGATGCGTATGGACCTTCTTACCCGCACTACCAGCGAATGGGGCACGTGGGCGTACACGCCCGAAGCCGGCGCGCTCTCCCTGACCGCCGACGGCTGCACAACCAGCATCTGCGCGCGCAACTGCCGCGCGAAGGTCGTTAGTTGGGAGTACATCAAAAAGAAAGTCAAGCGCATCGCCAGCTGGACGGCACTATCGTTCTTCAGCGGCGGCGGCGGCATGCTAGGCGCAGCCTACGAAGTCTGGGACACGACCAGCACAGCCAAAGAATTCGTCTACGATTGCTGGGTGAACTGCAGAAACGACCCATCCACGCATTGCTGCACAGCCGGTCAGGTACGGTATAGCGGTGGCTTTACCGAGGAGATGACCAACAGTTGTTACCGGGAGATATGTAATGCCGCAGTCGGGATGTGGGTTCCTGACGGCTTCGACGTCTGTATTGCTTATGGACAACGTTGCGTCTCCGGTATCGGTAAAGGCTCGGGCTGCGTGAATTGCGAGGAACGCTTGGGCGCGCAGCACGCGCAGGTGCAGGCGATCACCGTAGCAGCTTCAGAAGCCGCACAACCGCAGGGGTGCAGCGCCACCGCTGCGGGCGGCAAGCCGCGCTGCCGTGACCTGAAAAACATCCAGGCGAAGGACCCCAACGCCCTCTACGGCCCGGCGGGCGACCTGCTGCCCGGTCAGACCGTCGTCTACACCATCACCTACGAGAACGAGGGGGAGGGCCGCGCCTACGGCGTCTATGTAACCAACCCGCTGCCCGATGTCTTTGACGCAGCCACGCTCGATCTGCACGGCAACGGCATCTATATGGCGGCCAACCGTGAAATGATGTGGTACGTCGGCGAACTGGGGCCGAAAGGTGCTCCCGATTCCCAGGGCGCCATTACCTATACCGTGACGCTCAAGAACGGCCTGCCGTCGGGAACGGTCGTGAGCAATCAGGCGACCGTCTATTTCCCCTCCGTGCCGGAAGAGACGCCCACCAACGTGTGGGTGAACGTGGTCGCACCTCTGGCGGCCATCCCGCAGGAACTGACCACCGCCTACATGACGCCGCTTACCATCACGTTGAGCGGCCGCGAGATCAGCGGATTGCCGTTGACCTACGAGATCGTTGAAGCACCCTACGGCGGCGTCCTGACCGGCACCCTGCCCGACCTGATCTACACGCCGGCGGAGAACTTTACCGGCCCGGATGCCTTTGCCTTCCGCGTCAGCAACGGCATCACCACCAGCCGTCCCGCGCAGGTCTATATCACGGTAACACCGGTGGGGGATACGACGCCGCCGCAGGTGGTATGGACCAGCCCCATCAGCGGCGCGACAGGCATAACCGTCACGCTGACGCCCGTTTTCACCGACACGGCCGGCCCGGTCTACGCCCCGGTGATCCGCATCGGCGTTTCCGAGCCGCTCAGCGAGACCACCGTTGCCAGCAACACGGTCACCTTGAGGCGTGTGGGAGGCGCACCCTGGGCGGCCAGCGTCACGTTTGACCTCGCGGGCCAGCAGATCATCCTGCAGCCGCGTGCGCCGCTGGAGACTGGCGACTATGAAGTGGAGGTAACAACCGGCATCGCCGACCGCGCCGCCAACTCTTTGCCCGCGCCATACCTGTTCCGTTTCAAAGTCGTGGCGCCGGTCACGAAGTATCCCATCTACCTGCCGCTCGTGCTGCGCGCTTACGGAGCACCCTAGTACACCGCGGCAGATGAGGCTAAGGGCTAACACTGCACTTTTGCACTCCTGTTCCCTTTGGGGCGGGGAGGCAAATAGAGGGGATTTTGGGTGGCGAAGCCGCCCAAAATCCCCTTTTGAGAAATCCCCTCGCTCCTCCCGCACGTGGGGAGAGCGGCGGCATGGGGTGAGCGGGGAAAACTCAAAAAAACCTGCCCCTGTCTTGAAATGTACCCCTTGGATGTAAGTCATTGCCAATTCCGTCTTTCTATATTACAATGTTTAGAAGGGAGTAGGATGAACGAACAGTTAAGAATCGGTTAGCCGGGGTTGTTTTTATGATGGGATTACTTTTTTCCGAGATCTTGATCGCCGACCCGGTCGCTGCTTCTGCTTACGAGATGCGGACCGTGTTGCAGAATGTAGGGTATGTGGTGCGCCGTGTCGAAAGTGGGGAGGCAGTGCTGGAATCGTTGCATAACCATCCCCCAGATTTAATTGTGCTGGCCGCCGATTTGCCGGATATGGACGGGTACGCGGTCATCCGCGAGATTCGCAACCGCCGCGATGTACCTTTTGTCCCCGTTATTGTGCTTTCCATCCAGGGAGACCAGGACGCCATGGCCGCCGCCCTGAACGCCGGCGCCGACGAAGTGCTCGTCAAACCTGTTTCCAATCCGGAATTATTACTGCGGGTGCGGGCGATGTTGCGCCTCAAGCAATCCATAGACGCCCTGGCCGATCTCAACGCGACGCTGGAAAAAAAAGTCATGGAGCGTACCCGTGCGCTCGAAGAAGCCCACGCACGGCTGCGCCATGCCGAAAAGCTCGCGGCGCTGGGCAATCTGGCCGCTTCGGTGGCTCACGATATCAACAATCCCCTGACCGGCATTTTGACCTATTTGTACCTTATGCGTCAGAGCATACCTGCCGATAGCACGATGGCGCAAGACCTGGAATTGATTGAACGCCAGGCGCAGGTGATTGCGCAGTTGGTGAAGCAGCTTCAGAACTTCGCGCGGCCACCGCGTAAGGACAAACAACCGGTGGCCCTGGGAATGATTCTCAATGACATTCTCAAACTGATCGAACACGACCTGCACAAACGAAAAATTGATGTAACATGTGAGTGTGATTGTCGTCTGCCGCCGGTTTTGGCTGCGCCGGATCAACTGAGCGAAGTCTTTATGAACCTGATCGTCAATGCGCGCGATGCAATGCCCGACGGAGGCAAATTGACGATTCTGGCGACCATTGAAACTCCGCAGACGGTCCTGGTGCGGGTGATAGATACAGGAACAGGGATCGCGCCGGAGATTCTGGAACATCTCTTTGAACCGTTCTACACGACCAAAGGCGAGCACGGCACAGGACTGGGATTGGCGATTTGCTATCGCATTGTGACGGAACACGGTGGCGAAATTTGGGCAGAAAGCCAGGCCGGTCGGGGGACCACGTTTTTCATCCGCCTGCCGGCGGTTCAACAAGCTGAGGCGATGTGAGTTGAAATCATGTTCATCAACTGGAAAACCCGCGAAGTCAATCTGAACATTGTGTATTACGGGCCGGCGCTCAGCGGCAAGACGACCAATCTGGAACAAATCCACGCGCGCATGAAAGCTGCAGCCCGCAGTGAACTCTTCACCCTCAACACCCACGAGGATCGCACCATCTTTTTTGACTTCATGCAGGTGGAAATCGGCCAGGTTGCCGGGTTGCGCCCCAAGTTTGGCCTCTACACGGTGCCAGGGCAGGTGTACTACGAAGCCACGCGCGAAGCAGTGCTGCGGCGCGCCGATGCACTGGTCTTCGTGGCCGACTCGCAGGCCGCGCGTCTCGACGAGAATTTGGCTTCCTGGCGTGACATGGCTCGCCAGCTTGCGCGGATGAACCGTCCTTTGGGTTCAATGCCGCTGATTGTGCAGTTTAACAAGCGCGATCTGCCGGACGCTCTGCCGGTCGCCGACCTGCAAGCCGCCCTGGGAGCTGGCAAGCTACCTTGTTTTGAAGCCGTGGCTGTCAAAGGCATCGGCGTCCCGGAGACACTACAAGCCGCAATGCGCTATCTTTTGCTGTATGTACAAAATGCTCTCAAAACGCAACCGCAAGGAGTGTCTGGATGAAAGCCATACAACAGATTATCGAGGATCTCAGTCGGCAGGAGGGCTTCGGCACGGTCGTCTTGACGAATGTATCCGGCCTGCCGCTGGCGACCTCTGAGAACCGCCAGGAGGCGGAAGCCCTGGCAGCGGTTGTGGCCGATATGTTGCGTTCGGCGGCCGGCATCAGCAACCGCCTGGGGTGGGGCGCGATGAACGAGATTATGCTGCTCTCCAACGATGCGCAACGCGGGGTATTGTGTCGGCGTTTTCAGGCCGGCGAGCAAGAGCTGGTACTGGCGCTGTTCATCCGTCCGCAGCATGTCTATTGGCAGGCTACGGCGCAGGCGATCCAGAAAATCAAACAGGCCTGGAATTTTTCGGGCTGAAAGTGAGGCATTATGGCGCTGAAAGGAAGTTTGGCCGATTTAAGTATCGCAGATTTAATTCAGTTGCATTGTCAATCTGGAACGCGCGCCCGTTTGACGGCGCAGCGTGAGACCGGGGAGGTGATCACTGTCTATTTTGCCGATGGCGAACTGGTACATGCCGAGTTTGGTGCCGTGAACGGCGCTGAAGCCGTTTACACACTGTTAAGTTGGGAAACCGGAACCTTTGAGGTAGAGCAGGGACAGGAAGCCCCCGCGCGGACCATCAATTTGCCGTGGTCGGCGCTAATCATGGAAGGGATGCGGCGTCTGGATGAGCAACGTAATTTATCTACACAAGCAAAGGAGCAAGGAGCAATGGCAGGAGAAACACGTCGAGACCGGTTGGCGAAGATCCTTCGGAATCTGATTGACACTTCTGGCGACATCAGCGGCGTCGCGATTGTCAGCATGGATGGTTTGATTATGGCGGCGGACTTGCCCTCGGCCGTGGATCAGGCGCGCGTCGGTGCGGTGGCGGCGGCGATCCTGAGCCTATCGGGGCGTTCGGTGGGGCAGCTCAAGCGCGGTGAATTGCAGCAGACGACGGTTCAGGGGACAGAAGGCAATATCATCATTACCCAAGCCGGGCCGAATGCTGTACTGGTGGGATTGACCGGCCAGAATGTGAACCTGGGCATGGTATTCCTGGAAATTCGGGAGTGCGCTGCCGCTGTCGCTGCTGAGCTAGGTTAGGAGGTTGAAGATGGACCCCCATTTGATGGATGAGATCAAACAAGTAGGGCAGTTGACGGAGGCTGATTGTCGGCTATTAGCAGAGATGAAGCCGGCATTGGAAAAGCACGCCTCGGACGTAGTTGAGGCTTTCTATGCACATTTGGAGAAGTTTGAACACTTGCATAAACTGTTGCATGCTGAGCCCGGGCGTATCGAAAGACTCAAAGGGCATCTTAACAGATGGCTGATCGGCCTGGCCGACGGCAAATACGACGAGTCTTACTTCGAGCGGCGTTATCGCATCGGTTTCCGGCATGTCGAAGTCGGCCTGGAACCCCGTTATGTTGTCGCGGCGATGGCGTTCTGTCGCGCCGTAGCCGCAAAAATGATCGTCGAGGCCGAGTATGCCAACGACCCTCAAAAGGTTGAGCGCATGACGGCTTTGAACCGTATTATGGACGTAGACTTGAACGTCATGCTGCAATCCTATGATGACCATCGCGTCCAACAATTCCTGGAGGTCACCGGCTTCAGCAAAGCCCTGTTTGAAACCCTGATGGCCGGCTGAATCTGCATCGTGTAGCACGCTTTGCTGATTGTTGCCTTATCGAGCCAGGTATCCGACTACCCGACTCGTGACTATCTGACTGTTTTTGAGGAGGCAGATCATGCCGTCACAAGTGCTTTTTGAAAATGCAGAACATAAAAACGTCCTGTTGGAAGATTACACCTCGGGAAAGATGGTTCAGGCCAATCAACATTTGATTATTCACAAAGGGCACGGTATGTTGCTCGATCCCGGTGGGCACAAAGTCTATTCGTATGTGTTGGAAGAATTATCCTCCTGGATTTCACCCAACGCGCTGGATTACATTCTCTTTTCCCATCAGGATCCGGATATTGTGGCTGCTGCTAACGGTTGGCTGATGGTCACAGATGCACAGGCGCTGCTGTCGCAGTTGTGGCTGCGCTTCATCACCCACTTCGGCGTGGATGATTTCCTGGTGGACCGGATTCAGGCGATCCCCGACCGGGGCCGCACGGTGGATTTGATGGGGTGTCAGTTGTTATTGCTACCGGCGCACTTTATGCACTCGGCCGGCAATTTCCAGGTCTACGATCCGATGTCCAAAATCCTCTATTCCGGCGACCTCGGTGCTTCGCTGGGGCAAACCTACGTGACCGTCACCAATTTCGACGATCATATCCAGTATATGGAGGGCTTTCATCGCCGCTATATCCCGACAAACAAGGTACTCAAACTGTGGGCCGCGATGGTGAAACCCCTCGATATTGAGATCATTGCCCCCCAGCATGGCGCGATGATCATCGGCAAAGACAATGTGGTCCGTTTTATCGCGTGGGTCGAGTCGCTGGCTTGCGGGCTGGATTTGATGGAGCGCAGCTATACAGCGCCGGCTTAGCCCGTCCACGAACAGTGGTTATGCAGTACGTTTCTTTGGACAGGATTGACAGGATGAAAAAGCTCCTGCAAAGTCTTCTTCAATCCTGAAAATCCTGTTAATCCCTGTCAGAAAATGGCGCAGTGCGTAACTTCTATACAGACACGGTAAAGGTACGGGATGAAATCGAAGGGAACTATTTTAGTCGTTGACGATGACCTACTCATTCGCAAAGGCTTGCAGCGAATGTTGAGCCAGCAGGGGTACGAGGTCGAAGAGGCCGAAAATGCTGAAGTGGCCCAGAACCTCCTGCCCCGGCGTTTCTTTGATCTGGTGATCACCGATCTGCAAATGCCCGGGCAAGATGGCTTGACGTTGCTGCGCGAGATCAAGAGCCGTTCGCCGCAGACGCCGGTGATCATGCTGACCGCGCATGGCTCAATGAATGTCGTTGTAGAGGCGTTGCGCGGCGGGGCAAGCGATTTCCTGACCAAACCTTACAAGCCGGATGAACTTTTTAACATCGTCGCCCGCGAGGTGTCCCGTCATCGTCAAAGCCTGCCCCCCGGTGTGCAGGAGGGATTGGGTTTGCAATTGAACGCCGAGACGCTCGACGCCATTGAGCAGTTGTTGGTGAACCTGCGTGCGGAAATCAACGCCCGCAGTGTTCTATTGATTGCCGGAAATGGCTCGGTCATCACTGCGAAAGGGGTTGTGGAAGACATCAACATTTCGGCGCTGGGTGCTTTGGTGGCGGGAGATTTCGCCGCGACGGCCGGCATCGCCTCATTGATCGGTGAGGAAGAGGCGTTCAAACTGAATTTCCACGAGGGGGCGCAGTACAGCATTTACTCCGGCCAGGTAGTCCCCGGCATTTACCTGCTGGTGATCTTCACCCAGGACATTCGCTTGGGCGCTGTGTTGTTCTATACGAAAGAAACGCTGGCAAAGCTCCGTCCGCTGGTCGAAGCTGCGCTGATCCCTGCCGTACCTGTTGTCAAGATGACCGCACCTGCGGTTGCTGCCGTTGAGCCGCAGGTCGCCCCACAGACTGCGCCCGTGGTTGCCGCTGTTGAGCCGCAGGTGGCTCAAGAGGCCGCGCCTGCCCCCTCGGCTCCGGCTGTGGCGGAAGAGACCCCCGCATCCACTCAACTCTTTTCCTTCGATGAACTTCTCAAAAGCGGGGCATTGGATCCGGAGCTGCTCTCCGCCCTGGAGAACCAATTTGCCAACCTGTGGGAACCAGCCTAGCTATTGAGTATCTCGACATTCTTGACACGCGCGCTCAGCTCAACGGCTGAGCGCGCATTATTGAATCCGTTTCATCCGTTCAATCCGTTGACCCTCTCACCAGCATTGCCTTGCCGATCTCGCGCGCTTTGGCTGTGCCGTATAACGCCTCAACCAGCGCCAGCGCGAACTCGATGGCCGTCCCCGGGCCGCGGCTGGTGATGCAGTTCCCATCCACAACCACCCGTTCCGCTACTTTGACCGGATTTTCGAGTTGTGCGGCAAAGCTGGGGTGGCAGGTGGCGACACGTCCCGCCAGCAGGCCGTGATGTTGCAGCACGACCACCGGCGCGGCGCAGATCGCGCTGTACAGCCGCCCGGCTTCGCGTTGCTGTTTCAGGAGCGCCGTCAATACTTCGCAATCGCGCAGATGCTCCGCGCCGGGCATGCCACCGGGGATGGCAATGCAGTCGTAGCCCGCTGTAGCGCAATCGCCGATGAACGCATCAGCGACCAGTTTTGTGCCCCGCGAGGCCGTCACCTGGAGCGTCGCTTCTACCGAGGCGACCGTCACCTCGGCCCCGGCGCGCCGCAGCGTGTCAATGATACATACCGCTTCAATCTCCTCGGTACCGTTCGCAATCGGAACCAGAACTTTTTGTGTCATTATGGCCTCCTTATGGTAATGGGTAATCGGTAATCAGTAATCAGGATTGGGATGGACGAGGTATTCCCCCTTCCCTGTATTTTCCATACTCCCTGCTCTCTACCCCCTACTTCCTATTCCCTACTCCCCACCCCATAAACCGTGAGTCTATCCGCTCCATCCGGCAACTGCCACCGTTCGCCCGTCAGCGGATCGTACAGCCCGATGTCAAGCGTGTACGGGCCGCCGGGTGCGCCTTCTGGCAAGGTGAACCGATGCACCTGTAGAATACGGTCGCCCACGCGCAGCGAATAGGGATCCACCCACAGGCCGTCGTCGCCCGCGACCATTGTGCCTTCGGCGGCGATGAGGTGCGTGAAAACGCTCAACCGTGGGCCGTTGTAAACCCCCGGCGGCGGTGGATTGGGGATCAGTTCAAAAGGCGGCAGCGGCAGATCACCTACTACCATCCACCATGTCAGCAAAGTTGTGGCATTCTCCCACGTCACAGCTTGCAGGGTCAGGGTGTTGGCGAAAGGTTGCTCGGCCAGCCGTTGCCCTTTCACGTCTGCGGTGAGCGCGTCGGCCGGCGGTTCCGGTAGCGTCAGCAGCAGCCCTTGCATTCCGGTCGGCGCTTCGATGCGCGGCGCAACGTCGAGGAGCGCCTGGAATTGCGGCGCGCGTTTGTTTTCGTCTTGCACATAAAAGCGCATCGGCCGCGCCCCGCCGACCAGCGCCCGCTCGGGGTTGACATAGCGCAGCGCCACATCTTGCCGCTGCATGTCGGTTGCTACGGCAACCTTGTCCCACGGGCCGTACAGGAAACTCCCCACGGCGACCTCGCCGATCTCCGGGTGGGCATCGAGGTACTGCACCAGCGCGCGGTAGTCGGCGCGGTAGAGGAAGCGCACCATTGAAGCCTGCGGCCAGTTCACAAAATAGTCCGGCAGATCACGCCCGGCCACCAGCGCCAGCGTCAACACCCACAGCGGCGCCGTCGTCCAACGCCAACGCCGCGCGGCGGCCTTCATCGGCATCGCCAGCAGGGTGTAGACGGCCGGCAGCGCCAGGATGGTGTGTCCATAGCTCGACGGCGGCAGGCTGATGAACGCGGGTGCAATGCCCACACCAAGCCACAGGAGAAGCAGGCGCGCGTTTGCCTGCTTGAGATGTCCGAGCCGTGTCAGGATGCCCAGGTAGAAGAACGCCGCACCGGCAAGGCTGAACACCGGACGCTCGGAGATGTTGTAGAGCCATTCGGGATCGCCTTTGGCGTGTGCCATGCCCAACGTCGTCCACGTGGTCTGCAAGAGCGGTTTCCAGTTGCCCGCGCGCAACTCGCGCAACGGCACGGCGAGTTCACCCACGCGCGCATCCGCGCCGGGAATATGCGCCGCTGCCCAAAACATCGGTGCGGCCAGCAGCACCCCGACCGCCAGCGCCGCCAGGTATGGCTTCCAGCGGCCTTTTTGTCCATCGGCGAAAGGCAGCGCGACGACCAGCAACACCGGAATAAGCCGTCCGGCGTAGTAAGTGTACAGCGCGCCCGCCGCGCCGATAGCGATTCCCCATACGGCGGCATGGGACAGACGTGCATCGTGCAACACGCGCCATGCGCTGTAGATCGCCAGCAACATCCACGGCAGCGCGCCCATGTGACGGATGGCGACACGGCTGTACATGAGCGCCCAGAACGAAACGGCCACCAGCGTCCCTGAAAGCAGGCCCACCTCGCGGGTGAAGAGCCGCCGCCCCACCGCCCATGTCAACAACACCGCCAGCGTGCCGAACACGGCGGCCTGCCAGCGCGCCGACGCCTGATTCAGTCCGGCGACGGCCAGCAGCGGCGCGCGGAGAGTATGGTAGAGCGGTTCGTGACCCGACGCCCCGGCAAAATAAAGCTGCGGCCCGCTTTCCAGGATTTTCCATGAGAAGGTGTACAGCTCGATGAGATCGTCGTCGCGCCAGCCGGGAGGCACATCCAATAGCGCGATCCAGCGCAGTCCCCACGCCAGCAGGAGCATGGCCACCACGCCCCAACGTTCCCAGGGTTCGAGCCGCTTCATGGCGCGACCTCCACGGGGATAAGCGCGCGTGTGATGGGCGCCGTCTCGTTGATCGGCAGGCGTTGCAGTCCGGCACGCGCGTACAAGCCGACGACGAGAAAATAATTGCCCGGCGGCGCATCTGGCGGCAGGCTCAGGGCGTGAACCTGCACAAAGCGATCTCCGGCCTGCCATTGCCACGCGGGTGCGTCAAGCCGGTCAACCTGCGTGACGATGTCACCTTCGGCGTTGAGCAGGTGGGTGAACAAGACCAGTTCCGCCGGATGGGCTTGCTGGACTTCCCAGGCCGTAAGTAGAGTGAGCGTCTCGCCGGGGCGGGGTAGGGGGGGAATGAGGCGGTATCCTTGCAGCGCAACCACTTCCCCGTAGACAACCGGACAGGGTGTCGCCGTGTGCGTTGCGGGCGGTGACGGATCAGCCGGCGCAGTGTAGACCGTCGTACTCAATTCACCACGTAATGCCTCCCACGCGGCCTCCGCATCCCAACGCACGCCGTAGATTGCCGTCGGGATGTCGTCGGCGCGCAGCGTCAGCGTCGTTTCCGGTGTGACATAGGGGACAATGTAAGGTTGCAGGGCTTCGGGTGCGGATTGCGTCTCGGTAAAGAGGCGCGTTTCCCCATAGGGGAAGAAAAGCGCGCTGCGTCCGTCGCTCCAGCGGATGTGCAGGTCTTCGCGCCGCAGCGTCACTTCCATCGTATAGGGATCGTGGAATTCACCCGGATACAGGCTGGTGATGACAATTGGCGCAGAGTCGGAACTGTTTTCCAGATAACGCCCTAGCGCGACGACGTGATGATGATAGAGCACCCGCACGTCGCGGTTCTGCCCCCACGTGACGAAGTAAGCGTGGCCAGCCTCGACGCCGGTGAGCGCGAACGCGAGGAGAAGCGTAAAACGTAAAACGTAAGGGGTAATCGGTAATCGGTAATCGGTAATTAGGGATTGGGGATTAGGGATTGGGGATTCGTGATTCGCAATTCGCAATTCGCAATTCGTGATCGTTTCCAGGCCAAGGGCGACGAGGAGAAAGACCGCAGGCATCGCGGCGATGGCGTGAAGGACGTTGTAATCTACGGTGGTCAGAAACGCGGGCGCCAGTCCGCCGCCCAACCACAACAACACGAACAGATTGCGCCGATCCCGCAAGTGCAGTACCGCCCGCACCACGCCGACGATGAACAACGCTGCCAGGAGCGGTTCCAGCGCCGCCCGTCCGCCGATGTTGTAGAGCCAGTAAGGGTCGGCCTTCCACAAGAGCATAGGGAGCGAGTCGCTAATGTTCTTCCACAGCGGATGCCAGTCGCCGGCTTTTAAGGCCACAATGGCGCCGCCGAGCTGCGCAATCCGTTGCTCCAGTTGCGGGTGTACGGCCAGGTAATGAAACAGGGGGAAGGCAATTGCGCCAGCCAGGAGCACCACGACCAGCGTCCCTTTCCAGGTACGGCATAAAAGTTGGCGGTCAAACAAAGCCAGGCCGAGGAGGAACGTGAGATAGAGCGCCGGCATCCCGCGACTTGCCATGTACGTGTAGAGGCTTGCGCCGAGGAAGACACCTGCCAGTCCATAACCACACCAGGCTCGTCGCGTTGTCTTCGCACTCAGCGCGTGCTCATAGGCCAGCGCGGACGCCGCCAGGAGCGCGGGCAGTGTCGTCGCCCGCAGACCCACCCGCGCCATCATCAGCGGCCAGAAGCCCACCGTGAGCGCCGCGCCGCACCCCAACGCCGCGCGCCATCCCCACCAGCGCCGCGCCAGAGCGACAGTTGTGATCCACGTGAGCAGGCTCCAGAACACCGTTGCAATTCGCAGTGTGAAAATACCTTGACCCAGGAAAAGCGTCACCGCCGCCACAGAGTAGTTATAGAACGGCTCGCGTCCATAACCCACGGGGAAGTAAATCCGGTGCACACCGCGCAGGATCGCCGCACTATCGTGCCCGTTGGCGGCCTCGTCGTGCGTCAATCCCGGCGGGACATTTTCCAGGTTCCCCACACGCAGCGCGAACGCAAGCAGGAACAGCGCCGTCAGCACCACCCACCGGTATTTTGGTCTTGTTTTCACAGCAGCTATGTTACCGCAGAGCCGCATAAGCGCAACTTGATTGAATGGCTGAAACGGGTATACTTGGGATTAGTGATTGGGAGTTGGGGGAGATTCGCCGATTCTTCTCTCGCTGATTCTTTGATTCGCCGATTCTTTTCTCGCTGATTCGGAGGGAATATGGGAACTGCACGGGACATCGCGTTGATTTTTCTGAGTCTGGAAGCGTTGGTGATGGCTTTGATCCCGCTGGCTTTGTTTTCCGGGCTGGCGTATGGCGTATACCGGCTTCATAAGCTCGCCCGGCAGTATCTCAAGTTAGGGCAGGTCTATGCGCAGAAGGCGCATGCTTACGTAGAACAGGCATCCAGAAAGATTGTCAATCCTTTGATCGAGGTGCACGCCACGGCACGCATGACGACAACAATGGCGGAGAAAATCGTTTCCAGGAGGTCACGATGAACTATCGAATGCGCACTTTATTGATCGGTGGGGTGATTGGAGCGGCCATTGGGGTGCTGGCCGGCTGGTTGTATTTTAACAGCAATGTGAAGGTGGATGCAACCGGCAAGGAGCAATTGCCTGCGCCGACGGCCGGCGACGCGCTCAAACTCGGCCTGAGCCTGTTGGGACTTTTGCGGCTGATTACGGGGTAAGCTATCAGCTATCAGCTTTCAGCTAAACTGACTGCTGATGGCTGACTGTGACGGCTGATAGCTGACTACTACCGCACAGTGATCCAGCGGAGCCAGGGGTTACTGCGACATTCCTGGGCCAGCGTGCTCGTCGGGCCGTGTCCTGGATAGATGACCGTCTCTGGCGGCAGGGTCAGCAGTCGCTTGAGGCTTTCCGTCAAAGCGCGCGGGTTGCCGCCGGGCAAATCCGTCCGTCCAATGCCGCCTGCGAAGAGCGTATCCCCGGTCAGCAGAGCCTGGGCTTCGGGCAGATAGAGACACACACTCCCCGGTGTGTGTCCCGGCGTTTCGAGCACGTGCAACCGTAGCTTGCCTATGGTAAGTTCAAAATCCTCGGTGAGGTCGAGGGTGGGGTGCACGGCGGGGGCTTCCGGCAACCCAAACCAGGCGGCGCCGCCGCCGGCCGCGAGGAGGTCATGGTCGGCGGGGTGAATGGCGAATGGCGCGTTGAAATGGGCCAGCTCGGCGTTGCCGGCGATGTGATCGAAGTGTCCGTGCGTGTTTAGAATAGCCTTGACCGTCACATGGCGGCGTTCGATTTCGCGTAGTAACGGAGCGACCTCCCCGCCGGGATCAACAATGACGCCCTCGCCGCCATCTCCATCACAAACAAGATAACAGTTCGCTTCTAATATGCCGAGCGGTATTGGAATGATCATAGCTGGTTACTGGTTACTCGTTACTCATTACCGTTATTGTATCATAAATTGTCGGAGGGAACATGCGCAACCGTGTGGAACAGATGGCGCAGTTGGCGGAAAGTCGCGGGCTGGATGCTCTGGCGCTGATGCCGGGGCCGAATCTCTTCTATAGCACCGGGCTGTCGTTTTTCATCAGCGAGCGCCCGGTCGTAGCGTTGTGCCCTGTGGATGCGCCGCCGGCCCTGGTTGTGCCGGAATTTGAGGCCTCGAAGGCGACGTCGGCCGGATTTGAAGTCTTTACTTATACCGACGAAGAAGGGTATGCTCTGGTTTTCCATGAAGCGTGTGCCACATTGGAACTGGCGGAAGCGCGTCTGGGGGTGGAAGCCCTGCGCATGCGCTTGCTCGAGGCGCGTATCTTGCAACGCTATGCGCCTGGCGTCGAGCTGATTCCAGCGGATGACCTGTTCGCCGAGCTGCGTATGGTGAAGAGCGACGCCGAATTGGAGGCCATGCGGCACGCCGTTGCCGTTGCAGAACGGGCCTTCCAGCTCTGGCTGCCGCAATTGCATATCGGCATGAGCGAACGTGAGGCAGCCGCGCGCTTGATCGCTGCCTTGCTTTCCAACGGTGCCGCAGCGTTGGCTTTCAATCCCATCGTCTGTGGCGGGCCGAATGGCGCCATGCCGCACGCACATCCTGGAGAGCGTCCTTTCCAACTTGGAGATTGGGTGGTGGTGGACTGGGGTGCCGTGGTGGATGGTTACGTCTCGGACCTCACCCGCATGGTCGTGTTTGGGGAGCCATCAGCGCCGCTGGTGGACGTTCACGAAATCGTGGTGCGCGCCAATGCCGCGGGGCGTGCTGCGGCTGCGCCCGGCGTGGCGGCGCAAGATGTGGACGCGGCGGCGCGGGCCATCATTACCGCCGCCGGATACGGGGCCCAGTTCACCCATCGCACCGGTCACGGCCTGGGGTTGGAGGCCCACGAACCGCCTTACATCGTTTCCGGCAATACCTTGACGCTTGTACCGGGGATGACGTTTACCGTTGAACCGGGCATCTACCTTGAGGGTACAGGTGGCGTGCGCATTGAAGATAACGTCGTGGTCACACCTCACGGAGCAGAAACACTGACCACCCTGCCACGCAGCCCCTTCGTCATTATGCCGGATTAAACGACCGTTGCCTCTCCGGTCTTCCGATTCCCTCACTCTCTGATTCGCTGATTCTTTGATTCGCTGATTCTTTGATTCGCTCATTCTTTCTGGAGGTTAATGTGGTAGAAAACAAAGCTGTCTATGTCACGCCCGAAGGTTTGGCAAAACTCAAGGCAGAACTGGATGAACTGGTCAACGTGCGGCGCATCGAGCTGGCGCGGCGGCTGAGTGCGGCCATCAAACAGGGCGACCTGTCCGAAAATGCCGATTACATTACGGCCAAAGAGGAACAGGGTTTTCTTGAGGGCCGCATCCGCGAACTTGAAGTGGCAATACGGAACGCCGTCGTGATTGCAGAGCCGGGCGCGAATGATGGTCGGATTACGCTGGGCAGTCAGGTGACGGTGGTTGAGGAAGGCTACGACGACCCGGAAACCTATCACATCGTTGGCCCGGTGGAGGCCGACCCTGCAAGAGGTAAAATCTCGCACGAGTCGCCTTTAGGTATGGCCTTGATCGGCCGGATGGTGGGGGATAAAGTCACCGTGCGAGCGCCGGCCGGCACCATTGCATTCCGCATCGTGGCGATTGCTTGAGGCGCGCCGCGCCTTATACACAGCTTGGGGCGGGAAACTTTCCCGCCCCGCGTGGTTTTAGTATTCAATGCCGTCCGCTGCGCAGACGTTCGATTTCGTTGCGGATGGCTTCCAGGTCGCTCAGGCCCAGGTACACGATGGCATAGCGGATGTAGGCCACCTCGTCGAGCTGGCGCAGCTCATCAATGACGATGTCGCCGATGACGTGACTTGGCACCTCAGCCCGGCCAGTTTGACGGATAGCGTATTCGACGCGCTCGACGATGCGTTCCAGAGCTTCTGCTGAGATGGGACGGCGCGCGCAGGCGATACGCAACCCGGAGATCAACTTGTGGGCGTCGAATTCCTCACGGCGTCCGTCGCGCTTGATGACCAGAGGGGTAGTGAGAATTGCCCGTTCCAGGGTACTGAACCGCCGTTCGCAACTTTCACACTCGCGCCGCCTTCTCACATTACCCTGGGCGTCGGGGCGGGAGTCAATCACTCGGGTCTGCTCAGAACTGCAATACGGGCATTTCATAGTGTTCCCCCTTGGTGTGTTGCATGAAGGATGATTTCTTGGAAATTTATAGCATACTTGCAGAAGATAGCAAATGGCCTGCATAGGAGGCACGGGTATGAACCTGCATGTTTTCAACACAAAAATGGACATGGGCGCAGCCGCGGCTAAGCGGGCGGCGCAATGGCTCAATGCAGCGGTCGCGGCGCGGGGGAAGGCCAATCTGATCCTCGCCACGGGCGCAAGTCAGTTCGAGATGCTGGAAAGCCTGGTCAGACAAGAGGTTGACTGGTCGAAGGTGACGGTTTTTCATCTGGATGAATACCTCGGCCTGCCGGAGAGCCATCCGGCGAGCTTCTGCAAGTATCTCCAGGAGCGGTTTGTGGATAAGCTGCCAGGGCTGCGGAAATTCCATTACATCAACGGCGAGGCTGCCGACCCCGCTGCCGAATGTGCGCGTTTGAGCGCACTTATTGCCGCCCATCCTGTTGATGTGGCGTGCATCGGCATCGGCGAGAACGGCCATCTGGCCTTCAACGATCCGCCCGCCGATTTTGAGACCGAGGCACCCTACATTATCGTCACCCTGGACGAGGCCTGCCGCCGCCAGCAGTTGGGCGAGGGCTGGTTCCCGACGCTTGAGGATGTGCCTACGCGGGCCATCTCGATGAGCATCCGCCAGATTATGAAGAGCGCCGCCATCGTCTGCACCGTGCCCGACGCGCGCAAAGCCGTTGCCGTGCAGAAGGCCGTCGAGGGGCCGGTGACGAATCTGCACCCTTCGTCAATCTTGCAGCAGCACCCGCACTGCGACCTCTTCCTCGATGAACCGGCAGCCGCGTTGCTCAATCGTCACGCCAAAGACTACTCGACGACTACCTGACTATGGGACTACCGACCGGTTTCGTAGACTTGCAGGTCAACGGCTTTCTGGGGGTGGACTTCTCCAGCCCGACCCTGACCGAGGCGGATTTTGTCCGTGCCTGCCGGGCGTTATTGGCGCGAGGGACGGCGGCGTTCCTGCCGACGCTCATCACCAGTCCCCGCGACACTTACGCGCGCAATCTGCCACTGATGGCCGAGGTCATGGTGCGCGCGGAATTTCGAGGACGCTTGTTGGGTTTCCATCTCGAAGGCCCGTTCATCTCCCGCGAACCGGGCGTAGTGGGTGCCCACAACCCGGCCTATGTTTGTGACCCCGATGTGGCGTTGCTGGAACAGTTGCTCGATTGGGCCGGCGGACAGGTACGCCTGCTGACCCTGGCGGCGGAACTGCCCGGCGCGGATGATCTGGCGCGCTGTGCTGTGGAACGAGGAATTGCCGTCTCCGTGGGACACTCGTTCTTCACGACCGCCGACCTGGACCGTCTGGCGCAGGCCGGCGCGACGGCGCTCACGCACCTGGGCAACGGTTTGCCGAACATGCTGCCGCGCCACGACAATCCCCTGTGGGTCGGGCTGGCGCACGATGCGTACACGGCGATGGTGATCGCCGATGGGCATCACTTGCCCGCGCCTGTGCTTAAAACGGCGGTTCGTGTGAAGGGGGCGGACAGGCTTATCGTGGTCAGCGACGCCTCGCCAGTGGCCGGTTTGCCGCCGGGGCACTATCGTTTCCTCGGCAACGACGCCATTCTGGAGCCGTCGGGACGCTTTCATAACCCGGAGAAGCAGTGTCTGGTTGGTTCCGCGGCGACGCTGGCACAGTGCATGGCGCATCTGGCGTCTTTGGGTGAGCTGACCGCAGAGGCATTAGACCAGGTGGGGCGGATCAATCCGTTGCGGTTGATAACACAGACCTGACAGGTTTCAGAAAATCTGTCAGGTCTGTGTTGAACTAAATTACAGAATATCCAGGACGTGGCAGAAGCGGGCGGCCAGCTCCTGTAATACGGCCACGGCCATCTCCGCATCCTCACGGAGTAAGCTGAGGAAATCCCACTGCGCCAGCACCAGACAGCACGTCGGCTCGACGGCAACCACCGAAGCCGTGCGCAAGCGCTCGGTCAACAGCGCCATCTCGCCGAAGAAGTCCCCGGCTTCCAGAAAGTTCAATGAGAACTGCGTCCCATCCGTCTGTTCGCGGATGACCTCAGCCCGGCCCTGCGTGATGACAAAGAACCCTTCGCCGCCCTTGCCCTGGGTGATGATTTTGTCGCCGGGAGCATATTCGCGCTCGACAAAGCGTTTGGCGATCTGTTCCATTTGCCGCCGGTTCAGCCTGCGGAACAACGGCATACGTTGCAGGATGGTCAATCTATCGGGCACGCTCATTTCACACCCCCTTCAGCTTCAGCTCTTCAGCGCGGTGGCAGGCCACCCAGTGGTCCGGCTTCAGTTCGCGGAATTCCGGCGTCTCTTTGGAGCATTTATCCACGGCGTAGCGACAGCGCGGATGGAAGTAACAGCCCGGCGGTGGATTGGAGGGATCGGCCACATCACCCTGCATGATGATGCGCTCGGATTTGTACAAGGGGTCGGGCTTGGGTACGGCCGACATCAATGCCTCGGTGTAGGGGTGCAACGGCTCGTTGTACAGCACGTCGGAGTGTGCCGTCTCGGCGATTTTGCCAACGTACATCACCGCGACACGGTCCGAGATGTGCTGTACCACGCTCAGGTCGTGCGCAACGAAGACGTAGGACAGGTTGAAGTCCGCTTGCAAGTCTTGCAGCAGGTTCAACGTCTGTGCCTGGATGGAGACATCCAGCGCCGAGACCGGCTCGTCACAAAAGATGATCTTGGGGTTCATCGACAGCGCGCGCGCGATGCCGATGCGCTGCCGCTGTCCGCCGGAGAACTCGTGCGGGTAACGGCGGATGTGCTCCTTGCGCAGACCCACGCGCTCCAGCAGCGTGACCACCGTTTCCTCCATCTCCGGCCCGACCTTCATCCCGTGAATGATCATCGGCTCCGAAACAATGTCGAAGACCGACATGCGCGGGTTGAGCGAGTTAATGGGGTCCTGGAAGATCATCGCCACCTCGCGGCGGATGCGCTTCATCTGATCTTTGTCCAGATCGAAGATGTTGATCATCTGCGGCTGTCCGTCGGCGGAGAAGAGGCTGGTTTTGAAATGCGCCGTGCCGGCCGTCGGCTCATAGAGGCGGATGATGGTGCGGCTGACGGTGGTCTTGCCGCAACCGCTCTCGCCGACCAGGCCCAACGTCTCGCCTTCACGGAGGTAGAGGCTCACATCGTCTACGGCTTTGACGTAGCCGACAACCTTTCTGAGCAGACCTTTCTGGATGGGAAAGTATTTTTTCATTCCTTTCACATCCAGGATGATATTGTCATCTCTGGTTGCGATTCTTTCGGCCATTTTTCTCTACCTCCTACACATTCTCGTACAACAGACAGCGGACCCAGTGATCGGGTTCGGCCTCGATCCAATTGGGTGTCATGCGGTCGCACTTCCCCGGCATGAACGAGGGGCAGCGTGGATGGAAGACGCAACCGCTGGGCAGATGGAAGGGATCGGGCACCATTCCTTTGATGGAAGCCAGGCGTTCGCTCGTGCGCTTACCCACCTTGGGGATGGATTGCAGCAGGGCACGGGTGTAGGGATGTTTGGGTTCGTAGAACACCCGCACGGTGCTGGACTTCTCGACCTGTTTGCCCATATACATCACCACGATCTCCTTGGCCATTTCCGCGACGACGCCCAGGTTGTGAGTGATGAACATGATGGACATCTCCATAGATTCCTGCAACTCGCGCATCAGATCGAGGATCTGCGCCTCGATGGACACATCCAACGCCGTCGTCGGTTCGTCGGCGATCAGCATAAACGGCTGGCAGGAAAGCGCGATGGCAATCATCACCCGCTGCCGTTGCCCGCCGGAAAGCTGGTGCGGATAAGCATCCACGCGCTCGTGGGGTTTGGGGATGCCCACCTTGCGCAACATTTCGATGGCGATCTCGCGCGCCTCTTGCTTAGTAACCGGGCGATAGGCCATGATGTTTTGCGTCATCTGGTCGCCTATCGTTTTGGGCACCAGGCGGTGTAAGAACAACGCTTCCCCGATGTGCGTGCCGGTGGTGTAGACGGGCGTCAGAGAACTCATCGGCTCCTGGAAGATCATTGCAAATTCCCCGCCGCGGATGTTGCGAATCGTGTCCCCGTCCGGGTCAAGGTCGGTGATTTTGACCACTGCCGGCGGCTTTTGGGGAGCATATTTATCGCGGCGGTAGTAGATGATTTCCCCGCCGGTGATTTTGCCGGGCTTGGGCACCATCTGCATCACGGCTTTGGCGGTGATGGACTTCCCGCAGCCGCTTTCGCCGATCACCCCCAGGGTTTCCCCACGGTTGATGGTCAACGTGAAGCCGTCCACGCCTTTGATGATCCCGTCGCGCACTTCAAACTGGACGTGCAAATCTTTGATTTCGACTAAAGGCTCGGCCATCGCATCCTCCTTTCAACGCCCACCATAAGGATCGAGCGCATCGCGCAGCCCGTCTCCGAGCATGTTGAACGCCAGCACGGCCAGGATGATGAAGGGCACGGGCGTCAACATCCAGGGGGCAAAGCGAATGACCCGCACGGCGCTGACTTCCTGGAGCAGCACCCCCCAACTGGTCAGCGGCGGACGCAATCCCAGTCCTAGCCAGCTCAAGGCCGTCTCGGAGAGGATCATGCCGGGGATCATCAACGTAGCGATGACGATGACATGGCTCAGGGTACCGGGCAGCAGGTGGCGAGACATAATCCGCCAGTCGCTGGCGCCGGCGCTCTTAGCTGCCAGCACATACTCGCGTTCCCGCAATGAGAGGATCAACCCACGCACTTGCCGCGCCAGACCACCCCAGCGGATGAAGACCAGGATGATCGTCAACATAAAGTAAACCAGGATGGGCGACCATTCAACCGGAATGGCGGCGGCTAGGGCCATGAAGAGTGGAATATCCGGGAAGGCGCCGACGAATTCGACCAAACGCTGGATGAGGATGTCCGTTGTGCCGCCATAGTAGCCGGAAATCGCCCCCAAAACCATTCCCAAGATTAACGTGAGGAACTGTCCCAACAACCCCAGGAACAACGATAACCGTCCACCGTAGAAAATGCGTGAGAAGAGGTCGCGTCCCAGGCGGTCGGTGCCGAACAGGAACACCGTGCCGTCAGGATATTTCTCGGTGTTCACACCAAAGAGATGGATGTTGGTGGGGATCAAGCCGAGAAGTTTGTAGGGTTGGCCTTTGACGAACAGGGAAAGCGGGTAGATCTTTTCTTTGTTGACAACCCAGGTACGGGTACGTGCCACCATATCCAATTGTTGATCCAGGCCGTAGACGGCGGGCCGCAGGCTGAATTTACCCTCTGGATTTTTGAAGACGATGGGCTGCGGGCGCGCTTCGAGATGATTCGATTGGTAATCCAAACGATAGGGGGCGACAAATTCCGCGAACAAGCCACAGGACGTATAGAAGAGCAGGATGATAATCGCGCCCACAATCGCCAGCTTGTTTTTCTTGAATTTCCACCAGACCAGACTCCAATAAGCCTGGCTCAATTGTTCTTGTTTGCCCTTGGCCGGGATGTCGGTTTCAGTGGTGCTTGTTAATTGCGGCTCTTCCATGGTGCCCTCCTCCTTACTCCAAGCGGATGCGCGGATCCAGCGCTGCCAGGGTCAGATCGCCGATGAGGGTGCCGATCATAGTCATCAACACGATAAACACCAGCACCGTCCCGGCGAGATACATATCCTGCGAGGTCAACGCGCGCACAAAGAGCGGCCCCACCGTCGGTAAGTTGAGCACCGTGGCGACCAGCGCGTCACCGGCCACAATGCTCGGCAAGGCCTCTGAGGTCAGGATAACGACCAGGGGGTTGATCGCCACGCGCACGGCATGTTTCCAGGTTACCTGCCCCTGCTTCAAACCGCGGGCGCGCGCCGCTTCGACGAAGGGCTGTCCCAGGGTCTCCAGCAGATTGCCGCGCATGATCCGTACCAGGCCTGCCGTGCCGGTCACGCTGCTGATCAGCGCCGGAATCCACAGGTGCTTGAGCAAGTCCACAACCCGCCCCCAGCTCCATGGCGCATCCTGGAACTCGCGGGAGAACAGGCCGCCGACCTCGATTTTCAGCACCATCATCGTAAAGAATAGCACCAACAGGGCTAACAGGAACCCGGGCATGCCCAGTCCCAGGAAACTGATGGTGGTCACGATCTGGTCGCCAAGCGAGTACTGATGGGTAGCCGAGTAGACCCCGATCGGAATCGCCAGACACCAGACGATGGTGATACTGGCCAGAGCCAGCACCGCCGACATGAGTGCGCGTTGGCCGATAATTTCTTTGACCGGTCTTTCAAACTCAAACGACTCGCCAAAATCCCCCTTGGCAAAACTGGTGACCCAATACCAGTAGCGCGCCAGGATCGGTTTGTCGAGTTTGTAACGTGCGCGGTACTCGGCGATCCGTTGCTGAGCGCTGAGGTCGCCGCGCGCTTGCAATTGTTGCAATTTTACCGTCAGATAGTCGCCCGGGGGTAATTCGATGATGAGAAAGCTGACGAAGGAGACGAGTATGACCATAACGACCATATAGAGCAGACGCCTCGCGATATACGATAGCATTGTTACCTCCTCTCCCACCTGGAAAAAACACAGCGGGTGGGGAAGCCCTTCCCCACCCGCTACAAACTGCCGGCCTATTTGTCAATATAGAACTGCTCGGGATGCGTGTTGCCAGGAGTACCGGGCGCCCAGGGGCCGAGCACGCCGTACTCGTAGACATTCTTGAAGTAGTTCTTGCAGACAACCGGTTGCGGCTGGTCGCCGGCTGCGCCGATGATGAAGGGGCCTTTGTCAATGTAGACGCGCACGGCTTCCCAGATGATCTCATTGCGCTTCTGTTCGCTGGGTTCCTGCAGACCCTTGCGGTAAATATCTTGCAGCAGGGCCGCCGGGCTGCCGGGTTCAGGCGCCCAACCCTTCTCCCCACCGGTCTTGTAGTATTGACCCTGCATGGGGAAGGCGCGCGTCCCTTCACCGACGCCACGCACCGGGAAGACCCAGTCGGGGTAGGTCCACAGGTCCAGCTCTGAAGCGTGCGCGGTGGCGATCATAAACAGACCGTTATCGCGCTTGGTGCCGCCATCGGGCGTCCCGATCGCGTTGTCAATCAGAACTTTGACGCCGATGTCTTCGAGGTTCTTCTTGTAGACCTCGACGGCATTGGTGTTGACTTTGGGGTCGCTCCAGTCGTTCAGTTGGATGACCAGGGTGAAGTCCTTGCCGCTGGGCAGGTCACGCCAGCCATCGCCGTTGGCATCCTTGAAGCCGATCTTGTCGAAGGCCGCCTTGGCCTTGTCGGGGCTGTACTCGGCGTAGGCTTTAGCCCACTCCTCATAAACCTTCTTCCCTTCGGGGCTGGCGAAGTGCGGCGACTGCGGGCTGATGGTGAAGTTCTTGGCCTCGCCGATGCCGCCCCAGGCGACATCCACGATGCGCTGGCGGTCCATCGCGTAGGACAGACCCACGAGGAAGTCGTGGTTGCGCAGCAGTTGGCGGATTTCCTTATCCACTTCGCTTTCCTTCGCCGGATCGTATTCCATCTCCGTGTGGTAGTCCTGGTTCACGATGAACGCCGGCCACGCGCCCGCGCCGTTCATCCAGCCGGGCACCAGGCGGTAATCGCCTGTTTGTGCGTTTTCTTGCAGGAAGGGGATGTCCATCGGGCTGCCGTTGTAGCGGAAGTTGCAGTCATAGCGTCCCTGCGCCAGTTGCAGCAAGCGCACTTCGCTGTCTTCCACCAGCTCGACACGGATGTAGTCAATGTACGGCAGTTGGTTGCCCTCGGGGTCTACCTTCCAGTAGTAGGGGTTGCGCTCCAGGATGCGATACTCGCCGGGCTTGTATTCCTTGAGACACCAGGCCATCAAGCAGGGATAACCGGGGGTCTCAAACCAGCGATCCATTTGATCCAGCTCAGTGTAGCCTTCGGCGCCCTTCTTGCCTTCGTAGTTGGGATGGTACTTCTTGAGGAAGTGCGCCGGCTTCATGAGCGGCTCCCACTCCCAGAAGCCCTGGGCCAGGATGTAGGGCATGATGTATTGCGGCTTGTCGAACTTCAGCACCCAGGTATAGTCATCGGGGAATTCCATGGTGATGGGGGTGCCGTCGGAGTTGCGCGCCCACCAGGGTACCTGGTTCGTCTTGTAGTCCTCGTTCTTGGCGAGGTCTTCCCACCAGAACTTCAGGTCGGCGGTGGTGAAGGGCACACCATCGGACCACTTGATGCCGCGGCGGAACTTGAAGGTGATGGTTTTACCGCCGTCGGTCCAGGTGGGCATCTCGATCAGCAGCCCCGGCTCGTAGCCGGTGAGGTCGGCCTTCCAGCGGATGGGCGGATCGTACAGCTCCATCTTGATGTTGCCGGCGCCTTCCCACCAGGTCAGGTCGTTCCAGGTGCCGCCGTACTTGCCGATGGAGTCAACCACCGGCACAACCACCACATCCAGCGGCAGACGCTCATCTACCGGGGGCAGCTTGCCGGCCTTGACCAGCTCGGCCAACATGGGGGCTTCCTTATATTTAGACTTTGCCGGTTCCTCGGTCTTGGGGACCGGCGTGGCCGCCGGGGCCTGGGTCGCCGGCGCTGGCGTGGGGGTGGGCTTGGGCTTGCATGCCGTGAAGACCATCGCCAGGACGACGACAAAACTCAACAGTAAGAACAGTCGCTTCTTCATAACAGACCTCCTTCTAAAGTTTGGTAAATTAAAAGTTGGGAACTGTAGCTAAGTTTCATCCGATATCCTCTATAAACGATAGTGCACCTCCTTCTGTTTGAAAAACTCTCGTGATAGCAAGTTGCTCATCTATCCAACTCCTGGTTGCTCTTTCTCTCATAACGCCAACATTATAGGAGCAGAGAAAGCGCTTGAGCTGTGCCTTGTACGGTCTCTTCCACTGGCGCATTTTCCCATAAGGTTTTCTGTAACATGTTCTGCAGAAACACCGAAGCTTGCAGGTAATTCCGCAAGAATGGACGCGGACGCGCGAGTTGCAGCAAGGGAATGATATGCTTAAGCCAGGGATGGCCGTTGTTGTTCAGGCTGGCGTTGACGGCGCGATGGGGTGCGATTTGCAGATGCTCTTCGCAGTAGGCCGTCAGTGCCTCCGGCGTGGAGACCTGTTTGAGAATTTCCGCGCACAATTCCCCTTCCGGCGATTGATGGGTAATGGCCCAACTGGTGCCACCCAGCGAAGCGACCTGTGGGGCATCCAGGGTGGGGCGCGGCGCCGGGATGAACCCCAGATGGGCGATCACATCGGCCTCCTCGGTCCAATCAGGCGATTCATCCTGGATGCGCGGCCATTCGTAGGTGCCGCCCAGGATCATCGGCGTTGTTCCCTTTGACAATTGGTCGGTGATATCCCACCAGTGAAAGGTGACCATGTCGGGAGGCAGGCAGGCGCGTCGTTGGAGGGTAATCTGGCGCAAGAAGTGCAGTGTTGTGTAGGTTGCCGTGTCATCCAGTTTGAGCGCGTCGGCGCCACTCAGCAGGTGGGCGCCGGCGTTCCAGAAAAACGCCATCAACAAGTTAATGAGCGCTTCTCCGGCGGCCACACCGACCGGAAAAACTACAGCATATTGATTGTTATATTTTTGGCGTACATTCGTTAGTGTAAAGTGGTCAATAATTTGTAACCAAGCGTCCCAAGTTTCCGGCGGAGTCAGGCCTTCGGCCTCAAACCAATCTTTGCGATACCACAACCCCGTCACATCGGCCTGCACCGGCACGCCGTAGAGGTGACCATCCACAGTGTTGTTGATGGCAACCGGCGCTTCGAGGTTCTCGGCCAGCTCCTGCGCCCATTGTTTGTCCAGTTTGTCCAGGGGGGCGATATAACCGGTGCGGGCATAGTCGGCGATCCATACATAATCCATCGGGACGATGTCCGGCGCTTCACCCTGCGCGACAGCGCGGCGCAATTGTCGGTGGAAGTCATCGCGGGAACACATGGTTACCTTGAGTTTTACTTCGCGGTCGGGGTGTTGCAGGTTCCAGGCGTGGACGGCGCTTTCCATCGAGCCGAGCCAAAACACGTCGTAATGGGTCAGGACGTGGAGATCAATTTGCTGTTCCAGGCGTTGGGCGACGCCGCGCGCTACAAATGTCCCTTGACCGGCACGGCGATAGAGGTAGCCTTCGCGGGCGAGTTCGGTGAGGGCCTGCCGCACCGGAGCGCGGCTGACGTTGTACAGCTCGCAGAGTTCCATCTCGGTCGGCAGACGGTCGCCGGGCCGCAGGATGTTGGCCTCCATTTGTTGTTTGAAATGGAGCTTGAGTTGATAATAGATGGGAACGGGCGAGTTGCGATCCACCATCAAGAGCCTGACTTTGTATGAGCAAAAGGCACTTTGGTATTTCTTTATAACATTATAACACCGAAAACCGGGCCTGTCAATAGTTTTTCCTCGTTTTCCGTTGACAATTCTCGCAAATGCGTTAAAATGTGACAAGTGACTGAATCGGGTATGACATTTATCGGATATCAGAAAATGTACTGCATCATCGTTTCGCTGATCCTTATGGGAGGTTCCAAGAAGCCGGACCGCTAGGTCCGGGAATTTTGCGCTGTTGAAAGACCGGCCCTGGTGACAAGATGCTTGACCAGGGCCGGTTTTTTTTGTGACTTGTCGCGGATCTGGCGATCCGCTTCGAGCCTGGGGATGGCGATCCGCTTCGAGCCTGGGGATGGCGATCCGCTCCGAGCCTGGGGATGGCGATCCGCTTCGAGCCTGGGGATGGCGATCCGCTTCGAGCCTGGGGATGGCGATCCGCTTCGAGCCTGGGGATGGCGATCCGCTCCGAGCCTGGGGATGGCGATCCGCTTCGAGCCTGGGGATGGCGATCCGC
>JAIOAX010000011.1 GCA_019873645.1 Chloroflexota bacterium | reverse complement strand
GCCTTGTGATTGATACGGGGCAAGCGCATTTGCTTCCCCAATGTTCCTAATCGGGTCACCTGGGCAGGAGACGACAATCTCTGCGCAGAGGCAGCCAAGCTCCTCAATCGCGATAGGTAGCCGCTTCAGCCTCCCAGGTAGAGTATGCCTCAATTTTGACTTTTTCGCTATTCAATTGGTAAGGTTCAGGTACTCTAAATATACAAGTCGCAGAGGGCGCAAAGATTTTTATGTCGGATTCAATAAAATTAAGTCTTTCGCGTTCGAGTAATAATTTCATTGATTTAAACTCGAATTTTCCTCGGCGTTCTTTGCGTCTCTGCGGTAAATTGGACTTTTTCAGGAGAGTCGATCATCGGTGGGATATGACGAAGGGCCCAAAAACTATCACGCAATGACCACCGCCCCTGCCGCGACCGGGTCAAATTCTTCCGGCCAAAGCGTATACTGGTTACAGGTAGCCCCGTTGAGCTTTGCCCCATCCAGACGTGCGCGGCTGAAGTTAGTCCACAGCAACACCGCTCCGCTCAGATCTGTCGCCGTCAAAACAGCTTCCTCCAGATGAGCGCGCAGCAGATTGACTCCAGAGAAATTGGCCTGCGAGAGGTCTGCCCGCTTGAGATTCGCCATAATCAGGTTGGCGCCATGGCCATCGGCAGCGCGCAAGTCCACGCCGGTCAGCGTTGCACCGCCAAGTTCGGCCTCGACCAACCGGCTTTGCGCCAGCGTGCTCCAACCGAGGTTGGCGCCAACCAGGATGGTGCGAGACAGGTTGGCTTCTCTAAGCTGCGCTGCAACCAGATTCGCCCCTTGCATGTCGGCTTCTGCCAGATGGACGCCGTTCATTTCCGCCTCGATGAGCTGCACGCGCTTGAGATCGGCGCGGGCCAAAAGAATAACCGGCGCAGGTGTGGAGATCAATCCGGCGTTATATAAAGTTTGCAGGACTTGTCCTTTTTCTTTAGGAGTACTGTTGCCCAGGATCGCCAGCGTGCGTTCCTGGATTGTGGTCTGTGTCGCGGGTGCAGGCAATTTTTCTCGCGCTAAAAGCGCTGTCAGCCAATGCATGTACTCCGCAAATGAGAGCACCGTTTCACGTGTGGCGGCAGAGAGTGCTGTTGTATCAGGGACAGTCTCGCAGAAAGTGCTAAAAGGTTTGCCGGTGAGTTCCAGGCACAGACGATTGAGGGTGTTAAGGATGTCGGCGTGGGCGGCTGCACGCTCGGTCGCCGGGGTATCGGCGCTCGCCGGCGCGCCCAGGTTTTCGACGAGCCGTTGTTGCAGGATGCGCAAGGTCGCCACCTGTGGGTGTTCCTCTCCAATTGCCGCGATGAGCCTTTGCAACCCTTGCTTATAGTAGCCAAACAGCGCCCTGGTCATGTGTCCCTCCCACGACTCAGGTCAATCCGCAATGAGCGCCCTACCGCGACCAGCGTTCATGAACCGGTGGGAAAGGCGGATATGGCGCGTGTGGCTCGGCCTGGTACCAGTAGGCCACCGAAGCGATGTCGTCGGTCAGCGGTTCGTACTTGCCATTGGGCCACCACCCGAGCGCCTGGATGGTCACTTTCAGATCGCGTTTGAAGCGGATGGGATCGAAGATGTGCCAGCGGTAAAGGCCGTGACGCGGCACTTCTCCCGGCTCCTTACGGTAGAGCGGATACCCCTGGAACGGCGCAGCATAGGTCTCACCGTTGAAACACCACGCACCGCCGAAGTAATCCTCAGTGCCGGTGCCGCAGATTGTCGGGAACTCCGAATCGCCATCCATATAAAATTTGATTTCCCCCTCGCCCCACCAGCCATTGGAGAGCTGCGTCCAGGCCAGAAATGTGCCCACATAATGGCCCTGCCCGCGCACGCCGTCGAGAATCACATGTTCCGGGTACTCGCGGGTGGTCAGCGAACGGCGCCATTGCGCATGGAAGTAAGCCGCAGTGTCGGGAACTTCCGTAAGCGCGTAGGTGATCTGGTAGAAGAAACCGTGGATGGCCTTCGGGTGCTGATTTTCGATGGTGATGCGCGCATGGTTGCGGAAGGGCATCGGCCAGTAACTGTTGAAGCCGCCGGAGGGATTCACCGCCATCGGCAACGAGTTGACATTGTAGCGCAGTGCGTGGCCGTTGCAGAAGAAATCGCCCAATGGGACTTCGATGGACGGTGTTGCCTCGTCATCCCAGAAAAAACGCAAGATGGTGTCGCGGTAGGCACACGGATCCACGGTGATCCAGATGTGCTGGAGGATGCCCGGCCCGGCAATGTCGGCCAGCGTCGTGGTTGTAGCCGGCTCCAGGGTAATGCAAGGGCGGATTTTCCAGCCCTGGCCGAGCATCGAGCCGGCGTTGTGCGCATCCGGCACAGCCTGCGCGCCGCCGCCTCTGGCGCCGGTGGGATTCTCGGCCGAAATCGAGCGCGTTTCCGCGTCAGAAAGCAACGGCAGACTGCCCAACCCCAAATTCAACCTGTAAATATCGTTCATGAAAAAACCTCCTCAGTCGTTGGAACATTGGCACGCCGGAATGTTCCTTTAATCCTTACTCCCTACTTCCTACTCCCTACTCCGTATAATAGCGCGTTCGACAAAAAAGAGCAACTGGCGTAAAAACAGGTTATGATTTGGTTTGATCGGTATTGACAAAAATCTAAATCTGTGCTATTATTCTTCCTGTAACCGCACATATCCTATAACCTATACGCCTAATGTTTCCATCTTGCAGGGATGGGACAACGGGGGAACCAAACAGGGGGCGAGTCGGTCGGTGAGACCGTAGGGCGAGCTTCTTCGGCCCGAGTCCGACAGCTAACCTCGTAGGCGTGGAAGAAGGCACCTGGTTTGAGGTGCCCTTTTTCTTTTTAGGGCGCCTTATTGGTGAAGTGGCGCGTCCTACGCGCATGTGTGAACCAATAAGGAGGCTTGGATGCGTGAACGCGAACAGCCGGTAGCCACACCGGCGGTTGTCAAACCGGACATTGCTGCGGAATTGCCGGCCTCGGTGGCAACCATCCTGTACATAGAAGGCGTCCAACCGGCCGATCTCACCCTGGCAGTGCAATCGGACCTGGCCCCCGATGGACAATTCGGTGAGCAATGGCTGTTGCTGGATCCCCACACCTTATGGGTGATCGAACGTCGCAATGGGACTGCGAACCTGCGACACAAGTTCCCGCTGGACAAAATCGAGGATGCCCGGGTCGAACGCTGCGTCGGCAACGGCCTGCTGCAGGTGACGGTAGAGCAGCAACCCCATGTCCTGCTGCACTACTCCAACGCACTGACCAATCGCTTTGGACGGGTAGCGCAGTATCTGCATGCCCGCGCCGAATACGGCGCCGATGTTCCCGTCCCCGATCCCACAGCCGATAGCCACAAGTGTCTGGTATGTGGGCGCATCCTCGTGGATACCTCGTCCAAAGTCTGTCCCAATTGTATCCAGCGCGGCAAGCTGTTCCGTCGCCTGCTAGAACTGGCCCGTCCGTATTGGGGCAAAATGGGCCTGATCGTGATCCTGTTGGTAGCGGGGGTCCTGGTGGACTTGTTACCTCCCTACCTGACCCGTATTCTGATTGATGACGTGCTGAGGATCAACGGAACTGCGGGGGGCGACCCGGCGCTCCTCCCCTGGTTGGTGGGCGGATTGCTGGGCATACAGGTCGTCCGAGTGCTCCTCACAATCGTGACCAACTGGTCCACGATTAACGTCAGCACTCGTTTCACATCCAGTATTCGCGATCAACTGTTCGCGCATTTGAAAAAGCTCTCCGTGGATTACTTCGACAAAAACCAGGTGGGGCGTTTGATGACGCGCGTCAATCAGGACACGGAAGAGCTGCAGGGTCTCGTCTCGCAGATGACGACCTTTGCCCTGAACATCTTGCTGGTTGTCGGCATCGGGATTGTACTGTTCACAATGGCGCCATCTCTGGGGTTGTATGTGCTCATCCCCACGCCCTTCGTGGTAGCGGCGGCCTATCTGTATTATCGTTACATGCAACCGCACTTCCGACGCTTTTGGGTGGCCCGCTGGCGCTTGAATGCGATGTTGAACACTTTCCTTTCCGGCGTGCGCGTGGTCAAAGCCTTTGCCCAAGAGGACGAGGAAGAGCGACGTTACCATAGTCGTAACGTCCGGTTGCTCAACTCGCGTTTGCAGGTAGACCTGGCGTGGAGCAAATTTTTCCCACTGATTTCATTCGCGTTCAGCGCCGGTGGCTTGATTATCTGGTATGCCGGTGGCCGCGCGGTGTTGGCCGACAAGATCACGTTGGGCACATTGATGGCCTTTTTGAGCTATCTGGGGATGTTTTACGGGCCGCTTTCCAACCTCACGCACATCAGCCAGGCCATGAACCGCTTTCTCACCATTTCCCAACGCACATTCGAGTTGCTGGACGAAGAACCGGAAAAACAGCCGGCCCGGCCGGTGCGCCGGGCACGTCTGGGCGGACGGATCGAGTTTGACCATGTGACCTTTGGCTACGACCCCTATTATCCGGTGATCCGCGACATCAGCTTTACCGTAGAACCCGGTGAGTTGATCGGCATCGTAGGCCACAGCGGCGCGGGCAAGACAACATTGGTGAACCTGCTGTGTCGTTTCTACGATGTGACTCATGGTGCGATTCGCATTGATGGCGTGGATATCCGTGAACTCTCAATGGAGGAGATCCGCCAGCAGATCGGCATCGTCCTGCAAACGCCATTTCTGTTTCACGGTACACTGGCGCAAAATATCGCCTATGGCAAACCCTCTGCCACACGCCGTGAGATCATCCAGGCAGCCAAAGCGGCCAATGCCCATGGCTTCATCACCCAGCTACCCGAAGGTTACGACACCATCGTAGGTGAAGGTGGAGCCGGGCTATCTGGCGGTGAATGTCAGCGCATTTCCATCGCCCGGGCGATCCTGCACAACCCACGCATCCTGATTCTCGATGAGGCGACCTCGTCGGTGGATACCGATACGGAACGTCAGATCCAGGAAGCGCTCAACGAACTGGTCAAGGGACGCACAACCATCGCCATTGCCCACCGTCTCTCAACGCTCTATAACGCCGACCGCATCCTGGTCATCAATCGTGGCCGCCTTGAAGAGCAAGGCCCGCCCAGGCAATTGATGGACAACAAAGGCTCCTTCTATCATCTCGTACAAATGCAGACGCAGTTAGCCAGCCTTGACGGTGTGGCGACAGTATAGAGGCCCCGATGCCCAAAGCCTTTGAAGTGACTTATCTGGATCCCCAACGCAGCAGGTTTGAGCGCCGCGGCGACACTTTGAGCTTGACCCTGCTGACGGATGACGCAGAGGCAAAGGCGAGTTATTACCCGCGTGTGGCGTTGCGGGCGTGTTTTCCGGTGTCTGACAACACCACTTTCCTCTCGGTGCGTGATGCAACTGATGAAACCCTGCCGGAATTGGGCATCATCGAGGATTGGAATCAGTTACAACCGGACAGCCGTGATGCGGTGGCCGCCGAACTGGGGCTACATTACTTTGTGCCGGTCATTACCCAGGTCTTCAACATCAAAGAAGAATTGGGATTTCTGTACTGGACGGTGCAGACAGACAAAGGCCGTAAAGAATTCGTGATGCGCAACAGCGTGATTCATTATGCGCGTGAGGTTGCGCCCGGTCACTGGTTGTTGATTGATGTCAACGAGGCGCGCTACGAGATTCCCGACGTCGCCGCACTGGATGCGCGCAGTCAGAAGCTGGTGCAGCAGTTTTTATATCTATAAATCTTTCCTCGCGTTCACCCGTTTGAACGCCTTAACATCTTCGGTATCTTGGGAATGGCAGATGGGGCCTGCGATTCCCTGTGGATACAACTCGCGCATAGCTTGCTTCTTCTTCCCTGTTGTCGCAGAAAGCGCAGGAGCTTTGAGGTTCCTGCGCTTTCTGTGTTTTGGAAAAGAGTTTTTGCTTCTTTACCCCCGGCTTCGCCCTCCTTTTAGGGCGAGGGTGCAAATAGGGGGGCAGGGCCGTCCCCACCCTGAAAGGTACCCACAAACATGTGACGTTGACAGGCAAGCCATCTCAGCTATCATGGTGGCTTAATCCTCAAAATTCAAAACTAGAAGGAGCGCCATTGATGAATTCCTGGCCGGTCACAGCCATCAACCTGACCTATTTGGGTATCCTGTGGCCATTGTTCATCGCTGCCATTATACGCATCCCACATCTGAGCACCGGGCAACGGCGCACAGCTCTCTGGGTTCTGGTAGCCTTGTTTCTGCTCGCTTTTGGCGACTCGTTTCACCTCATTTCACAGGCTTACGCGACTTTCACGGGAGTTAATCCGCCGTCGCCCTTTTGGGGACTGACATGGATCGGATTTGGCCGCCTGGCCAGCTCAATCACGCTGACCATTTTCTACCTCTGCCTGCTATTCTACTGCCGGCGCAAGTTCGACCTGCGTTGGACAAGATGGCTGTGGCTGCTGCCGGTCAGTTTTGCAGTGCGGATGGTGTTGCTCACCTTCCCGCAAAACCACTGGGACGGCGAGCGGACGTTATGGAGCATCTGGCGCAATATCCCCTTCGTCATTCAGGGAGTGGGGGTGATGGTGATCCTGTTCCAGCAAGCGCCGCGCCATTCGTTTCCGCTGCGCCGTCAATTACAGGCATTGGCCTACGCCATGCTGGTCTCTTTTGCTACATACAGCGGCACCGTCGTCGGTGTATTCTGGCATCCGGCCTTTGGCGCACTGATGCTGCCCAAGACAATCGCTTACGTGGTGATTGCATGGCTATTGTATTCGATTGAGTTCCGCCGGTCGGATGAGAATTCGTCAACGGATTGAACGGATTTTAACAGATTTCTAACTTATACAGGGAGATACTATGGCAAAACCGATCACAATCAAAGACGTTAAAGTCATTTTGACCCAACCGGCTGGTTCACGGCTGGTGATTGTCAAGGTCATCACCTCGGAGCCGGGACTGTACGGGTTAGGTTGCGCGACGTTCACGCAGCGTTTCCATGCCGTCGTCGCGGCGCTCGAAAAGCACCTCATCCCCTTCGCCATCGGGCGGGATGTAGCGCGCATCGAGGAATTCTGGCAGATGGCGATGGTGCATGGCTACTGGCGCAACGGACCGGTGCTCAACAACGCCATCTCCGGCATTGACCAGGCCTTGTGGGACATCAAAGGCAAACTGGCGAACATGCCCGTCTACGATTTGCTCGGCGGCAAATGCCGCGAGGCCGCCGCCGTTTACACCCACGCTGACGGCCGCACACCCGAAGAAGTCACCGAGAACGTCAAGAAATTTATGGCCGAAGGGTACCGCTACATTCGCATCCAGATGGGCGGGTACGGCGGACGTGGCGATACCATGGTGAAACCCGACGGCGCGCCCGAAGGCGCGTACTACGATCCCCGCGCCTACTGTCGGAACATGCTGCGGATGATGGAACACGTGCGTCAAGAAGTCGGCGACGAAATTGAATTACTGCACGATGTCCATGAACGTCTGCAACCGATTGATGCTGTGCGTTTCGCCAAAGATGTCGAGAAATTTAACCTCTTCTTCCTGGAAGATGCCCTCGCGCCGGAAGACATCGCCTACTTCCGCCCCATCCGCCAGCAGTGCGCCACGCGGATCGCCATGGGCGAATTATTCAACAGCCCACACGAATGGCAACCGCTTATCGAGGAGCGGTTGATTGACTACATCCGCATGCATGTCAGCCAGATGGGCGGCCTCACACCGGCGCGCGCTGTGGCGTTGTTTGCCAACATGTATGGTGTAAAGACGGCCTGGCACGGGCCGGGCGACACATCGCCGGTGGGCCACGCCGCGAACCTGCACCTGGATTTGTGGGCACCCAACTTCGGCATCCAGGAGTGGTGCCGCTTCCCGGAGCATGTCTACGCAATGTTCCCCGGTCTGCCCGAGGTCCGCAACGGCTACATGTATCCGAACGACAAACCCGGCCTGGGCATTGACATTGACGAGAAACTGGCAGCGCAGTATCCCTGCGAAGACGGCGTCGAATGGTGGACACAGACCCGCTGGCCCGACGGCAGTCCCGCGCGCCCATAACACACAGCGTTCCAAAATTCTATGTTTATGTCAGCAGATTGAGCAAATTAAGCGGATTAAGAATAAAAAATCCGCTTGATCCACTTAATCTGCTGACATTTTTTGCGTGAGTCGAAAAACTTATTGCAGGAGGAGATATGCGTCTGATTGTCAACGAATCACAAATTAAAAGCCGTACCCGTATGGGAGAAATTGCGCCGCTGATTGGGCTGGCCCTGGTGATAGGCATGACAGTGTTGCTGTTCTGGAAGCCCGACTTAAGCTGGCTGACCCTGATTGTGGTATGGATCGGATTTATGTTCTCACTTGTCGGCGCTTACCTGGGGGGGCGCTACGTGGGACCGTTAGCACATCACAAAAAGGTGCCGGAAGCCCTCAAAGGTCTGGAAAATAGCTTCATCTTGCTGGTTCATCAAACCCCCGCGCCTTTTGTGCTGGTAGACCCCGGCGGTCTCACGGTCATCTTCGTACGCTCGCAAAGTGGGTACATGACTTATCAAAACGGCAAATGGCGTCATCAAGAAAAACTCGGCTGGCTCAAGCGTTTTGTCGGTCTGGAAGGGTTGGGACGCCCGGATCAGATGGCGTTGCTGGAGATGGAAGACCTGCAACGCTTTCTGCGCAAGCGTCTGCCAGAAGGGGTCGAAATTCCGGTACGGGCCGTGATTCTCTTTATCCACCCTGAAGCTGTTGTCGAGGCCGAGGGTTCGCCGGTGCCGGTGTTCCGTATGACAGACCTGAAGCGCTGGTTAAGAAAAGAAGGGCGGCGTCCCAATTTGCCCAAGGAGGTGCTCCAACAGTTATACGAGGCGCTGCATATCGAGGCGGAGAATTGAACCTGTTGAAAAACGGCTGAGGAGCCACACATACACAAGCGATGGGACGCGCCGACTGAAGCGCGTCCCATCTGGTTAAACAGCCCCAGGATAATATGCCGCCTACGGCAGCGGCGGCGGAACCATCCCAAACAAGCCGCTCAAATCGGCCACGTCACCGGCCTTGGCCCAATTCGCCATTCCGGCTTTCCAGACCAGCGTATCGCGAGTCACCTGCCCGGACTGGATGTACTGTTGCAAGGTTGCCATGTCGAAGGGGCCCTGCTGTTTCCCACCAATGGCGACATAGAAGGTTGCCTGCGGCAGCGGCGGCGGCGTAGCCGGAGCAGGTGCGGTATGGGGTGCAGCCGCCTGTCCGAGCATCTGGCCCATCGCGGCGCCCAGCCCCACACCGGCACCCAGACCGATGCCGGATCCGGCAGCCCCCTGATTTTGGGCGGCCTCGCGCATCGCCTGCGCGCCCTGGTATTGCATGTAGGCGCTCATATCACCGATGGCGCCCATCGCCGAGCGCGCATCAATGGCCTTGGCCGTCTCTTCGGTCGGCGAGATCGCTTCAACATAGAACGAGTTCAGTGTGACGCCCCGCGCTGCAAATTCCTCTTGCGCCTTGGCGCGCACGCCGGCGCTCAGCTCTTCTACAAAGGCGGCCATCTGGATCACGGACTTGCCCATTTCACCGATGAGATCCATCATCTTGGTCAGGATGATGCTGCGGAAGAAATTCTGAATGTCGCGCGTGGTGTAGAGATTCTGCGTCCCCACAATCTTAGCGACAAAAAGCTGCGGATCGGTGATCTGGATGGCATAGGTGCCATGCCCGGTCACACGCGCCATCCCCAAAATAGGGTCAGGGATGGTGATAGGTTGCGGCGTGCCCCACTTCATATCCGTCAATTCACGGGTGGTGACAAAGTACACTTCGGCCTTGAAAGGGGTCTGCCCCGAGAAAGCTTTGCCGATCAGCCCGATGAGGCCGGGAATGTTGGCGGTGGTCAGGGTATGCCGCCCCGGCCCGAAAGTATCCAACGCTTTACCGTCGCGGAAGAAAACCGCAGCCTGGGATTCGCGTACAATTAACTGGCTGCCGAGGCGAAAATCGCCGGAGCCGCGTTCGGGAATGCGATGCACGATTTCCCCACGCCCCTCATCCATATACTCGATGATATCTAAAACGCGTGCCATAGTTCTTAACCTCCGATTTTGTTATGCCTTACACACCGACGCTGGCCGTTTTGCGCAGCACATCCTGACGCTCGTCAAATGTCGCATTGGCCTCACGGGCCAGATCACGCACCATCAAAATGAGCGAACGGGCGTTTTCACCTTCAAGGCCCTCACGGGCATTGCTAATGGCGCTTTCAATCCGTTCGGCATAGCTGAGCAGCGCGCTATCGAACTCGTAGACGCGATCCAGATCCTCTTCCTTAACCTTCACGGCATCGAACAGCCCGCCATACCCATAGGGCGCTGTGCGGACGCGGTCAATGAACGTCTGAAGCTGTGTGGCGGCGGAGCCGGTTTCATCGAGCAGGTCAAACTTGCCTGCCCCGATGAGGTCCTGTTGCAGCCCATCAAGTTGGGTTTTGACGGTGCGCATCCGATTGACGATATGATCGCGGAGCAGTTTGTCGGCCTCGCGACGTTGCTCCTTCTCTTTGTACCCTTTATAACCGGGTATTTTGGCAACCAACTGTTCAAAGCCGGACATCTCTCCTTTGACGGTATCAAGCAAACTCATGGCGACCTCCTTAAATGCGCTCAGGTGACTCTATGACGTTAGCGGAAAAACTGACCTCAACTATGCACTCATTGTAGCACAGAAATAGTTTGAGGGAAAGTAAACAAACCTGTTTGCTTCCACTGTTTATGGATACGTCATCAGGTATGAAAAAGTTGCAGGCCCGAATGGGCACGGTCAGGAGACCGGCCCGAGCCATCTTCGATCATTTGCCCTACACCCATGAACAGAGCTTGACAGTCCATGTCCCCATAGTATAGTAGGATACGGAGCTTTCAATTCCCTTAACCCGCAACTCTTAACTCGCAACTCACAACCATTTTCAGAGGATACCGTGACACAGACATATCGCATCGAAGTTTTTCTGCGTGATTCCATAGACGGGCGCGCTGTAGAGCTGCTTACCCAGATTGCTCATCTAGGCATTGAAGGCATCCGCCATATCCGCATCAGCAATCTCTACTTCCTGCGCGGGACGCTCACCGCCGCGGAGGTAGAACGCATCGCCACCGAATTCCTGGTGGATCCGATCGTCGAGGACTATTGCTGGTCGCCCATCCCCACAGCGGGGACTGAGGAAAGGCAACCCATCGAAGTCGGCCTGCACCCCGGCGTGACCGATCCTGTCGCCCGACACCTGCTTCACCGTGCGCGTCAATTGGGCGTCGGCGCCCTCGAAGCCGTCGTCACCGGTACGCGCTACACTTTCGCCGATGACCTCGCTCCTGCCACCTTGCGCCGCATCGCGGAAGAACTGCTCTGCAATCCCGTGATTCAGTCGTACACTCTGGGGCCGCTGCAGCCCGAATTTGTCCCCGACGCCGCGCCAAGCGATGCTATAGACATCATCCCCATCCGCGATTTGGACACGGACGCCCTGCAACGCCTGAGCGCCGCGCGCGTGTTGTTTCTTTCTTTAGAAGAAATGCAAGCCATTCAGGCAGAGTTTCGGGGACTGGGCCGCGACCCCACCGATGTCGAACTGGAAATCCTGGCGCAAACCTGGTCCGAGCATTGCCAGCACAAAACCTTCAAGGCCGAAATTGACTATACCTGTTACGGCGGTATGCCGCGCGTGATGGTCAATTCTTGCTGTGGCCGGTCTCCAGACCGAGCCACAGCAGGTAACTGGCCCGAGCCTGAGCGCATTCCCAGCCTCATCAAGACGTACCTGCGGGCAGCGACAGAGACGCTGAACAAGCCGTGGGTGCGTTCGGCGTTTGTGGACAACGCCGGCATCGTGGATTTCGACGACGAGTATGAGGTATCGTTCAAGATGGAGACGCACAATCATCCCTCGGCGCTGGAGCCATTTGGCGGCGCGAATACCGGCGTCGGCGGCGTGATCCGCGACGTGATGGGCGTCTCGGCACAGCCCATCGCCAACACAGATGTGTTGTGCTTTGGCCCGCCGGATATGCCTGAAGGCGAGATTCCCGCCGGCGTGTTGCACCCCAGGCGCATTGCGCGCGGCGTGGTGGCGGGCATCGAAGATTACGGCAACAAGATGGGCATTCCGACCGTCAACGGCGCGATTCTGTATCACCCGGATTACGTTGCCAATCCATTGGTCTACTGCGGCTGCGTGGGTATAGCTCCCAAAGGGCGACATCGCACCCAGGCGCAGCCCGGCGACCTGTGCATCGCACTCGGCGGGCGCACAGGCCGCGATGGGCTTCACGGCGCGACGTTCTCCTCCGCCGAACTGACGCACGATACCGGCCAAACCGTCGGCAGCGTCGTGCAAATCGGCGACCCGATCACCGAAAAGGCCGTGCTCGACGCGCTCATCGTGGCGCGGGACGAGGGTCTCTATACTGCGATCACCGATTGTGGCGCAGGCGGTTTCTCATCCGCCGTGGGCGAAATGGGCAAAGAGGTAGGCGTGGATGTAGATTTGCGCGACGTCCCGCTCAAGTATCCCGGCCTGCGTCCCTGGGAAATCTGGCTCAGCGAGGCGCAAGAGCGCATGGTCATCGCCGCGCCGGAGGCTAACCTGCCGCGTCTGCGCGAAATCTGCGCCCTCTACAACGTCGAAATGACCGTCATCGGGCGTTTCACCGGCGACCACCGCCTGCGCGTCCGTTACGGCGACAAACTCGCTGCCGACCTGCCGATGGATTTCATCCACAATGGCTGGCCGCGCCTCACCCTGAAGGCTGAATGGGGCAAGGGGCAAGAAGCAAGAAGCAGCGAATCAGCGAATTACGAATTACGAATCACGAATCACAAATCACGAATCACGAATCCCCAATCCCGAATCACGAATTACGTTTTACGTTTTACGTCTTTGCTTTTGCAAATGCTTGCCCATCCTGACGTGGCCTCCAAAGAAGCGGTAATCCGGCGTTACGACCATGAGGTACAAGGGGCAACGGTGGGGAAGCCGCTGGTAGGTGTGCTGAACGACGGGCCGGCGGACGCGGCGGTGCTCAAGCCACTGATGACCAAAGGGTATCGCGGAATCGCCTTGGGGGCAGGCATCAACCCGTACTACGGCCTGCATGACCCTTACGCGATGGCCTGGGCGGTGATAGATGAAGCCGTGCGCAACGTCGTTGCCGTGGGCGCGGACCCCGCTCGGATTGCCCTCCTCGATAACTTTTGCTGGGGCAATCCCCGGATACCAGAGCGTCTGGGTGGGTTGGTGCGCGCGGCGCAGGGTTGTTACGATGCGGCGCTGGCCTATGGGACGCCCTTCATCTCCGGCAAGGATAGCCTCAACAACGAGTTTGTGGATGTGCACGGCGTCAAGCGCGCGATTCCGCCGACGCTGCTGATTTCAGCATTGGGGATTGTGCCGGACGTGCGCCGCATTGTGACAAGCGATCTGAAACGTCCCGGCAACCGGCTCTACCTCATCGGCGCGACGCGGGAGGAGCTGGGCGGCTCGCTCTACGAGCGGCTGAGCGGCGAAACGGGCGGCCATCCCCCGACCCCCGTGCCGGACGCCATTGAAACATGCCGCGCGCTACATCAGGCGATGCGGGCCGGCCTGGTTGCTGCCGCGCACGACTGCTCTGAGGGTGGCGTCGCCGTCGCGGCCGCCGAAATGTGCATCGGCGGACGGCTGGGGCTGGACTTGACGCTGCCGGGCGACGCTGTGACTGCCCTGTTCGCCGAGAGCAGCGCGCGTTTCCTGGTTGAGGTCGCACCTGAGCACGCGGCAGACTTCGAGCGCACGCTTGCCGGGCGTCCGTGCATCCAAATTGGCGCGGTGAATCCGGTTATGCGCCTACAGATACTGGACGCGCAAGGGAGAATATGGATTGATGCGGATGGCAGGAGGTTACTGGAGGCATGGCAGACAACGAAGGTCATATAAAACCGGAGAATACAACGCTAAAAGAGCCTGACGTTACCTACGCTTACTCTCAACTTGATATACTTAAGCTCCCTGAGACTGCACGACAGGAACTATTAGATTTCTATGAGTTTTTACTGAAAAAAACTCAAAAGTAACCATAGCTTCATCAGACCATTCCCTGTCTATAGCCGAACGGCGAAAAATCTTGCAGACGATGTTCCAGCAGGTACACGGAGAATTACCTCCTGATTACAAATTAGACCGCGAGGCACTGCATGAGCGATAAGCTTTTTCTGGATACAAACGTATTAGTATATGCTATTGGCCCTGATACGTTCAAGCGGACCATCGCCGAGAGCTTGCTGTTACGTGAGGATATCGTGATTAGTTCGCAAGTTATCGGTGAATTTATAGCAGTGACATCACGCAAAAAGATTTTGAAGCCTGCGGCGATATTGCTGGTCTCCAGGGATTTCTTACACACCCTGCCCATTGTTGAGGTAACCGGTAATGACAAAATACCGATTTGCATATTGGGATAGCCTTATTTTGACTGCGGCGTTGGAGAATCATTGTACGCTTGTTTATTCCGAGGATTTGCAAGACGAACAATGGATTGAAAATCAATTGATGATTGTCAATCCATTTAAGAAATGACCGGTTTATCATACGAATACCGTTTTTTTGCCCCAGGTACCCAATTAACAATTTTGTCGGTGTCGTACTACCAGCACGGGACGGTGTGCTTCTTCGACGACTAACTCGGTGATGCTCGGTACGTAGAAGCGGCGTATGCTCTGCGCCGCGTAGGTGGAGCCAAGCGCGACCAGATCATATTCGCCCTCGCGGATTTCCGTCATAATCTGTTTTCCTACAGCACCATGCCGGAGACTGATCCACGTTTCGATGCCAAGCGCCCGCAGCGCATCGCGTCCCGCCTTCAAATTGCGTCCTTGTGGCGTATCGGTTTGCAGGAGCGCGCCCCAGGCATCCTCGATTTCCTTCAGAGCCGGATAGTGCAGCGTGGGTTGGGGAATCACATACAGCAGCGTGACCTCGGCCTGGGCAGCCTGGGCAATTTGACCGACCAGGTGGATCATTTCTGCCGGATACCACAGATCGCTGCTGCACAGCAAGATACGTTTCAGAGCAGGACGATCCGCGGGCACAATCAATATCGGCGCTCCTACATGCTGCAAGACACACCGGACGGAGGAACCACGCAGCCAGCGACGTACCCGTCCGCCTTCCAGCATACCCATGATGATTAGATCATACGCCCCCGTCTCTGCCTGCGCAATGATAGCACGATGCGGCACATCCGTCCGGGTACGCGTGATACAGGGCAATTTCAATGCTCCCAACCGTGCGCTGATATCCGTGGCCGCGGCCACAAGTGCCGGCGACGGGCTATAGGGCGAAGCCACCAACAAGGTCGCCTCGGCGCGCAAAGCCAGCGCCAGTCGTTCCCCTAACGCCAGTGCCGGCCGGCTGAAGGGTGTTTCATCGGCACAAAGTAGCATGTGCATAGACACCTCCACAGAATAGCAACCTTACTCCCTACTCCCTACTCCACCTCTACCGGAACCACAGAATACCAGCAATGCCGGATGCGAGCACAACAATGGTAGGCGGGACTTTGAAAACGGTCAGCGCCAACAGGCTGACGGTCCCCAAAATTGCAAACGGCCAGAATTGACCCTGTCCCTCGTTGAGCAACTGGAAGACGGTGATGAGCAGCAACGCTGCCAGCGCCGGCGCCAGCCCTTTGACGAAGCCGCTGATCCACGCCTCGCCACGCAGGCGGGTGAGAATGGCGGCAACCGCCAGCATGATGACCGTCGGCGGCAACACCGCACCCAGGCAAGCGATCAACGCGCCGGGGATGCCGCCCACCCGATACCCAACGAACATCGCCAGTTGCAGGGCATCTGATCCCGGCAGTACACTGGAATACCCCACCGCTTCGATAAATTCCTCGCGGGTGAGCAGTTTGCCGACCACTTCAGCATAGAGCAGTCCCGCCGACGCCGGCCCGGATGAGGTCAACAGGTTCACTTTCAGAAACGTCAGGAATAAGTCCCAGAGCTTGTTGTGCATCAGGCCCTCCTTTTGTAGCAAAGAGAAATGAGTAAAGAGAAGTGAGTAAAAAGGAATAGTATTCAAAAGTTCTCTTCTTGCTATCGCCCCTTACCTGTCCCTCATTACCCAATCACTCGTTACTCATTACTCGTTACTCATTACTCGTTACTCATTACCTATCACTCAATAAAACTCCCCTGCCAGATACGCCTTTGTCTTCGCTTCTTGCGGATTGTGCAATACCTGCTCTGCCGGGCCGTGTTCGATCAATTCGCCCATGTACATAAAAATCACATAATCGGCCAAACGGCGCGCCTGACGCAGCACATGCGTCACCATCACAATACTATAGTCAACCTTCAGTTCCAGCAACCGGCTCTCGATGCGCTGCGACGAGAGAGGATCCAGCGCCGATGTGATTTCATCACACAACAAGACCTCCGGCTCGACGGCCAGACCGCGCGCCAGACACAGCCGTTGTTGCTGGCCGATGGAGAGCGCAGAAGCCGGCGCATTCAGCCGATCCTTGACTTCGTCCCAGAGACCGGCGGCCTGGAGTTGCCGCTGCACAATAGCATCCAGCATCTCACGTTTACGTGTCCCATATAGACGCGGCCCGTAGGCCACATTATCATAGATGGACATGGGCAGTGGAAACGGGCGCTGCGCCAGCAAACCAATGCGTTTACGCACATCGGTCACATCCACATCCGGTGCGTAGATGTCCTGCCCATCGAAGAAAATTTGCCCCCACACCCGCACACCGGGGGTCAACTCGACCAGACGACACAGCGAGCGCAACAACGTCGTCTTGCCGCACCCCGAAGGCCCAATGATTGCTGTGATCTGCCGCGCCGGGATCGCCACACTCACATCACGGATAACCCGGTGATCGCTATAGGCGACGTTCAGCCCTTGTACCTGAATAATGGTTTCATTCATGACTCGTTATCCGTTACCGATTACCCATTACCGGTTACTCGCTACCGCACCACATGACGGGTGAAACGCCGGGTGAGCAGCCGCGAGCCGATGCTGATCAGCAGGATGATCACCGTCAACACGAGCGCAGCGGCATAAGCGCGTTGGCGCACTTCGGGGACCGGCGTCCCCAGTTGAAAAAAGACGGCCAACGGCAGCGACGCCGCCGGCCGCAGTAAAGATGTGGGCAGGCGGTCGGTGTAACCGGCGGTGAACAACACCGAAGCCGCATCACCGATGCCACGCCCGAAGGCCAGCAATACTGCCGTCAACAATCCCGGCAGCGTCTGACGGAGCAAGACGCGCAGGGCTGTTTCCAGTCGCGTCGAACCCAAAGCATAAGCAGCTTCTTTCAGCTCGAAGGGTACCATCTGCATCACCTCGTCCATTGTGCGTACCATCACCGGCAGTTCCAGCAATGCCAGAGTGACAATCCCGCCAAGCAGTGAAGCGCGCATTCCCATCCACAACATCAGCGTGAAACCAAATGCTCCGAAGACGATAGAGGGCACACCCCATAACACATCTAACGCCAGACGCACGGCCTCAAGAACGCGCGCGTTGCGTGCAAAAAGGTGCAGGTAAAATACGACGCCCAGGCTGACAACAAAACTCAGCACCGTCGCGCCGCCTGCCAGCGCCAGCGAGCCGGTAATGGCGTTGAGGATGCCGCCCTCTTTGCCCAGGTAGTACCCGCCTTTGGGCACCTGCGTTACCATCGCCCAATTGAGCGCAGGCAACCCTTTCACCAGGACGGCCCCCAAGATGAGCACCAGGCTGCCGAGAACGATGAGCATAGAGGCAACCATCAGCCCGATGAAAATACGTTCCTCGACATGTTTGCGTTTGAGTCGTTTCATGCTTTGTAGTCCTTAGTCGCGTAGTCCTTAGTCGTGTAGTCTTTAGTCGAATAGTCGGTTGTGCTTGCCCCCTGCCCCTTTCCCCTTGCCCCTTGCCCCTTTCCCCTTGCCCCTTTCCCCTTTCCTCCTGCCCCCTTCCTCCCGCCCCCTTTATGCCGCCCGTCTGATAGCCTGGAGCAAAAACAAGCGCGCAATGATCGTAAAAACCAGCACCAACAACAGCAGGATAAACGCTGCCGCCAGCAGGGCCGCGTCATACATAGGAATGGACATCATCTCGCCGTAATTGTTGGCGATGAGCGCCGAAAGCGGGTAGCCCGCATCGAAGAGCGAGCGGGGAATCTGTGGCACATTGCCCACCACCATCATCACAGCCATCGTCTCACCGAAGGCGCGCGAGAAGCCCAAAATAACGGAGGCAAGGATGCCCGGCAATGCGCGACGCAGCACGACGCCTTTGATGGTCTGCCAGCGGGTGGCGCCTAATGCAAGCGCCGCCTCACGCAAACCGCCCGGCACGGCGTAGATGACCTCTTCCGCGGTGGAGATGATGACCGGGAAGACCATGGCCGCCAGCACAATCCCACCGGCCAGGATGCTGTAGCCGGTGGGATTCTGTGTCTGAAGTAACGGCATGTTTGGGAAAATGTTCTGACTCCACGGGATGAGAATGTCACGGATGAAGGGAACGATCATCAACGCGCCCCACAGCCCATACACCACCGAAGGGATACCGGCCAGCAGGTCAATCAGCGGTTTGACGGCTTCACGCAGACGGTGTGGCGCGTATTCCGCGAGGTAGATGGCGCACAGCAGGCACGGGGGCACCGCCAACACCATCGCCAAACCTGTGACGGCTGCCGAACCGACTATGAAGGGCAAAAACCCAAATTCCTTTTGCAGCGGTCGCCACGCCGAAGAGGTCAAAAGCTGGCCCAAGGGCGTGATCTCGAACAAGGGACGCGCGCGTAGCCACAGGGCTATGGCGATAAACAATGTCAGCAGAGCGGAAAACGCCGTCAGCGCCCCCATGACCCATTCGGAAAAACGTTCCTGTCGTTGCCGCATTCCTACTCCAATTTCTTCAACTCCGCCTGTACCTGCGCCTCGGTGAGGGGAATGTAGCCTGTAGGCTCAGCAAAGGCTTGTCCCTCGGTCAACGTCCAGCAGATGAAAGCCAGCGCCAGGCCGGTCGGTTTGCCCTTGGTGACGAGGTTAAGGCCCCGCGCCGGCGGTGAGGGATAGCGGCCTTCGGCAATGGCCTGCATCACCCCTTGCTTATCGGCATAGTAGTTTTCGTTGTCGTCAATGACCCGATTGCCGTTCACATCAATCGGCGCAATAGCGAGGTTAGCAATCGGTTTGCCGGTGTTCATGTCGTAGGCGAAGTTGAGGTTATTGTAGCCGATGCCGAGCGGATCCTTGGCGACCGCCTCTGCCAGACCGGGATCGCCATAGACGGCCACACCCTGTAAATCCTCCTGTTTGTGCCCGCCGAGGTACAGCGCCCAGGTATCGGCTGCGCCACAGGCATCAGAGCGCGTGTAGACGTGGATTTCGTCAGTGATGCCGGCGTCGCCGAGCACATCACCCCAGGTCTTGGCGCGTCCCATCCAGATGGCCTCAAAATCGCCGGCGGTCAGACCGCGCGTCTGCAACTGCGCCAGGTAGGGATTATGAGCATTGATCGTCGGCACAACGGCATCCGCGACCACGGTGACCCAGAAAGCCCCCTGTGCAATCTCTTCCGGCTTCACCTCGCGGGAGACCATACCGATGTCGGCGGCTCCGCCAAGCGCGTCGGCCATCCCTTTCCCGGCCCCGCCGGCCGAAATGTCAAATTGCACATCAGGATATATCTTCCGAAATTCCTCACCCCATTGTACTACCATCGGGTACAAAGCCCAGGCGCCGGAGATCGTCAAAGTGCCGCGCAACTTCCCGTCACCCACTTGCCCTGTTTTGCTGCATGCACCCAAAAGCAGACTCACCAGCATCATTCCTGCAAATACTCTGAACCAGGATTTATGTCTCATATTCGCCTCCTTTCTCCCTACTCCTTACTGCTTACTCCCTACTAACTACTACCAGATCCGCCAACGTCGTATGTTCCATCATCTCGGCCACAACGTCACGGACTTGCTTCATCACCCTGCGTAGACCGCACTTTTCCAAATCCACACACCCACATGGCTCAAAAGCCGTTACGCTGACACAAGAAATGGGCGCCAGAGGGCCATCGAGTAAACGAATAACTTCCGCCAGGGTAATCTGCTCTGGAGGACGGGCCAGGGTATAGCCCCCCTCCGGCCCCTTGTGACTGTTCACAATGCGGCCGTTTTTGAGGATCAGCATAATCTGTTCCAGGAATTTCAAAGGGATGTTATTGCGCTCGGCCAACGTTTTGTTAGGAACGGGATTGTTCCCATAGTGCGCCGCTAAATCCTGCAAAGCGCGCAAACCGTATTCACCGCGTTTTGATAGTTTCATCGTTATTCTATGAAGTTATAAGATATATAAATCCTACAGGTTTACTAGAATTATTATAGGGAGCTTTATAACTTTTGTCAAGAACCAAACGTTGATTGGTACATTTCAGAACGGAGGGCAGTTTTTTTGAGTTTTCCCCTCTCACCCCCTGCCCCCGCTCTCCCTACGTGTGGGGAGAGCGGGGAATTTCTCAAAGGGGGATTTTGGGCGGCTTCGCCGCCCAAAATCCCCTCTATTTACCTCCCTATTGATTTCCGAAATGATCGGCCACTGTAAGTGGACATTTTCGCAGAATATAGTAAAAAAGGCGACACTGAATGGCCTATGCTCTATGAGGGGGACATCTATGCGGATTGCCGATATGCCGGCCGACAATGGGGACATAATTCATCAAGCGGCAACCTTGCTGGTCGAAGCCTTCAAAGTCCATGCGCCCAACGCCTGGCCGGATATGGAATCGGCGTTGGAAGAGGTGCGTGCGGCGCTGGAACCAGAAAAGGTCTGCCGGGTGGCGCTCAGCGAGCAGGGAGAGGTCCTGGGATGGGTTGGCGCTATCCCCCAATATGAAACCACGGCCTGGGAATTACATCCCCTGGTCGTGCATCCGGCGCATCAAGGTCAAGGCATCGGACGCGCGCTCGTGACGGATTTGGAAGAGCAGGTGCGCGCACGGGGCGGGTTGACGATCTACCTGGGCACGGACGACGAAGATTTCAGGACTTCGTTGAGTCAGGTAGACCTGTACGAAAATACCTGGGAGCACATCGCCAACATCCGTAACTTGAACCGCCATCCCTACGAATTTTACCAGAAGATGGGCTACACCATCGTCGGCGTGCTCCCGGATGCAAACGGTTGGAACAAGCCGGATATCTGGATGGCGAAGCGGGTTGGTAGAAAGTAAGGTGTGCAAATTCTAACCACTAATCTTCACGAATCGACACCAATTTCGTGTTTATTCGTGAAGATTGGTGAAGATTCGTGATCAATTCTTGAGGACGTGAAGCTTGAATACTAAACCTAAGGCTCTCATTCTTCAGGCCACCGGCACCAACCGTGACCCGGACGCAGCGGCGGCCATTGAGCTGGCCGGCGGCCTGCCGACGGTGTTGCCCATCAACGCACTGCACGCCGATCCAGCACGTTTGCACGCCTACCAGATGCTCGTGTTGCCGGGCGGCTTCTCCTACGGCGATGCGCTTGGCGCGGGGAGGCTGCTGGCGGCGGACATGCGCTGGCTGTTCCAGGAGGAGCTGGCACGCTTCGTGGAGGCCGGTAAGCCAGTGATCGGCATCTGCAACGGTTTCCAGGCGCTTGTGAAGAGCGGATGGTTGCCGGGTCTCCCCCCCACTGGAGGAGATGAAAGGGGGGGCGCGCACGCGACGCTGACCCGCAATGCCTCCAACCGCTTCGAGTGTCGCTGGGTATGGCTGGAGCCGAACCCCAACAGTCCTTGTGTATTCACGCGCGGATTGACGGAGCGCATCTACTGCCCGGTGGCCCACGGTGAAGGGCGTTTTGTCCCCCGCGACGAAACTGTGCTGGCAGACTTGCGCGCCAATGGGCAGATCGTCGTCACGTATACCACCGCTGACGGCAACGGTCCGGTGGACTATCCTGACAATCCCAACGGCTCCACCGCCAATATCGCCGGCATCTGCAATCCCCAGGGTACCATCTTCGGCCTGATGCCACACCCCGAAGACCACATTTTCCCGGAGCAGCACCCACGCTACGCACGTGGCGAGCGCGGCAATCTGGGCTTGTGCCTGTTTGTGCAAGGGCTAAAATACGCTGCCGGGATGTAGTTATAGGGTGGGGGTTTGGGGGCGGGTGTCCCCACCCCCAAACCCCCACCTGCTACTTTTTTCTGAGGTCATTATGCAAAGCATCTCCAAAATCACACTCTCGCACGCTCAGATTCAATCCCTGGTCAGCCATCATTTTGGCCGTGAAACCTGCGTCAGGGCCACGCAGGAGTTGACCGAGGGATACTTCGCCACGGCCTACCGCCTGGATTTGGCGGATGGACGGCGTTGGGTTCTCAAGGTATCGCCGCCAACGCACGTGCGTCTCCTGCGCTACGAGCGCGACATTATGTCGGCGGAGGTCGCCGTGATGCGTCTGCTGCGCGCGCGCACCTCGCTGCCGGTCGCGGAGATTCACTGTTACGACGCCTCGCGGACGCTGCTGGACAACGAGTTCTTCATCATGGAGTACTTGCCGGGCGCGCCGCTGCACAAAGTCCGCGGTGAACTGGCTTCCGACGTGCAGCAGCGGATCAACCGGCAGATCGGCGCCTATCTGCGGGAGATCAACGCCATCGAAGGCGTCGCTTTCGGTTACGGCCCGGAAAGCGCGCCGCGCTTTACAATCTGGCGTGAGGCGTTCGACGCCATGCTGCTGACCGTGCTGCAAGACGGTGCAGACATAGGGGTCCAACTGCCCCTTTCCTACGCCGAAATCCATGATTTAGCCCGCCAGCATTACGCGACGCTGGATGAAGTACGCACGCCGCGCCTTGTCCACTGGGATCTGTGGGACGGTAATATCTTCTTCGATATGGCGACGCAGCAGATCACGGGCATCATTGACCACGAGCGCGCCCTGTGGGGCGATCCGCTGATGGAGGTCAATTTCACCGGCTACGATCCGGAGAGCGATTTCGCCAGAGGGTACGGGACGCCGGTGCTGGATACGCCAGCGCAGTGCACGCGCCGCGCGCTTTACAGCCTCTACCTGTTTTTGATTATGGTGATCGAGTGTTATTATCGCAAGTATCCGACTAATGGTCAGGAGCTATGGGCGCGCGAGCAGTTGGCGAAGACCATGGATGCACTCAACAATGGAATGCATCCGGGGATCAAGATGCATAGCGTGCCCTGAGGCTGATTTACTGGTTGCTGCCCCACAAGATCGTTGTCGGTGTTTTCGGTAGCGTGTTGAAGAAAGGTGTCAGGTTGATATTTTCTCCGTCTAATGAGATCACGCGAATCTCTACAGGTTGGGAGTCGTTCGGGCCGTATTGACAGACCAGCACACCCCATTGTCCGGTCGTATCCCATTCGATGTGGCCCGGTTCGCGTGCTTCGCAAAGGGGATCTGTGCCAACAGGCGCATATTGAAAGCCCTGCTCAGTCAGGTTGCCCATGTATAACCGATTGCCACCAAGAAAAACAATCCCGCTCGACAATTCCTGTGCATCACTGACATAGAGATTTTCCGCTGTGCCATTGATAAGCAGCTTTGGCTCTTTGGTAACCCGATCAAGAAGCATCAAATCGCTGACATCTCTATAATTCTGACCAGATATGAGCACCGCCTGACCATCACGAGTCCAAAAACCGCTTCCCCAACCACTTTTGTCAAGATCATACACATTAGCTTCATACGGCTGATGGGCTATGGGTTCGAGTATTGAGTAATTGCTCCATTCCCAATAGCTATAGAGCAGAAGCAGTGCGGTATCATCAACCGACCACTCAGAGGCTGAGACAACGCGCAATTGATTGATTTTCCTCTCGCCTTCTTGGAAATAATGGTTGCTCAACAGCCATGTTGGCGATTGCGCTTCCAAGTCGAATACCCACAATCCAGAGGGATAACTCGGATAGCCGGCCTGCCAAATCATTTGTTCGGCTGTATACGCCACCGTATATGCCAGCTTTGTGCCACTGGATGACCAGGAAACGTGCCCAATCCGCACCGGGGAGTCGGTCTCTGCCTGGACATTGTGAAGCAGGACAGCCCCTTGTCCCGGCATAAGGGTATACACCTTTCCGTTCGTTGTGCCGTATGCAATCCGATTGTCCCCGGGCCACACATCCATAGTGCTGACTTCGCCCTCGATTGCTATCTCTTGGGGTGAAGGTTCACCCGGTTTGAGCAACCAGATAGTCCCCTCACTTAGAAAGTAAAGCGGCAGCGGCAGCGGCGCACCCGTTGGAGTTGCCGTTGCTGTTGGTGCAACACTCGGCATTTGGGCTTCGACAGTTGCGGTGGCAGTCGCCGGTGGTTGTGGAGTTGTGGCAGGGGTAGGGAAGATTTCTTTCGTGCAAGCGGTTATCGGCAGTAACGCCGATAGCACATAGAGAAGGCGTAATAGTTGTCTCATATTTTCCTCGACGTTGGCAATCGCACAGAAAATATCAGTGTCCATGATTATAGCACATCTTCCATGTTCAAACAAAATTTTGTCCGTTCAGCTTTTTTTGTTAGTAATACCTGCCCTGCATATTCGGGATTACATGCTATACTCTCGGATGTAAGCAGCCGAGGACCAGCCTTCGCTCAGACTTTGTGGTACACACGAGATCATCTAAGGGGGGATGAACGATGCTTGATGAGACTGTTTTGCGCTCTCTATCTCTTTATACAGATTCTCGGTGTGCAAAGCCTTATTGACATCTTCACAGACGGTGTGTATAATCCAGACAGACTAGACAGGAGGTGCTGATATGACAATGCATACCTGGCAATTACAAGAGGCGAAGAATAAATTTAGTGAAGTTGTCAACAATGCTTTAAGTAGTGGGCCGCAAGTGATTACCAGACATGGGGTAGAAACTGCTGTCTTGATGTCCTATGAAGAATTCAAACGTTTAACGCTCCCGCAGAAAAGTCTATCGGCCTTCTTCCGAGATTCGCCGCTCGCCGAGGTAGAGCTAGACTTAAGTCGTGATGCCGGTATGGCGCGACGGGAGCCTGCGCTATGAATTATCTGCTGGATACCTGCGTTATCTCTGAACTCATCGCTAAACAGCCAAGTCCCCAGGTAATTGCCTGGATTGATAGCGTTGAAGAGGGGCGTTTGCACTTAAGTGCGATTACCCTGGGCGAAATTCAAAAGGGCATCGAAAAGCTGTCAGACCCAGAGCGGAAAGCGCGTCTGGCAACCTGGCTCACCGAAGAACTGCCCCGGCGTTTCGCCGACAGGATTGTACCTGTAGATACTATGGTTATGTTGGAATGGGGCCGGCTCACCGGAACGCTTGAGAAAGAAGGGAAACCCATGTCCGTTATAGATTCTATAATTGCAGCGATTGCCCTGCATCACAACTTCGTTCTTGTCACCCGTAATGAAGCCGATTTTGAGAACAGCGGGGTAACAATCTTTAATCTCTGGAAATGATAGTCAGTAACCTTGAGGGGGCGCAAATATGAAATACACTTCTTATACACGGCTGGTTGTGTGTATGTTGCTCTTGGGGATGGTGAGCTGTGGACGCAGCGGCCCACTGGCGACGCCGACGCCGAATACTCAGGCCACCATAGATGCGGCGGTAGTGGCGACAATGACGGCGCAGGCTCACCGGGGTCAACCGCCGCCTGGCGAGCCTGCGCGCCTTCTTCGCCTGGGCGGTACAGGCAGGGCGCATCGCCGCCAACCCTGCCGGTGAGGTGAAGGGGCTGCGCCAGGGCAAGCGCACGCCCAGGGCGCTCGACGCGCAGGAGGTCTACCGCTTGCAGCGCACCACTGCTGCGCGGCGACAGTTGGCGGAGGCGAAAGCCGGAGTGAGGGGGGGCGACCCGGCGGGTCGCCCTTCGCCGACGCTGGTAGACGCGGTGCGCGACGAGGCGCTGCTGAACCTGCTCCTGTACACGGGGCTGCGGGTTTCGGAGGCGGCGGTGCTGTGGGTGGAGGACGTGGTGCTGAACGAGCGCAGCGGGAAGGTGATCGTGCGTTCCGGGAAAGGACGCAAGTACCGCGAGGTGCCGCTGCACCGGGAGGCGCGGCGGGCGCTGGCGGCGTATCTGGCAGTACACCCGGATGATGGCAGGGACGGCCCTTGTGATCGCCCTCTCTTCCTGGGCCAGCGAGGGCTGCTGGGGGGCGCAGTATTCAGATGCGCCTGGCCGCACTGGGCGAGGCGGTGAAGGTGTGACGCCGCACGTGCTGCGCCACACCTTCACCACGCGGCTGCTGCGCAAGACCAGGGCCGACCTGGTGACGGTAGCGGCGCTGTTGGGCCACGAGAGCGTGGCGACGACGGCGATCTACACACAGCCCGGCGAGGCGGATATGGTCAGGGCGGTAGAGGGGTTGAGGTGATGAAACGACGCAGTGACGCTTTTGCAGCAGCATAACGGCACCGTGCCGCAGAGAGCGGAGCAGGTTGGCCGATCTGGGGGCGGGACAGGGTTGCCATCGTCCCGCCCCCTGTGAACCGTATGTGTGAGTTTCACCACATATGGCTCAGAACACCCAACATCCCTTTCGCCGAACGCCTTCAGGGCACAACCCCCGCGAGCAGCCCTGCGCTTATACCGACGAACGGTCGGCGCACCCGCAAGTCCTTCGCCGATGCGAGAGGGCTTGTCCTGAGCGCTGGCGGGGCTAGTGCTCTTTCACATAAGTCAGGCTCACCCTAAACTTGCCTGAATCTGGCAAAGCGGGCATAATCGGGGTATGAGAAGACTCCGAGTTCGTCCGCTTCACCACAAGCACGTTAAGAAGTTGCGCCGGTTGAAACGCTCGAGCAATGCGTTTGTGGCGCGTTGGGCAACTATCCTGCTCCTGTCGCATCAAGGGCGCAGCGTGCAGGAAATCGCAGCCGGGATAGGGCTGCATGTCCAAACGGTGCGCAAGCGCATTCGGGCATTCAATCAGGCCGACCGGCGTACCCGCTGGGACCTGCTGCGACCTCCGCATCGTTCCGGTCGTCCGCCGGTGTATGGGCCGGCAGTTCAGCAAGGCCTGGTGGACTTGCTGAAGCAGTCGCCGGAGACATATGGCATTGACAGCGCCGTCTGGCGTCTGCACGACCTGGTTGCGGTCGCGCTTCGCACCGGTCTGGTGACCGGCAAAGCGGCCAAAACCTTCAACGCGGAGACGGTGCGCCGGCTGTTGCGCAAAGCGGGATATGTCTACCTCTCGGCCAAGTGGTGGATTACCAGTGACGACCCCCACTATGCGCACAAGAAGGCGCGACGCGACCGCATTCTGGAGTGGGCCAAGCACGATCCGAGCATCATGGTCGTTTTCCAGGACGAATCGTGGTTCTCCGGCAACCCGAAGGCAGTGGGTGGCTACGGTGTGCCAGGCGAGAGCCAGGCCCGCGCGGTGTCCAAGCCCGCTCACAAGTTCAAGGGGGCGTGGGTACTGTACGGCGCGTATGAAGCCCTCACGGGCCAAGTGCACCGCTATTACGCTCCCCGCTGCAACCAGACCCACGTGCGCTGCCAGTTGGAAACGCTCCTGGCACGCTATCAGGCTGCGGGCAAGCGGGTATTGGTCGTGATCTGGGATAATGCCTCGTGGCACACTGCCAAAGCACTGCGCCGCTGGTATTATCGCTACAACCAACGTGCTAAGCGCGAAGGGTGGATTCGGTTGTTAATCGTCTACTTGCCTAGCCGCAGTCCGTGGCTCAATCCGATTGAGCCGGTCTTTGGTCAAGCCAAACGTCACGTAGTCGGGGGCAGAGCAGTACCCGAGCCGCGCGAACTCAAACGCAAGACCGAGCGTTACTTCAAGCAGCGCGCCAAGCGCCTGCAACGGGAGAAGGCAAACCCGTGCTCGAAAACGTGAGCCTCACTTTTGTGAAAAGGCACTAGGTCCCCTTCAGGATCAGCGGCAGGTAGACCTTCAATAGCGTCACCACATCCACCGGGGTTGTCCGATAGATGATGGTTCCCAGCCCAAGTTGTCCATAGCCATCCCACCCCCAGCACCTGACCCCACCGCCAGTGGTCAGCGCGCAGGTGTGAGACCCTCCGGCAGCGATGGCCTGTACTCCGCTACCGAGGCCGGACACATCCACCGGCGTGTTACGCTGGGTCCATGTCCCGTCACCCAGTTGACCGGAGCCGTTACTACCCCAGCACTTGACCCCGCCGCCTGTCGTCAGCGCGCAGGTGTGCCTCTCGCCAGCGGCGATGGCTGCCACTCCGCTCCCCAGCCCCACCACGTCCACCGGTGTGGTGCGGTTTGTGGTTGTGCCGTCGCCCAGTTGACCAGAACCGTTAGCGCCCCAGCACTTGACCCCGCCACTGGTGGTTAGCGCACAGGTGTGACTCTGACCGGTGGCGATAGCGGCCACGCCGCCTCCGAGGCCGGATACATCTACCGGCGTGTTACGGTTCGTCGTCGTTTCGTCACCCAGTTGACCGGCCCAGTTCCGGCCCCAGCACTTGACCCCACCACCGGTAGTCAGTGCGCAGGTGTGATCACGACCGGCAGCGATGGCCGCTATCCCACTTCCCAGGCCAGATACATCCACCGGCGTATTACTATTGGTTGTTGTCCCATCGCCCAGTTGACCGTACCCGTTGGCGCCCCAGCATTTGACCCCCACCGCCGGTGGTCAGGGCGCAGGTGTGTTCCCAGCCGGCGGCGATGGCGGCCATACCGCTTCCCATCCCCACCACGTCTACCGGCGTGGGGCTACCTATCGTTGTCCCATCGCCCAGTTGACCATTATAGTTGGCGCCCCAGCATTTGACCCCGCCGCCAGTGGTCAGTGCGCAGGTGTGAGACATACCGGCAGCGATGGCCGCCACCCCGCTGGATAACCCCACTACGTCCACCGGTGCACCGCGGTAGGTCCACGTGCCATCGCCCAGTTATCCATTCTCATTATAGCCCCAGCACTTGACCCCGCCGCCGGTGGTCAGCGCGCAGGTGTGGTAATAACCGGCAGCGATGGCCGTCACTCCACTCCCGAGGCCAAACACGTCCACTGGCGTGGTGCGGTTTGTGGTTGTCCCGTCGCCCAGTTGACCGAACCCGTTAGAACCCCAGCACTTGACCCCACCACCAGCGGTCAGCGCGCAGGTGTGAGATTCTCCGGCAGCGATGGCGGCCACACCGTTCGAAAGCCACACCACGTCCACCGGCGTGCTGCGACCAGTCGTTGTCCCGTCGCCCAGTTGACCGGATGCGTTATTGCCCCAGCACTTGACCCCGCCACCTGTAGTCAGCGCACAGGTGTGAGATGCGCCGGCGGCGATGGCGGCGATGTTCTGGAGCGGAGGCAGCGAGGCCACCGCAAGCCATTGGGCCGCAGGCCACGCACTTGCCGGCCCGGGGACGTCCGACAACACGAGGCCCGTGCCGGTTGCCGCAGAGGGCAATGATCGCGCATAGGCATCTGCCCGTATAGAACCACCCAGGACCGTAAACAGGCCCAGGCATACCACCACAGTGAGAAACCTTCGCGTGTTCATCTGAATGCCTCCTAATTCTGTTATACCGGCATCCTGCTGAATGTGCCTGAAGACGAGGCTAAGCCGCGCCGTGACTTACCTACACCACAAGGCTTGCCATAACGGCAGAACCTACGCCTGTCCAGAACCACAACAACGGCTCGGTTGCATCAGGCGGTGAGCGATTTCTCTTGTGTTGAAAACCCTTCATCACCAACGTCCTCCTTGGGCTGCCGCCGGTTCAGTCACGAAGAACGAGAGGCAGATAGAGCCTGAAAGGAATGGTTCGGAAAACCCCGGCAAAGTCAGCCGCCATCCGGTTGCCCGAGGCATCTCGCACATCCCGGGAGACGTGAATCGTGTAGATCGTCCCGCGCCGCAGCGGCTGCCGGGGCAGGAGGGTCACCCGATGGTACGGTCCTGCATAGGCCACAGTCGCCGACACCCGCGTGCCTCCCGCCAGTAGTTGGACGGTCCGGGTAGTCACTGTGGTGTCGCTCAGAGCCTCGGAGAACTGGATGGTGATGTACGGGCCATAGACCGGTCCCAGCGTATCGGTAAAGATCGGGCTGGCCAGCGGAGTAATGTTGACCGCTCCACTCACCGGCTGGGTCCAAACGACTTCCGGCGGGATGGTGTCCGCTGCGGAGGGCTCAACCAGAATCGCGATCTCGGCCGGCCGGCTTTCGGTAATCCCGTTGCTCACTTTGAACGTGAACAGGTCCAACCCCGTGAAGTTGACCGCCGGGCTGTAGATGAGCGTCGGTGCAACGCCAAAGAGTTCCCCATTGAGCGGCGAATCCACTATTGAGTAGGTGAGCGGCATGCCACCCACGTCGCGGCCTTCCAGTGTGATGGTCACCGGCTGCATGGCCCCGGTTCGCACCGTCTGCGGCAAAGCAATGACCGGCTGCACCACGTTGACGACCGGGTTCGTGGGCGTCTCTTCAGGCACGCTGGGGAAGTAGACCACAGCCTGATTGATAACGGCGCTGCCACCCGGCACATCCGGCCTGAGCCGCGCGCTGAATGTAACGACTCCTGTGGAGCCTGGCTGTCCTTTCGGCTGCAAATCGCCGATATCCCAGAACAGGGTGCGAGTGCCCGGGATGTACTGGAAATACTGAGATGTGCCGGTGACAACCAGGGTCGTATCGTCAAAGTACTCGTCCAGTTTGTCAAGGATATACACGCCGTAAGCCTGACCCTTGCCCTCGTTTTCGCAGGTAATAGTGTAGGTCACGAGTTGCCCTGGCAACAGATCACCTGCAGGACCGTACTTGGCATTCGGATCGTGAGCAGCGGTGATCATAGTCTCCTGAAGCGAGAAAACGTGCTCCGGCCAAAAGGTTGTACAGCCGGCGCCTTCCACACACCTCTCGCCAGGTGGACAAGAGTGATTCTCTGGATAGTATTGCCCATCTGCCTGGCACCTCCAGACGCACTCGCTCTCCTGTGGGGTAGCGCTGTACCAGAACCAGTCTCTGTTACACGTCACGAGGTCGTGCTGGCAGATATGAGCGGCCGGGTCCGAGCAATCGGTGCCGCATTGCAGTATGCCTGTGGCCTCGCCGGGCAAAGAAATTCCCATGAGGCTGGCATAACACCTGCTACAGGCGTCTGCATCTCCCATAGAACAACGTGTGCAATCTGCCCCTATCAGGATGCTCCCCACTTTCCGGCTGGTGTTCTCCATCACTCCCCAGAGAGCCTTCTCGGTCACACAATTGAAGATGCACCGGCTATGGGCGCGATTGGTCATCCAGGCACCCCAGTAGTTCGCTGCAAACGGTTCCAGGCTCACAGTGATCCCGCCAGTTGCGTCCCGGATGGCATAGGTGGCACCATACAGATACGATGCCATCACCTGAACGCCCTTGCGGCGGAGAAACATCACCGCGCCCTGCTCCGGCTGGATAAAGAGTGCCTGGGTGATGGTTGAGCCATTGCTCAGGGTTTGCCGTTCGGCCCTCGCAAAGGTCATCCCCCAGGAAACGGCCTCGTTGTAAATCCCACCAAAATCGGGATACCCCTGCCGCTCGGCCATAACCTCGGCGTCCGAAAGCGCTACCGATGAGGTGACCCTCGTGGGCGTATATGTGAGATAGGGCTGGATGTCAAAGGGAGTCACGATGCCACTGGTTCCGCCAACTATTGCTAGGGCCGAATCCTGCAGGTCCATCGGGAGACCCCAAAGATAACGGACCCGCGCCGAAACGATGCCGCTGCTGCCCGGCGGCAGGTTGCCCAATCGCCAGAAGACCTGGTGGCGCTCCGGCCAGAAGATGCCCCCACCAATGGCGTCAACGAACTCGCTGCTGACGGGCAGCGCCAGCACCACGACGGCGTTTTGGACTGTCTGAGTGGTCTGATTACTGTACGCAATGGCATAATTCACTGTCTCCCCCGGACTGGCCCGCTGTGGACCGCTGACTCCGAGGGTGAAACTTTCAGACCACTTCACGTCCACTGGTACAGTACGATCTGTGGTTGTACCGTCGCCCAGTTGACCATTCCCGTTATTGCCCCAGCACTTGATGGCCCCACCCTTGGTCCGGGCGCAGGTATGACCCCCGCCTGCGGCGACTGCTGCCATTCCGTTCCTGAGGCCGGAGACATCCACCGGTACAGTGCTACCCGTTGTTATGCCATTGCCCAGTTGGCCGTCCTCATTGGCGCCCCAGCACCTGACCCCGCCGCGCTTGGTCAGTGCGCAGGTATGATATGCACCGGCGGTAATCGCTGCTACCCCGCTCTCAAGGCCAGACACATCCACCGGTGTGCTGCTATCTATAGTTGTTCCGTTGCCCAGTTGACCGTGCTCGTTGGCGCCCCAGCACTTGACCCCGCTCCCCGTGGTCAAGGCACAGGTGTGAGCCTTTCCAGCGGTGATGGCTTTCACCCCGCTCATGCCAGGCACGTCCACCGGTGTGCTGCGATCGGTTGTCGTCCCATCGCCCAGTTGACCATGATCGTTGGATCCCCAACACTTGACCCCCCCGCTTGCGGTCAGCGCACAGGTATGATAATCCCCGGCGGCAATGGCTAATACCCCACTTGTAAGCCCGTCCACATTCACCGGCGTGCTTCGCTGGGTTGTCGTCCCGTCGCCCAGTTGGCCGTACTCGTTAGCGCCCCAGCATTTGACCCCGCTGTTCGCACTCAGCGCGCAGGTGTGATACGCACCGGCAGCAACGGCCGCTGTCCCACTAATGAGGCCGGGCACTTTCACCGGTGTGGTCCTGTCGGTCATCGTTCCATCGCCCAGTTGGCCGTATCCGTTATCGCCCCAGCATCGGACCCCCCCGCCCGTGGTCAGTGCGCAGGTGTGGGACTCGCCAGCGGCGACCGCTGCGGCTGTGAACCGAAGGCCGGATATGTACCCTGGCGTGCTTCTATCAGTGGTGGTTCCGTTGCCCAGTTGGCCGTCACTGTTGGCCCCCCAGCATTTGACCCCGCTTTCCGGAGTCAGCGCGCAGGTGTGACGCCCGCCAGTGGCAAGAACTGCGACCTGGCTGAGGAAAAGATAGGCCCTGCCCGTATCTACAAACTCTCCGTCATCCTGAGTGGGCGCTCCGATGACGAAATCCAACGCCCCATCGGAGTTGAAGTCGCGGACCGCGGCTACGCCCCATCCAAACGTGGCAGAGGCTTGGGGCTCTGGATGGTCAATGGTTTCCACCAAAGTGCCATCGGCGCCACTGTATAGTAGAACCTGGCCCACATCGTCGACTCCTCTCACGTACTGCAGATGCGCGGAGGCCAGCAGATCCGGTATCCCGTCTCCGGTAATGTCCCCTATACCGGCTACAGCATTGCCCAGATTGCCGCCATATCCTTGATAGTCGGGATAAGGGTTTTCCAGAATGTGCAGTAAACTCTTATCGGCTCCACTGAACAGACAAACCGCTCCCCCTCTGCCTGCTATCCCTATCACGTCGTGATGTCCGATCAGAATATCAGGCACACCGTCTCTGTTCACATCACCAGCGCTGGCAATCCCGATACCAAAACCGTTAAGGACAGGATCGGGCAGCCCTGGAGGATCGGGCATATTGAACGTGTGCAGCAGACTCCAATCGGCTCCGCTGAACAAATGGGCCTGGCCCCATCTTCCTGACGCTGGGTCGCCTACCAGAAGGTCGGTCATGCCGTCGCCGTTGATGTCACCCACATCTGCCACCGTTACGCCAAAGTCAGTACAGAGACGGCTCTCGGGCTGAGCGATGGTATGCAGGAATCTGCCGCTGGACCCGCTGAATATGTAGACTTTGCCAGAAGGCTCAGGAGGACAATAATTCTCCCCTCCTGGAGCACCTACTGCCAACTCGGAGATTCCATCGCCATCCCGATCTGGAATTCCCGCTACGGCCCAACCGAATCTTGCTCCTATAACCGGTTCCGGGTTATACAGATAATGGATCACATTGCCGTCAGCGCCGCTTATTACATAGGCCCGCCCGACAATAAGGTAATCCCCCGGTGCACCGACAAGCAGGTCGGGAACATCGTCCTCATTGATATCACCAATTCCTGCAAGCGAATATCCGAACCCTGACCATGGCTCACCTGTCAGTGAATTGATTGTGAGTAGAAGACGGCGGTCGGCTCCGCTAAAAACAAATACTGATCCTCCTACTGACTGCCTGGGTGCGCCAATGGCGAAATCAGGCATCCCGTCATTGTTTATGTCCCCGACGTCAGCGATCGCTTTTCCAAAGTTGGACCAGTAACGTTGTTCTTCTGTAACCTTCCCAGGGTTGGGATTGTGTATAGGTATGCTCACATACTTCACAAATTGCACAACGTCTTGTCCGAGAGTCGTCTCCGGCAATCCGGGGCCCATGTCAGAAGTTGAGGTACTTTCCATACTTGACCTGAGCGCGATCTCACCGATTGACCGATGTGGGCGTAATCCCAAAGTCAGGATAAAGGCCCCAAGGGCCACCGTCCCCAAAATCTTGCTTCGCACCGTTCTCTCGCATTTCATGGCTTTTTCCTCCTTCGTGATGCTTGCGGGCTCTCTCATCGAAAACCTGTATCGGCTATCACCTGCCTGCACCATCTCGCGCTGCAAGCCGTGCGTTCCCGTGTCGCAGGAGTTACGCCGAGTGCCACACCGCTCAGGTGGTTTCTCGTGATGGAGGTCTCCGCCCTGCCGTGCCATTGCCCGCAGTTGCCATTCCCTTGCGCGTGCTCCTGAACCGACGCGCCCACTTGTATCTCACCAGGCGTGAACGGGTTGCGGCTATTGGGAGACCACTGTCCCTGTTTTTCCACTCGCCGAAAACGTATGGCGGCGAGCAATGCTCTTCCTCCATCATTATGGGCAAGGCCAAATCCCAATCAATGCCAGCGTCCGCCTTTGCCCATACGACTCGCTCCGGCCAGCTTTGCCGGGACAGGCCTATGGCCTGTCCCGGCCATTGCCGCTATGGGTTGCGCAGCACCAGAGGCAGGTGAACCCGGTATGGGAGAAAGCGCAGGATGAACAGGCCGGAATCCTCAGCAGCCACGTAGGCGTAGCCCCCGGCCACTGCCACGTCACAGGCGCGCCCCGGTGCGTCGGAAAAGCCCGCCTCCGCAGGATTGGATGGGTCGGAGACGTTGATGACGTGCAGACCGCTGAACCTGGCAGCGAGGTAAGCATAGTCATCCGAAACCGTCACACCCTGAGCCTGCCCCGGCGTGACGTATGCGCCGGCCTCAGAGGGATGCGCAGGGTCCGACACGTTGATAATGCGCAGGCCCTGACCTCCTCCATCGGCGACGTAGGCATAGCTCCCCACCACCGCCACGTCCTGAGCCTGCCCCGGCGTGTCATAGAAACCGACCTCGGTGGGATGGGTTGGGTCGGCTACGTTGATGATGCGCAGGCCGCTCGTATAATCGGCGACGTAGGCATAGTTCCCGGCCACCGCCACGCCATAAGCCTGCCCCGGCGTATCGCAGGCGCCGGCCTCAGAGGGGTGCGCCGGATCCGTCACGTTGACGATGCGCAAGCCTGTACCCCCATCGGCGACGTAAGCATAGCCTCCAACCACCGCCACACCACGGGCATACCCCGATGTGTCGTAAGAGCCGGCCTCGCTCGGCGCGGCCGGGTTCGAGACATTGATGATGCGCAGACCATAGTACCCATCGGCGACATAGGCATAGCCTCCAACCACCGCCACACCAAGGGCATCCCCCGGCGTGTCGTAAGACCCGACCCCGGCCGGATGCGCCGGGTCGGATATGTTGATGATATGCAAGCCGCCGTCTGAAGCAGCGACGTAGGCATGGTTTCCAGAGACCGCCACACCCGTTGCGAATCCCATCGTGGTATGCCGGCCGGCCAGGGAGGGGGCGTTAGGGCTGGACACGTTGATGATGTACAGGCCTGTATACATGCTGGCGACGTAGGCATAGTTCCCGGCAACCGCTATGCCGTAGGCTCCACCCGCGGGGTAATATGAGGCTTCGGTGGGGCTTGTCGGGCTGGAAATGTCGAGAATACGCAGTCCATTGAAATCGGCAAGGTAGGCATAGGCTCCGGAAACCATCACAGCATTGGGATGTGCAGTGGGTACAGGATAGCGATATACTTCAACAGGGTTCGTTGGGTTGGATACGTCAAGGATGTACAGGCCACTGTACTGATCGGCGACGTAGGCATAATTCCCGGCCACCGCCACGCCTGAAGCATATGACGTGCCGTAAGAGCCGGCCTCGCTGAGGGTGGCCGGGTTTGAAACGTTGATGATGCGCAGCCCCTTATTCCCATCGGCGACGTAGGCATAGTTGCCGACCACTGCCACGCTCGAAGCACTCCCCGGTGTGTCACAGTTGCCGACCTCAACCGGGTGCGCCGGATCCGAGACATTGATGATGCGCAGGCCTGCCCTCCCATCGGCGACGTAGGCATAGTTCCCCGCCACCGCCACACCAGAAGCACTCCCCGGTGTGTCATAGTAGCCGGCCTCGCTGGGAGCGGCCGGGTTCGAGACGTTGATGACGCGCAGGCCCCCACCCCCATCGGCGACGTAGGCATAGTTCCCCGCCACAGCCACGCCGCGTACCAAATCGGGCAGCACGCCCACCTGTCCCACGACGGCAGGGTGCACTGGGTCGGAGATGTTCAGGACGACAAGCCAGGGTCCTGTGCCCATGTAGGCATAGGTGCCCTGCACGGCCACCGCATAGGTGGCGCCGCCAATCCGGCCTACCAGTTGAATGCTCTGCGCTTGCTGCAGGGCGGCCCCTAACTTTGGCTCCTGGGGGAGCAGGGCCCCCGCAGCGCCCGACCACTTTGATGGAAGGAGCGGCCGGAGACTTTGCGCCGTCGCCGGCCCGCTCGATAAGAGGGCCAGGACGGCAAGAACAACGGTAAGAGTTTTTGCCTTCATCTTGGCCTCCCGTTTTGTGATAGGTTTGATATGATCAGAACCGGGGCAGGCGTCGCGATCCGCCCCGATCTTTTCCAATCTCAGTGCCCCTTCAGTGCGGTGGCGGATATCCTGTAACAAGTCATCCGGCCTGAGATCTGGAAACCCTACACTGCCCGAACCCCAGCACCTCGCACGCACGACTTCCCGATGCTACACCCTCGATTTCAGTAACTCCTCATTACCAGAGGAAGATAGACCTGCCTCCTACCAAAGACCGCAAAGAGGCCAAAGCGCGTCGGTGTGGCCTGTACGACGTTAGCGGCTGTGTCTACCTGGCTGCTCGGCTCGCGTTCCCATGTTCGCGCAGCCGGATTCCACCAGTAGAGCGCCAGGGTGCTCTCCTGAACCCCACTTACCTGTGCCACCCGCCGGACTACCAGAGTGCCAAGCGCTCCCTCGTCGTAGCCCACCGTCATTGTATAGGGAGCGTTGGCCTGGGTAACCGTTTCCCCGGTGCCGCTGATCGTCGCTTGCACACGCACGACGCTGCCGACACTGACCAAGCCGGGCGATTCCAGGATGGCCTGCTCCGAGGTCACGCTGACGACCGTCGTTTCCGAGACTGTCCCGGCGCCGAAGGCAAGCGTGGCCAGACCGTCGTTTGTCGTCACAACTCCGCCCGTGCTCACATCCAGCGTGACGGTGGGCACCGTATATCTGCGGATGATCTCATCCAATACCTGCTCCAACCGGGCATCCGCGCTGGCCAATGTCTCGGTCACGGAGGCATTGCAATCCCTCCATAGTCGGCCCAGTTCTTCGTCGAACACATTGTAGATCTCTTTATAATCCACCAGCAGATGGTTCGGCGCCTCGGCACCGGACGCGAGTGCGCCAGCGTGGACCTGCTGCACCTGTGTGATGGTCATCGTGTCCGAGAACAGTGTGCTCCATTCAGGCATCAACGACCGGCGTACAGGTGGTGCGTGGGTAATCTGCATATATGCTCTCTGCGCATCCTGGCTGACCAGGAATTTGATGAACTCCCATGCCTCATCGGGATGCTCGGTAGCGGAGGACATTGCCCAAGGGTCGGTATACGTGGCCCCCTTGGCTCCTGGCGCACCCTTAGGCAACGCGGCAAAGCCCCAGTCGAAGCCGACATCCTGAAACACCCAGAGCCCCCAGAAGCCCGTGGCTATCATCGCTGCTCGGTTGTTCGAAAACCACCCATACTCTCCCCAAGGGGCTTCCTCCGGAGATGGGGAGACGTGATGCTTGCAGATCAGGTCCTGCCGCGCCTGGTAGGCCAACGTGGCAGTGGGAGTATCCAGGTAGGATTCGGTGGCAAAGCCCGTCTGATAAGCCGACGGGGGGTAAAGGTCCTGTCCCCAGAGCCAGGGGTAAACATCCCACGTTCCCTGTATGACTGCGACCACCCCATACTGCACCCTTTCCGGATCACCGTAGTTTTTAGTTAGCGAGATGGCCTTGCTCACCATCGCATCCCAGGTCCAGGTGGGATCATCCCAATCGGTCGGTGGATACGCAATGCCGGCGGCGTCAAACATGTCCTTATTGTAAAACACGAACGAGACGCCACTGTAGATCGGCAGTCCATAAATCTTGCCATCCACCGTGTGCATGGCGATGGACTCGGTGAAAAAGTCGCCGAGGTCAAGGGGATTCGAACCATTGATGAACGGCGTCAGGTCTGCCAGCCATCCCTTAACGAGAGCATGTTTGAATCCGTTAATAGAATGGTTTGGGCTCCACACGTCGGGCGGGTTGCCCTGCAGCCACATGCCGTTAAGCCGCAGGTGAAACTCGTCCAAGGGAACAACCATCAACTCGATCGTGATAGTGGGATGCGTGGATTGAAATGCCTGGATCATCTGATTCTCCCATTGACCTGCATTATCCCACACGTACCAGGTGAGCGTTACCCGGTCGTCGGCCAGGGCTGGTTCGCTGGCCTGTCCTAAGACCATCAGGACCACAACCAGCGCAAATAACCCCGTCGCAGCAGCGACTATACAAGAGACCTTGTTTGACATAGTCTGTTCTCCTTTCCGTCCTGATACTCTTGACACGAATAGCACTGCCTGAAGCCGTGCGTGCTTTTTGGCGCTGTTTTCACGAACAATGAGTCTTGGCTTTCGCTGCCTGGTGGTCCCGTCAAAGAAAAAAAACCCGCCACACCCTTCGGTTTCGCGGTCGGCAAACCGGCCGAACCACACGCGAACCTTGAAGGTGGACGGGTTCTGTAATGCAGTCCTCGTTGCCAGGGCAGCCCGACCACCTCGGCTACTGCCTCGGGCTACACTGTCGCTTCTTTGCAGACTACTTTAAATATAGCACAATGTTGCGGCAGGTGTCAAGAGTCAATAGTTTTTAGTTTTGCAGATTTTACAATTGCATAGTGGATTCGAGGGTCTGACCGATTTCGATGTGAGTGACGCCATCCCCAATCTGGTCGCAGAGCCAGTTAAGCGACTCTTGCCGATGAACGGCGCAAATATACGTCCGGGCCTGACCCACAGTGAGCCGCTCTCCCGTCCGCCGGTAGTGCTCAGCCCGTACCCCATCCAGGAAACGGATCAGACATCAGCCCAGTGCCCAGAAATGCACGATGCTCTATGCAGAGCGCATCTGATAGTGGTCGCTCCCCACCAGTTCTTTGAAGTCGGTGAAGAGAACCTCGATCCCCCAACGCTGCGCAGCGTGCCCGATCACTTCTTCCAGGGTGTCTTCTAGCCGGCTGGCGCCCCAGTAGCGCGCCTGCTCCGGCCTGTCGTGGGGGTCAGTTTCACGATGAGTATCTGGCACGGACCAAGTCTGTGCCCCTATGTACGTACCAGATGGGCATAGACCACCTTACCACCCTCATCTGTCGGCCAGGGGACCTTCGCGAAATCGGCGGTACTCAGGTCAGCGGTATACTCCTGTACCGTCACTCATCGCCACGTACCGTCAGGATTAACCGGCTGCATCGCCCGGTTAGACTTCAGTCCGACGGTGACGTCCCAGCCCCGCCCCTGTGCGGCCCGCCAGATCCGCTTAACCAGATACCAAGCATCTATCAGCGCACAGCACCTAACGACAGCACGTGAGGGGCTACAATGCCGCTGTCGGAGGGTGTCACTGTAGGTTTTGAGGTAGGACAAGCGTTCGTTGACAAAACGCTGTTCGACATACGCCCACGCCAAATGTACGACGACGATATAGCGGTCCACTGCCGAAAGATTGGCCGTGGAAATCGCCCAAGCCCACTTATGGTTTTTAAGGTAGAAGTTGGTGGTTTCGCAAGACCAACGCCAGGTGTAGCCTTACAATGCCTGTTTGGCGGAGCAGGCCAAATCCGTACAGGCAATGTACGCCAGCGTGGTGGCTCTGGGACGCCGTTTGGAAAAGAACACGCGGACTGTATAGAGGGCCTCGGCTAACCGGCCTTCCAGGCAGTGCACAAAGCAGGTTTCTTTATCTGCCCTGCATATTCAGAGGTATATGTTATACTTTGATTATCCTCGGAATTGAACACGAATTTAATGGGTTAGACGGATTCTAGGGATTTTCTGGAGGGGGTACATCTAAAAGCTTGCGCCACTTACTGAAAAAGTCATCAAGGCTTTCTATAAAGTGTATAATAGCACCATGGGGTATGTTTTTTAGAGAAAGTCTACGAGAACGCATTGACAAATGAAGTGCGTGAAATAGGGTTGAACGCAGAACAACAGCGTCGGATCAAGGCATATTACCAGGGGCACCTTTTAGTCTGTTCAATCCGTCAAATCTCGTTCAATAAATTTTCCTGGAGGTCAAATGTTAAATCCGACATCTTTCATTTCATTGGCGCTTGACTCGCTGACCATAGATTGGCCTTACGCTCACACACGTGGCAAAGTCCGCGAGTCCTTCGCACTGCCCGACAAACGCCGCTTGTTGGTGACGACGGACCGCCTCTCGGCCTTCGACCGTATCCTCACCGCCGTGCCGTTCAAGGGACAGGTGCTCAATCAGTTGAGTGCGTTCTGGTTCGCGCAGACGCGCGACATCATCCCTAATCACGTCCTCGATGTGCCCGATCCCAACGTGACACTGGCGGTGGAGTGCGAGCCATTCCCTATCGAGGTCATCGTGCGCGGCTACATCAGCGGGGTGACGAAGACCGCGCTGTGGTATCGTTACTCGCTTGGCGAACGCCACATCTACGGCTACGATTTCCCCGACGGCTTGCAGAAGAACGATCCGCTGCCCGCGCCGATCATCACACCGACAACGAAGGGCGAGACCGACGAGCGCATCACCTGCGCCGAGGTCGTGGAGCGCGGCCTGCTGGATGCCGAAACGTGGGAACAGGTGCAGGCGGCGGCGCTGGCGATCTTCGCGCGTGGACAGGAGATTGCGCGGCGCGGCGGCCTTATCCTGGTGGACACAAAATACGAGTTCGGGCGTGCGCCGGATGGCCGGGTGATGCTCATTGACGAAGTCCACACGCCCGACAGCAGCCGCTTCTGGGTCGCCGACACCTATGAAGCGCGTGTGGCCGCCGGGGAGGAGCCGGACAACTTCGACAAGGAATTCCTGCGCCTCTGGTACGCCGAGCGCGGCTATCGCGGCGATGGCGAACCGCCCGCAGCTACGGAGGAACTGATCGCCCAGGTGAGCCAGCGGTATATCGCTTGCTACGAGAAACTGACGGGCACGACATTCGAGCCGGGTACGTATCCGGCGGAAGAACGCATTGTCGAAACACTCAGGAGCTTCCTGTAGTAGCAACATAACTAACTCGACAGTGTCAAATTCACTTTTTCACCACAGAGACGCCGAGGGCGCAAAGGAAATACTATAAAAAACCTTGGCGTTCTCGGCGCCTCTGCGGTGAATTGAACATTGTCGAACTATTCAGCCATTCTCGCCAGATCGGCAGACCCGATACTGAATTGACGGGATTTAAGAATAAGAAGAGGAGGTTCTTCGATGTTTGTTGTTTTAATTCTCGGTTCCCCCGCCGACCGCGATTTTGCGGCGAAAATCACAGCGGCGCTGGACGATTTTGGCATCCCGCACGTCACGCGCATCGCCTCGGCGCATAAGACGCCCCGCTATTTGCTGGACTTGCTGGCGGCATACGAGGCCGATCCGCAGCCCAAAGTCTACATCACCGTGGCGGGACGCAGTAATGCGTTGAGCGGAATGGTAGATGCTGCCGTCGCCGCGCCCGTCATCGCCTGCCCCCCGTACTCGGACAAGTTCGGCGGAGCAGACATCTACTCCTCACTGCGGACGCCGTCGGGCGTCGCACCCGCCGTTGTGCTGGAGCCGGAGAATGCGGCGTTGCTGGCGGCAAAAATCCTCGGCGTTGGGGATGTGACGCTGCGCGAGAAAGTGCTGGCGATGCAGGAGCAACAGCGGCAACGGTTGTATACTGCCGATCAATTGTAATTTTTAGTCAAGGAGGATTAGATGTTACAATCCATTCAAGCACGACACTATAAGTGCCTCAAAATTGTCACTGTCCCATTACGGCCTTTGAACATCTTGATAGGCCCAAATGCGAGTGGCAAAAGCACCTTGCTGGACATCTTGGTATTCTTGCGTGATGCATTTCAAGGTGATGTTGAAGAAGCTGTGCGTCGCCGCGCTACGAATATCAATGAGCTTATCTGGCGTGGGGAAAGTATCGAACAAGGGTTCACGTTTGCTCTGGAGGTGAATATCCCAACTGATCAACAACGTACATTGAGTAATGGCGATACATTGATGTATGATCGGTTACGTTACGAAGTCAGCGTTGGGCTGGGTAGTGATGGTAGTCTGATCGTCAGTGGTGAGAATCTATGGATGGTTGATACTCACCAAAGCCGATCTATTCCTACAATCCAACCCGTACTTTTTCCTCGTGAACCGGAAGATACAGACATGGTAATTCGTCCGGCACGCAAAAAAACGCCGCCGGGTTATCGTTTGATTGTGCGTAAAGTCTCTGAGAGTGGCAATGATTATTTCCGTTCCGAACGTACTGACTGGAATATCATGTTTCGTCTCTCACCGCGCCGTCTGGCGCTTTCCGGCGTCCCCGAAGATCAGGAACGTTTCCCCTTAACGCTATGGTTTCGGCAGTTTTTGTTGAATAACATCCATTTTCTCCAGTTGAACAGTGTGTTGATGCGCCGAACATGTCCTTCTGATGCTCCCCGGATTTTTCAGCCAGATGGCTCCAATCTTCCTCTTATGGTTGCTGAGTTGCGTAAGGAGCCACAGCGTTTTCAGTGGTGGCTAGGGCATCTACAAACCATTTTAGAAGATTTGGAGGATGTCACGGTTGAAGAACGTGAAGAGGACAGATCGCGGTACCTGGTATTAATTTATCGGGGTGGGTTGCGTGTACCGGCCTGGCTGCTTTCTGATGGTACATTGCGTCTATTAGCGTTGACATTATTAGCATATTTACCACAGCCTGAGCAAATCTTTCTCATTGAGGAGCCGGAAAATGGGATTCATCCGCGCGCTGTAGAGGCAGTTTTTCAGTCGTTGGCATCCCTGTATGACGGCCAGGTTTTCCTGGCTACACACTCACCCTTGGTACTGGCATTGGCGGAACCTGAACACCTGATGATTTTTGGCAAGACTTCTGGCGGCGCAACCGATGTAGTACGTGGGCATGAGCATCCAGCATTACATACCTGGCGTAAAGAAGTCCCTTTGGAAACGTTATTCGCGGCAGGAGTCTTGGGATGACATACGCGCTTGATCTCGTTGTTATGGTTGCCGATGCTGATGCCGAATGGGCGATACGAACGCTATTGACACACCGTTGCACTGCATTGGGAATCCACCCGGTACAACACGAAGTGCGGCGTTATCCAGGCCGTGACGCCGGAGTATTCCGTGATGCGCCAGATTTCTTACGGAGTTACGCGGGGCGCGCGCATTATGCCTTGGTGGTTCTAGATCGCGAAGGGTGTGGGAAAGAAGACCTGACCGCAGAAGCACTGGAAGCTGATCTGGAAAAGCGGTTGCGTCAGAATGGGTGGGACGCCGAGCAAGTTGCGGCTGTTGTGCTGGACCCAGAACTGGAAGTGTGGGTATGGAGCCATTCGCCGCATGTTGCGTCTATCTTGGGTGTCACTGTGGGTGACTTGCAAATTCTCTGGCAATCACAGCCTTTATCTTCCACAGGGAAACCATTGCGCCCTAAAGAAACGATGCAGAAGATACTCCGGTGCAGTCGCCGTCCGGCATCCCCGCGTATCTTTCAAGAACTTGCCGAACAAGTTAGCCTACAGGTTCACGAACGCGCTTTTGATAAATTCCGGCGAACGCTGCAAGGTTGGTTCCCACAATGATTGCATTACGCGGCAATAAAGTGATTCTGCATACCTTGGAGCGCGCTCACTGCCGCGAGCTATGGGATGCCTACGAGCCAACTGCGCCGACTCCCACTGAATCGCTGAACCCAGGACTATCCGCCGAAGGCGCGGACAAGTGGTTCGAGGAGATGCAGGCTGCGCAAGGCAAATCGCACGTTTACCTGGGCATTTTCACGCCTGAGGGCCGGTTGCTCGGCGATATCCAACTGGCGAACATTGACTGGCGTCACCGCACGGCCAGCCTGGGCGTGGGGATTGCGCGGGCGGCGGATCGTGGACAGGGGTATGGCCTGGACGCGACATTGACGTTACTGCGCTACGCTTTCCAGCATCTCGACTTGCAACGCGTCAGCGCATCCACGGCTGAATGTAACGTCGCTATGCAAAGAATTCTGGAAACGTGCGGGTTTACACTCGAAGGCCGCGAGCGTGAAGCGATTTATGCTGCTGGCCGGCGCTGGGACCGGTTGACCTACGGTCTGCTCCGCGCCGAGTTTGACATGCAAAGGGGTTAGGTTTGGATAGGAAACTCAAAGAAGCTTGCGGTATCTGTGGTATCTACGCACCCGGGATGGACGTGGCGCGCCTGACATTCTTTATGCTCTACGCTTTGCAACATCGCGGACAGGAGAGTGCGGGGATTTGCACCAATGAGCGTGGCCTGGCGCATCTGCACAAGGACTTGGGCCTTGTGTCGCAGGTCTTCAACGAAGACAATCTGCGTTTCCTGCGCGGCGACTTTGCCATCGGTCACACGCGCTACTCGACGACCGGCAGCGTCAAGCTGCTTAATGCGCAACCTTATCTCATCGAGACGGCGCTCGGCCCGCTGGCGATTGCGCACAACGGCAATCTCACCAACACACCCGCGCTGCGCCGCGAGTTGCTGTTGCGCGGCGTCGGGCTGACCTCCTCATCGGATAGCGAAGTCATCACGCAGATGCTCGCTGGCGCGGCCGGTGACACCTGGGACGCGCGCATCACCGACTTTATGCAGCGCGCCCAGGGTGCGTACTCGCTCACGCTCCTCACCCGCGACGCCGTCTACGCCGTGCGCGACCGCTGGGGCTTCCGGCCGCTCTGTTTGGGCAAGCTCAACGGGAGCGGATGGGTCCTGGCTTCGGAATCGTGTGCTTTTGGGCCCATCGGCGCCATGTTTGTACGTGAATTACGGCCCGGCGAAATCGTGCGCCTGGATGCGGACGGCGTCACATCCTGGCAGACACCCGCCGCCGAACACGCTTCCCTGTGTATCTTCGAGTACGTCTATTTCGCCCGGCCTGACTCGCTGTTGGAAGGTCACTCCGTCCACAATGTGCGCCGCAAGATGGGTCGCCAACTGGCCCGCGAGCATCCCGCCGCGGCCGACATCGTCATCGGCGTGCCGGACTCGGCGACGGCGCACGCTATCGGCTACGCCTACGAATCCGGCATCCCCTTCGGCGAGGCGCTCATCAAAAACCGCTACATCGGACGGACGTTTATCCAGCCTGACCAGCGGATGCGCGATCTGGGCGTGGCGATCAAATACAATCCACTGGCTGACCTGAAAGGCGAGCGCGTGGTCCTGGTAGACGACTCCATCGTGCGCGGTACCACCAGCGGCCCGATTGTCAATCTGCTGCGGCAGGCCGGCGCAGAGGAGGTCCACATGCGCGTGGCCTCACCGCCGATCCGCTATCCATGCTTTATGGGCGTGGATATGGCGCGGCAGGAACAACTCATTGCCGCGCGGATGAGCGTGGACGAAATCGCTGCCTACATCGGTGTGGATAGCCTGGGCTACCTCTCCGTCGAGGGGCTGCGGAGCGTCGTCCCCTTCGACGGCACGCAGCATTGCCAGGCGTGTTTCACCGGCGATTATCCCGTCGTCGTAGATGAGTCGTTCGGCAAAGGAATGTTCGAATAGGGGCGAGGCATTTCTCACATAACCTTTTCGGTATCAGGTTCTGCGAACGCCGTAGGTTCGTCTATGAGTTTAGCCATTTGGGAAATGCCTCGCCCGTACAGAAGGAGGATTTATGCGCATTTTGGTCATCGGTTCGGGGGGACGGGAGCACGCGCTGGCGTGGAAGCTGGCGCAGTCGCCGCGGGTGACGGATGTTTTTGTCGCGCCGGGCAACGGGGGAACGGTCGGCGGGAAGATGACGCCGGTGGCGATCGCGGCGGAGGATATCTTTAGTTTGGTCGCCTTCGCGCAGAAGAATGCAATTGACCTGGCGGTAGTCGGGCCGGAGGTCCCGTTGGCGGCAGGGATTGTGGATGCGTTCCAGGTCGCCGGGCTGCGCGCTTTCGGGCCGGTGCAGGCTGCGGCGCAATTGGAGGCCTCCAAAGTCTTCGCTAAGCAGTTCATGGTGGAGGAAGGGATTCCCACCGCGCCGGGTGCTGCGTTTACAGATTACGGCGCGGCGTTGGCGTATTTGCAGCAGCTCGATGGGCCGGTCGTCGTCAAGGCCGACGGGTTAGCAGCGGGCAAGGGTGTCCTCGTGTGCGAGACGCGCGCGGAGGCCGAGAACGCGCTCAAGCAGATCATGGTGGAGCGCGCGTTCGGCGCTGCGGGCGACAAGGTGCTCATCGAAACGCGCCTGGAGGGCGAAGAGGCGTCGCTGCTGGCGTTCTGCGACGGGGCGACGGTCGTGCCGATGCTGCCCGCCCGTGATTACAAGCGCGCGCTCGATGGCGACCACGGCCTCAATACCGGCGGGATGGGCGGCTATTGTCCTTCGCCATACCTTACGCCCGAGCTGGTGAATGAGGTCACACGCCGCGTGCTCCAACCGGCAGTGGATGGGATGCGGCGGCGCGGCACACCTTACGTCGGCGTGCTCTACGCCGGGCTGATGCTCACCGCGGCCGGCCCGCGCGTGCTCGAATTCAACTGCCGCTTCGGCGACCCCGAAACGCAGCTCCTGATGCCGCTCCTCGACACCGATCTGGTAGACATCATGCTCGCCTGCATCGAAGGTCGCCTGGCCTCCGTCCCCATCGCCTGGAAACCGCTCGTCAGTGTCGGCGTCGTCCTGGCTTCCGGCGGCTATCCGGGGGATTATGAGAAGGGGAAAAGAATCAGCGAATCAGCGAATCGGCGAATGGCAAATGGCGAATCAGTGAATCAGCGAATCGGCGAATCAGCGAATCGGCGAATGGCAAATGGCGAATCAGTGAATCAGCGAATCGGCGAATCAGCGAATCGGGGTGGGAATGTCATTTTATTTCACGCTGGGACAAAACTGGAGAATGAGGCGCTTGTCACGTCCGGGGGCCGTGTTCTCGCCGTCGTCGCCACCGCGCCAACCCTCCCCGAAGCTCGCGAGCGCGCCTACGAAGGTGTGAAGCACGTGTATTTTGAGGGTATGCACTATCGCACGGACATTGCAGCGAATGTGCGAATGTGCGAATCAGCGAATCAGCGAATCGGCAAATCAGCAAATCCCCCTCTCTCCTCCTCCCCCTCTCTCCCCCTCTCCTCTCCCCTGTCTACCGTCTACCGTCTACCGTCTGCCCCCTCCGCCTACGCCGCCTCCGGCGTGGACATTGACGCCAAAATGGGTGCCTTCCGGCGGATGCGCGCGGCGGTGGAAAGCACCTACACCGCAGCGGTGCTCGGCGGGATCGGCGCATTCGGCGGACAGATCGCGCTGGATGACGTATGCCTGCACGACGCAGTGTTGGTCGCCTCGACGGACGGCGTCGGCACGAAGACGATGATTGCGGCGGCGTTGGGACGCTACGATACCGTCGGCCATGACATCGTCAATCACTGCGTCAACGACGTATTGGTGCAGGGCGCGCGGCCTTTGTTCTTCCTGGACTACATTGCTTCGGGTAAACTGGACCCGGATGCGATTGTCGCCCTGGTAAGCGGCTGCGCAGCGGCATGTCGCGCTGTTGGCTGTGTGCTCATCGGCGGGGAGACGGCGGAGATGCCAGGCGTCTATCAGCCGGGCGCATTCGATCTGGTGGGCACACTCGTCGGCTGGGCGCCGCGCGCGCATTTGATTGACGGGCGCGACGTGCGCCCCGGCGACATCTGCCTGGGGCTGCCGTCATCGGGACTGCACACGAACGGCTACTCGCTGGCGCGGCGCGTCCTGGGCGATCTGGGATGGGAGACCGTGTTGCCGGAGTTGGGTTGTTCTGTCGGCGAAGCGTTGCTCGCACCGCACCGGGCATATCTGGCGGAATTTGACGCATTGGTCAACGCAGGTGTGCGGGTCAAGGCCATGGCGCACATCACCGGCGGCGGCTTCCCCGACAATCTGCCGCGTGTCCTGCCGGAGGGCGTCGGCGTGACGCTCGACCGCAGCGCATGGAAAGTCCCGCCGATCTTTCATCTTATCCAGCAGCGCGGGCAGGTGAGCGACGATGAGATGTACCGCGTGTTCAACATGGGCATTGGCATGGTGGTCATCGTCGCGCCGGAGGATGTGGATGTGGCGTTGGCGGCGGTTCCAGGGGTCACAGTGATCGGGGAAACAATAGCGTGGGATGAGTCAGAGGCGCGCGTACAGTTGTCATGATCGCAGTCAATATCTCGATATCAGCTCTTCAGAGAGCAATTGATCCAGTGAGTGTTCGTATCGTTCAATGATAAGGTCGGTTAGTAATTGTAGATTACCTTGATTGGCGGCCTCCAGCGCATTGAGGTACCGGTCACGTGCTTCCACCGGAATAATAACGTAGGGTAAGTTTCTGCTTTGCCAGTTCCTCGACGTACAATAAAGCCGCCTGATGGCCGGCGGCTTCCAATCGCGCTTTGATTTCAGGTGTAATCTTCACTGCACTGACTGTTCTCTAATAGCGCTTTCGACCTGGGTTTTCGTGAGCGGACTACCTTCGAGGGCTTCGGAATGGTAAATCAGATCGAGACGCATGGCATCTAGCGCTTTTGGATGCTGATCCCACAGTGCTTGTTTACGCATCAAGCGGGTATAGCGGTTATGGGGTGACTCGGCACTCAGAAATGCTTCAATTGCCTCAATCACCAGCTCCGTCATTGAAGCGCCGCGCGCCTCTGCCGTGTTGGCCAGGCGTTCATATTGGCTTTCGGCTAAATGGACTTGCAGCGTTTGCATCACTTGACCCTTTCGCTATGTTGTTCTACAGGCTAATTTCATTATAATCATATACAACCTTGTCGTCAACTAAAAGTGAAGGCACTTGCAAGTGATGACCAGTGGCGCTGCTATTCATACGAGGTGCACTATGCCATTTGACAAATCACCATTTCCCGGAATGGACCCCTATCTCGAAGGGGAGTTGTGGCAGGAGTTTCACGATACGTTGTGCAATCAACTCCGTGCGCAACTCTTAGCACTGTTGCCGCCGCGCTATGTAGCGTTATTGGAAAAGCGCTACGTGATCGAAGACCCCGGCATTGATCTGGTCGTTGTGCCTGGACATCGCATCGTCTATCCCGATGTGCACGTCGTTAATCTGGTGCGCGAAACGGCGACCGAGATTGTCACAGATACTGTGCCCAAAGTGCGCCTGGTCAGTCACGTGCCGGAACAGGTGCCGATGTTGAGCATCGAAATCCGCGACCTTTCGGATCGTCGTCTGGTGACGGTGATCGAGATTTTCTCACCGGCCAACAAATGCGGCAAGGGCCTGCAAGAATATCTGGAACGGCGCGGTGATTTGCTGAAGACGCGCACCCATCTGTTGGAACTTGATCTGCTGCGCGGCGGGCAACGCATCCCCTTTCAAGATGCCGAGCCGCCTCCCGCGCATTACTACGTTTACCTGAGCCGTTTCACGGAGCGACCTTATACCGAAGTGTGGCCCATTCGGCTGCGTGACCGCCTGCCCGTCGTCCCTGTGCCGCTTTTGCCACCGGACGCAGACGTGCCGCTCGATTTGCAGGCCGCGGTGGATGCATGCTTCGAGTTGGTGGGCTATCGCCGCTTGCTGGATTACACACGCGACCCGCCTCCGCCGCCTTTGGATGAAGAAACTCTGGCATGGGTACGGCAACGGGTCAAGCCGCTTACATAAACCTGGAGGTGCTGGATGCCTGGTCCTTTCCCCGGAATGGATCCCTATCTCGAAGCGCCGGAACATTGGCCGGATGTGCATCAACGGCTGATCACGTATATTGCGGACGCGCTTCAACCGCGTATCCGTCCGCGTTATCTGGCGCGGATGGGAGAGCGCGTCTATGTGCTGCCAACGCCGCACGTGATGTACCCGGACGTGCTCATTATGCATCCGCCGCTGCATGAAGCCGGGGTAGCTTATCTGGACTGGGTCGTGCAGGTCGCCGAAGAGCCTGCGTCGGTAGACAAACCGGTCGTGTTGACGCTTGAGCCGGTGGAACACCGCGAGCCGTTTATCGAGATTGTTGCGGCGGATGGCGGTGATGTGGTCACGGTGATCGAAGTGCTCAGTCCGGCCAACAAAGCGCCGGGTGAAGGCTACCGGCAATATCGGCGCAAACAGCAAGAACTGCTGGCAAGTGCGGTCAGCCTGGTGGAAATAGACCTCCTCTCGCAGGGCTTGTGGACGATTGCCCTGGAAGAGGAACTGCGCGGCCTATTGCCCTCCCATCGCTATCGCGTCAATGTGCGGCGTGCGGCGCAGCCTGACCGGCGCGAAGTGTACCCCATCCCATTGGCGCAACGTTTGCCGCGCGTCGCCTTGCCGTTGCGCGAGCCGGATGCGGACGTGACGGTGGATCTGTCGGCCATCTTCGCCCAATGTTACGACAACGGCGGTTATGCTGAACTGGCGGATTATGGCGTCGCGCCGCCGTCGCCGCTTACGGAGGACGAGGCCACGTGGGTGAACGCACTTCTAAAAGAGAAAGGCTTAAGATAGCGCACCTGTCCTCTAAACGAGGAGATACATTTTCATGAGGGAAGACATGAGTAAGAAAACTATATTTGTGCTTGCGCGTTACATGCTTGGATTGGGGATAGGATTGAGTTTAATCGGCTGTACGACTTCCACGCCGGTTCCGGCGACGTTACGCGGCGAAGCTGTGCTCGCCTCGCCGTCGCCGACCGTTGCGGCCGCCAAGGCTACGGCTGTCCCGACTGCCACGCCACAACCGCCCACGGCGACGCCATCGCCGACGGCAACCCATCGGCCTACGGCGACTGCCACCCCGGCGCCGACGGAAACGCCAACCGCGACGCCAACCGCTACCCCTACGGAAAAACCCACCGCGACGCCAACCCCAACGCCGGAATTCGTTCAGACTCGTATTGCGGCCCTGCGCGAGCACATGGGGGAAGAAGTGACCGTCATCGGCAAAGTGATCGCCACCGCCAGTTTCTCGCAGGGATTCAAATTCACGCTGGATGACGGCTCCGGGCAAGTGACGCTGTTGCTATGGCACAACGTCTACGATGATTGTTACGCCGCGCCGAAGCTCAACATCGGCGCGGAGGTACGGGCAACCGGCAAAGTCGGCGAGTACGAGGGGGAATTACAAGTCGAACCGCGCTTCGGCAGTCAGGTGAAGGTGCTCAAAGCCGGCGGGGCGTTCGCGCCGCAGGTGTCACTCAATGCGCTTGGCAACTATCTGGGGCAGATCGTCCAGGTGACGGGAGAAATCGGTAACGTCTCCGGCTCCAGCAAGAGTGTCACCATCTCAATCTTCGATGAGACCGGCGTGACGAAAATCTTCATCTGGCGCACCACACTCGACCGCATCCCCAACGCCAACCCGGCCCTGGGCACGGTGGGGACGCGCATCCGGGTGGTCGGCGTCGTGCAGGAGTATCGCGGGAGCCTCGAGGTGGTGCCGACGCTGCCGTATGATGTGGAGATAGTGTCGCCATAGCGTCACAGAATGTTTGTTCACCGGCCCTCATTTGTCCCAAAATACTTCCTGGGTACATGGTTCACAACAATAGCCTCCAGCATATTCAGATGCTGAAGGTTCAGGAAATAATGACAATCTTGCACTAATCTTCGCAAATCACGCTTGCGGGCCAACCAGCCGCCACCGTCCACAAAATTGACAAAGACGCGATTCTCACCGTAGCGGCTATTGTTGTGAACCAGTTTCTCATAAGCATCACGCATAGTCCGCGCTTTGCTTGTTTGTCCACTGCTAGTTGTTTCTTGAAATGAGCTCATAATGACGATCCATGGGTCTTGTAAAGAAGGGACAGCAAAGTCAATATCTGTTTCAATCATACGAGAGCGGCCTTTCTCAAATCCGATACCGTATTGAGTCTGAATGTTGACCAATTGCTGTCGAATTTGATCTTCAACCTTATAGCCCTTACGTCCCCCATAAGTGCCGATCAGTGCATGCTTATAACGAATGTGACGCGCAGCTACTGAACTCCCTTTGATCTCACGATAATTGAGTGTTTCGAGGTAATAGCGTGGAATACAAGTCGCCAATTCAGGATCTCGTTTACCGTCCATCAGAAGCCGCGTGACGAAGAGCGCAAAGTCTGGTTCCTGAATGATTTTGCTTTTGATCTTCTCTATGCTCCATTCAGCATCAAAATTCCCCGGCAAACGGCCAATTCGGCGCAAGAGGGAAATGATCCGCATAAACTTTTCCTCCGAAAGCTCTATGTCGTGGAGAATGACTTCCAATGCTCGCGGATGCGAAGCGATAAAAGCAGCAATGGTACTTTCGTCTACCGCCGCCAATTCAGAGATTCGCTCATCGCCTGCAAGTTCCAGTAAGGTTGCCACTTCCTGATCAATTTCTGCTTCCAGAGCATCGTCCACAAAAAAGACAGTGGTGCTATTCCAGACTTCATCAAAAGTTAATTTTCGGGCTTCGATCATCTTGAGTATCTCCATTACCGCCGATCAATTTAGCAGCTTTCAATGCTTTTCCCCATGTTGGAAAGGCGGTATAAAAAGTCTCAAGGCTATATTGACTGAGTTCTTGTACATCCTCCGGCGCCGGTAAGCGTCCCAGGCGTATCGCCAGATCGCGCAATTCTAACTGTAAAGCCTTTTTGTTGTAGGCGGGTCGGGGTTTTGTTGTGCCGGGCCGATGTACATATCCCTGTTGAGCTACCTGCGTCAGCTTATCGCGCATGATATTGACATAAGTTGGATCTATATCTATCGCCACATAACGCCGCCCCAGGCGCGCTGCAACAACGGCCGTCGTTCCGGTTCCGGCAAGCGCGTCCACTACAATATCACCGGGATTGGTAGAGAGCCGAATAATCCGTTCAAGCAACGCATCAGGTAACTGACATGGATGATAATCTCTATCACGACGGTGTTTGATGCGGTGGATATCAGTCCAAATATCCGTGAGAGGCTGCTGATCGTTCAGACCAGCGCGTTTGCGGTTGCGAACACAGGATTGCCGCAGACAGTAATAGCGAGCATCCACATGCGCCAATTCAGCGTAGTTAAACGTAAAATTAGTAGGATGTTTGGTATAAAAAAGCAACCCATAATGCGCCGGCATCAGTTTCCCGCGCGGTTCAGACAAAGCATCCCAGACAATCCAATTCTGAAAGAAAAGATGCTGATTGAGAAACGCGGCATGGTACATTGTCCAGTGAGGTAAGTTCAAAACATAGAGGGAGCCGGTCGGTTTGAGGATGCGGATATACTCCGTAAGCCAGGCCTGACACCAGTTCAAGTACTCTTGACGGCTATGCTCGTCTTCGTAAGTATTATAGGGTTTATCCAGATTGTAGGGTGGATCGGCAAAAACAAGGTCTACCGAGTTATCGGGATAACGACGTAGGCACTCAACGGCATCCCCTTCAAGGACGACATTCCACAAATGAGTGTCCGGCTCGGCTTCACAGGATTGCGTTATCACTTCGGTTATTTCAGGCTGAAAGAGCGGTAATTGATAGCGAACACGTGGCTCAGCAACCCCATGAACTGCCGTGGACACCGCTTCTTGTGGGCCGATGATGCCGTACAGTGCGGTTGTTTCCCCGGCATCGGCTCCTACCAACTTAAGGATTGTGTCCAGAACCGGCGGAGATAAACGGGTATAGTTATCCGCCGGCGGCAAATCCTTCCACACGTCCGAAATAGCATAGCCATCGGGGTTCATCAGATGCGCTTTCCCTCCCCAATCCCGCAAGGTTTTTTGACAAGCGGCGCATTTCTGGTGTGGAAAGCGCACTTTTTGAAGCCGAAAACGATTGCCTTTCACAAACAACAACACCCCCGCGTGAACGGACGGCAAGCCATGAGAAGGAGTATGCGAGGCAGATTCAACTGCAATCCAGTACTTGAAGGATAACTGCCGATCCAGCCAGATGCCGATCTCCGGCAAGGTATCCGGCCGGCCTTGAACAAAAAGCAATCCACCATCTTTCAGAATGCGGCAGCTTTCGGCAAGCACATCCTGAAGAATCGGGCTATCCGAACGGTCGAAAGCGCCCACCACAAGCACGATGAAATCCACCGTGTTCGTCGCCGTTTGTTTCAAGGTTGGCAACATCGTCGCTTGTGTTGGATAAAGAAGCGCCATGACGTTTAACACCTCATCCACAGCTTCACAAGACCCAATTATACCCCGTAAGTTCCCAGGGTTAAGCCCTTTTCAATGAAATAGCGGTACGTCTCGTAATATACCGTATTGGGAATCGAGTGGTCGCTGTGCAGGACATAGCCGTAGTTCTGCATCACCACGGGAATTTTAGCCTCTAGCTCGGCGTCAATGACGGCGCGGTCGTTGGTGTAAAGCGTGCGCACGTCAATGCCGCCCATAAAGGAGATACGGTCGCCGAAATTTTTGTAGAGTTTCAGCAAATCCATCCCGGCTTTGACCTCAATAACCTGCAAGCAGTCAATGCCGGCCGCGATCATCCCCGGCACCAGCGGCTCAACGTAGCCACAGGAGTGCATCACCACTGGTTTACCGTGCGCCTTCGCAAAGCCGATGCTCAAGGCGTGGGCCGGTTGGATGATCTCTCGATACATGCGCGGCGACATGAAAGGGTGCTGCTTAAAGCCCATATCCTCGTAGTACCAGATGCCGTCGGGCCAGCCAGCCTCGGCAAAGAGGATTTCCTGCAAGTTTACGGTGAGTTGTGCGTAGGTCATTGCCATATCGCGCACCCAGTCAGGATCGAGCGCCATGCCCATCAGCATATACTCGTGGCCGACCACGTCTTTCATAATCTCGAAGACGTTGACGCCGCTCCACATAAAAAAGCGTCCCGCCCGCCGTGCGCGCTCCTTAGCCTCGCGGTACGCCTCAAAGTTGATGCGCCGTCGGTCCGGCGCGAGTTTGGGCTTGATATGCGCCTCCCATCCCGCGCGATCCTTGACCGTGAAATCCACGTGCTCCGGCGTGGCGTCGTGCAACTTGTGCCGCCGCAGGATCGCGCCGTTGCCGTCCTTCGTCAGGATGGTTTCCTCGGTCTCTTCGAGAACTTGCGGCTCGAAGTCCAGATCGGCGACCATATTGAAGGCCCAGCAGGTTTCCATATCAAAGCCAAAGTGATCCGCCAGATTTTCGCCTGGCCGGATGTACCCTTGTTCTGTCCATACCTTTTGCGTATCCGACCAGAAATGCTCAAACAAGCCGATGCGGTCCACGGGTTTACGTTGCAAGATGTTGCCGATGCGTTCGATACCTGTAAGCGTCATAACTACCTCCTGAGAATGGCGTTGAAACGTTGGAACGTTGACACGTTGCATGATACACCCAAAAGTGGAGAGGGCAGCGTCGGGAGATGCAGAACAAATCAGGAAATGCTCGGGCCGGTCTCTGACCGCGCCCGCCCAGATCACAGTGATTCTCTGTCTCGGATTCCCTTCAGACTGACCACGCTCAGCAAGAACAAAAGGGCATATCCGGCAAAAATCACAAAGTAGCCCAGGCCGTGATAGGCAGCGTTCAATGTATCGGCCACCGGGCCGCCGATGCCTGTACCGATCATCCCTGCGCCGGCCCCGGCCAGGTTGGAGACGCCCAAATAACGTCCGGCCTCAGCAGATGGAACCAGGCGTGTGCCTAAAGCCCAGTTGGTCGTGGTGAACAGGCCGGCCGATAAACCCAGAATAGCCCCGGCGACGTAGAGCAAAACCATGTTAGGCGCCCAGATCGTCCCCAACAAAACCAGGGTCGCCACGACACCCAGAACACCGCTCAAAGCCACCATACGCCTGAGACCGAAACGATCGGCGAGCCAGCCGCCCGGCAGCGCGCTGATCAGGGTGAAGATCCCCACAAACATGACCAGTGTGCCCGTCATACCGACAGCCGCTTCACGATCCACATTAAAAGAGTACATCAAAAAGTAAGGGGCAAAGCTCTGGATGGAGGTGATGGCAGCAAAATACATCAGGCGGTTGATCACCCACCAGGTAAACGTGGGCCGACGGCGCACCTCGGCGCCGATGGTTGCCAGGGTGCCGGCCCACACGCCAGCGACCACCGCCACCGCCATCGCCGCTACACCTCCCACCGCGATAGCCACGTTGACGCCGACATTCTTTCCGGCAAAAGGCCAGGCAACCAGCCCCGCAAGCCCACCTACGACGCCGCCCACCAGTAATCCGGCGGCGGCACCGCCCACGATACCGGCCAGCATCCCCAAGACGCGCAGCATCGTTGGAGCGAGAGGAACGTCAGGTTTTTCGCGCAGGGGCGTCTCTTTAACGAGAAGCATCGTCAAAAGCATCAGCACCAACAACGTGACGCCTGTGGCCAGAACGGCCAGCTCGAATCGCCCCAGACTGACCAGACGCGCAATGGTGAAACCGAGCAAAATCAAGGGAATCAGTTCCATAATTGCCTTGACCGCCGAGGCTACCCCGCGCTGTTCTTCCGGCACCAGGTCGGGGATCAGTCCTTGAAGCGCGCCATGGGAGATGTTCGATGAGAACTGGATCAACAGGATGGCAACAAGCAAACCCCAATAATTAAAAGCCAGCGCAATGGCTAACAGAAAAAGCAGGTCCAGCAATACCCCCACGAAGATAAAGGGCCGTCGCCGTCCAAACCGCGAGGTTGAGCGGTCGCTGAGCAGTCCCATCGCCGGTTGCACCAACATCGCGATGATCAGGCCGGCGGTGCGCATCCCTCCCAGCGCCGTATTGCGAATCTCCGGCTGCACAAAGCGATCCACCAGATACGGCATGAAAATCGTACCGACGGCATTGTTGCGGATGTTCAACGCCAGCCAGAACAGATTGACGCTGATCAGGTCATACCAACGAGTGTGTTTCACGGGTGACCTCCTTCAAGAAAAAGAATCGGCGAATGAAAGAATCAGCGAATCAGCGAATCAGCGAATCAAATCCGTCGTGTCAGGTGAATTCGCCACGCAGGTGCGCCGGCAATTGGGCCGCAATGTGACGCATAACCAGCGTGCCAGCGATACGGTCACGTTCGGCAGGCGAGGCAACCGCGGGCGTTTCCAGACGATAGGCCGGGCCAAATCGCAGGCAGAACGCGCCGGCAGCTTCAAATCCACCTATCGGTACGATGCTCAATCCCATGCGCGCCAGATGCAGGAGCAAGCGCCCTACGCCGGATGGCGGCGCTTGCAAGACTCCGCCGGGTGCATCACCGCCTTCAGGCGCCAGGCCAATAAGCGGAGCAGGCGCCGTTTGTGCATAAGTCAGCAAGTGACGCACGGCCACTGCCCGCGCCACAACATCCCGTGGGTCTGGCGGCATAGGCGGCATGGAAGTAAAGCCGTAAACCCGCGCGACGCGGCGGAACAGCCAGCGCGTCGCCGGTGTGATGAGGTGCGCGCGCAACGGGTCAGGGTAAGTCCAGGCTTCGGTCACAACCCAATGCACTTCGGCAGGAACGACGGCGCTGACGCCCAATGCCAGCCACCAGGCGCGGAAACTCGCCGCGCCTTCTAGCGTCGGCCGGCTATAGTGGTTGATGGTCAACAGACATGGGCCGTGCGTCGGTATATGTTCCTGACCATAAACACGGAGCGGTGGGCGCAGCGCCGCTACACACGCTCGCGCATCGGTACCGAAATGCCGACTGCACGGCACATTCCGCAGCACACTCCACAGCAAGCGGATAACTAACCGCCATGGGAACGGGTAAACGGGGAATTGCAGAGGCTCTGCCGATAGTGCGGTTGACATCCCCGGTCTAGCTGCCTCTTGGCCTTCACGCCGCCGCGCCGGCCAGCCCCAACTCAGCAGCAATCGCCTTCATCGCTTCCAGCACCACGCCGATATGCTCCGACAATTCGATGCCCAGCAGCGCCGCGCCTTTCTCGATGTCCTCGCGCTTGACGCCTGCGGCGAAGGCTTTATCCTTCCACTTCTTCCTCACCGAGCTGACCTCCACATCCAGCAATGACTTGCTCGGACGCACCAATGCTACAGCGGTGATGAGGCCGGTCAGCTCATCCACGGCGTAGATGGTCTTTTCCAACAATGTCTCCGGCGTCACGCCGGTCAGTTCCGGCGCGTGCGCAGCGACGGCGCGGATGAGCGTCTCGTCCCACCCCATTTCACGCATCAGCTCCGCGCCTTTGAAGGGATGTCCCCCCGGCCCCAGATCGGGGTACCGCTCATACTCGAAGTCGTGGATCAGCCCCACGACGGCCCAGCGTTCCTCGTCTTCACCGAAGCGGCGGGCATAGGCCTTCATCCCGGCTTCCACCGCCAGCGCGTGCGCAATCAAATGCGGATTTTGGGTGTACTCGTTCAAAATTTTCCATGCTTCTTCACGTGTCGGCCACATAGATTTCAACTCCTTCAAAAATAGTCATATAGTCGTTAGTCTGGTAGTTGTTAGTCTGGTAGTCGTATCGTTGTTGTCGTCCTCATCGGTGAGGCATTTCCATTCATTGTGACTCGCCATTCATCACTCGCTATTCGTTATTCGTAATTCGTAATTCGTTATTCGTAATTCGCTACAGCACCTTGGTCATCGTGAAATCCACGCCCCCCTCGGCCTGGGCGGCGGCGATGGCGTCCAGCGAGCCGAGAACGACAATCTCACTCATCGCATTGAGACGCTCAAGCACGTCGGCGAAGGCGTGGAAGTCGGCGACGGTGGTAGAAAGCACTTCGTCGCGGTACTGCTGGCGGGCGGCATCGCTGTAGCCGATGAGGTAGCGTCCCAGGGCACTGTAGCCTTTGGCGTCGGGAAGCTGGTAGGCGTCAATGGCGCCGATGGCGCCGATAATGCTTTTGACCAGTTCGTCTTCGGAAAGCTCCAGGTGACGCAGGAAGGCACTCGTCCCATCGTAATTTTTCAGGGTCGCCAGCAGGTTGGGATCGCGGTAAGAGACGTAGCTCATGATGCCCGCATGCGAATCGGCAAAGCACAACGCGCCATACGCGCCGCCCTGGATGCGGATTTTCTCCCACAGGTAAGCGGTGCGCAGGTAGTTGGCGATGACGTCCAGCGAGCCGTGGCGCGTGTAGCCCAGAGCAAACAGGCTTCCCCCTTTGCCCACATAGTTGACCTGCGCCGGAATGGTCAGTCCTTCCGGGCCGCTCGGCGTCTCCGGCGTCCAGACAGCGCGCGTGGCCTCCTGCGCGGGCAGAGACGCCAGGAAGCGCGACAGACAGGGTTGTACTGTGTGCCAGCTTTCCCCATCCACCGTGACATTGCATAGCATGGCATTGCGGTTGACGAGGATGCGCCGCACGTTCTCCAGTTGCGCCAGCACGGCGGGCCAATCCTGTTGCACCTGCTCGATGAGGCGGCGCAGGAAAAACAGATAGTTCAGCCCCTCCATCTGCTCGGCGGCCCAATACGCCTGATTGAAGCGGGCGCGCAGCCGCGTGAGAACGACGCGGTGTCCGGCGGGAATCAACATTGTTTCCTCGCGGGCTTTCTTTTCCAGGAGCATCTGCATAAACCGTTCGCGATTGTCCAGGTTGACGGTCAACAACACGTCGCGGAGGATGGCAAAGAGATCATCGGCCTGGGCGATGGTGGCCTTGCCGCGCAGAAACAGCCAGTTGGTCGCGCGGTCGGTGTCGCGCACCATGCCGTGGAACGTGGCCGGTGTAATGCCACCGGTTTTCTGCCCGATGCGCTGCGTGAGTTTCACGAAGTCCTCGGTCTGCGTGCCGATTTCCAGCAGCGCCGCGCCGAACAATGTGGCATACGGCAGCAGCTCTTGCGGCAGTGTGTGCAGATCAAAACCCACGTCCACATAGACAATGCCGTTGGTGAACAAATCGTGATACAACACCCGTACATCTTCGAGTTCGCCCACTGCGGTGGGGACGCGCCGGGATTCTCTGTCCAGATCAGCCAAAGTCAGCCGGGGGATGGTCGCCAAGGCGGCCGGGGAATCGGGAGCTTCCTGCAACGCCTTGAGCCGCGCGGTATTCTCGGCCAGGACCTGCAGTTCTTCCGGCGTCATCGTGGCGCGCACCTGCGCCAGCCGCTCACGTTCTGCCGCTTCCTGGCGTTGCGCGAGTGTGGCGTCGGGTTCCAGCACGAAGACGGTATGATGGGGATTGTCCAGCAGGTACGACTGGATAAGGCTTTCAAAGTAGTGTGGATCGGCGGCCAGTGCCGCCTTGACGGCGTTGAGCGGCGCATCGAAAGCGATAGGAGCAAACGGGTCGCCGTCGTGCAGCCAGGTGCTGAGGGCGCGGATGAAAAGCACCAGGCCGCGCGGGAATGAACCGAAATTCTGTTCGCGCAGGTTGAACTCCACCGTGTTGAGCGACGCCGCGATGGTATCGGGGTCAATGCCGTTGCTCGCCAGGTCGCGCAGCGTATCGAAGATGAGCGCCTCGACTTGACGGGTATCTTCTTTGCGTACACCTTTGAGGCCCGTGGAAAACGTCAGTTGGCGCAGACTATCATCCAGGCCGTTGCCGATGACCTCCTCGCCCAGGCCGGAACCAATAAGCGCCTTGCGCAGCGGCGATGCCGGAATGCCGACCAGAACGTGCCCCAGAATCTCCAACGCGAGCGTGAGCGCCGGATCGGTATTCTCCGGTAAGAGCCAGTTGACGGTGATATAGGCTTTGGGCGTCGGCGTGTCGGCGCTGACGGGATAAGGCCGGGTGAGACGGCGCGGAGCGTCGTAGCGGGTCTGCAAGGGGATGCGGCTCTCGACATGGCGCACGGTGTAGTCTTTGAGGTATGCCTGCACCAATTGCAGCCGTTTTTCGGGATCGTCATCCCCGTAAAAGAAAAAGCGCGCATTGGAAGGATGATAGTAAGTCTCGTGGAAGGCTTTGAACTGCGCATAGGTGAGCTGGGGGATCACCTCGGGGTCGCCGCCTGAATCCAGCGCGTAGACGTGATTCTCAAAGAGCGACTGTTCACTGTAACGCGCCACCAGCGTATCCGGCGACGAATACGCCCCCTTCATTTCGCTGAAGACGACGCCCTTGTAAGTCAGCGGGTCGTCCGGGTTCTCCAGTTCGTAATGCCAGCCTTCCTGCTGCAGGGTTTCAGGCGTGAGGCGGGGGTAGAAGACGGCGTCCAGATACACGTCAATCAGGTTGTAGAAGTCTTGCGTATTCTGGCTGGCGATGGGATACATCGTCTTATCGTTAAAGGTGAAGGCATTCAGAAAAGTTTGCAGCGAGCCTTTTGCCAGCTCGATAAACGGCTCTTTGACCGGATACTTGCGCGATCCGCACAATACGGAGTGCTCCATAATGTGCGGCAGGCCGGTCGAATCCGGCGGCGGCGTGCGGAAGGTGACGGCGAAGACTTTGTTCTCATCGTCGTTTTCCAGCGAGAGCAACTGCGCGCCCGTCTCAACGTGACGATAAAGTCGGGCCTGCGTGTTCAGTTCAGGAATCGTGCGTGTTTCTAGCAATTCAAATCCATGGATGATAGTCATTGTGGCTCCTTGTTTACTCCCCCAAAATCGGCAACGGCTCGCCCAGCACCGGCTTGGCGCGGGCGATGTAGATGTCCCACCAGGCGCGCCAGAGAGCGGCCGCTTCCCGCACCCAGTACCAGGCAAGGTCGCGGCGCGGATAGGGCTGTCGGTCGGCCACATAGCCGATGGCGTTCAACCCTAGCGCGCGGCAGGTATTAAGGGCACGCGGTAGATGATAGCGTTGCGTGACCAGCACCACATCCTGCACCTGGAAAATGTCGCGGGCGCGGTAGCAGGTGTCGTAGGTGCGCCGCCCGGCGTAGTCGAGCACGATGTCGGCACGGGGGATGCCCTGCATGAGCGCGTACTCCAGCATTTTCGCTGGCTCATTATAATCCACAAAACGATTGTCGCCGCTGAAAAGCAACTTCTGCACCCGCCCGGCGCGATACAAGTCAATGGCCGCATCCAGCCGGTCTTTGAGCACCATACTCAACACCCCGCTCGGCCAATACCCGGCACCGAAGACCACCGCCACCGGCTTTTCGGGGACCTGCTCGATCTCCGACGGCGTATACATCGCCCGTTGATAGCGCGCCGTCAAAGTCCACGTCGTCCACGCGGCGCACAGCATCCCACCCGTGAGAACAATCCACATCGCCTGTCGCAATCTTATTTTTGCACCTGATTTTACCTGTATTGTCACTTCCTCCGTAACAACCATCCCGATTACCAGTTACTAATCCCCAGTCCCTAGTCCCCAATCCCTAGTTACTAATCCCCAATCCGTAACGTGTTCGCAACCGCCACAACTGCGGCTTCATCTTTCCCCCACACCAGCCACACCCGGTTGAGCGAACGGTAGAGATAAACCGCGCCCTGCCGTCCCGCCCACCAGTGGCCGCCGCGCAGGTTGGCAGCGGGCGTCTGATCGCGGATCAGCCCCGGCAACAAAGGGCGCGGCAGGATTTCGACCAGGTCCCCGTAGAAATTGACCGCAGCGGCACTGGAGTCCCAGACTGTCTGCCAGAGCACCACATCGGCGCCCGCCGGTCCGTCCCACACCTGCAACAGGTCGCCCCCCCAACCGGAGACTTGCTTGACATCGAGTGTGCCGCGGCTCCACTCCCGCAACGTCAGCCGCAGCAACGCCTCCCCCAGTGTTTCGGTTTGCGTGAGCACCCACCCACGTTCCAATTTCGGCTGAAGCGGCTTCAACTGCACCGGGGTATCATCGGCAAGATACCGCTCGACGTGCAACAGATGTTCGGTGGAACGGGGAGGTCGCAACACCGCTGCATCTACGGCGGCTTTGCCACCCTGCGTATACAAATCGGCCACGAAAGCGGCGCCTAAATCCAGCGATAGCCGTGAGAAATCGCTCAGCAACGGATCACTGAGTTTCCAACGCGGCATATCGGCCATAGCGATAACATTGACCAACCCTTGCGCCTGCGCGCTATCCGGCGTTGTCCCTGCATATAACCATAGGGAGAAGAGCGCGTCGCCGTCGCCTGCGGCGGTCAGCGCCAGACGGTGATCCAGCGAGTCAGCATTGGCGATCAGCCGCGATAGCTGCCCATATTGATTGGGAATCGCGCGCGCATAACCATACGCGATTTGCCATTCCAGAATATCGCGCAGACCGCTCCAATCGCGGCGTACATAGAGATCATCGGTGTCTGCGGCATAGAGCGCGGCCAATACTGAGGCCTGCGCGACAAGATCAACACGCACCTGCTCATCTTTCCACCGCCAAAGCCGTAAGGCCCTCAATGTGGTTTCCATCTGTAATGGAAGCGAGGGATGCTCCTCATAGCGCCGATAGAGGATCACGGCCATGGTGTGCATATCTACCAACGTGAGCGGCGTGCTCCAGCGCGGCAAAAGACCGCGTGCATCGGAGACGCCGGCAGCGATGTTGCCGGCTTGCGCCACATCGAAAGGCGGCAACGGCGTAGCGGTAGGCGGCGGCGTAGCAGTAGCGGTGGACACAGGCGTCAACGCTAATGGGCGTGTTGGCGATGGTGATGGGAGGACCGAATTTTGGAACACCGTCGTGGGCAGCGAGGGAAGTGGTGACGGTGAAGTCAGGGTCGTCCACACACTCCATGCCAGAAGCCCGATCACCAGGACAACACTGACCGTCAGGATACCGAGCACCCGCCGCTGGGACGTGGTCAGGCTGCGATACCAGCGCATGCCGGCACCCCTTCGTGAAGGTCGTCGCAGGTTGCGAGTCGCGAGCTGCAAATTGAGAAATCTTTGAGAATCCGTTTCATCCGTTGACAGCCTGGTATCCTCTGTGCAGTCTTACCCCATTGTAAAGAGCAGTAACAGCTTGTCAAGCAAACACACCTCACTTAAGTCTTGCGATTTGTGTAATCGCATTTATAATGAACCCTACTTTTGCAATGGAGCAACGTATGGCCCAACTCTGTGGAAAAGGAATCTGGTTAGCCCATTCCTATGATCTCCAACGCGCGGCGGAGATGGCGACCAGCATCGGAGCGACCTATCTGCTGGTCAAAGTTGGCCATGGCCCCTATTATTTCACCGAGACGGCGCGCACGCTGGTCAAACGGGTGCGCACCATGGGATTTCATCCCCTGGCCTGGGTCCAGGTGACCGATCGCGTCCCCAAAGAGGCACTGAAAGCCATCGTAGAATCACAGAATCTGGGCTATGAGGCTACCGTGCTGTTCCTGGGGAGTGCGTTTGTAACCGCCGACCAGATTCGTCCACTGGCTATGGCTTTGGACAACGTCGAAATTCCGCGCCGGCGACTTTACCTGGCAACCCCACCGCCGGCCCATATCCCGGATCGGCGTGTCCTGGATGTGCTTGCGCCTGTTTGCCAGGGAGGATGGATGCCACTGGCTTTTGCGGCCTGGGGCAGCGATCCGGAGCAACTCGTGCACCGCGATATTTACCAGACCCTGGACACACTCAGCCTGTTGTGGGGCGGCACGCCGGAAGTTTATCCGGTGCTCTCCCCGCTGTACAAATTGCAGGGGCCGGCTCTGTTACCTGAGGAACTCATTCCGTGGATTGAAAGCGTTGCGCATCACGGCGTGGATTTTTTCAGTGTCTATCATGCTGCGGTGACCGAGAAAGTCCACTGGCCGATGTTCCAATCGCTCAACGTCCAGTGTCTGGAAACCATCGAAAAACCCTCGACGCCTGAGCCTGAAGTGGGCGGGGTGACTGCCATTCCTCAGCCTGTGTATATCACGGTGACCACGAATGATACCGTATGGGGCATCATCACGCGCTATGGGTTGACCAAGCAACAGTTCTGGGCGTGGAATGCGCATCTCTGGGAGAGCCGCGGCCTGCCGCGTGATCCCGATTATCTCCAGGAAGGCTGGCGCATCCGGGTCAAATAGTTCGGATAGCCGGATAGTCAGATAGTCGGATAGTCAAATAGTCGGGTAGGCTGATAGTCGAACAGACTTTGAACCCTTGCAGGTATGGTTGTCATTACACAAGAGTATGGTATAATTTCCCTTCGCCGCCGGTTATGGCGGCAAGTTTTTGGACAAATGATGTTTGGGGAGATGATAGAATGAACCTGGTACAATCACTCGAACGCCAGATGGCTCAGCCGAACCCCAATATCCCGGAGCTGCGCTCCGGGGATATTGTGAAAGTCTCGGTGCGTATTGTGGAAGGGGATCGCGAACGCATTCAGGTTTTTCAGGGGACGATTATTCGGATGCGTGGTCGAGGTTCCAATGCAAATTTCACGGTGCGACGTATCGCCTCTAACGGCATCGGTGTAGAGCGCACCTTCTTACTGTACTCGCCACGCATTGAGAAGGTAGAGATTGTGCGCCACTCGAAGGTGCGCCGTGCGAAGCTGTACTTCCTGCGCGACCGCAGTGGCAAATCTGCGCGCCTGAAGGAACTGCGCAGCTGAGGACATCCGTGACATTGCGTAGACCGCTGATTGGAATTACCGGGCGGAAGGACACTTCCGCCCGTTTGTTGCATAGCGTCATGGTCGCCGTTGGGGAGACCTATACCCGCGCGATTCAACATGTGGGCGGCACACCGGTTGTGATTCCGCCGACGGTGATGGATGCGGATTGGGACGTCCTGGTCGCGCACCTTGACGGGTTGCTGCTTTCCGGCGGCGGGGATGTGGATCCCGTTCTCTACGGAGAACAAAGCGAACCCTGGATGGGTCAGGTAGACGCAGAACGCGATCTTTCTGAGCTGGGGCTGGTGCGCCGCTGGTTAGCCTCGGGGCGTCCCCTGCTGGCGATTTGTCGGGGTCATCAAGTGCTCAATGTGGCGTTAGGCGGCACCTTGTACCAGGATATTGCTGCCTACCTCCCCAACGCGCTCGACCACAGTTACGCGCCCGCGCGTCCTATGGAGACCCTGGTTCACCGGGCTGACCTGGTGGCCGGTAGCCGCCTGGCGACAGTCCTCGGAGGGACAACCTTTGAGGTCAACAGCGCGCACCATCAGGCGGTCAAGGCACTCGGTGACGGCCTTGTCGTAGTCGCTACCGCCGAAGATGGCGTGATCGAGGCCATCGAACTTCAAGATTACCCTTTCTGCATTGGCGTTCAATGGCATCCCGAAGCGATGGTCAAGGCTGTGGAGACGATGTGGCCGCTGTTTGAGGCATTCGTCAATACTGCCGGCGGCTGAGAAACTAATCTAAAAATGATGTAAAACGGCGGGGCCACAACCCCGCCGTTTGTGCTGTGTCGGGAACCCTTTATCCAGCAGTCGGCGGCTCAGAGGCTTGCAGCACGATGGGCCGTCCCTGTTTGAACGATTCCAACTGCTGTTCCAGTTCCAAACGCCGCGATTCGGCGGCCAATTTCCCTTCCTCGATGAGCCGCTCAACCCATTCACGGATGCGCTTTTGCAACGTCGCCCCGGATTCCGGCGCGAAAAGCAACATCACCACTCCCCCCGTCATCAACCCGACAATCAAACCGGCCAGGAATACCCCGAATTTGCGCATATATAACCTCCCCCTAGATAGCGATACCCTCATTATACGTCATGCCGGCCAGGATGCAATCTCTGGTCAAGTCCGGGTGCATTTCATGACGGGGGCGATTTATCAGCTACGGCTACTGGACGCTGCGCAGGCCGGTCTCCAGACCGCGCCTGCGCAGCGTCTGCTCTCGCTGTGGCGCGGTCAGAGACCGGCCACAGCGAGAGCTGCCCCGAAGTTGAAATGTACCCTCAAGTCCTGAAATATATTACAGAACATTTGTGCTAAAGACATTGCCTCATCGCACTCTGACTAGCGTAATTCTTAACACCTGTTTGAGAATTATATTTGCACAAAATCAAATCCTCCCCCATAATATCAGATGTCAATCTATACCAGGACGTGACACCCGTGTACTGTCTACGGCTCAAGCAAAAAACCTGCAGGAGAAAAGCATCATGAAACTTGGCGCAAATTCGGTGTTATTCGGCGCGTTCGATCTGGAGACGGCTTTCAAATATATAGCAATGGCCGGGTACGACGGCATTGAGCTTTCAGCCATCCCCGGTATGAGTGAACACCTGGTCATCGAACGGTGGCGGGACCTGGCACCCGAGATCAAACGGCTGGCGCGGACATACAATTTGGAATTGCTGGCCATGGAACAGCCGTCACAAGATCCGGTGGTAATGGAACGGGCATTCCAGGCAGCAACAGAACTCGGCATCCCCATCGTCAACTGTGGGCCGGGCGGCAAAAGCGAGGACGAAGAAGCGTGGCTTAAAGTGATGGACTCACTCAGCAATCTGGCATCTATGGCCGAGAAATACGGCGTAACCTTGTGTGTCAAGGCGCATGTCGGTGCGAGCATCTACAACACCCCCACCACGCTGCGCGCGCTACGGGAAATCACCTCCCCGGCGTTCGGCATTGACATGGACCCCTCGCACATCTACCGGGCAGGCGAGAATCCCGTCGAGGCTATCGCGGCAGTCATCTCGCATGTGAAACATGTCCACATCCGCGATTGCAAGGGCCGGCAACAGGGGCCAGGCGCGCCCGCCGATCAAACCAACGGACGCGGCGATATTGACCTGGTGGGCTACATCCACGTACTGTACAAACACGGTTACACCGGGCCGCTGGACCTGGAGATTATCGGCACGAAGGCGCAGGGTTACACCCTGGAACAATGTATCACCATCGCCGCCGAGGCACGCGGACACATGCAGGCGTGTCTCCAGGCCTGCGGCGCGCGGTAAATGAAATCACTACCTCGACAATAAATCCTCAACGGCCTCAATGGGCGGCGTCCAACAACTCTTGACGTCGGCGCCGGTACTCGACGATAGGCCGGTCGCCCTGGATAAGCTTTTCATCCATCCGCAAAGCCGAGGGTTTGGGAACCTGCGTAGTGACCACCCGACGGTCCTGATGCGCCACGTAAACATTGAACGGCATCGCCAGTGCGTTGAGGAGATGACGCAGCACCGGCAGGCGCATAAAACGCTGGTAGAAACGCAAATACAGCAACGTGTGCTCCGCATCCACAGGCACAAAGGCAGCGACAACCCGCACATCATCGCTGATGTAGTTCTGCCAGAGATTGGGAAATTGAAATTCCAGGTGGAAAGTGGGATAGGGGCCGGGGATGTCTTCCGGTTTACGTGGCGTTTGTCCGCGATCCTGCTCATTGAAGACGTAAACCCGGAAGGTATCCTCGCCGCGCCATTCGACGACCGGGCCGTTGACCAACACGCGATTGCCACGCCCGATGGTGTTGGAGTGAACAAAGGGCAAGTGCACCACGTCGAGCTGGTTTTCGATAACACGGGAATAATGCGCGTCCCATGGATCGCGCGCCGCGCCGTAAGAAAAATCCGGCGTAATGTCCTCGAAGAAACGTGGCGGCTTGAGGTTTTCAGGAGGATTTTCGCCCCACCAGATCCAGATAAAACCGTGTGCCTCATGGGTAGGGTAACTGTGGACCTTGAAGCGCTCCGGCACGGGAGCAAGCCTGCCGTTCGCCGGGATTTTGGTCACACGGCCACTTGCATCGTACTCGAAACCGTGAAAAGGACATTGCAAGGTTCCTGCGGGCATGACCTTGCCCTTGCTTAATGCCACGCCGCGATGCGCACAGCGGTCGCGCGCACACGCCACTTTCCCCGATGCATCACGCCAGAAGACGAGTTTTTCCCCCATGCGCGTGACGCCAACCGGCTTGTTTTTCACCTGCGTAGAGTCCAACACCACATACCATTGATTGGGAATCATAAAGACCTCGCGTTGTTTCTGGGGTAAGCTGACAGCTTGCGCTACTCATTGAATATTGACGTAGAGCAAACGGTCAGTTTGCTGCTGGCAGTTTGCTGCCGGGGCAAGCTGACAGCTTGCGCTACTCATTGAATATTGACGTAGAGCAAACGGTCAGTTTGCTGCTGGCAGTTTGCTGCCGGGGCAAGCTGACAGCTTGCGCTACTCATTGAATATTGACGTAGAGCAAACGGTCAGTTTGCTGCTGGCAGTTTGCTGCCGGGGCAAGCTGACAGCTTGCGCTACTCATTGAATATTGACGTAGAGCAAACGGTCAGTTTGCTGCTGGCAGTTTGCTGCCGGGGCAAGCTGACAGCTTGCGCTACTCATTGAATATTGACGTAGAGCAAACGGTCAGTTTGCTGCTGGGACAAGCTAACAGCTTGTGCTACTGAGCACATCAAAATATTGTTACACGTGCTCAAAAAGCACCGGTAGGATAACCCGGAAGCGGCTGCCCTGCCCCTCGACGCTCTCAGCCCAAATGCGCCCGTTATGTTGTTCAATAACTTCCTTGGCGATGGCGAGTCCCAATCCCAGGCCGCCATGATGGCGTGTGAGGTGGTCTTCGACCTGGTAGAAGCGGTCGAAAATGCGCGTCAGCTCGTCTTTGGGGATGCCGATGCCGGTATCCGTAACGGCGATTTCGACACGCCCGGTATGCAGGATGACGTGAATCTCGATGCGTCCGTTTTCCGGCGTAAATTTGACGGCATTGTTGAGTAGATTGCTGAACGCCAGGATGAGTTTGCCACGGTCCCCGCGGATCAGGATAGGCGTAGGAGGCATATTGACATGCAGGCTTTGCTGTTTAGCCGCGGCCAGCGGACGCCATTCTTCCTCTAGTTCGGCAATTAACTCCTGGACGATCAGTTTCTCCTGCTTCAGCTCCGAAAGTCCGGCCTCCAGATAATTCAGGTTGGTCATCTGGTCAATAATGGCCTGAAGTTTGCTCGCGCCGCGCAATACCATATCCAGGTCGCTCGTCATATCGCCGCTGGCCTGTTCGCGGAGAAAACTGGCAAACCCCTGCACGATCATTAAAGGGGTGCGCAACTCGTGGGAAGCAATACTGATAAAGTTGCTCTTGAGGCGGTCAAGTTCGGAAAGGCGCTGGTTGGCCTCGCGCAGGCTGGCGACCAGACGCGCGTTCTCAATGGCGATAGCGGCATGAGAAGCCATAGCCGATAGGGTATGAATATCTTCCTCATTGAACGGTTCGCCGTTGATCTTGTTGAGCGCCTCCAGCACACCGATACAGCGCGTGCGCACCAACAGCGGCACACCCAGGAGCGAGCGGGTCTGGAACTTCGTGCTCTGATCCACACCGGTATAGTGACGCGCATCGCCGCTGACATCCGCAACGATGAGGGGTTCTCTGGTTTTGTAGATCGTCCCGGCGATGCTGCCGACAAGCGGCACTTTGATCTTGCGCAGTTCCTCGCGGCTTGAGCCGGTAGCGGCGGCGAAGAACAGTTCGCCGGTACGCTCGTCCATCAACAGGATGGAAGCTGCCTGCGTTCCGACCAGTTCGGCGGCAGTGCTGATGATGGTTTCCAACAACTGTGATAAATCCAGCGTAGAGTTGAGCATCTGGCCGATAGCGACCATACGTTCCAGGCGTTCAATCGTCTGGATCAGTTGTTGTGGATCATGCTCCTTGTGGTTGACAACTCTGACTTCCATAATTTCATCTCCACTGGCCTTAAATCATAGGACTCTCTTTGGCGCTTTCTGCCGCAAGCAGATGGCGAGCCGTAAGCGGTAACAGCACATGGAATTTACTACCAGGGCAGGTCGCCTCATCATACCCGGGACTCTCCGCCCAAATTTTCCCGCCGTGTGCCTCTACGATGCCGCGTGCGATGGCTAACCCCAGCCCCGGCCCCCCACCCTTGAAGGTCGTCGTACCGGAAGAATGAACAGAGACTTTGCCGGTCTGGTAAAACTTGGTGAAGATGAGTTGTTGAGCGTCGGGATCAATGCCAATGCCTGTATCGCTCACAATGATCTCGACACCGCCTTCGGGGAATTCCTCATCATCGGCGGACACCGGCTGTCCGGAAACGGTGATGCGGCCGCCGTCGGGGGTGTACTTTATTGCGTTGACCAGCAGATGGTTGAAGGCTTTACGCAGCGCTTCGGTGTCGGCCACAATGATAGGTAAGGTCTCCAGGTTCTCCAGGGTGATCGTCAGCCGACGTTGCTGGCATACCTGCTTGAAATTCGCCTGCAAGGTCTGAAAGAGCATCTCCAGTTTGAGCGGTTCGGGATGGAGTTGCATGACCCGGCTGTCAATCTTTGCCATATCCAGGATGCTGCCGACGATGTTTTCCATCCGCACGATGCCGGCGATGATGCCGGAGATAATGGGAGCGTACTTCGCATGCTTCTTGAGTTCGGGGTCATCCAGAAGCATCTGGCTGTAACCGCTCATCACGGTGATGGGGGTGCGTAGCTCGTGAGAGGCCACACTGATAAAGTCGGACTTGGTGCGATCCAGACGTTCCAGTTGCGAATAGGCCGTCTGGAGCTCGTGGGTGCGTTCACTGAGCTGTTGCACCGTCTTCTCCAGCTCGCGGTTGACGGAAGCGAGGTTTTCATAGAGCAGCGCGTTTTGGATTGCCAGGGCGGCCTGGCTGGCGAAGGTCTCCGCGAAAGCGACTTCGGACTCGGCGTAAGGCTCAGGTCGCTCGCGGGTGAGCGACAGCATACCGATCACCTCACCCTGATAGATGAGAGGGATGCCGAGCCAGGAACGGGCCGGCGGCAAGTTCTTGACGTACTGCCAGTCCGGGCGTTGCTGCACATCCGGGATCAACAGAGGACGCTGAGTACGCCGCAGATCGTGGTACACGTCGTTTTCTTTAAGGTGCACCCGTACCTCAAGGGGTTGCGTCCCCGGCGGGAAGCCTCTAAGGGCCACAACCAACAGTTCGCCGCCGCTTTCCAGCATCACCGCGCCCCGGTCGTAGTCCACGATGTCTACCAGTCCTGTCAGAATGAGGTCCAGCGTCTCTGAGAGATTGAGCGTCCGCGAGATCGCCATGCCTACCGTGTACAGGCGTTCGGTGAGCAGTCGCCGCGCCTGCTCTTGCTGATAGTTGACGGCATTTTGAATCGCTACTGCCACCTGAGCAGCCAGCGCTTGCAATACCTGTATATCTTCGGTGGTGAAGGCTTCAGGTACATCGCTTTCGATGTCCAGGACGCCGAGCAACCCTCCAGCAGCTTCCAGCGGCAAGGCCAGCACCGAGGCAATGGGCGGGCTATCGAGCAAGGGGACGTAACGCGGGTCTGTGGTCACATCACCGACATTGGCAATTTGTCGTTGGGCAGCCACCCAGCCGACAATACCTTCATGGCCTACAGCCAGGCGACACCCCATTTCCCGCATTTTCCGGCCGGTCTCACCGGTCCCGGCGCGCATCACGGCAAATTTGCCACTTTCGTCGAGGAGAAAGATGCCAACATAGGTGTAGCCAAAATTCTCCTGGATACGTTGCGACACCTGATCCAAAAGCGTTTCGAGGTCAAGAATGGCGGTGATGTGCTGCGCCACAGCCATGCTGGTTTCCAAAGCGCGCTGGATTTTCTCGGTCGTGTGCAATGAGCGTTCCAACTGCGCGCGTTGTATTTGATCCTGACCGCGCAGCTCTTCCAGGCGGATGTAGGTGCGCCGGCGGACGATATGCACCAACAGGGAGACGGTCACTGCAGAAACCATCGCAAAACCAAAATGCTGCCAGTTGGGGTTAGGGCCAATACGCCATGCCGCGAACAACCAGCCCAGGATTGCCACACTCACAATCAGCCCCCACCAGGCGGTCGAAAACACAATGAATCCGACGCCGATGATCAGCAATGTCACGTTGGTCGTCTGCCGGGGGTCGGCGGTGAGATATAAGTGCAGCAGGGTATTGAACAGCGCCAGCAGAGCATCGGCGGTAGCCAACGGATGCGCCCAGTGGGGTGGTAGTTGCCAGCGTCGCAGCGCCCAGGCCAACCCAAAATTCAAAAACGCCGTCAGGGCAGCCAGAGGCGTCATCACGCCGGCAATAGGACGCGGCAACACCAAAGCATGGCTGATGGTGAAGAGCGTATACAGCACACCAAAGATCAACGTCAGCGTGGCGAGGCTATCGCGCAAGTCGGCATTGAGCGCCTCTTGCAGACTGCTCGCCATACGACTGGCTTTGGCCCTGGCGTTTGGATGCGCCGGTTCTTCCACAGGTCCCTCCCCTATGCTAGCGGAGATATCTTAGATCATATGCATTGCCGAGGTATCTTGCACCGGAATAACGAAGCTAAAGATACTGCCGACACCGGGACGGCTTTCTACCCAGATGTATCCCCGGTGCTGACGGATAATTTCACGGCAGATCGGCAACCCTAACCCTGTTCCAGAGGCAGGCGGGCTGAGCGGGTTGCGTATTTGTTTGAACTTTTCAAAAAGCTGGGGGAGTTTGTCAGCCGCAATGCCGATGCCGGTATCCTGGACGCTGACCCACAACCAGTTGCCGGTGGCTTCTGGTCCGAGCAAGTTGCGCAGCGTCGTCGGCGCCTCGTCACTCCCACCGTTCACCCCACACGCGCGGATGGTAACCCGGCCCGCGTTGGTAAATTTCAAGGCATTGGAGAGCAAATTAGTCATCACCTGCACCATACGGTCGCGGTCCACACAGACTGTAGGTGGCAGGTCGTGTGTCTCGACAACCAGCGAGATGTTTTTCTGGGCTGCGAGTGTCTTGAACATTCCTATTGCCGTATCTATGATCTCCTGGAAGGGAACATCGGTCATGCTCCATTCGACCTTACCGGCTTCCATTTTCGCGATGTCAAGGACATTACCGATCAGGCACGTGAGCCGTTCGCCTTCATCGGTAACAATTTTCAGGTTGTCGGCTATACGCTCGACGGCCCAGCGTCCCCGCGGATCGGCGGTGGCAATGCGCGGAGCCACTTCTTGCTCAAAGAGCTTCTGGATCAGCCTGACAAAGCCCAGCACTGAAGTCAACGGCGTGCGCAGTTCATGGGACACCATTGAGACGAAATCGGTTTTCATACGGTCCACTTCTTGCTCATGGGTAATGTCCTGGATGATCGTCACGATGCCCGGCGTGCCCGGTTCGCTAATGCCGGCCGCAATTTCTGCCAGGGGACGGGGAATCATCGCGCATGCCGAAGCGCGATAAATTTTGTAGGTGTCGTACTCTCCACTTGGGGCTATATCCCCTACGATGGTCTCTGTCTGAGCATGGCCAGGATAGGCAGCCGCGATGTGCAGTAGCCTGGTCAGAGTTTCAGAAGGGAAGATGCTTGCCAGGGGCTTACCGACAAGCTGTTCAGCGGGCTGGTTGACGATGTCGCAAAAGGCGGCGTTCACCAACACGATTTTGCCTTTGGAATCGGTCACGACCAAGCCGTCGGTGATGTTCTGGATAATCGTGTTGAGGCGATTGCGCTCTGCCTGAAGCTCAGAAGTGCGCATTGCTACACGCGCTTCCAGTGAACGATTGTACTCCTGAAGCTCTTCGTAAAGCTGGGTATTGTGCAAGGCTGCGGCCGCCTGCTGCCCGAAGAGCACCAGGTGGTTCACTTCTTCACGGGTAAACAGGTCGCCGGAATTTTTGGCGCCAAACACGTAGATCCCCAGCAAAGTGCTACGTTGCATCAGGGCCAGGCATAACTCCACTCTCGCCTCTGCGAGCGGTTCGACTGCTCTGGCAATGTCGGCGGGGAGCCGGTGACGTTGATGCATAATCAACGGGTCGCGATGATCGCATAACCAGGGGATCAACAACGAGTCGCCAGAAATAGATAAAGTATTCTCGCGGTCGGTATAAGTGCACGTGTTTTCATCCGGCAACAAAATGCGGGCCGTTGTCACCCCTAGACGTTGTGCAATATCGCGCGTCAGCAGGGTATACACATCATCCCGCATAGTGGCCATAGACAGTTGCCGGCCCACATCACGTAAGGCGCGCGCGAAGTCGCGCTGTTCTCTGTAGAAAACGCGGTTGACGAAATGCTGAGCATAGCTGCGCAGTGGATTGAATACGGCGAGGAGCACGGCAGCCGCGATAATTCCGGCCCAGAAATGATTGGGCTGCCCGTTGACTTGGGGGAGAAGGTCCCTGGTGATCAAAAGCGTGAGGAAATACAACAGCGCCAGTACCCCACTGGTCAATCCGTATACCAGGGTGCGGTTCATAAAACGGTCCACATCCATCAGCCCAAAGCGGAAGATGGAAACCATGAACGCAACCGGAATCAGAATGAGCGGTATGTTGATGAGAGAGAGCGGCAGCCAGCTCATATCGAACAGCAGCGAGGGCAAGGCGTAAAATAATACCCAGGGTATGAAGGCCAGCATCAATCCCAAAATGATCCAGCGGATCTGATTGCGCACCCCCGGACGCCGACTGGTGAAGTAGGTATGGATAAGCGCCGTCAACGCCAGTGCCAGCTGGAGCATCATCAGCGGGTTAGCGACGGTGAACAGCGTATGGCGGCGTCCCAGCAGCGTTTCACCTCCGAAAAACATGCCGGCGGTGATGGAGACAACCGGTGTACTCAAATGGACGATCCACGGCAACCAGGGGAAACGCCGCAGCGGCGCTTTGACTTCGGGAAAGAGCAGCAGCGCGTGCAAAAGCGCACTAAATGCCAGCCATACAGAGAGCGCATCCAGGGGAATGAAGAACCATGCCCATGCCAGGGCCATGTTGGCGCTCGCCGTGCGGAGCAGGTTGTTAACTTGATTCAATCCGCCCATCATAAATCCGAGACTGATCAGGCGTGTCGCCAGATCGCGCCCCTTGCCGGTGATCAAGATGAGCGCCACAACATTCATGACAATCCCCATCAGCCACAGCGCCCCGCCCCGCCACAGGAGCGGCAACGTTTGATAGGTTTTCCAGGGGACATAGACGCGCAGTTCTTGTCCGTTCCGCAGAATGGTATACACCGCACTGGAGGTAGGGAATTCAGCGTAGCGCCGCAACCAATAAAAGGGGCGCATCAGATTAGCGTTGACATCCAAATCGTCAATTTTGAGGATGATGTCCCCGACATGCAGGGGAGAATCGGGAAATGTCTGTTCGACGATGACCTGCTTCCCGAAGAAGACACCCGTTTGGTCACTATAGGCGCGCTGATATACGGCGAAAATCCAGACTTCATACATCAACGCCCCGATTGCCAGAATCAACAACAGGGGTATGCGGATATGTAGATATCGCTGTTCGCGTTTGACCGCCATGGTATCTCCCCAGGATGCGCGCCGTTGACTATTCCGTCATAACGCGAGTCACCCTTTTCAATTCTATCATAACGCCGGTCAGAGGCAAATACCATCGAGCGCTGCGTGCATCCGCTCAAGACCTTCTTTCAAAAGCGCACGCGGACAGCCGAAGTTCAGCCGCACAAAACCCTCTCCGCCGCTGCCGAATGTCGCACCGTCGTTCAAGGCAACGCGGGCTTTCTTAAGGAAAAACTCATGGGCATTGCCGGGGAGGCCGGCAGCCCGGCAATCGAGCCACGCCAGATACGTACCTTCGGGTGACGTGACAGCCATACGCGGCATGCGCTGACGCACAAAGGCGACGACAAAGTCCCGATTGGCCTCCAGGTAGCGCAACAATGCCTCAAGCCAGGGTTGCCCTTCCTGATAGGCCGCCAGTGCCGCCGTGTAGCCGAGCACATTGACGGTATCTACGATGCCTCGTCGTGCAGCTTTGTAACGCCGCCGCAGGTCGGGATCAGGAATGATGGCAAATGCACAATGCAGCCCGGCAATGTTGAACGTTTTGCTGGGTGCCATCAGGGTAATCGTGCATGCGGCGATCTCCGGCGCAAGGGCGGCGATGGGGATATGGCGGTAGCCGCTGAAGATCAAATCACAATGGATTTCATCGGAGCAAATCAGCAGATTGTGGCGCAGGCACAATTCGGCCATCTGTTCCAACTCATCCTTACGGAAGACGCGCCCCACAGGATTGTGAGGGTTGCACAGCAGGAACATGCGTGTGCGCGCGTTGACGGTGCGCGCAAACAGCTCGAAGTCCACGCTGTAGTATCCGTCGGCTGCGCGTGTGAGTTCCATTGCCTGTGTGACGGCGTTGGCGGTCCCCGCAGCGTCGAGAATCGGTGGATAGACCGGCGTCTGGATGAGCAGCCCGTCCCCGGGTTCAAGGAATGCCTGTGCGGCCAGATTGAAGCCTGTCACCACGCCCGGTAGGAAGACGAGTGCTTCCGGCGCGACCGTCCACCCGTAAAGCTGCTGCAAGCGGGCGAGAATGGCTTCCACCAACGCCGGGGACGGCCCTTCGTAGCCGAAGACGCCATGGGCTACCCGCGCTTTTAAGGCCTCCTTAACCGGTTCGGGTGCGGCAAAGTCCATGTCGGCCACCCACATTGGCAGCACGCCCTCACCGTAGGCTTTCCACTTAATACTTTGTGTTGCGGTGCGGTCAATGATGTGATCGAAGTCGTTGCGCAAAAGCAGCCTCCTTGGAGAGTATGGAGTACGGAGTATGAAGTAGGGAGGAGGGAGTAGGAGAACAGGTGTTTCCACCCATAACCCGTAACTCACAACCCTCAACCCTTTTACGCCTTTCGTCGCAGTGCGATAGCCCACAGGGCCGCAAAGATCACGCAGCCGGCAAAGAGTAACCAGACCATCAGGGGCCAGCGAGCAACCAGGAGATGGCGCAGCACGCCAAGCGCCGCCAATGCAGCAAAAGCAAATTGGACCTGGACGATAAGCGTATGGGCAGGCTGCTCTATACCCTGCCAGCCACAATAGTCGCCCCAGGTTAAAGCCAGTAGCGCCGCGCCGAGGATGCGGCTGAGGATGGGGTCAATCGGCGCCCAACCGAGCATCTGCAAGAACCGGCCGGGTATGGTCAGCAAGATCAAACCCAGGACGCCGCTCAACACAGCATGGGCTAAAAATGTATTCTTCAGCAGCTTTGACATGGCGGACCTCCTTTGAGTGAATCGTTTGAATGTTCAAACGTTTGAACGTTCTAACGTTCTAACGTTCAAACGCTCTCTCACATTGTAGTCTTAGCGGTAAAAGAGGCAAATTGCGTTTTAGGCATCCATCGTTACAATACACGTTGAACCTTAGAGCATGTCCAAATCCGAAGAGCTTCCCAATTGGGTATGGGAGTCAGACTGTTTTGAAAATAAGGAAGAATATGGCAGACAAAAAAGATAAAAAATCACAGAAGAAAGACCAGCATGCCCAGACGAAACCACCCGTCCCTAAAGAAAAGGTCTCCACGACCCGGCATACCGTCGTCATCGGCGAGCAAGAGATTCCCTACACGGCCACGGCCGGCACGTTGCTCCTCAAGGACGAACAAGGACAGCCCAAAGCGTCTTTGTTTTACGTAGCCTACACGCGCGATGATGTCGAGAATGTAGCCCGGCGTCCGATTACTTTCTCGTTCAACGGGGGACCGGGCTCATCGTCAGTATGGCTCCACATGGGCGTCATTGGGCCGCGCCGGGTGCTGATGGACCCAGAGGGCAACCCCTTGCCGCCACCATACACGCTGGTCAACAACGAGTACTCGCTGCTAGATGTGACCGATCTGGTTTTCATTGATCCGGTGAGCACCGGTTATAGCCGCGCCGTACCGGTCACGGAGGCTAAACAGTTTCACGGCGTCGAGCAGGATATCAAATCCGTGGGGGAGTTCATCCGCCTCTATACGACGCGCGCCAAACGTTGGGCCTCGCCGAAGTTCCTCATCGGCGAGAGTTACGGCACGACGCGCGCCGCCGGCCTGTCGGGCTACCTGCAAAATGAACTGGGGATGTATCTCAACGGCATTATGCTGGTATCGTCGGTGCTCAATTTCCAGAGCATCCGCTTCGACCTGGGCAACGATTTGCCTTACATTCTCTTCCTGCCGACTTATGCCGCCGCAGCATGGTTCCACAATCGCCTGCCCGCCGACCTGCAACACCAGGAATTACGCGCCGTGCTCGCCGAGGTCAAGGCGTTCGCCGAACGGGAGTACACTCTGGCGCTGATGCAAGGCGCGCGGTTGTCAGACAAAGAACGCCGGCAGATTGTGACCCGGCTGGCGCGTTACTCCGGCCTCTCCGAAACCTATATCGAGCAGACCAACCTGCGCATCAACATCCATCGCTTTGTGAAGGAACTGCTGCGTGACGAGCGCCGTACCATCGGACGCTTCGATGCGCGCTTCAAAGGCATTGACCGCGACGCAGCAGGTGAATACCACGAGTACGATCCGAGTTATGCGATCATCCAGGGGGCATACACGGCGATGTTGAACGACTACCTGCGCTCGGAGTTGCGTTTCAAGAGCGACTTGCCCTACGAGATCCTCACCGGCAACGTGGAGCCGTGGGATTACAGTAAATTTCAAAACCAGTACGTCAACGTTGCCGAGACCTTGCGTGGGGCGATGACCCAAAATCCGTTCCTCAAAGTCTTTGTCGCCAACGGCTACTACGATCTGGCAACGCCGTTCTTCGCCACCGAGTACACCTTCGACCATCTGGAACTCGATCCCAGTTTACAAGATCACGTGACGATGGCCTACTATGAAGCCGGGCACATGATGTACCTCCATCAACCTTCGCTGGTGAAGCTCAAGGCGGATCTGGCGCGTTTCCTCACCGCCGCCCTGCCGGGGAGTAGGGAGTAGGGAGAAATCACTTCTTGCTGTCCCCCAATCCCTAATCCCCCATCACAACTATGACAACAGCGCGCAAAACATCGCCTATCATCCCGCCGGCCTTAGGGCTGGCAATCGGCGTGACGGCTTCCTCAACCGCTTCGACATTCATCCGCCTGGCGCAGGGGAGTATGACCTCGCTGGCGGTGGCGGCATGGCGTTTGACGATTGCCACGCTGCTCCTGGCTCCGTTTGCACTGGCTACCTGTCGCCGGGAGTGGCGTGCATTGACGTGCCGCGACTGGGGCTTGCTTGCGGCATCCGGCTTGCTGCTCGCCGTGCATTTTTACACGTGGATCACCTCGCTGGCCCTGACAAGCGTGGCGGCGTCGGTGGTGCTGGTTGCCACTGCGCCGCTGTTCGTCGGCGCGATCTCGCATTTCTTTCTGAAAGAGCGTATGACGCGCCCAATGGTGATCGGCATGGCGGTGGCCCTCGCCGGTTCGCTCATCATCGGCCTGGCGGATGCGGGCGCAGGTGTCCACCAAATCACCGGCGACCTGCTGGCGCTCCTCGGTGCCCTGGCGGTGGCGGGCTATATGCTCATCGGGCGCAAACTGCGTGCCCAATTGTCACTGCTCGCCTATGTCTTTCCGGTTTATGGGACGGCGGCCCTGGCGTTGATGGGTGCGGCGTTGCTCGGCGGCGTTGCGCTCGGCGACTATCCGGCGGAAGCATGGCTCTGGCTGACACTTGTGGCCGTTTTCCCCCAGATTGTGGGCCATTCCGCGCTCAACTGGGCGCTCGGCCACGTCTCGGCGACCTTCGTCGCGCTGGCGGTGCTGGCCGAACCTATCGGCTCGACGCTGCTGGCGTGGCTCATCCTGCACGAGCCGCCGACATTTGGCGTCATCATCGGCGGTGTACTCATTTTGATCGGCATTATGGCAGCGACCGCCAAACCGACACCAACCAGGACATCTCTATGAATCTGTTGCTCTTATTCATCCTTGGCAGCATTTGGGGAACGTCGTTCCTCTTCATCAAAATCGTCGTGGGCGAAGTGCCGCCGATGACACTGGTAGCCGGGCGTCTGGGCCTGGCCTCGCTGGCGATGTGGGCATTTTTGCGTTGGCGCGGCGTGCCTTTTCCGCGTGAGCGACATCTTTGGGGGATTTTCGCCATCACCGGGTTGCTCAACGGCGCGTTGCCCTTCACCCTCATCTCGTGGGGCGAGCAATATATCCCCAGTGGATTGGCCGCCCTGTTGCAATCCACCACGCCGATTTTCACCATCATCTTCGCGCACTTTCTCACCCACGATGACCGGTTCACCGCGAAAAAAGTGCTCGGCATCGTCCTGGGTTTCATCGGCGTGGGGCTGCTGATGTGGCCCGAACTGCGCGGCGGCGTGCGGGCTTCCGCGTGGGGACAGCTTGCTATCGTCGGCTCCTCGATCTCCTATGCGATTGCCAGCATCTTCGCGCGCGAGCGCCTGCGCGGCCAACCGCCGCTCGTCTCTGCTGCCGGGCAATTCACCATGGGCTTCGTCTACAGCCTGCCACTGAGCCTCCTCATCGAACGCCCCTTCAATCTCTTGCCCTCGTGGACGGCCATCGCCAGTTGGGCGACACTGGCGCTGCTGGGCACGGTGATTGCCTACGGCATCTACTACGTGCTGCTCCAGCGCACCAACGCCACCTTCACCACCACGGTGACGTACATCGTCCCCCTCAACGGCTTACTTTTGGGGGCGCTGATTTTGCACGAACATCTACATTCCGAACTGTTCATCAGCCTGGCATTGATCCTGAGTGGGGTGTTGCTTGTTAGAACCAAACAAACTTAGGGTTGGCAATTCTTATATTCTGTGCTCTCATCTTTTAGAAAAAGAGAAGTATGGTTACACAGAATATAAGAATCCTTACCGCTGATGAGTCTCGGCTCTTGAACATACTGGTACAGTGTGGAAGAAATCCCACACCAGCTAGCCAGGCTTGGAGCGGATCGCCAGATCCGCGATTATGGCACGCTACGCCGCGATCTGCCGATCCCTGGCAAACATAAACGGTTAAGCTATTTACGCCGCGCGGTACTAGCGGGCATAGAAGGTTAGGCATTCTCACGAATTGCGAATGCGCGTTGAGTTTGTGTAATTTGTAAAAGGAACAAGAAAATGCAACTTGAGACAATGAACCACATCGCAGGTGTCGCCGTAGGTGCAGCGATAGGCGACGCGCTGGGAATGCCGCTGGAATTCGGCCCGGCGCGCCCTGTGGACCAACTGGTGCGCGAGATGCTGCCGGGACGCATCCCCGCCGGGAGCTTCACCGACGACACCGAAATGGCGCTCGCGTTAGCGGAGAGTCTGCTGGCCCAGCGCCCACTTGACCCGGAAGACCTGGCGCAGCGCTTTGTGGCGTGGCTCGCCGCCGGTCCGCCCGATGTGGGCATCCATACCGCAGCGGTATTGCGACGCATCGCCAGCGGTGAACCGTGGGAGACTGCCGTCGCCGCCGTGCAGGCGCACAACCCCGCCTCGGCGGGCAACGGCTCGGTGATGCGCTGCTGGCCAGTCGCGCTGGCGTGGTGGGACGATCTGGAGCGCCTGCTCCAAGACAGCGTGCTCCAAAGCCGGGTCACGCATCCCCACCCGGAGTGCAACGCAGGCTGTGCGTTCGTCAACGCCGCCATCTACCACCTGCTACATAACGTCACGCCGGAAGACGCCGTCGCGCGCGCGTTGGACGATGCGGATGTCCCCACCCCCTTGCGCACTGTTATTGAGTCTGCACCCGGCAAAGACCGCCGTGATCTGCCGAGCAGCGGCTGGGTGCACCACACGTTGGAAAGCGTCGTCTGGGGACTGCTTACCACGCATACTTTCGAGGAGGCCGTCGTCAACGTCGTCAATCTCGGCAATGACGCGGACACAGCAGGGACAGTCGTCGGCGCGCTGGCCGGCGCAGCCTACGGCCTGGACGCCATCCCGCAACGCTGGCGCACGATCTTGCGCGGTGAATTCCCCTTACGCAGCGGGCGAGTCTGGCGCACAGCAGATTTGGTCACATTGGCGGAGCAACTGGCGAGCAGGTAATTGGTAATCGGGGATTGGGGATTAGTCATTGGTAATCGGTAATTTGGTAATTCGCTGATTTGCTGATTTGCAGATTCTTTCATTCGCCGATTCTACGGAGTCATTATGGACTATGAAAATTTTCTGCATGACCTTGTTGCTGGGTTCGGCCACTGGTTTGAGGATGAAGTGCGGCTGCGCGATGGCCGCATGACTGCCGAACTGTATCCCTACACGGCGCTCTTCAGCCCAATTCAAGTGAATCGTCTGAAGCTCAAGAACCGCATCGTGATGGGACCGATGGGCAACGTGTGCATGGCCGACGAAACCGGGCGCCCCGGCGCAAAGATGATCGCCTACTTCGCGGCGCGGGCGAAAGGAGGAGTAGGACTGATCACCTCGGGGCTGGTGCCGGTGAACGCCGACCTTGACCCTTCGATTACCGAGCCTGGACAATTGAGTGTGCTCCCACGCATTGACCGCTCGCGCACCGTTTACGCCGGCTGGCGCAGCATTGCCGAGGCCGTCCATGCGCACGGCGCGCGCTTCTTCATCCAGCTCACGTCGGGTCTGGGGCGCGTTGGCTCGCCGGAGTGTCTGCTCAAGAAGCTCAAGCCGCCGGTCTCGGCCTCGTGGAACCCAAGTTTCTACATGCCGGCGGTCCCTTGTCGTCCTTTGACCGACGGAGAATGTCGGCGGCTCATTGCCGCGACCGGACAGGCCGCCGCTGACGCCAAGGCGTTGACGATTGACGGCGTCTATCTCCATGGGCACGAAGGCTACTTGCTGGAACAGCTATCCAATCCGGCCTTCAACCGCCGCACCCTGGGGAAATTCGCCGATTGGCAGGCGTTCGGCATCGAAAGTGTGCGTGAGATTCGCGCGCGTTGCGGCCCTGACTATCCGGTGATGTACCGCATTGATCTATCGTTGGCCTTGCAAGCAACTTATGGCCCACGGATGGCGACGGTACATCCTTTGAAGCTCTTCCAAAACGAACGTACGGTCGAGATGACGCTGGACTATATGCGCAATCTGGTCGCTGCGGGCGTAGACATGTTCGACGTGGACCTGGGTTGTTACGAGAACTGGTGGCTACCTCATCCCCCCGGCCCTATGCCGCCGGGCTGCTACCTGCCCGTGGCGCGTCTGGTGAAGACCTATTTTGCCGAAAATGCCATCAAAGCCAACACCGGCCTGGATGTTCCCATTGTGGCGGTGGGCAAGCTCGGCTATCCCGACCTGGCAGAACGCGCGCTGCGTGAGGGATGGTGCGACCTGGTCATGCTCGCGCGTCCGCTGCTGGCCGATCCCGATTGGCCGAATAAAGTCTACGCCGGGCGCGTCGCGGAGATTCGCCCCTGCATCGGCGACCAGGAAGCGTGCCTTAATGAGTTTATCAAGGGCGGACATCCGCAATGTGCCGTCAACCCGCGTGCCGGCCTGGAAGATGTTCACGGTGAGATTCTCCCACCTGCGGCCATTCCTAAGAAGATTGCTGTCGTGGGTGCCGGGCCGGCGGGTATCGTCGGCGCTTGCACTGCGGCGCAACGTGGACACACAGTCACGCTGTTCGACAGGGCCGCCCACATCGGAGGTATGTTGCGCCCTGGCTCAACGGCGCGCATCAAGTTTGACGTCGCCAACTACGTTGTTTACCTGGAGACGCTGCTTGCGCAGACGGCTGCACAGTATACTCTCACCACCCGTTTGGGCGCTGAAGTGACAGCTGAGTTGCTTAAGGCAGGAGGCTTCGATGTGATCGTCACCTGTACCGGCGGGAAGCCGCTTGCGCCACATATTGAAGGCGTCAATCTTCCACATGTCATCCACGCTGTTGAGCTGTTTGATCATCCAAACAAGGCTGCCGGCGTCGAACAAGTCGTTGTCATCGGCGGTGGAGAGGTGGGCTGCGAAGCCGCCTTTTTCCTGGCCTACGAATTGAACAAGCAAGTCACAGTGGTAGAGATGTTGCCATACTTTATGAAGGACACTTGCACCGCCAATCGGGGCTACCTTATCCATTATCTGGAACGCAAAGGCGTCAAACTGATGAACTGCGCGCAGGTGCGGCGCATCGGGCCGGGCAACGTGACCGTCACGCATAACGTTTCGCTCAGCGTGCCCGATCCTTATGTGACGTGGCAAGTTGTGTTGCCGGAGAACGTCAAAAATCCTCTGGCACGCCCCATCCGTGAGGAAATCCAGGATATCCTCTTGCCGGCGGATCTGGTCGTGCTGGCGACGGGCTTCGCGCCCGACGACGCGCTGTACGAAGCCTGCATAGCCCTGCACGCTGCGCCAGAACTCCACAACATCGGCGATGCCTTCGTGCCGGGCAACATCTTCGCGGCGACGAAAGCGGGATATGCGGTTGGACGAACTCTGTAAGGTGCACGAAGTTTCCTTACGGCTCTTGCCCCAAAAGCGAACTAACGGTATACTTATAGTAAAATGATTGACGGGAGATAGTTTGCGATGCTGGATGCTGTGACCAATCCGCACGACAAGTTTTTCAAAGAAGCGTTCTCGCAACTGGAAGTCGCGCAGGATTTCCTCCGCTATTACTTGCCGGCGGATGTCGTCGCTTTGTTTGATCTGAGCAAGCTCACGCTGTACAAAGATTCTTTTGTTGATCCCGAGCTGCAAGAGCATTTCTCGGATTTGCTCTATGCGGTGCGGTTGCGAGATGGCGTCGAAGCGCATGTTTATGTGCTCTTTGAACACAAAAGCTATCCAGAACCGTATACGGCGTTGCAGGTATTGCGCTATATGGTGAAAATTTGGGATTATACACAGCGGCAAGGATTGCAATTTTCACCGATTTTTCCCATCGTACTATATCACGGCACAGTTGCCTGGCATCGCCCACCCAACTTTCAGGCAATGTTGTCCATCCCGGAGCCGCTCAGGCCTTACATGCCGGAATTCCGCTATTGGTTGTGCGATCTTTCGCAGTACACCGATAGCGATCTTAAAGGCGCAGCCTGGCTACAAGTGAGTCTGTTGATGCTGAAATACATCTTTCGGGATGAGCTGGTAGAACATCTACCGGAGATCGCCGGATTATTGCGGACGCTAAGTCGTGAACAGACGGGATTGGCGTATATTGAAGCTGTCTTGCGTTATCTGGTCAGTGCCGCTACCGGGCGATTCGATGAACAGGCAATCCACGCTGCCATTGCGGAGACATTTGAAGCGGGAGGTGAAACAATGGGCACATTAGCACAGCAATGGTTAGAACGCGGTAAGCAAGAAGGTTTACAACAGGGCTTACAACAGGGCTTACAACAGGGCTTACAACAGGGCTTACAACAGGGCTTACAACAGGGCAAACAGGAAGGTATGCAACAAGGACTTAAGCAAGGATTAATCACCAAAGCGCGCGAAGATGTATTAACCGTCTTGGGTCTGCGTTTTGGCGCGCTTCCTTTGGAGGTTGTGCAACCTCTAAGCCGCCTGGATGACGTTGACCGTTTGACGGCGTTGCATAAAGAAGCCGTGTTGACGCCTTCTATTCAGGAGTTCATCAAACTTTTAGCCGAGACTAAGTTGTAACCCTTTATGTGCAGGGTATTCTGGAGTCTCAGTGCGCTATTAGCTTTGTCGTTGGCTTTGAGGGGCGTCCTTAGTCCATGGCGGTGACTTGTACAGGTCACCGCCATAAATTTTCCCCGCAATGTAGTTCAGCTCTGTATCCGTTAAAAGTTTGAGATCATGCCTATAGCAACTCCCCTCATTCCCCCTCTTGCCGCTTTTGTAGTACAATAGATCGAGTTTGTGAATACACCGTACAGCACCAAAGAGGAGTGGCATGTTATACCAGAATGTTTGTATTGAAGGTATGGGGTATGTGATTCCCCCGCATATTGTGACCAGTACCTGGATGGAAGAGCAAATTGCCCCCGTCTACAAAGCGTTGCGCATCCCGTTCGGGTATCTTGAACGCCTCACCGGCATTAAAGAACGCCGCTGGTGGGATGAGGGCATTTTGGTTTCGGATGCTGCCGCGCTGGCAGCCGAGCGCGCGATCGCCAACGCCGGCGTTGACCGCCGCGAAATCCAATGCTTGATCAATGCCTCTGTCTGCCGCGACTACATCGAACCGGCGACGGCGACTATCGTGCATCGCAAAGTGGGATTAACCGACTCGGCGATGAGTTTCGACATCGTCAATGCCTGTTTGGGATTTCTCAACGGGATGATGACGATTGCCAATATGATCGAGCTAGGGCAGATAGACACGGGTATGGTGGTCGCGGCTGAAGACCCGAAAGAAGGGCAACTGGCGACCATTGAGTATATGCTCAGTCATCCTCCTTCTAAAGAGACCATCCGGGATAATCTGGCTTCGTTTACCCTCGGCGCGGCATCGGTGGCGATGATCTTGCGCCATAAATCGAAATCGAAAACCGGCAAGCGATTGCTCGGCGGTGCGGCTTTCAGCAACACCGAACACAATCAACTGTGTGTTGCCCAGCGCACGTGGATGCGCACCAATTCCAGCTTGTTGCTGAGCGAGGGGACAAAAGTTGTTGTCCAGGCATGGCGTTCCTTCCAGGAAGAAACCGGCTGGAGAAACGGCGCGGTCAACCGCATGTTCACCCATCAGGTCAGCGAGCCGCAGCGGAAGATCGGCCTGAAGGCCATCGGCGTCTCCCCCGACATTGACTATCCTACGCTGCACTACCTGGGCAATACCGCCTCGGTCGCTGCTCCGATTTCCATGGCGATCGGCCTGGATAACGGCGTCGTGCGCGATGGGGATAAGATCGTGCTCTTTGGCGTCGGCAGTGGGATCAACAGCATTGTGTTGGGGATTCAGTGGTGAATGGCGAATGGAGAATCAGCGAATGGAGAATCAGTGAACGAAGAATCAGTGAATGAAGAATGAGTGATAATCTACAATCAAGCAATCTAAAATCTCCCAATTTTCAATCCCTGTATCCGTTTGCCTCACATTGGTTGGATGCAGATGGGGTGAGAATGCACTATCTGGATGAAGGGCCGCGCGAGGCGGCGCCCCTCGTGATGGTGCATGGCAATCCGACGTGGTCGTTCTATTACCGTACGCTCATCCCGGAGCTTGCGCGGACGCACCGTGTTATCGTCCCCGATCATATCGGCTGTGGCCTTTCTGACAAGCCGCAGGCCTATCCGTACACGCTCGAACAGCACATTCGCAACCTGGAAACGCTCATCGCCCATCTGGATTTGCACGACCTCACGCTGGTCTTGCACGATTGGGGCGGCGGCATCGGCATGGGCTATGCCACCCGCCACCCGCAAAACGTCGCGCGTTTCGTCATCTTCAACACCGCGGCATTTTACGCGCCCGCTATCCCCGGGGTGCTCAAGCTGGCCCGCAGCCCTGTTGTGGGTGAGACGCTTCTCCGCGGACTCAATGCCTTTGCCGGGCTGGCGGTCTACCTGGGGGTGGTCAACCATGAGCGCATGACGCCGGAGGTGCGCGCGGGCTATCTCGCCCCGTACAACTCCTGGCGTAACCGCATCGCCATCTACCGCTTTGTGCAGGACATCCCCGTCCGTCCCGACCATCCTACCCGCGCTACGGTGGATGCCATTGATGCACAACTCCATCTGTTTCGCCATCACCCCATGCTCATCCTCTGGGGCGCGCGGGATTTCGTTTTCACCGTCAAGGATTTCCTCGCCGGCTGGCGCGCGCGCTTCCCTGATGCCGAGGTGCATATTCTGGAAAATGCTGGTCACTACGTCGTCGAAGATGCCCATGAGCGAATTTTACCATTGATGAAAGAGTTTTTAGGTAGACAGGGCAAACCTGTTAGTCTGGTTTGAAAAATTGTAACAACCGGCTTTTTGTGGCATAATTGAAGTAGGGCCATTCTGCTTTGGGAGAAAACTCAATGTCGTATGAAAGCATTTTACCCGAAATCACCCATCGCATTCTGGCGGTGAGCAATCCGACCCAGATTATCTTGTTCGGTTCCTACGCGCGCGGTGACTGTGGGCCGGATAGTGACCTCGATTTATTGGTTGTCTTGGACCAAGTGGAATCACCGCGAGCTGCGAGTGTTTCGCTGCGCGGCGCGTTGCGCGGCTTGCTCGTCCCGATTGATATTTTGGTGACAACGCCAGAACAACTCGAACAACACCGCAATACCATTGGGCTGATCTACCGCACAATTTTGAGTGAAGGGAAAGTGCTTTATGAACGACCTGCCGCCTGATGCAATCGCCTCCTTTTGGCTGCAACGCGCCCGTTCTGATTTGCGGCTTGGTATGGCCGCCTTGGAGACTGCTGGCGTGCTCCCCGAAGATGCCTGTTTCCATGCTCAGCAATGCGCCGAAAAAGCCTTAAAGGGATTGCTTTGCCACCTCAATATCGCCTTTCCTCGCACCCACGTCTTGGAAGTGCTCCTGGATCTACTGAAGGTCAACGGTGTTAACGTCCCTGATAATGTAGATAGAGCCTTCGGATTGTCGCAATATGCCGTTCAGACACGGTATCCCGGCGTATGGGAACCGGTGACGCCCGAAGAGGCGACTGCTGCACTCCGACAAGCCGGCCAGGTCTTGATATGGGTTGAGAAACAAATATACAACAAGTAGAAACCCTCCTATAAACCGAGCAGACCTCCCCGACGGGACTTGCAGGTGACAATCCAGACATTTGGCCGGCGCAGTTATCACCATTACTTTCATCTGTAACCCTCTTTTGAGGAGACACCTATGCCTGAATCCTACAATATCGCCGCTGCATTAGCTGAAATGGCTGCGCGCCATCCTTATCGTCCTGCAATCATCTTTCCCGCCGGACGCGACGCCGGAGGGCGTGCGAAAACGGTGCAGTTGAACTTCCAGCAACTCAACGCCGAGTGCGACCGCTACGCTCATGGACTGACAACATTCGGCGTCCGTATGGGCGACCGGGTGCTGTTGATGGTGCGTCCGGGCGTTGAATTGATTGCGCTGGCTTTCGCGCTGGTACGGATAGGCGCCGTCCCCGTGCTCATTGATCCCGGCATGGGACGCAAGGCGTTGCTGCAATGTATCGCTGAAACCGAACCGACCGTGTTGATCGGCGTTCCCCTTATCCACGCCTTGCGGCAGATCGCGCCCAAGCCGTTTGCGACCGTCCGGCGCAGCGTCGTGGTCGGCGCTACCAATGCTGTCACCCGCGCTCTGGCCGATACGACGCTCGAACGGCTGCGCGCCGCGCGTACCGATTCCTTCCCTACCGCTCCTACGACAACCGAGAGCGAGGCCGCCGTGACCTTTACTTCGGGCAGCACCGGTATCCCCAAAGGCGTGGTTTACCTGCACGGCATGTTCAAAGCGCAGATTGACCTGCTGCGCGATGTCATCGGCATCCAGGAAGGTGAAGTGGACCTGGCCTTGCTGTATATCTTCGCGCTGTTCAACCCGGCCCTCGGCGTCACCACCGTCATCCCGGATATGGACCCCACCAAGCCGGCGGCGATCAATCCCGCCCACGTCGTCGAGGCGATTCAAACCTACGGCGTGACCAACGCTTTCGGTTCACCCACGATCTGGAAGCGTGTAGCACCTTATTGTGTGGAACATGGAATCCGTCTGCCCTCGCTCAAGCGCGTGTTGATGGCGAGTGCGCCCGTGCCCCCGACATTGATCGAGATGTTGCTTACCCATGTTCTATCGCCTGATGCGGAGGTGAACACCCCCTTCGGCGCGACGGAGGCTATGCCGCTCACCAGCATGAGCGGGCGCGAAATCCTCGCCGAAACCGCCGCTTTGAGCGCCGAGGGCCTGGGGATGTGCGTGGGCCGTCCGCTGCCGGGGATCACCGTTCGCGTCATTGGCATCACCGATACGCCCATCCCTACCTGGGACGAGAGCCTGGTCTTGCCATCGGGCGAGATCGGCGAGATCGTCGTCAAAGGGCCGGTGGTCACGCGCACCTACCTGCACCGCCCTGAGCAGACGGCGCTGGCAAAGATCCAGGACCCTGACGGCAATCTCTGGCACCGCATGGGCGACGTCGGCTACTTTGATACGCAGGGGCGGCTGTGGTTCTGCGGGCGCAAGGCGCATCGGGTGACGACGCGCGATGAGACGCTTTTCCCCGTGCCCTGCGAGACGATCTTCAACCGCCACCCCAACGTGAACCGCACCGCGTTGGTGGGCATCGGGCCGCAGGGACGGCAGCGCCCGTACCTGATCGTCGAGCCGCGCGCGGGCTGCATGCCCATGTCCCTGCTGGAAAAGCAGAAATTCACACTAGAGTTGCTGGCGTTGGGCGCCGAATACGAACACACCCGTCCCATCCAGAACATCCTATTCTACCCCGACGTTTTCCCCACAGATGTGCGGCATAATGCGAAGATCCGGCGCGAGGAACTGGCCGTGTGGGCCGCCCGCCATCAACGCGAGGCACTGCACGGCGTGGATATGGTCGTCTGCACTGCACCCAAAGCCGAGCCACTCCCGCCCGCCGTGCGCCTCGGCGACCTCTTCCGCGCCCTGAGTATTCTCTTCAGCGTCCTCCTTTCTCTTCTTTTTGTACGACGCTATCTAACAGGGAAACAGAAATCGGTAATGAGAAAAGAGAAATGAGAAATGGGCAATGAGGAACGGATGATGAGTCGCCAGCAATCAGTTACCGATCACCGATCACCGATTACCGATTACCAGCAATCCCCAATCCCTAATCCCCAATCCCTAATCCCCAATCCCCAATCCCCAATCCCCAATCCAAAATCTAAAATCCTCGTGACCGGCGGAGGGGGCTTTCTGGGACGTTACATCGTCGAACAATTGCTGGCACGGGGCGATGCAGTGACGGTCTTCGCGCGCGGGGCCTATCCCGAACTGGAAGCATTGGGAGCGCGGGTGGTGCGCGGCGACCTGCGGGATGCCGAGGCCGTGAAGCGCGCCTGCGCGGGTATGGATGTGGTCTTCCACGTGGCGGCGAAAGCCGGGATGTGGGGGCCGTGGGAGGAATTCTACGGGGTCAACGTCATCGGGACGCAGAATGTGATCGCCGCATGCCTTGCCAATGGCGTGCGTAAGCTCATCAACACCAGCTCGCCCAGCGTTATCTTCGACGGCAGGCCGCAGGAAGGCGTGGATGAATCCTACCCGTACCCTGCCCGCTACGAAAGCCCCTATCCGCACACCAAGGCCATCGCCGAACAAGCCGTGACGGCGGCGCACGGCCCCGAATTGTTGACGGTTTCCCTGCGCCCGCATCTTATCATCGGCCCGCGCGACAACCACCTGCTGCCCGGCCTGCTGGCCCGCGCTAAAACCGGCTTGCTGCCGCAAGTAGGCGACGGGACAAACAAAGTGGACCTCACCGATGTCGAGGACGCGGCCCGCGCGCACCTCTTGGCTGCCGACGCACTCCAAGCCGGCTCGCCGCTCGACGGGCCGCCGGGGCGCGGGCGCGTGTACTTCATCAGCCAGGACGAACCGGTGACGCTGTGGCCCTGGATCCGCGCTCTACTGCGCGATCTGGGCCTGCCCGAACCGCGCCTGCGCGTTTCCCTGGGCATAGCGCGCGCGGCGGGCGCGCTCCTGGAGACGCTTCACACACTCCTGCGCCTCCCCGGCGAACCGCGCCTCACCCGTTTCATCGCCAGCGAACTCGCGCAGAGCCACTACTACGACATTTCCGCCGCCAAACGGGATTTCGGCTACGCGCCGCAGCGGAGCATGGCCGAGGTGACAGAGCAGCTGAAAGCAGTATACGGTAGACAGTAGGCAGTAGACGGGGTATCCGCTTGATTAACCGATAAAAACGTAGCGCAAGCTGTTAGCTTGCGGTTTGCGGCGCAGGCACACTGACAGTTTGCCCCACAGCCGTTGATAAGAACGTAGCGCAAGCTGTTAGCTTGCGGCGGAGACAAACTGACAGTTTGCCCCACAGCCGTTGATAAGAACGTAGCGCAAGCTGTTAGCTTGCGGCCACAGCCGTTGATAAAAACGTAGCGCAAGCTGTTAGCTTGCGGTTTGCGGCGCAGGCACACTGACAGTTTGCCCCACAGCCGTTGATAAGAACGTAGCGCAAGCTGTTAGCTTGCGGCTTGCGGCAAAGATACGGCGGTCGAGTAAAAATGACGATCCGACGACTTGACCAACGATTACACATATTTCCCTGGAGGGTCCCTATGCTTAAAAACATCTGGCGGGTGTTGTTGCTGGCGGGGCTGCTGATAGGCAGCGTCTCACGACGTTCAGTGCATGCGGCGGAGGAACCACCCCCGCCGCACATCGGCTACGGGATGCTGCTGGCTTATCCACCAACCAGCCTGGCGAAAGTCAAAGAGGCGGGCTTTGGCTGGTTCAAATACTTCGCCTATTGGGACGCTGTGGATCCCGACCGCGACGGCGTCTATGACTGGCGCAGCATAGACTGGCACCTCGGTGGGGCGTGCGAACGCGGTTTGCACTTGCTCCTGCGCGTCGAGCGCAGTACTTCCAGTTGGAAACCGATCCAGGACAGCGAAATGGCCGGCTGGCAGGCGTTCTTCCAGGCGCTGGCAACCCACATCCGCCAGAAACGTGCCGAATGTGGCAACACCTACCGCGTGGCCCTGGAAGTCTGGAATGAGCCGAACCTCGATTTCCAGTGGAACTACGAGCCGGTGGACCCCGTGCGCTACACGGAGATGGTCAAGCGCGCTTACCTGGGTGCGAAGGCCGGCGACCCCACTATTCCTATCGTTGCCGGAAGCCTGGCACCTACCGGCGGATGGGACACCCGGGCAATGAACGACGTGGCCTTCCTCGAAGCGATGTACGCCAACGGCCTGGCAGGGCATTTCGACGCCATCAGCATCCACAACTACGGCTTCGGCGGCGCCCCCGAGGATAAAACGCATGGCTGGAACATCCTCAACTTCCGCCGCGCGGAGGACATCTACGCCGTGATGGCGGCCCATGGAGATGGCGACAAGCCCGTGTGGGCCACGGAGTTCGGCTGGCTCATGGACGCCGCCGAAGAAGGCGTGGATTGCGCAGCCTACTGGGATAGTATAGGGTTTGGCTGGCAGAAAGTTTCGGCGCAACAACAGGCCGATTATCTGCAACGCGCGTTTGCCTACGCTGACGCCAACTGGCCCTGGATGGGCGTGATGATCGTCTCCGACCTGGATTTCAGCACCACCGGCTGGTACGCCACGTGTGACCCGCTGAACTGGTTTTCGATTCTCAAGCCTGACCGTTCACCGCGTTTGGCCTATACGACCCTGCAACAAATGGCTAAGCGTCCCGGCGTCGCCTCCGGCATGGCGGTCAACCCAACGGTGTTCGATTGGTCACTGCGGTTGCGCGAGCGGCGACTCTTTACCGAGACAGTCATGGTGGCGAGCGACGGTCTGCCTTTCGCCTGGGAAGCCATCACCCAGACGCAAGGATTGCCGTTTACGATCACGCCTGCGCTGGGTGTCTCCGGCGAGACATTCCAGGTCGTTGTGGATGCACGCAATGTCATCACGGGCACCTATACCGGCGTGGTTACTGTCACGGCGACGGATCCGCTGGTTGCCCCACAGGCCATCGCCATCCCATTGACATTGGAGGTGTGGAGCCGCTGGGGGATGAACGTCCGTCCGCCGGCTTTGAGCTGGATGCTGGCAGTCTCGGAAACCCGGCCGCTTTCGGCAACCGTGATGGTGGAGAACACCGGCGATTTTACATTCGATTGGACGGTCACGCCGGCGAGCGCGGGGATGACGCTGACCGTCATCCCCACCAGTTCCACACAGACAGGCACCACATTCATCCCTGGCACGTTCCAGGTGCTTGTGGACCCGCGTGGACTGCCGGTCGGACTGTATACCAGCGTGCTCACCGTGACGGCATCAGAAGCAGCGGTGCCTGAAAGCCCGTTTGTCGTGCCGGTAAGCGTGCGTATCGTCGAGCGGCTGTATAAAATCTATATGCCGTTAGTGATGAGGAAAAACTAACGTAGAATCCCCCGGTAAAGCAAATCCAGCCCCTCGCGGATGAAGTCGGAGCTGCAAGTCGGGGTTCCCTCGGTGGTGGTTTCCATCACGCACATGCGGAAGAAATAGGTCGCTAACAGACCGGCGACAAGGTCCGGGTTGATGTCGGCGCGAAATACACCTTGCGACTGTCCCTCGCGGATCAAATCCGCCAGCACCATAGAGGCCGTAAGTCGCTCCGGGGGTAAATAATCGGGCCGGGGGTGAGCGATGGCATGCATGAACATGCGCAGTGCCAGGTGGCGATAGGGTTTTAACTCTTCCCACAGGGTTTGTAATAGCAGATAGATACGCTCATTCGCCGGAGCTTCCGGCGCGGGCGGCGCGGCGAGCCAGGCCTGCATGCGACTATACAACAATTCGCCAAGGAGACATTCTTTGTTCTCGAAATAATTGAAGAATGTCCCCTTGGCTACATCCGCTGCGCCGGCGATTTCTTCGACCGTGACGGCGTCAAAGCCTTTGGCGATAAAGAGCCGCTCGGCCTCTTCAAGTAAACGCTGATGGGTGCGCTCTTTACGCCGCTCCCAACGAGATGACGCTGTGTGTGTTTTATCTGTCATAGTTGACCCCGGTCATAGTTGACTGGGGTCATTATACCATAGAAATTTTTAGCGGTGTTTTTCCAGCCACGTCGCCACATCGCCCAGAACCTGCGCACGCTCCGGTTCATTGAAGACTTCGTGATAGAAGCCTTCATAGATTTTCAGCGTTTTGTCAGGCGAACTGATTTTATCGTACAGCACCTGTGCCCCTACCGGATCAACCAGCTTGTCCTCGCTGCCCTGTACGATCAAGAGCGGCAGGGTGATCCGGGCGGCTTCTGCCGCAAGACGCTGCGTCGTGGCGACCAGTTCACCCGCAAGGCGCGCGGTGATTTTGCCCGTGTACACCAGGGGATCGTTGACATAAGCCTGCACGACGGCAGGATCGCGGCTGATGCCCTGCGCCACCAGCGCCATCAGCCCGGCCTTGGGCGCCAGAGCTGAAAGCAATTTCCCCATAAAAACGACCACCGGCGAGATGTCGCCGGCCATCTGCACCAGTGGCCCGGAGAGCACCGCGCCCGCCAGTTCATGCTGATGCTCAAGCAAATAGATGGCCCCGATCAGCCCGCCCATGCTGTGCCCTACCAGGAAAATCGGTTGGTTGGAGTGCCAGCCACGCACCATGTCGAAATAAATCTTGAGCGTGTCCGTATAGTCGCTGAAACGTTGGACGTATACCCGTGTCCCCTCCGATTTCCCGTGGCCGATGTGATCCAGTCCGTAGACGGCGTAGCCCAAAGGAACGAAATGGTTGACCACATTCATATACCGCCCACTGTGTTCGGCCAGCCCGTGGACGATTAACAGGATGGCTTTACATTCTCCTTCCGGCAGCCAGGCTTGATAGTAAATTTGCGCGTTGCGCACGCCTTGAAAGAAGCCTTCACGATGTTCCATAGATTCACCTCCTTAAAAAAGCGTTTGAACGTTGGAACGTTTGCACGTTGGAAAGTTAAGGCCAAGCTGGATGCATTTCAACTTCGGGGCAAACCTTGCTGTGGCCGGTCTCTGACTGCGCCACTGCGGGATCAATCGCTGCGCAGGCGCGGTCTGGAGACCGGCCTGAGCAGCGTTCAGTAGCCGTAGTTGATAAATCGCCTCCATCCTGAAATGCACCCGTTAGTCTTGACAACCGGCATGAGCGCGTTTATACTTTTGAGGTTCAAGGGAACGGCCATTATTCGCTATTCGCCATTTGCCATTCGCTATGCATTGCCCATTATGTCGCTCAACAACGGTTAGCGCGTTCACACAAGATGCCATGCGGCGCTATTTCCGCTGCACCACGTGTGCGCTCATCTTTGCCGATCCGGCCTCCCGCCTTACGCCTGAAGCAGAAAGGGCGCGCTACAACTATCATCAAAACAGTCCGGCGGACGAAGGCTACCGGCGGTTTTTGAACCGTCTGGTGACGCCGCTGAGTGCGCGGCTGGGGGACGCGAAACAGCAGGGCCTGGACTTCGGCTGCGGCCCCGGGCCGACCTTGTCGCTCATGCTGGAGGCGTTGGGGCACACGATGGCGCTCTACGATCCGTTTTTCGCGCCGGATACTTCTGTCTTGCACCGCCGCTATGATTTCGTGACCTGCACCGAAGCAATAGAGCATTTCCATACCCCAGATCGAGAATGGCGGCTGCTCCTGCGTCTGGTGAAGCCCGGCGGCTGGCTGGGCATCATGACCCGTTTAGTCCCCGCCCTCGAAATGTTTAACCAATGGTATTACAAGAGCGATCCCACCCACGTGAGTTTCTTCAGCCGCGAAACCTTCCACTACCTGGCGCAACGCGATCATCTGACGTGTGAGATCATCGGCGACGATGTGATTCTGCTGCGCACGGCGGCGCATCACTGCCCGGTGGCGTAGATCACGACCTCACCGCTGTTGTAGACTGCCGGGAATAACGTCGCAAATTTTGCCAGCCCTTCGGCGGGATAACGCTGACGTTCAACAGAACCGATGTAGATGTAGGCGATATGGTAACGCGCCACAATCTCACGCGCCTCGGCAGGCTCAAGCGTAGAAAACAGCCGCGCCAGGTCTTGCTCGCGGCGCGCCGGTTCGTCGTAGTTACCGCGCCATTGCCGTTGATGGCCTGACCAGCCCAGCACGGTCGGCAGCCCCGTCAGTGCGGAGATGCGCCCCTCATAGACATAGGCGCGATATTGGTCGCTCGGCGCCTCGGCAATGACCGGCGCGCCGACAACATTGGCGTTGAGCCATTGCACCGCCGCGTAATCGCCGGGCCTGGTCGTCGCCAGCCACGCCGCGCCGTCCAGTGTCCAGGGCTTGCCGTGCTCTTCGGCGCGCGCCGGCACAGCCAATACCGTGTAGACCAGCCCAACCGCGATCAGCAGACAGGCTACGCCTGTTACAATGGGACGCCATACGGACGTTTCTGTGTTCTTCGGATGCGGCTCAAGCCAACGCGCCAACTGCCATGCTCCGGCCAGACTCCATACAATCCACGCCAGGAAATAGAACTTGAAGATAGTATTCATCCGCGCCATAAACACATCTTTGAGATAGACATACTCCGGCGCCAGCGTAAGCAACAGGCCGATGAGGACGAGCAGGGCGGGGAAGGAGTAGGGAGTAGGGAGTAGGGAGTCACTGACGGCTGACGGCTGATCGCTGACGACTGGCGGCTGACGGCTGACGACTGACGACTTCAACAATGCCAAAACCACCGCCGTCACGCCTGATGCGAGAGCTAACCCGACCCACGGACGTAGCCAGCGCGCTTTGATGCCCTCAACGACCATTGCCGGCGTGATTGAAAGCCCCTGAATCGGTTCGCCGCGCAAGACGCTCAGCAAGTAAGGGTACGCCGCGCCTGCGCCCACCAGCAGCCCCAAAAGTGCGATGGCGACCATCAGCCCGACGCCGCCGGCCAGCGCCCACTTCCACGACACGCCCGCCTCGCGCGCTGCGCCGCTGATCACGCCCAGCACCGGAATCAACAGCGGCGCGAACATCACCACAAATTGCGGCCAGTGTGTGGCATTGAAGAGATTGGGCAAAACTCCACCGGCCTGCGAGCGCAGGGCGTACCAGAACGGGAAGTACAGCAGCACACTGAGCAGCCCCAGGATCAAGGCTTCGGGCAGCAAATCCCATAACCCATCGAAAAAATGTCTCCAGGCTTGCCGGAATGTAAAATCTCCGGTTGCCTGCCGTGCGTAACGCGCCAACGCCATACTCCCGACCATCAGGAACCAATAAATCGGGAAATCCCACGTATTGAGAAAGGCCAGTCCGCCCAACACCAGCGCGTAGCCTGCCAGCGGCGCATATCGCTTCCACCACACACTTTCAGGTTCGCCTTCAGCAAATGCCCGATATAAATTCAGAGCAAGAGCGATGGCTAATAATCCAAAGGGAAGCGCCAGCACGTGCGGGTGCATATCGCCTAAGGTAAAACTGAATGCGGGGAATTCGTCAATAATCTCGATGCGGTCGCCCCAGGGCGCGTAATCGGTGAGCACCCGCGATCCCTGCCACCACCAGAAGAAGCGCGTGGGCTTCCAGGAGAAGGGCGGTTGCGGCGCAGTGTTGAGGTTGCGGATGTCCAGCCAGGCCCAAAACCCGGCCGGGAGCAGGCCGCGCGCGTGAAACACTTCCAGCAATCCTTCGGCGTTCCCGGTGAGCAGCAACAGCAGCGGCGCGAGCAAGGAGCGCAACACGCCACGCCCTTCAAGCAGATCGTAGACGATGCCGTAGGCGCCTGCTGCCGCCAGGGCGAACCAGCCCGCGCACCCCAGGTTGAACGCGACTGTCGCCGGTATGGCCGCCAATCGCGTGAGCATTCCCAACAGGAAATAGCCCAGGTAATAGTACGAAATCGCGTAGCCGGAGAGCCAGGGATCGTGGGGCGGTACCTGCGGCGCGCGCAACACCGCGTTGAGGAACGCGATCTCCATCCACTTTTCGCCGCCGGCCGTCTCCAACTGCGGCTGCGAGGCGCGCACGACCGTCCACAAGGCGAACGCGCCCATGAACAGCGCCTCGGTGGTCAGCACGAAGGTCCGATGCGCCTGCCACCAGGGACGCACCTCGGCCCACCGTTGCCGCATCGCCCATAGCCCCACGGCGAAGACGAGCGCGGCGGCCAGCAGCGTGGCGGAAAGGGTGTTTTCCCATAGATGCATGATCCCACCCCACCAAAACACGACGCCGGTCAACAAGAGGCCCAACGCCTTCGCCACCGCGTAACCTCGCGATGGCAATCGGCGCAGCCAGACAAACGCCAGCGGCAAACCCATCAGCGCCACAACCTGCATTGTCACATACCACGTGAGCCATTGTCTGATGATCATAAGCACTCCGGTGAATGAATCAGCGAATGAATGAATCAGCGAATGAATGAATCAGCGAATGAATGAATCAGCGAAGCAAAGAATCAGCGAAACCCTGACGCCCTACGCCCTACGCCCTACTCCCTTACTTCACCGTAACCAATGGCGCAATGTCTTTGAAGCGCGTTTCCCCGATGCCCTCGACTTTTCGCAGTTCCTCGATGGACTGGAAGGGGCCATTGGCCTCACGGTAGGCAATGATGCGTTCCGCCATGGCCGGGCCAATATGTGGCAAGGTCTGTAACTCCTCGACAGTCGCCGTGTTGAGGTTCACCAACGCGGCGACGGACGTGGCCGGCGGCTCAACGGTGGTTTTCGACTGCGACGCCGTAGCCGTCGTCGGGCGCGGTGTAGCCGTGCGTCGCGGCACAGTCACGTGCTGATTATCGTTTAGCGGCGCTGCCAGGTTGATGTTTTCGAGATCGGCATCCGCCGCAGCGCCGCCGACGGCGTCTATAGCATCGGCCAGCAGGCTACCGGCGGGTACGGTGACAACGCCAGGACGTTGGACCGCGCCGCTGATGTACACACGCAGCGGTTGGGGGGTGATGGTGGGGATGGGTGTCATTTCGAGCACGCGCTCCGCAGGCATACATAGCTCTCCCCAGTAAGGCGGCGGGGTCAACATCTCGCTGTCTGAGGCTTTTTTCTGCGCCGTGAATTTGACGATCAGGCCGCCCACAAACAGACTGACCAGCGCCACAATGACGAGATAGCTGCGGAACTGTTTTTGGACCTCACGGCGTATATCCGCACGGATCGCAGCGGTGTCAACAAACGCCGTGGGCAGATCGTTCGTAGTCATCGTTCCGGCTCCCCCACAGGTTGTCGCTGCTCAGACAGATAGTTTAATTTACACAGAGTTTTTTGATTTTTCTTGGCGCTCTCTGGGTCTAAAGTGGAACAGGCGTTTGGGCGCCAGCGCGCGCATGCGGCGATACAATCCCCGCAACTCCGGCCCCTTGATGGCGCGCCCGGCCTCAAAATAACGCCGCGCTGCCTGCCCGATGCCCCATGTGCTGATCGCCGAAATCGCCGCCGAGACAAGCCACCCCGGACCGGGGACGAGTTTGGCTAACTGCGATCCCAGATAGCGCGAGAGCAGGCTGCCGGCTATGGTGGTCAACAACTCCCGTGCGTGAGAGACGTTCAGCGGTTCTCCGTAGGCGGCGGCAATCCGCAACACCATCCGCGTCTGCGAGGTCAGCAGGATAGGGATATCCAGGCCGGGAACCGGCTGCAAAGAGACCAATGCGTTGATCCAGGCGGTTTGACGGATGATGCGGTTGACAATGTGCCCGCGCACATCGGGGAGCGCGCGCGCCATCGCGACGGCGACCGCCGGCTGCGCGCTCAAAATCGCGGGCAACAGGCCCTCCACAATGCCCATCCCTGTCTGCGCGGAAATCGGAATGGGACGCACGCCGAGAAGTTTCTCGGCATTCTCCAGAATCCAGGGAAGGTCTTTCTTTACCAGATCGGCCTTGTTAAGCGCAACGATGATCGGGCGTTGGACACTGCGCAGGGTGAGGTAAAGGTCGTGGTCGCTCTGGCGCACGCCAGCGACGGCATCCAGCAACAACAGGATCAAATCTGCGTCTTGAGCGGCTTCGCGGGCGATTGCGGCGCGGTCAATCCCCCATACTTCACCGAAACCGGGCGTGTCCACCAGCATAAACGGGCCGATGGGGTGTTCGACGACGCCCTTCGTCGTGCCGGGCACAGCGCTTACGGCGGAGATTTTTTGCCCGTGCAGGCGGTTGAACAGCGTGGACTTGCCGCTATTGACCGGCCCGACGATGACCAGCCGCGCCTGTGTCTCCTGTGCGACTTCGTGGCCCAGCGTATGCCAGTCCAGCGAGCGCAGCAGCGTGTGGACGTCTTCCATCTGCCTGGGTAGTAACAAAAGGCTCATCTTTTTCTATCCCCTCAATCCTGGTCATCATCATTGCCGAGAATGACGCTGCGCTTGCGTCCCGCGCTCTCCTGGGGGCCGACGAGACCCATGCGTTCCATCTCCTCCATCAGCCGGGCCGCACGGGGGTAGCTGATGCGCAACTGCCGCTGCAAACCCGAAGTCGAAATCCGCCCATGACTCTTGGCCAGCGCGACGGCGCGTTCCAACAAATTGGCATCTTCGACCTGACCCTCGAGGCGCAACGCTTCAGGGCCTTTGGACTCGACGGACGCCTGCCAGGGCGGTTGCGCCGGGGTGGCGCCGGCGCTCTTCTGCCAGAAATGGATCAGCGCTTCCAGTTCACTATCAGAGATGAAACAGCCCTGCACCCGCAGCGGCGCGGAGGCGTCCGGCGGCATGAACAGCATATCGCCGCGTCCGAGAAGCGACTCGGCGCCGGGCATATCAATGATGACGCGGGAGTCCACGTTGCTGGTGGTGGCAAAACTCACGCGCGCGGGGAAATTGGCTTTGATCAGCCCCGTCACCACGTCGGTGCTGGGGCGCTGCGTAGCGACGACCAGATGGATGCCGGTCGCGCGGGCCATTTGCGCAATGCGGGTGAGCGTGCGTTCCGTCTCCTCCGGCGCGGACATCATCAGATCGGCCAGCTCGTCAATGAGCACGACGAGGCGCGGTAACGGCGGCTCCCCTTTGCGCGTCATTTTGCGGTTATAATCGTCCAGATTGCGCGCGACGGTGGCCGAAAACAGCTTGTAACGCCGATCCATCTCGTGCGCCACCCAGCGCAGCGCACGGATGATGTTTTCAAGCTCCGACTCGGCGCGCCCTAGCAGGTGCGGCAAACCGTTGAGATGGCTCAACTCAACCATCTTGGGGTCAATGGCGACCATGCGCAAAGTTTCCGGTGGATTGTACATAATCAGGCTGGCTGCCAGCGCCTTGACGAACACGCTCTTGCCGCTGCCCGTTGTCCCGGCAACGAGCAGATGGGGCATCGCTGCCAAATCGGCGACGATGGCCGTTCCGGCCACATCCAGCCCGACAGCGAAGCACAAGGGCTTGCCACATTTGCGGAAGTTCTCGCTTTCCAGCACCGAACGCAACGAGACGAGACCGATTTCGTTGTTGGGAACTTCGATGCCGACGACGGCGCGCCCGGGCACCGGGGCTTCAATACGCAGGGATTTGGCCGCCAATGCCAGCGCCAGGTCATCCGCCAGCGAGGCAATCTGGCTGACGCGCACCTTGCGCTGCTCTTCGCCGTCTGCGCCGCGGCTGATGTACCCCGGCGCGACGCCGAATTGCGTGACCGTCGGGCCGGGGCGCACCTCGGTCACCTGCGCAGGGACGCCGAACTGCGCCAGCGTCTCCTCGATGATGCGGCTCTTGCGGCGGATGTCTTCGGGGTCCGTGCCCACATGGCGGCTTTCCTTCAGCAAGGTGAGCGGCGGCAAGGCCACAGCGGCGGGTGTCGGCGGAGGAGCCGCGGCTGCCGGTTGCGCTTGTGGCGCCGCAACGGCTGTCGGCTGGGGCGGTTGCGCTTGCGACGCCGCCCGGGGTGGCGACGGTGCAGCGACCGGCGCGGCGGAGGGCAGCGGCGTGGAGGGGACAACGGCAACATCAGCCGCAGGCGGCGCTGTTCTGGCAGCTTCCTGGCGTTTGGGGACTGGCGAAACGGCAATGCTGGAGGAGCTGGAGATTGCCGGTTCCGCCGACGGCGCAGATGTTTGACGGGCGCGCAACGCCGCCACCACTTCGGCGAGGTGCTGCGTGAAGAGTTGCAAGTCCTGTTTCGTCACGTCGAACGCCAGCGCCAGACCTATCAGCAGCACCAACAGCATCAGGAAAGTGGTAATGAGCGCGCCGAAGGCATCGTTAAGCAGCACATAGAACGCCCATCCGACCAACCCACCCCCGCGCCCCGATTCGACCAGGCTCCAACTGCGCTTCGTGATCAGCGTCGCAGTAAGGGTGAGCAGGGCGATCAGGGCCAACTCGAACCCGAGCACTGGCCGCCAGCGCCAGGTCATCGGACGATGTACCAGATGGCGCAGCCACAACAGGCCCAGCCCGACGAGCAAGGCGGCCACAGGATAAGCGCCCCAACCGAAGACAAACACGAGGCAACGCACCCAGGTGCGGATCAACACGCCGGAGTTGACGCCCTCGACTTTACCGGAGATGGCAACGATCGAGAGTAAGCCGAAAAGAATTAACGCTACGGCCAGCAATTGCTGACCGGTAGGCCCCGTCATCCAGCGCCACAGCACCAGCAGGACTTTGGAGAATCTGCTCCCCGCCGTAGACCTGGGCGCGGACGCCTTACCGCGCGGCGTCGTTTTGCGACCGCTGCTACGCGGGCGGGCCATCAAAGTAGGTTTACGCCGTGGCATGGGGGGTCCCCCCATCAACCAATCCTAACGCGATTCGGTGTTCTTCAGGTACGATCTCCAAAACCCGCACCTGCACAGCCTGCCCTACATTGAAGTTGTTTTGCCAGGCCACTATAGAGTCAGAGGGTTCTAACTCCGAAATGTGCAATAAACCCTCAAGGCCGTCTACCAGCTCTACAAAAACGCCAAAACGTTCGATGCTGACAATGGTTCCGACAAGCACATCCCCAACCTTGATGCGGGTATGGACCGACAGCCAGGGGTTTTCAGTCAACCGTTTCAAGCTCAAGCCCACCCGCTGATGTTCGAAGTCCACATTGAGGATTTTGACCCGCACATCCTGCCCCGGCGTGAGAAAATCTTCAGGATGGCGCACCCGGCCCCACGAAATTTCGGAGATGTGCACCATGCCTTCCAGCGGGCCGATGTCCACGAAAGCGCCGAACGGTCGCACGCTAGTGACTGTACCCGTGCAAATCCGCCCCACGCATAGCCACTCCGGCCATTCCGGCTTTGACTGCTCACACTCGGCCACCTGACGCTCCGAAAGCAAGATGCGATTGCGTGCCGGCTCGACCTCGATAATGCACAGGCGCAGCGGCTTGCCGACGTACACCTCAAAGCATTTTTCACGAGCCGCCGGGTCAGCAGGAAAAGGGTAACTGACCAAATGTGAAGCGGGTATAAAACACTCGATGCCCTTCCAGTGGGTCATCAACCCCCCGCGATTGAAGCCGTCAATGACCAGTTCCAGAATCACACGGGTCCGCTGGAGCTGCCGCGCCTCATCCCAGACTGCCATCGGCACCTCCGGCACTTCGACCCATTCCCACGCGCCGACGACTTGACCGAGGCTAAGCGGGCCTTCTTCCAAAATCGCTTCCCAATAGTCCTCACATGGCGCTGTATGTGGGGGAATGTAACGATCCATAGCTTGCTCCTATAAAATATAGTAAATAGTAATCAGTAATTAGGGATTAGGGATTATTGTAAGCCTCTTCTTCCATCAAGGCAATAATCTCCGCCAGATTTTCAATAGCAATGCGTTGTTTGCGATACAGATCCGACTCGCTGACGGCCAGACGCATCGCCACCTCACGGACTTTGTGACCGCGCAAAAATTTCATTTCCAGGATATTGTATAGCAGCCATTCGGGCGCTGTCAACTTGCGCTCCCCATCAGGGCGCAAATGCTCGATGGCGTCCGCAAGGACAGCGCGCAATCCCTTGACGGTGTTGCCATCGTAGTCGGCGGCGGCGCGCTTGACGATTTCCAGGTCCAGGAGAGGATTCTCAGTCAGGCGTGGGCCGCCCCAATAATGCGCCAGCGCGTCATGAACCCATTGCGGCGATTCCGGCGACTTGGTCAGAGGGAAACCGGTAACCACTTCACCTGTATAGCGCAGGATACTGCCGCGCCGTTGAATATCCGTCAACTCCGAGAACAACGGCGAAAAGGCGCCAAATACCACCTGCTGCAAACGCCGATCCTCAAGCGCCGCGCTGGCCTGAACCAACAGCTCGTCCATCAAGGCTTCTCGTTCGGCCGCAAGCGGCAGCGTGACCTCCGGCGACCGCAAGCCGACCAATCCAAGCATTTCGCTGCCGCTTTTGTCGCGAATGACAAACACCCAATAGCCATCCCAGAAGATCACCCGTCCCTGTTGTTGCGCCTGTGCGACTTCCTCCAGAGGAATATGGGCCAATTCCTCCTGGGTCACGTACAAGTTACAACGGATGTCCCAACGCAGCGCACTGTGATCCAACATCGCCAGGAAACCGCCATCGCTGCGCATAATCTCGCATAGCGCCGCCAGGACGTTCTCCAGGAATTGTTGTAAATCGGCGGCGGTGAGCAAACGCTGGCTCAATTCCTGAAGACGCGCCACTTCAGCCCGCCCCTCACGGTAAAGCGCCAGGTCAATCAGCGGTTTCGCCAGCTCGATGCCCAACTGCATAGCAATCACACTTGCGGCCAGCGCCATCAAGGAGAGCGAATACTGGCGCACGCCCAGCAGCGGCTCCAGCGTCAATCCCAGGCCAAACGCCCCCAGCGCGACGATAGCCGTCAACGGGCCGCGCAACAGAAAACGCACCATACGATATTTGATCGCTCGATCCGGGGTAAGTGCGCCGATAAAAGCGATGCTGTAGGCCATCAGAGCCAGCATCGTCGCCACCCCGACGTTGCCCACAATCAGCACGCTCCAGAACAAAGTCTCCGAAAAACGCGCCGGCCAGCCGATGAGCAGCAGATAAGGGAACACGCCCAGCGCCGGCGCCATGAAGCTGATCAGCAAGTAGGTCATGCGGCGACGCGCGGCGCGGGTGTAGCAACGCTGACGTGCGTTGAGCGTCTCATGCAGTCCCCACAGGGCCACGCCGCTAAAAACAAGCGCGAAAGGATAAAAGAGCGGCCCCGGCTGCAAATGCAGCGCTCCAACAGAGGCGACGCCATCATAAACCACGAGATCGGTCCACAAAGCCAGACTTGCCACCAGGCCGCTGAGGAGAAAGAAAACCGGACGCAACCAGCCCGGAAAACGGTCCTTCATGACCAGGAGCCGGATGGAACGCACGAACTCCAGATAGAACGGCGGTGTGAACGCAATTCCCACCCACTGCAGACGCAACAGCAGCCATGCCCGGTCGGGATCCAGGCCATTGGGCGGCAGCAGGTCCACCACATAGACGGCGAGCACACAGGCCAGCAATCCACTGAAGGCGCTGGCGACGCGGCTTCCACGGTTGTAGAAGAACAAATACAGCATCAACGCGAAAGCCGTGGCGGCTACGCCTGCGGTCAAGACGTCATTGACGCGAATGAGCAGATGTTGCCAGTCCATTACCGCACACGTTTGCGGAAGAACAATGCCACTTCCTGTCCCGGCCAGTAGGCATCCTGAAAACCGCAGAAGACAAACCGATGCTTGGCCGCGAAGCCGATAGCCGGCTGCGCCTTGAGTGGACATTCCAGGATGAGGCACTCGACCTCTTTACGGCCACACCATTCCAGGGCATGGTCGAGCAGCGCCGAGGCGACGCCACGCCGCCGGTAGGCCTCGCCCACAGCCAGGTCGATGATCCGCGCTTCATTGCGCTCTGCGGCTAATGCCAGCGCCAGGTATCCCCATATCGCGCGCTGCTCAACGGCGACCCAGAAAGCGTCGCTGCGCGCCCACCCCTTCACCCGCGCCTCCGGCGAGACCGGGGGGGTAATCCGTTGCCGGCGCGGCAGGCGCACCTCGCGGAAGCGCGCGCCCCATTCCCCATCGCGCAACGCTTCCATTTGCCACGCGGATTCGGTCTCATAAGCAATCTCCAATTCTAAACAGGCTTTCCAATCCTCTTCACGCGCCGCTCGAATACGCACAACCACCTCCAAAATCTAAAATCCCCCATCTAAAATCCGCTCACGGCGTCACGATATTGACGGGCACAATGCACATCGTCGTATTGCCGTAAATATCCACCACGACCAGCCGGAAACGATATGGTCCGCCCGGCGGATAGCGGTTGGGGTCCGAGATGTCCCATACGCCCAAAACACCGTTCTTCACCGGCGTATCGTATTGCGAGACGAAATTCGGCGTATCCGACCCCGGAAATTGCACCTCGAATTTGTAGTACGAGAAAGCATTGATGCTGGCCGTGCCCTCCACCCGCACTTCCCCCGACAGATTCGCACCTGCCGTTGGTAACGTCAATTGGGCTTCGGGATGGGGGCAATCAGGCAAGTACACATCGGGCGGGGCAGGCGTGGGAGTGGACGTAGGAGCAGGCGTCGGCGTTGCCTGGGGCGCCGAGATGACCACAGACGTGATGGTGGCCGTGGCCGTCAACGGCGGTGTGAGCCCGATGGCCGTGGGTGTCCCGGTTGCGCGCATTGGGGCAGGTGTTGCAGTAAATAACCCTATGCCAACTGTTGGTGTAGGACCTGCCGGCGCAGGGATCAGCGGCACCACGAACGCCCGTATCAACAGCACGACGCCGCCCAGAAACAGGAACAGCATCGCCATCAACCAGGCGCGCACCAGACGCTGCTGGTACATGTCGCGCTCCAATGTGAACTGCGCAATATCACGCCGCCGCTTGTTGGTGATGGCCGTGATGACGTACCCACACGCGCCGAACAGGCACATCAGGCCAATCCAGAGGGCCTGCCGCCCCAGCCAGGTCAGGATAACGGTCATAACGCGCGCAACACCCCGCGAATGATCGTTTCCAGACGCGGCACCAGGATGCGGCCGGCGGCCAGCACCTCCTCATGGTTGGGTGGCGGCGCCCCCTCTTCGCCGATCAACGTGTTGCTGATGCCCGACAGGCCGAGCACCCGCATCCCGCTGTGACGGGCGGTGATCACTTCCGGCACGGTGGACATCCCCACCGCATCGGCGCCGATGAGGCGCAGGAAGCGCACATCGGCGGGCGTCTCGAAGCTCGGCCCGGCCAGGCAGATGTAGACGCCCTGGTGAGCAGGGATTCCGGCCCGCAAGGCGATCTCTTGCGCCAATTGGCGCAGCGCGGGAGCATAAGCCTCGTTCATACCGGGGAAGCGCGGTCCAAATTCGGCCAGGTTGGGGCCACGCAAAGGATTCAGCCCGGCCATACCGATAAGGTTGATGTGGTCACGGATGATCATCACGTCGCCGGGGCGATATGTCATATTCAGCCCACCGGAAGCGTTGGTCACAATGAGCAGCTCTACACCCAGCAACTTCATCACGCGGATGGGCAGGCCGATGCGGCTCATGCTGTAACCCTCATAATAGTGCGCACGGCCCTGCATAACGACCACAGGTACACCTTCCAGCATACCCAGCACCAGGCGTCCCTCATGACCTTCGACCGTGGAGACGGGGAAATGCGGGATGTCCCGGAATGGAATCTTTGTCGCGTCTTCTACAGACTCGGCCAGGGCATTTAATCCTGATCCGAGGATCAATCCGACCTGGGGTTGCAAAGATGTGTAGCGGCGGATGGCCGTCACAGCGGCTTGAAATTCTGGCATGGTGAAGAATTCTTCCATACACAAAACCTCCTGATGAGTGGTCAGTTTTCAGTTTTCAGTTGTCAGTGGGCGGTTGGCAGGCGTCGGATGGATCGGCGGTATCTTGATGGGCGCGCGGGTGAGCCTGATCGTAGACCTCGCGCTTGCGTTGACTTGAGACTTCCGTATAAATCTGCGTCGTGGTGATACTGGCATGCCCCAGAAACTGCTGCACCTCGCGCAGGTCGGCGCCGCCGTCGAGCAGATGGGTGGCGAAGGTATGCCGCAACGTATGGGGCGTCACCGTCGCCTCCAAACCGGCCGCATGCGCATAGTACTGCACCAGAAACCATATCCCCTGCCGGGTCAACGGTTTGCCCAGGTTATTGAGGAACAACGTTTTCTCGGCCGTATCGCGCAGCAGAAAAGGCCGCCCCTCTTCGATATAACGCTTGACACAAGCCAGCGCCGTCGGGTACAGAGGAATGATACGCTCCTTATCGCCTTTTCCTATGCATGCCACAACGCCGTTCTCCAAATCCACGTTGTTCACGGTAAGATTCACAACCTCACTGGCGCGCATCCCCGTAGCATACAGGACTTCCAGCAGCGCGCGATCCCGCAGCCCCAAGGGGGTATCCTCAACCGCGGCCGCCGCTAACAGCTTCTGCACGGCCGTGCGTGAAAGGGTCTGTGGCAGACGCTTGCCGGCTTTGGGTTGATGCAGCCAATCCGCCAGCTCGCTTTTCAGCACGCCTTCGGCAAACAGAAAATGCAGAAATGAGCGCACCGCCGCGATCTTCCGACTCCTCGTTGCCGTGCTATAGTCCTGATCCTGAAGCGAGGCGACAAAGTCATCGAGTATTTCGGGACAGAGTGCATCCCACTGCGTCACGCCGGCGGCCTGCACGAATTCCTGGAACTGGGCCAAATCTCCGGCATAAGCCGCAACCGTGTTGGCGGAATAACCCCGCTCAAAGCGCACATATCGCAAGAAATGTTGTAAATCGCTCTGCATACCTGTCAAAACATCTACAAATTATACTTAACTTATCACAATAAGCCAAATGCCGCCGCTATGCACTTTCCGATAACGATGCAACGACGCGCTCCACAAAACGTTTGACCCGCGCCTCGAAGTGGCTGCGAGGTACCAAAACGTAACGATGGCACGTGAGGCACTCAATCCCAATATCTGCCCCTACCCGCAGAATACGCCAGGTACGACCGCCGCAAGGATGGACTTTGCGCATTTCGACGACGTCACCGACATATAGAGATAATGGGGCTTTCCCGACCATTTGCATCCTCCGAATTTCTGTCAGCCAATTAAGCGGCTCCGTATGCTGTAAGCCGTTCAAAAATCTGCTGACCCAAATGGCAACCTTAGCATGCGGTTAGTCGAGTTCATAATGTAATCCGGCGCGGATGGACACGACAATGTTCGGCGGCAATGATATGCACGACCTGATCCACGGCTTCGTCCAGCGCATCCTCGCGGTTGACCACCACATAGTCGAACTCACCGATACGGCGCATCTCCTCACGCGCCACATGCATACGATAGCGCAACTGTTCTTCAGATTCCGTTTGCCGTCGCCGCAGACGTGCATACAGCTCTTCTTCTGAAGCCGCACTTACGAAGATGAGAACGGCCTCGGGGACGAGACGCTTGACCGTCGCCGCACCCTGCACATCCAGCCGCATCACCACGTCCTTGCCGCTGGCAAGCGCATCCCGCACCTGCTGTTTGGGGATACCCTTATATTGTCCGTAGACCATCGCATGTTCTAGCAGTTCATCCTGACGGATCATGTGCTGGAACTCGCTTTCGGAAACGAAGAAATAATCCACGCCGTGTACCTCTTCGGGGCGCGGGGGGCGTGAGGTTGCCGTGATGACGAAATGAAAAGGATGGTTCCGCCACTTAAGTTGTTCGAGCACGCTATCCTTACCCACGCCCGAGGGGCCGGAAATGACAATCAATAACGGTGTATGGGGACGCATGTATGGATCGAGTTCCCGATCTTCCATCATCAACTTGCTCCTCGCTCAGATTTTCTGGTATAATATTGCCCGGCGGATTCCCTAAACGTTTCGCCGGGAAACGGCGACCGCCGGGGAAAGATTCAAACCCTACTATACCACATTTGACTATATTTAAGAAGTTTGAGAAGAAGGAGAGGAAAAATGCCTGTCTACGAATACCGTTGTCAGAAATGCCATCGTCGGTTTTCGGTATTTTGGCGCTCCTTTGCCGCGATAGATGAGGGTAAAGTGGTTTGTAAATACTGCCAAAGCCCAGAGGTGCGGCGGTTAGTCTCGCGCGTGCGCGTGCTGCGCTCCGAAGACAGCCGCCTTGAAGACTTGGCCGATCCCAGCGCCTGGGGCGGCTTTGATGAAAATGATCCCAAGAGTATGGGGCGCTTTATGCGCAAGATGGTCAATGAGATGGGCGATGAGGCCGGCGACCTGGGACCGGAATTTGAAGAAGTCATTGACCGTCTGGAAGCCGGTCAGGACCCGGAGCAAATCGAAAAAGAAGTCCCCGACCTGCTCGGCGGCGCGGATGCAGGCCCCGATGTGGATTTGTAAGCCCACGAATGTGCACGCCTCGGCACGAATTGCGATTTCCCTGCGTGAAAATTCGTGCAGATTTGTGACCGGTTTTTTTAGAAATCTCCGGGTGATTCCATAGCCAGGGGCAAATTTTAACCGCGAATCACGCGAATTTTCGCGGATTTTTTGAGAGATTGACGTAGCTGCGCGAGACTAGCGGTTTATTTTTCAAGGAGGCGGTTGATGGGTGAACAATGCGCTTCGTTGAAAGGGCGTTGGGCGCTGATTCTGGGTGCATCCAGCGGCTTCGGCGCGGCAACAGCGCGCGCCTTTGCCCGTGCGGGGATGAACATCTTCGGGGTGCACCTTGATCCGCGCCGGACGATTGAACAGGCCGAGGCCGTCAGCGCCGACGTGAAAGCCGCCGGAAGTCAGGCGGTTTTCTTCAATACCAACGCCGCCGATGCCCGCCGCCGTGCTCGCGTGCTCGAAACTATCGCCGCCACATTACACGGTGAGCCATACCCCACCGTCCACATCATGGTGCATACGCTGGCCTTCGGCAGCCTGCGCCCCTACATCGCCGCGACGCCGGAAGAAGCCATCACCGAGGAGCAGATGGAGATGACGCTGCGCGTGATGGCGCACAGCCTGGTTTACTGGACGCAGGACCTGGTACAGGCGGGATTGTTGGGCGCGGGCAGCCGTATCTACGCGCTGAGTAGCCTTGGCTCCCAACGCGCCGCGCCCTATTACGGGGCCGTCTCGGCGGCCAAAGCAGCCCTGGAAGCCCATATGCGTCAACTGGCGCTTGAGCTGGCCCCGCGCGGCATCGCCGTCAACTGCCTCATGCCCGGCGTCACCGATACACCCGCGCTGCGCGCCATTCCCGGCCATGAGAAACTTATTGAAGCCGTGCTGACCCATCATCCGGCGCAGCGTTTGACTACGCCGGAGGATGTGGCGCATGTGCTCGTGGCGCTGGCGGATCCCCGCATCACCTGGATATCCGGGGCGACAATTCCCGTGGATGGCGGCGAAGCCGCCGTCAGCATCGCAGGATAATTTCGACTTAGGGAAAAAGGAATGTGCCCCCATCTATAGAAAGAGCGACACAATGAGCAAATCGTGATATACTGGGATTAACTCTGCCACGATGAGGTGAGAGAAATGACGACTGCAACGATTACATTACAGGTTGATGCAGATTTAGCAAAGGCGTATCGGTCGGCACCGCCTAGCGAGCAATCAAAATTGAACCTGTTGATAAATCTATCGTTACGCGCCTTATTTAACCGTTCTGTTACACTGTCTGAACTTATGGACAACCTGAGCAATAACGCCCAGATGCGCGGTTTGACACCAGAAAAACTCGAAACTATGCTCAATGCCTGCTAAACCCCGCTTTGTCTTCGATACCAACACTATTATCAATGCAGCTTTGCTGAAGCAGTCAATTACACGCAAAGCGTTCGATAAGGCCATCGAGGAAGGCCAATTACTAGTCTCACTGGAAACAATAGACGAGCTCAACCGTGTTTTAGGGCGTGATGACTTTGCAAAATATGTGACAGACGATGAACGTATGGAATTTCTCGCTGTACTGCTTCGAGAGGCCGCCTTTGTAGAAACCACCGTACACATTCAGGAATGTCGTGACCCGCAAGACAACAAGTTTTTAGAACTGGCAGTCAGTGGGCATGCCACTTGTATCATCAGTGGCGATAAAGATCTGCTTGTGTTGCACCCCTTTCGTAGGATTCCAATTGTCACACCACGCGATTTTTTAGATGAGGTGTGGAGAAAATAGCAAGGTTTGACATTATCAACTGGTATGATAGAATACGGGAAATTTCAGGAGACCGCCTAAGTTGCAGGTGCAAAGCCGACTTGCAATACTGGGTGGAAGAGGAGTGGATGTGGAAGAAATAAAGGCGACCCCGACCGAATCCATGTCAATGGAGCACTGGGAGAATGAACTTGAAGAATCATTAGTCGGTACGGAATTGCGACGTGGAGAACTGCGTGAAGGCACCGTCCTGGCGCTTAAGGATGGTGGGTTGGTTGTAGATATTGGCTCGAAGCGCGATGGTTTCGTCCCCCGTGAAGACCTCGAAAATGTCGAGGGCAAGACCTTCAACGTCGGTGATACAATCAACGTCATCGTCACCAAATTCCGTGACTCTGATGGCAATGTGGAGCTTTCAGTATCTCAGGCCATGCTCCAGGAAGACTGGATCAAGGCCGAGAAGTTGAAGGAATCGGAAGCCGTTTACGAAGCCAAGGTCTTGAACGCCAACCGTGGCGGGCTTACCGTGGAATTCGGGCATCTACGCGGCTTCATCCCCATGTCACAATTGATCGGCTTCTCCAAGATTCACCAACCGGCCGAGCGGCATCGGCGCTTGCGGGCGATGGTAGGGCAGTCCATCCTGCTCAAAGTTATCGAGGTGAACCGCCGCCGCCGTCGTCTGATCCTCTCGCAGCGCGCCGCCGCCAAAGAATGGCGTGCCGCCCGCCGCGAGCAATTGTTGGAAGACCTGCAACCCGGTCAGGTACGCCGTGGACGCATCAGCCAGATCACCGATTTCGGCATCTTCGTCAATCTGGGTGGGCTGGACGGCCTGGTACACATCTCCGAATTATCGTGGGGGCGCATCGAAGACCCCCGCGAAGTCTACCGCGAGGGTCAGCGCATCAAGGTGCGCGTGCTCAGCGTGGATCAGGATCGGCAGCGCATCGCCTTAAGCATCAAAGCCCTCTCACCGGACCCCTGGGAAATTGCCCCACAGAAGTATCACGAAGGCAAACTGGTGGAAGGCAAGGTCACCCAAGTTGTGGATTTTGGCATCTTCGTCGAGCTGGAACCCGGCGTCGAAGGATTGTTGCACAATTCCGAACTGGGCGATGTGGAGCAGCGCAATGAGTTGCAACCCGGCTCACGGGTGCTGGTGAAGGTCATCCGGGTTGAATCGGACCGCCGCCGCATCGGACTCAGCGTCCGACAGGTGCGCCGCAATGAAGTGGGAAGAATGGGCAGCCGCCAAAGCTGCAGAGGCTCAAGCTAAGGAAAAGGCTCCAGCCCAGGCGGTTGAAGAGGAAGAAGGGGAAGAAGATCAGTTCGACGACGATCTGCTGGCTGAAGCTACAGAAGCCTTCGATGAGGTTGACGAAGCCTCGGAGATGGCCGTTGAAGAGGATGACCAGAACGAAGCTGACGCCGCAGCAGAGGCATAGAGAGAGGACCGGATGGGTAGCAAAGAAGAAAAAATCGTCGTTGAAGGCACGATTGTAGAGGCGCTGCCCGGGACGCAGTTTCGGGTGCAGCTTGATTCGGGACATGAAGTCCTGGCCTACCTGTCCGGGAAAATGCGCAAATACTACATCCGCATCCTCCTCGGGGATCGCGTGCGGGTGGAACTCTCGCCGTATGATCTCACCCGTGGGCGGATCGTCTACCGTCACAAAAAACGCGGTGCGATGGCAGAAGAGGACGAGGAATATTGAACCGGCAACAACGCCGCCCCGGAGGGCGGCGTTGTCATTCATAGTTTGTTTGGCATAGCGCAAGTTACTGACCTGCGCTGCGGCTTTCGGCGTGGGCTATCAAGGCTACCCAATCCTCGCGCTGCCGCCGTTCTGTGACCTGCAAACCCTGCGCCTGCAAAACGGATGTGACGTTGGCAGCCTGCTCGACGAGGATTCCCGAGGCCACCAGCACTCCGCCCGGTCTGAGGCGCGTCGTCAGTCCCGCACGCGCCATATCCACGATAATATGGGCGAGGATGTTCGCCGCCACGACGTTGTATGTCCCACTGACCTCGGCCAGCGAGCCATGCAGCACGCGGATCCGGTTGGCGACCGCGTTGTTTTGCGCGTTGCGCCGCGCGACGGCTACAGCATTGATATCGTTGTCCACAGCCAGAATCTCGGCGGCGCCCAGACGCGCCGCGACCAGCGCCAGAATCCCGGTGCCGGTGCCCAGATCCAAAACGCGCATCCCCGGCTTGACCAGTTCTTCCAACGCCTCAATGCACAACTGCGTCGTCGGGTGGAGCCCGGTGCCGAACGCCAGCCCAGGGTCCATCTCTAAAACAATCTCTCCAGGCTGCGGCGTATATTCGCGCCATGAAGGTTTGATCACAATGCGCTCGCCCAGATGCAGGACGGGAATGGTTTCTTTCCAACCGGCAGTCCAGTCCCGGTCGGCGATCGGCGTGAAAGTCGGTTCGGGAATGACCGGCCAAATGTGGTGCAGGTGCCAGAGCGCCTCGGCCACCTGTTGCCGTCGGGCAGCGATGTCTTCATCGGCCACCAGATAAGCCTTCACTGTTACCGGATGAGAAGCCTCGGTTGCTCCTTCACCCAAATCAATGACCACCCCTTGCGGCGCATAGCGGCTCAGGACCTCGGCGACCGCCTCGGCCGCTTCAGGGAGCACCGTCATGCTGACTTCAAGCCATTGTAGAGGTTCGGCCATCATTACAACCCTAATGCTTCCTTAACGCGGTCTACGAAACTCATTTTATCTTCAACCACCGTTTCCGTCCCCAAAGTGCCGGCCAGTTCCTGGAAAAGCTCTTTCTGCCTGGACGTGAGCCGGGTAGGAATGGCGACCTGCACGACAACTAATTGGTCGCCGCGCCCGTTGCTGCGCAGATAGGGGATACCCAACCCACGCAGCCGGAAAATCGCACCGGATTGGGTTCCCGCCGGGATGGTGATCTGGCGGTCTCCGTCCAGCGTGGGGACTTTCACCGTATCCCCCAGCGCCGCTTGCGCCACGTTGATCTGCATCTCCAGGATAATGTCGTTGTTGTGCCGCTTGAAAAACGGGTGCGGTTTGACATTCAAGGTGAGATACAGGTTGCCGGGCGGCCCCCCGCGCTCCCCCGGTTCCCCCTGACCGGCCAGACGAATGGTCACGCCGTCATCCACACCGGCCGGAATCGTGGCTTTGATCTTGCGTCGCACGTAGACGCGCCCGTTGCCGTTGCACTCATGGCACGGCTTGGTGACGACGGTGCCCTTGCCGTTACAACGCGGACACGTCACAATGTTGACGAATGAACCCAGGAAGGTACGCTGGGTGTGCCGCACCTGCCCGGCGCCGCGACATTCCGGGCATGTCTCGACCGCGGTGCCCGGTTCGGCGCGTGTGCCGTTGCACACCGGGCACACTTCGTAGCGTTGCACCTCGACGTCTTTCTCAACGCCGAAAACGGCTTCCTCAAAGGTGAGATCGAGGCTACCGCGCACGTCGTTGCCGCGTTGCGGACCGGTAGCCCGTCCCGTCTGTCCGAAGCCGCCAAAGCCACCGAAGCCCCCCAGATTACCGAACACTTCGGCGAAGATGTCGAAGGGGTCGCGCGCCGCGCCGCCGAAGTCGAAACCGCCGAAGCCGTTGGGAACGTCTGTGCCAAACCGGTCATACATGGCGCGTTTTTCGGAGTCGGAAAGCACTTCGTAGGCCGCGTTAACCTCTTTGAAGCGTTCCTCGGCGTCCGGTTCGGTGCTGACGTCGGGATGATATTTGCGGGCCAACTGCCGGTAGGCCCGCTTGATGTCTTCCTGACTGGCGTTCCGGGGAACGCCCAGGACTTCATAGTAATCTCTCGCCATACCCCCTCACACCTTAAGCGGCATCCGTACAAGCGCCGGGTGTTTCTGAGACCTCCCCTGCATTTTCCGCCTCACCGGTTGCGGTCGGCGTTGCTTCGAGTTCGGAGGCAGCGACAGATTCGGCTTGCGACACCGCTTCGATGATCACCGGTTCCGGCACAGCGCTGGCTTCCGCCGTCACCACTTCAGCCGCAGGCGCAACGGCGGGGGCTTTGGCAACCACGACAGACGCCGGCCGCAGCACCCGTTCACCTAGCATATATCCCCGCTCCACAACCGCGACGATTTGCCCTTCTTCAAACCCCTCCGCCTCTTGATGCAACAAGGCTTGATGGTAGAGCGGGTCGAAGGTATGGCCCGGTTGGGCCTGAATGGGTTGGACATTCTCGGCTTCAAGGATGCCCAGCAGTTTGCGCTGGATCAAGGTAATCCCTTCCAGCCAGGCCTGTCTGGCGAAATCGGGCGGCAGGACCTGGAACGCGCGTTCAAAGTCGTCCAGCACCGGCAACAGCCGCGTCAGCAGCGCGGCGTTTGCCACGCTGCGCCACGTGACCTGTTCGGCCTCGGTGCGTTTGCGGTAATTTGCAAAGGCCGCTTGTGAACGCTGCAAGCCGTCCAGATATTCCGCGGCTTTGCTTTCAGCATCGGCCAGTTGGGCTTCGAGCTGCGCAATCCTTTCGCGCAGTTCATCTTCTACACTAACCGCTTCTGCCGCCTCCGGCGTGGCGGCTGTTTCTGCGACTGCGCCGGTTACAGGTTCAGGCATGGCGGTTGCACTTTCTGCGACACATTCTTCTTCTGCAGTCCATGCTTCATGAACTTCATCAGTCGTCATAACTTGCTCCTCCCTATAAAAATAAACCGCTAATCTCGCTAAGCTACGCGAATCTCCTGACAAATTGGCGGAGATGCGCGTGATCCGTGGCTAAAAATAAACCGCTAATCCCGCTGTGGCCGGTCTCTGACCGCGCCACTGCCGGATCAAGGGATGCACAGGCGCGGTCTGGAGACCGGTCTGAGCATTTCCCCGTTAGAAACCGCGTTAAAATTGCTCCTTAAAATCCAGCAGTGCCTCACGGACGCCGGGTTCGTACATTTCGTAGACCATTTCACCGAGAATGTTCGCCACAAAGCGCACCGCGGAGATGGTGCGTCCATAAGGCATGCGAATCGGTCCAACGACACCCAACGCCCCCGTGGCGTAGTCCATCACGCCGTAGCGGGTCAACACAATGCTGCACGCCCGCAGTTCATCCCAGCGTCCCTCGCCGCCGATGAGCACCCGCACGCTGCCGATCCCGACGGCCGGCGTCAGCGTCTCGGAGAGTACGGCCTGGAGCAGGCTGCGCTCCTCCAGCACCCGTACCACCGAGGTCGAGGCCACGTCGCCCTCGACGAATTCCGGTTCCTGAAGCAGTTCGGAAAGCCCGTGTTGATAGATTTCATCCGAGGGCATACCTTCGGCTTTGTGCATGATGGAGACGACAAGCCGGGCAACGTCCGCTTCCAATGAGGGCAACTCGCCGATGCGCGATTCAATGTCGGCGGCGCGCAGGCCGGCAAAAATCTGGTTGAGCCGGTCGGCGGCTTCGCGCAGCGCCGTCTGGGTCATCGGTTCGGAAAGGGCGAGCATCTGCTGTTCGACCATGCCGCCTTGCAACACCAGGATCAACAGGACCGCCCGCCCGTGGGTGAGAATCAACTCCAGGTGTTTGTAGACCGGCTGCATGGTGCGCGGGGCGGTCACAACGGAGGCGCCGCCGGAAGTCTGTGCCAGCACCGACGAGGCCAGCGGCAACCAGGATTCGATGCGGTCGCGCGCCTGGTAGAACTGATGCGCAATCCGCCGTTGCTCGGCCAACGGGAGAGATTGTTCCTCCATCAGCCGCGCCACAAAGTAGCGGAATCCGGCCTCGGTGGGCAGGCGTCCGGCGGAAGTGTGGGGCTGCGTAAGATAGCCGAGCGCCTCAAGCGCGGCCATCTCGTTGCGCACCGTCGCCGGGCTGAATTTGAGATTGTATTTTTCAACCAGGGTACGCGAAGCGACCGGCCCCGTAGATTCGACATGCTCGCGGATGATCAGTTTGAGCAGCAGACTCTGCCGTTCGGTCAGTTCGGGCGCGTCTGTCGTTTTGGGCGCCTGTTGGTTATCTGTATTTTGATTCACAGCCTGTGCTCCTTTTTGATGGAAGTCACATAGTCGTTAGTCGTGTAGTCGGCCATTTTTGCATCTGTCCACTTACATTAGCCCAATCATCAAGAAGTCGGCATTTTAGCACTCATCATAGTAGAGTGCTAAAATCAGCACATAAATAATACCATGAAGAGAGCGCATGTCAACATCGACATTTAGACTTTCGCGGGTGTGGTTTTTGAGTACAATTAGGGACATTCCATCATGGTAGAGCAGGAGGTTTTTTTATGGAGAAAAAGGTGGTTACGTTTGGCGAGATCATGATGCGCCTGGCGCCGCCCGGTTTTTTGCGCTTCGGACAGGCACGTTCGTTTGACGTTATCTACGGCGGCGGCGAAGCCAATGTCGCCGTCTCGCTGGCAAACTTCGGCGTGCCGGTCAACTACGTCACCCGTCTGCCCAACAACGACCTGGGTGAGGCATGCATCCAATTCATCCGCCAATACGGCGTGGGGACAGATTTCATCGTGCGCGGCGGCGAGCGGTTGGGCATCTATTTCCTGGAGACCGGGGCTGCGCAGCGCGGCAGCAAGGTCATCTACGACCGGGCCAACTCATCCCTGGCCACAATCAAACGCGGGATGGTGGATTGGCAAGCGGTTTTCGCCGCTGCGGACTGGTTCCACTGGACAGGCATCACGCCAGCGATCTCGGAAGGCGCCGCCGACGTATGTCTGGAAGCGGTGCAGACGGCCAAAGAGATGGGCCTGACCGTGTCGTGCGATCTCAACTTCCGCGCCAAGTTGTGGAGATGGGGCAAAAAGGCCGGCGAGGTGATGCCGGAGTTGGTGCGCTACAGCGACATCGCCATCGGCAACGAGGAAGATGCAGACAAGGTGTTCGGCATCAAGGCGCCGGATGCGGACGTGACAGCAGGGAAAGTAACAGCCGAGGGCTACAAATATGTTTGTACGGCGCTGGCAGAACGTTTCCCCAATCTCAGCGCGATTGCAATCACGCTGCGCGGGTCACTCTCGGCGAGCCACAATACCTGGTCAGGCGTACTGTGGCATAAGGGCGCGTTCTACAGCGCGCCGGTCTACGACATCGTGCACATCGTGGATCGCGTCGGCGGCGGCGATGCCTTCGGCGCCGGGTTAATCTATGGTCTGCGCACTTACGGCGCGGATGTGCAGAAGGCGCTCAACTTTGCGGTGGCGGCGTCGTGCCTCAAGCACTCGATCCTCGGCGATTTTAACCTGGTCACCGTGGATGAGGTCGAAAAGTTGATGGGTGGCGATGTTTCAGGCCGCGTCTCGCGGTAAATCAGACCACGAATTTTCACGCATTGACACGAATGAAGAATTTTATTTAACCGCAAATCGCGCGAATCTTCGCAGATTTTTAAAAGATTCGCGTAGCTTAGCGAGATTAGCGGTTTATTTTATTAAGGAGCAGACGATGGCACGTTTTGATCGGATGACGGTTCTGAACAGAATTTTGGAGTTAGGTCTCGTTCCGGTGTTCTATCACGCGGACGTGGAGGTCGCCGCGAAGATCGTGGCGGCGTGCGCGGCGGGCGGCGCGACGGTGGTGGAGTTCACCAACCGGGGCGACTACGCCCCGCAGGTGTTTCTGGAGTTGAGCAAGCATTTTGCCAAAGCCGATCCCAACATCATCCTCGGTGTGGGGTCCATCGTGGACGCGCCCACGGCGGCGCTGTATATCGCCTACGGCGCCAACTTCATCGTCGGCCCGAATTTGAACCCCGAAGTGGCGCGGCTGTGCAATCGGCGCAAAATCCCCTATTCACCGGGGTGCGGCAGCGCGACGGAAATCGCCGAGGCGGAAGAACTGGGCGTGGAGATCGTCAAAGTTTTCCCCGGCAAATCGGTAGGGGGGCCGGATTTCGTCAAATCGGTGCTGGGGCCGTGTCCGTGGACGCGCATCATGCCGACCGGCGGCGTAGATGCCACGCAGGAGAGCATCAATGCCTGGTTCAAAGCGGGCGTCGCCTGTGTGGGGATTGGCTCACAGCTCATCACCAAACAGATCATCGCCGCGGGGGATTTCGAGGGGTTGGCACAGAAGACAGCGCAGGTCTTGCAGTGGATCCGCGAGGCGCGGGGGAAGTAAAGCAATTACAATCGCTCTTGAGGGGCTTCTGCTGGGCGTCCACGTAGGTGGATGCCCAGCAGAGTTTCAATGATTATGACCTACCTCAACACCACCGCCAACCCAATCATCAGCACGCCCATCACCACGTTGACGACGCCGAACAGCAGGACGGTGTTATGCGTCCGGGGTTTCTCCACTTTGAGCGCCGCCTGCGCAGGGACAGCAGGATTGTAGCGCACGGTGACAGCTTTCCCCGGCGGAAAGTTGGCGAGGACTGCGGCGGCTTGCTTTTCCTCGGTGAAGGTGGCACGGTCGTATGGCGCAAAATCGCGTTTCTGGGAAGTGTAACGTTGTCCTGCGACGGTGTAGGCATATTCGACGACGGGAGTGCAGGTGATACTGGTCTCTGTCGGCGTCCGGCGCTCATGGCGGTAGAGGAACGCCCGCACGACTTCGCCATCGGTTTTCGGCCAATTGGCGGTCCCCTGGAAACTGCGCTTGGTCAGAATGGTAGAGATGATATACGCCGCGCCAAAGACGATCAAACACGCGCCGAAAATGATTAAGAATGGCATTGTGCACCTCCTGTGTGGTCGCTAGTCGGGTAGTCGAGTTGTCGGAAATATCGTTGTGTTTCCGAGATTATAGTGTCAGGCCGGGGTATGTCAACGTAAGGGCGAGGCATCCCCGCGATGTGCCTGGTTCGTGATGCTCGGGCCGGTCTCCGACCGCGTCCGCGCGAACACTGACGGTGGTGCGGTCAGAAACCGGCTACAGCGAGGGCATACGCAGCCTCGGCGACAGGCGCGAGGATGTCCCAGGCGAAGCGTTCGCGCGCGTCGTGGGCGGCGCGTTCGCCGAGCGACTGGCGCAACGGGGCATTGTTTAGCAACATCGTCACGGCTTCGATAAAGGCTGTCTCATCGCCCGGTGAGACAAGCCAGCCTGTTTCGCCGTGGCGGACGCTCTCCGCCACCTGCCCCACAGCGTCGGCAACGACGGGGACGCCTGCCGCCAGCAAATCCAGCAGCTTGACCGGACATTTGGTGCGGTTGAGCAACGTGTCGTCGAAGGGATAGAGTGCCACATCAGCCTGGGCGAAGTGCATGGGTAAGTCCTCCGGCGGAACTAATCCCGCGTAGACAAGATCGGCATCCGGCGCGGGTGAGGTTCTCTCTGCGATACGCCATCCTGCCGCACGCGCCAGCAACAGCAGCGTCTCTTCCTCGGCGAAGAAACCCTTCCCTACCACCCACAGCCGCACATCGGGGATGCGCGCCCGCACGCCCGTAACGATGCGCCACAACCGCTCCACCTTGTATTCAAAGAAGCGCGTATAGAGCAACAAAGTGGGACGGCTCTTACCCTCGGCAGCGCGCGGGGACACCGTGCGCGGGATGCAACCATTCGGCAGATAAAAGACACGCTCCGGCGGACCACCCATCGCCCAGACAAGTGTTTGCAGCGCACGGCTGGCCACGGTGACGGCAGCCGCATGCTTCAGCCCCCAACGCTCCTGCCAGGCAAAGAAGCGTTTGAGCAGCGCGGGATAGGGGTTGATATCGTTCCAGCCGCCGTAACCTTCCCAATCGTCGGCATCCACCACCACGGGGAAGCGACGCCGCAGGGCAAGGTGTCCCAGTCCTGCGTAAGCCTTGGGCTTGAAGGTATGAATCACATCCGGCTTGAGCGCCACGGCACGCTGCACCAGCGCCGCCGTCAGTCGCCAGTGGAACCATCCCGGCACGCCGGCCGGCAGCGCGACGTTTTCGATATGCACGCCGCTATCATCCCATGATTTGCCCGCATCCTCGGGATTTTGCCAGGGGGGAAGCAGTAATGTGACGCTATGCCCGCGCTCGACGAGCGTACGCGCCAGCGGGAGCGCCCGCACACTCATCGTGCCGCGCGGGCGCAAGCCAAAAGGGCCGATCATGACGACGTGCATAGACATCTCCTGAAAATAATCAGCAGACATCATGAGCTACGCTCTCCACCCAGCATGAAAATGCGTCTTCCAGCGCCGTTCGTGCGGACGTGGTATACTGGTCAATCAGGCTGGTCTGAGGGCGCTTGAA
>JAIOAX010000010.1 GCA_019873645.1 Chloroflexota bacterium | reverse complement strand
ACCAACAACGGAATATCATCAATGCGTTCGTGTGTTAACGTTAAGTTGCCCATGCGGGCAAGCATACCAGAATTTCGCGTTTTGGCACGTCCATTCACGCGAAACTAGAGACAGGAGATGAGGGAACACTGGATGTGGACCCGGCGGCGCTCGAAAGTCTCAACAGCTACCGGATGAAGATGGTATGGAACTTTACGGCCGAAGATGGGACGGTTGAGACATTCGATGTTGCGGAAGAGGCCATCCGTGAGCCACTCGCGCAGCATTACACGATGAACACGGCTGAGGGCAGCATGGAGTTCATCCTGATCGGCGATACGCAATGGTCACGCTTCGGCGATGAATGGATGCAGACGACGGCGAGCGAAGGCGAATCTCTGGGGCAATTCGGACAATCGCTGATTCAACCCGATGAGATGCTCAGTGGCGCAGACAAGGATGCCTTTAAGTATGTGGGCAAGGAGACCCTCAAAGGGTTGAACGTGCGCCACTACCAGCTCAAAGAAAATGCCTGGAATACCGCCTGGGGCTTCAGCGTCAAGGATGTCGAAGAAGCCAAAATGGATCTCTGGGTCGTGGACGAGAAAGACCTGCCCAAGGTGATGACCCGCTTTGAAATGACCGTCAAAGGGACTTTTGAAGATGACCGCAAGGGCACACTGAACCTGACCTGGGAGGTCTTCGACTTCAACCAACCCTTCACCATCGAGCCGCCGGCCGGCGCCGCGAACATGGGACTCCCCGAGGGGTTGGAACCTTGTCCCGACGCCGCCGATGTGACGGTGATGGGTAAACTCGTCATGTTCACCTGCCCGGCCACGGTCAAAGACACGGCCACGTTCTATACCGAAGCGTTGCAGAAGGCCGGTTGGACGGCCGGCGATGTGACCGACATGGAAGGTCTCCTCATGGGAAGCTGGACCAAGGGTGACGAAACCCTGAGCCTCACCATCACCGCCAATGAGGAAAAAGGTGGATCGAACGTGATGATTTCCATCGGCGAATAAGGAGTGCGTATAGAGGCACGGGCTTTTGAGCTTTTGACCGACGATTTAACGATTGCTGCGGTCGGCGCGGCCCAGGTTGGCCCCACCCCAACCTGGGCCGCATATCAAGATTGGCTGGCGCATGGCTATGCCGCAGACATGACCTATCTGACGCGCCCGGATGCTGTGGAACGCCGCGCCGATCCCCGCATCATTCTCCCAGAGACACATACGGTATTGGTTGTTGCGGCCCCTTACGCAAGCGCGCCTCACCCATCACTCTCCCCCTTGCATGGGCGCGTCTCACGCTATGCCTGGGGCGCGGACTACCATCAATGGCTGCTGCGCGATTTAGAGACGCTGGTGCAACGCCTCACGGCAATGCATGGCCCCTTCCCCTATCGTTGTTATGTGGACACCGGCCCGGTTCTGGAAAGAGCGTGGGCGCGGGCTGCGGGGCTGGGTTGGATAGGCAAAAACGCCAATCTGATCCATTCGCGTCTGGGATCGTATCTGTTCCTGGGCGTCGCGCTCCTGGGACTTGAGCTGGAGCCGTCGCCGGCACGGCGGCTTCCCCATTGCGGTCACTGCATGCGCTGCCTGGAAGCCTGCCCGACCGGCGCGCTGGTTGCGCCGCAGGTAGTGGATGCGCGACGTTGCATCGCCTACCTTACCATAGAACATCGCGGCGCCATCCCGCCGGAACTGCGCTCTTTGCTTGGCGCATGGATTTTCGGCTGTGATGTGTGCCAGGAGGTGTGCCCTTGGAACCGCAAACCGCTGGCGATTCACGAATCCATGCCCGCGCCGCCTACAGCTACACTTGATCTGATAGAGCTGCTGACCATGCGTGAAACTGACTTCCGCATGCGTTTTCGCCACACGCCGCTCTGGCGCGCCACCTGGCAGGGTCTGGCACGCAATGCGGCTGTGGTATTGGGCAATCTTCACGATCCGGCGGCGCGTCCCGTATTACAGCAAGCCGCCGCAAACCACCCCGCCCCGCTGGTCCGCGAGCACGCCGCCTGGGCACTCACACAACTCCCCTGACACAAAAACAGGCCGGAGAACTCCCCCGGCCCCTCGCCCGTAAGCCCAATCGCCAATTCCTGACGGCTGGTAGCTGAAAGCTGACCGCTGACTGCTAAATCACCCCCAGCTCTCTCCCCACCTTCTCAAAGATATGGAGCACCCTCTCCAGTTGCTCGTCGGTATGCGTCGCCATGTAGCTGGTGCGCAGCAAGGTCTGATCCTGGGGGACGGCCGGCGGCAGCACGACGTTGGTGTAAACGCCATTGTCAAAGAGCGCCTTCCAGAACTGCAAGGCCTTGAAGTCTTCGCCGATCACAACGGGGATGATGGGCGTTTGGGTCGCGCCGATGTTGAAGCCCAGCTCACGGAAGCGCCGTCGCATGTACGCGCCGATTTCATTCAACCGTTGAATGCGCTCCGGCTCCTCGTGCATGATCTCCAGGGCGGCCATCGCGGCAGCGGCATTGGCCGGGGGGATGCTGGCGCTGAAGATCAACGAGCGCGCGTGGTGCTGAATGTAGTCAATGACGCCATCGTCGCCCGCGATGAAGCCGCCGAGCGAAGCGAATGACTTGCTGAACGTCCCCATAATCAGGTCCACGTCCTTGGTCACGCCGAACTCCGCCGCCGTTCCCCGCCCGCCGCCGAGGACGCCGATGGAGTGGGCGTCGTCCACCATCAACCGTGCGCCGTATTTTTTGCATACGGCGATCATCTCCGGCAGCGGCGCAATGTCGCCGCCCATGCTGTAAACGCCGTCCACGATGACCAGCCGCCCGCCCCTTTCGGGCAGCGAAGCCAGCACCCGTTCCAGGCCCTCTAAGTCGTTATGCGGGAAGCGCTTCATCGTCCCAAAAGAGAGCCGACACCCGTCCACGATGCTGGCGTGATCGTCTTTGTCGGTGATGGCAAAATCGTCCCGTGCCACGAGCGCCGAAATCACGCCCACGTTGACCTGATAGCCGGTGCTGAACACCAGCGCGCGCTCCTTGCCCACCCATTCAGCAAGGCGGCGTTCCAATTCCAGATGCATCTCCAGCGTGCCGTTGAGGAAACGCGAGCCGGTACAACTGGTGCCATACATTCTGACGGCATCCAGGGCCGCCTGACGGACTTTGGGGTGCGTCGTCAATCCCAGGTAGTTGTTGGAACCGATCATGATGAGGTGGTGATCGCCGATCCGCGCCTCGGAGCCTTCGTTGTTGGTCAGGGGGATAAAGTAAGGATAAAGTCCACTTTTACGCACATCGTTGGCGGCTGTAAATAGCCCACACTTCTCGAAAATGTCCATGCGTATAGCCTCCTTGATAAGTTATGGATGAATATTCCCCCATTCTAAGGGCTTAGAATCTCCTGTCAAGTTTACGTTTTCAGCTCCAACAAATCCCACCGGTTTCCGTAGAGGTCTACGAAAATGGCGACGGTGCCATAGGATTCCCGGCGCGGTTCTTCGGTGAACTGAAGCCCGCGCGCCCGCAACGCGTGATAGTCGCGCCAGAAGTCGTCGGTGTGCAAGAACAGGAACACGCGTCCGCCGGTTTGATCGCCGATGCGCGCTATCTGCTCCGGCGTCGTCGCCTTGGCGAGCAGCAGGCACGTTCCGCCATTCCCCGGCGGCGCGACGAGCACCCAGCGTTTGCCGCCGCCTAACGCGGTATCCTCGATCAGATCGAAACCGAGAACGCCGGTGTAAAAGGCCAGCGCTTCATCATAGTCCCGTACCAAAAGAGCGACGTAACCGATTCGCTGGTTCATTCACCCAAAAGCGCTTTGGCTGCCTCAATCTGCGCCTTGACCGCCGCCGTCGCCGTGCCGCCGGGCACGGAACGTTGCTCGATCGCACGGCGGAAGTCGAGGACACCATGCACATCGTCGCCGAAGTATGGGGAGAGGGAGCGGTAGTCGTCCACAGTGAGGTCGCGTAGACCGCAGCCTCGCTCTCCGGCGAGCCGCACGGCCTGCCCGACGATGTGATGCCCCTGACGAAACGGCACACCCTGGCGCACCAGGTAATCCGCCAGTTCCGTCGCCAGCAGGTCGTCGCGTAGCGCGGCCGCCATGCGCTCCGGGTGGATGCGCAGCGTGCGGATCACACCGGCCACGATGGGCAGCTCAAGTTCCAGCGTGTCCAGCGTGTCAAACAGCGGCTCTTTGTCTTCCTGCAAGTCCTTGTCGTAGGAGCTGGGCAAGCCCTTGAGCGTCGTCAGCAGTGCGACGAGGTTGCCGACCACGCGCCCGGTCTTGCCGCGCGCCAGTTCGAGCGAATCGGGGTTCTTCTTCTGCGGCATGATGCTGGAGCCGGTGCTGTAGGCGTCGTCCAATTCCACAAAGCCGAACTCCGCCGTCGCGTAGAGGATGAGGTCCTCGGCGAGGCGGCTGAGGTGCGTTTGCAACAGCGCGGCCCAGAAGAGCAGCTCGGCGATGCAGTCGCGGTCGGAGACGGCGTCGAGGCTGTTCTCGCTGAGGCGCGCAAAGCCCAGCTCGGCGGCCAGCGCGTCGCGGTCAATGCCGAAGGGGTTGCCCGCCAGCGCCGCACTGCCCAACGGCAGCACAGCGACGCGCCTGGTCAGATCGTCCAGCCGTTCGACATCGCGCTGCAACATCCAGAAGAAGCTCATCAGCCAATGGGAGAACAAGATCGGCTGCGCGGGTTGGAGGTGGGTATAGCCGGGCATCAGCACGCCAAGGTGCGCTTCGGCCTTGTCCACCAGCGCGCGCTGCAACCCCCGGACATGGTCGCGCAGCACGGGAATCTGCCCCAGCAGGTATAGCCGGACATCTGTGGCGACCTGGTCGTTGCGGCTGCGGCCTGTGTGCAGCTTGCCCGCCGGCGCGCCGATGCGTTCGCCCAGACGGCGCTCGACGGCGGTGTGGATATCTTCGTCGGAAGGCAAAATGGTGAATGTGCCGGCGTCGAATTCGGCTTTGACCGCTTGAAGACCGTCCACAATCGCCATCGCTTCGTCTGTGGTGAGGATGCCGACGCGCTCCAACGCCCGCGCGTAGGCGATGCTACCCGCGATGTCCGCCGCATACAGCCGCCAGTCGAAGCCGATGGAGGCGTTGAAACGCTCCAAAAGGGTGTCGGTCGGTTTGTCAAAACGTCCGCCCCAGAGTTTACTCATGGTGATTCATGCTCCTTGCACTGTAGGATGAAAACGCTAACCCTGCCATTCTAAGGCCAAACCGGACAACGTCAAAAATAACCAGAAATTACAAGTGTCACTTCGCTTTTGTGGAACTTATATTATAATAAAGATAGACTTTTCGCTCAAATAACTTAACAAGACGAACGCCCCACATTTTCGATTGCATTGATTAAGGATGCTTCTCCTTCTTCGTTTATCCTTTTCGACTGAGCGCAAGGTTATCAGATTTTAACACTTCTATCGGCAGGAGGCGAATTTCTTGACTTTTGGTTAGTTTATAGTATGATTATATAAGATGATATAAATAATACATATCATACAAATTACTGTAACAAGATTTTTATGAGGAGTCGGAAATGAAAAAGCGCAATGCGAGCGTTGTAAGCTGGATCATTAAGAGCTTAACCTCGTTAATGATTGTTGTCAGCATGCTGTTGCCCAACGGTATCTTCGATACCACCCAGCCCGTTGCAGCGCACAACCTGGATGCCAGCGCCGTCTATGTCTTCTTCGATCCCGACACGCAGGCAATGCTCGACGCGCGCATTGCCGGCGGCTGGACACCCGGCACGCCGCTGATCCAGGTCGGCGATGAAATCGGCCTGGTCATCAAGGCCGTCCCCGACAACGGCACCACGACCGGCGTGGGCGGCTACACCACCTTCTACATTCCCAACGGCGCGCAGGTGATAGACGCGGCCTTTCTGATTCCCGGCGATGCGGCCGCCGATGGCATCACCGGCTATGACAAAATTCCCGCCAAGGGCCAGGCGTTGATGCCTAACGTGGGCGCCGGCGGCGGCCCAACGGTGGATTTGACCGGCATCAGCCGCGGGCCTAATATCGCCGGCGTGACCGCCAACCTGGTCAACGCGGCCAACGTCAACAACGGCACGCTGCCCGGTGTCTACGGCGACCTGGGTATTTTCTACTCCACCGCGCCGGAGACGGCTTACGGGAGTTATACAAACGCCCCCGCTGCCAATAAGAAACTTACCAACAACAGCGGCGACACGGTGGGCTGGCGCACACCTCTGCAGGCGCCGCTCAACCTGTGGGACGTCTGGCAGATGGCCGGGTTCGGCATCAATGGCACGACGGACACTTCTTTGCCCGCCACCCCGCGCGTGGACTCGAACGGGCGCGGCAATACCATCTGGGGCAATGCCAGCGCCGTCGCCGGGCCGCAGAGCGGCTATGCGTGGGATTTCAACCTGGCCGATTACGTCTCTTGCGCCGGTTCGCCAACGGCCGCGCCCTCGAAAGCCTGCATTGATGCGGCAACCAACCAGATGGGGCCCTGGCAGCGCATCAAGTATCCCGGCAGCCAGATTGCCTACGACATCCCCGGCGATACCACGCTCGGCAAGTTTGCCGGCGGGTTGGATGCCAGCAATGTAGGCTATGCGCTCTCGCCGAGCAATCCACTCCCGGCGACCACCTCCCAAACCGACAACACCAGCCCCAAGGCCATCCGCTTTGCTTACGGTCAGTTGACGCTCAACACGCCCGAGTTCGCCTGGGTCAAGTTCAAGGTCAATGACTTTAGCGCGATGCTCGATCCCACCGGCTGCCCCGTCTGGCGCGTGGATACCTTCGGCGGCGACGCCGGCGGCGACGATAACGGCAAAGACCACATCTGGCGCTATTATGACCCCAACAGCGTGCAGCTCAACGGCTGTCTGGCGGTGGGCAAGCCCGCCACCCGCGATGTGGTCAAGGTGGGCGACTATTATCAGTACACGCTCTCGCTCTACAACGCCGGCAACACGGATTTGACCAATGTGGTGGTGACCGACCAGTTGCCGGCTGGGGTCACCTTTGTCAGTGCCGTGCCGGCGCAAAACAGCGGGCCGAATCCCCTGCGCTGGGTCATCGGCTCGCTGCAAAAGGGACAATCCTGGAAAGCTGTTGTGACGGTGCGCGCTTCTGGCACGGGCGTTTTGCTCAACACGATGACGGCGACCGGACAATCCGGTTCGGATACCGTTACCTCCACGGCGACGGAACGCACCGTCTCCGGTTTAGTGCCGTATCTGCGGCAGACCAAATCCGTGAATCCGCCCACCGCTGCGCCTGGCGGAACGGTGGCCTACACCATTCAGATTGAGAACATCGGCACGGGCGCAACCGGCACACCGATTGTGATTACCGAGTACCTGCCGGCCGGCTTTACCTACGAAGCGACGCCCGCGCCGACCGCGCGGGTCAACGGCGCGGTGGTGACGCCCTCTGTCAACGCGACCAACCCCAACAAGCCCATCTTCACCATCCCGGCGGCGCTTCAGGCCGGGCAATCGCTCTACCTCACCTTCACGGCTAAAATTGCCGCGAGCCAGGCGCCGGGAGCCTACTGCAACAGTTACACCAGCAGCACGCCGGTCAACCAGACCACCGGCGCGCTGGCGTGCGTCACGGTGGCGGGCGGCAAAATCGGCGATTTCATCTGGCGCGATTGGGACGGCGACGGGATGCAGAACGCGGGGGAAGAGGGCATCGCGGGCGTCAAAGTCTACATTGATAGCAACAATAACGGTAGCTGGGAAAGCGGCGAGCCTTATGCCATCACCGACGCTAACGGCGCGTATTACTTCCCCGGCCTGACCGCCGGAACCTATGTGGTGCGCGTGGACCCGACCACGCTGCCGGCCAATCACACGCAGACCGGCGACCCCGACGCGACCAAAGATAACGCGCACACCGTCACGCTGGTTACCGATCAGCAATACCTCACCGCCGATTTCGGCTACAAGCCCACCGGCACGGCCAGCATTGGCGACAAGGTCTTTGAGGACATTGCCAACGATGGCACATTCACCAGCGGCGTGGATAGCGGCATTCCCAACGTGACCGTCTGGCTCTACGAGGACAGCAACGCCAACGGCGTGATTGACGCCGGCGACGCGCTGGTGGCAACGACGCAGACCAACAGCGTTGGCGATTATCTCTTCTCCAACCTGGCGGCGGGCTACAATTACCTGGTCAAGGTAGATAAGAACGACGCCGACATTCAAACTTACTTTAATGCCAAATATGGCGCCGGTACGCCTTATCAGTTGAGCACGGCGGAGGTCATCGCCTCGCCCAACCTGAGCGGCGCCGACCTGGACAACGACTTTGGCTTCTGGCGCTCATTGCCCGCTTCCATCGGCGACCAGCTCTTTGTGGACGCCAATCGCAACGGGATGTACGACGCGGGCGAGACGCCGCTCGCTAACGTCACGGTCACGCTCTACCGCGACGGTCTGCCGGTGGCGACGACGGTTTCCGGGCCTGACGGCAAGTATCTCTTCAGCAACCTGGGGCCGGGCAACTATAAAGTCGTGGTGGATACCCACGACGCCGACCTGCCGGCCGGGCTGTTTGCCACCGTAACCGAATACACCAAAGTATTAGCGGCGGGCGAGAATTACCTGACCGCCGACTTTCCCTTTGTCAACGGACTGACCAAGACAGTGGACAAGGCTTACGCCACCACCGGCGAAACGCTCAACTTTACGCTCAAGCCCTACTACCCCGGCAGCGGCCTGCTGACGAATGTGCGCATTATTGACCCGCTGCCCACCGGCGTGACTTTTGGCAGCGCCAACGCGGGCGGGACTTACGGCGCGTACACGCCCCTGCCGGCCGTCCCCGGCCACGATGACGGCCCGCCCGTGCTGGATACAGCGCTGTCGGTTAGCACGAATTATGTGGTCAAGGGTGGCGCGGTGAATGTTACGCTGAACGTCAAAAGCAGTGTGGCCGCCACGGCCGTTTCACCCACCCCCATTGAGGTCAGCGGCGGCACGGCGACCTGTACCGGCCCGACCCCCGCAAGCGCCAATGTGCCCGCCGGTGGCACGGGCGTCAATTTTGCCTGGACCTGCACGCTGCACGACGTGGGTGAGTACGTCTTCTCCGCTGGCGCCGCCAATGCCACCACGAGTTGGCCTGACGCCAGTTCCGCCAGTGTGCTCTCCTCGCCGGGCGGCGGGCCCAATGTGGTGACCTGGAACCTGGGCAGCAACGCGCCCGGCGTCCCCGGCGAGACGCTCATCAGCGGCTTCCCGGCCGGCGTTTACGCCTTCCGCGGCGGCAACACGCGCGAGTTTTCCAAATACACGCTTTCCAACAATGCCTGGAGCGCCAAGGCGCAGCCGACCAACGGCATCGAAAAGGGCGGTTCGCTGACCGTAGACCCCGCGACCCACATCATTTACGCGCTGGAGGGCAACTCCAAGTGGTTCTACAAGTATGATATTGCCACGAACACCTGGACGCGCCTGGCCGACACGGCGGCAAATGTAAATGAAGGCGGTGCGGCGCAATATCTCTCGGTGGGCGGAACCAAGTATGTCTATGCCCTGCTGGGCGGCAGCAACCTCTTCAGCCGGTATAATGTAGCCTCCAATACCTGGACGGCTATGGCCACTACGCCGGCCAATGTCAAGAAAGGCGGCGCGCTGACCACCGACGGCACCAATCTGTACGCGCTCCAAGGCGACCGCAAGACCGGCTTCTGGCGCTACAACGTCGCTTCTAACACCTGGACGGCGCTGGCCTCGACGCCGGGCAACGTCGGTTGGGGCGGTTCGCTCACCTACGTGGGTGGCTACATTTACGCGCTGCAAGGCGATGGCAAGACCGGCTTCTGGCGCTATGACATCGCCACCAACACCTGGACGGCGATGGCCGCCACACCCGGCGCTGTGGCCGATGGCGGCGCGCTGACCACCGATGGCACGTACATCTACGCGCTGCAAGGCAAGACGCTGGCCTTCTGGCGCTACAATCCGGCCACCAATACCTGGAGCACAATGACCCCCGCGAACTTTACCGGCAACGTGGGCCAGGGCGGCGCGCTGGTCTATGACGCCGGCGTCACGCCCACGGGCCGCTTTACCACGCTGACGGCGCGGCCAAGCCTGGTCTCCACCGGCGATAGCATCAAACTCACGTTCCGCATCGAATCCAGCACGGCGGTGAACGACGTCACGCCGGGGACGCTCGCTCAGACAGCCACGGGCGGCGCTTCGGCCAGTTGCGGCAGCCCCACGTTAGTCTCCACCGATGACGACATCGCCAACATTAACGACCCGGTGATTTACGAATGGACCTGCGCGGTCACACCGGGAACCAGCCCCGGCAGCCTCACCTTTAGCGTCAACGCCACGGGTTCCGGCCCCACCAGCTTCCCCACGGCTACCTCGCGCCGGGTAATTGTCAGTCCCGTGCTCACCTATCAGGCAACAGTCGCCGCCGGCGCGCCCGCGGTCATCCGCAACACCGGCATCCTGGCCGAAACGAGCGGCGCGATTGGCACGCTGCCTTCCAACACCACCGAGACCGCCACCTCCGCCAGCATCGGCGATTTTGTCTGGGCCGATACGGACAGCGACGGCGTGCAGGATACCGGCGAACTGGGTCTGGCGGGCGTCAAAGTCTACGTGGATAGCAACGCCAACGGCGTCTGGGACGCGGGCGAGCCGTATGACATCACCGACGCGACGGGCGCGTATCGCATCTTTGGCCTGAGCGCGGGGACCTACACCGTCCGCACCGACCCGGCCACCTATCCGGCCGGCTACCTGCCCACCACGGCGCCGTCGCTCAGCGTGACCTTGAGCGCGGGGCAGCAATACAGCGCCGCCGATTTTGGCCTCAACGTGGGCACGGGGCAAATCGGGGACACGATCTGGCTGGATGCCGACAAAGACGGCGTGCAGGATAGCGGCGAGACGCCGTTGCCGGGCATCGGCGTGACTCTGGAGATCAAATTCGGTAGCACCTGGTATCCCGTAGCCACGACCACGACCGACGCCGACGGCAAGTATCTCTTCGCCAACTTGGTGAAAGGCGACTACCGCGTGACGGTGAATCCCAACAGTCCGGTGACCTCGCCCTACGGCGGGAGTTACACCCTGGGCAGCGCGATGACGCCAACCTACGATAAGGACGGCGGCACGGCCAGCCCGAACGGTGTCACCGAAGTCACCCTGGTCTCGAACAGCTCCGTCGTAACCGATGTGGACTTTGGCTACCGCTGGGCCGGCTCAATTGCCGGCACGACCTGGTACGACACCGACGCCGATGGCAACCGCGACGAAACCAACTGTAGCGGCGCTCCCTGCGGCGCGCCGGGCAGTTCCATCGTGCTGTACCTGGTCAACGCCGATGGCAGCTATACCATTCTGGACGTCTTTGAAACGTCCACCGGCCACTATGACTACCTGTTCGCTAACCTGCCGCCGGGTAACTATGTGGTAGGCGCATCCGAGCAGGAAGTGCCCGCCCCGTCCGGCAGCCCCAACGCGGGCCAGGTGGGGACAATGGTCTTTACCACGCCTGACCATTACGCGGTTCCTTTGAGTGCAGGGCAGACCGTCACCGACAAGAACTTTGGCTTTGTGGAAGCGGCGCTCCTCGAAGGCACGCTGTTCCACGATGTCAACTCGAGCGCCTTCCTGGATGCGGGCGAGCCGGGGCTGTATGCCATCCTCATCACCCTGACGGGCTATGACAGCAACGGCAATCCCGTTCACCAGACCACCACCACCGACGCCAACGGTGAGTACCGCTTCCTCGTCCCGGCCGGCACCTATACCATTTCCTACAATCCGGCGGACGTGGCGGCGGCCTTCCCCGGCCTGACCTTGGCGACGACACCGACCAGCCTGACGGTGAGCGCAGAAACCGGCCACGAAGTAACCGACCTGAACTTTGGCGTGGATAACAGCGGCGTCATCGGCGACCGCGTATGGAATGACGCGGATGGCGATGGCATTCAAGATACGGGCGAAGTGGGGCTCCCCGGCGTGACGGTGAACTTGTATCAGGGCGCGACCCTGCTGGCGACCACCGTCACCGATGCCAGCGGCGCCTATCAATTCACCGGCCTGGCGGATGGAACCTACACCGTCAAAGTGGATTCCACCACCGTGCCGGCAGGCTTTACGCAAACTTACGACAACTACAGCCCGACCAATGACCACACCGGTCAGGCAACCGTCAGCGGCGGGGGGACGAACCTCACGGCGGACTTTGGCTATCACAACCCCACCTCGTACTCCATCAGCGGCAATGTGTTCAATGACCTAGGGACCATCGGCGCGAAGGATGGGGCTGACGTTGGACTGTCCGGCATCACGGTGTATCTGTACGATGCGACCGGCACAACCGTCATCGCCACAACCGTCACCGATGGGTCCGGCAATTACATCTTCCCTGGTATCCCCAACGGTTCTTACCTGGTCAAGGTGGATACGACCACGCTGCCTTCGCGGGCTTTTGTCGAAACGTATGAGTCGGACACGTCCATCAACAATGCCATCGCCGTGACGGTCGCAGGCGCGCCGTCTGCGAACAATGATTTTGGCTTCCACGCCTACCTGGGCAGCATCAACGGCTCGGTGTGCGTGAGCGTGGGCACCGGCCCGAACGTCGGCAATGGCATCTGCAACAGCGGTGAGCCGCTGGTCGAGAATGTCACCATTACGCTCATCGGCGCGGGGCCGGATGGTCTCCTCGGCACCGCCGACGATACCACCGCCAGCACGACGACCAACAGCAGCGGCTATTACGAGTTTACGAATCTGATACCCGGTCTCTATCAGGTGGTCAAGACCAATCCGCCCAACACCACCGGCGTGGCCGACTATGACGGCGGCAATCCCGATAACATCACGGTGAACCTGGCGGCGGGCCAGACGGCGGGCGGCCGCGACTTTGAGGTGGACGGCGGCGCCGACCTGGCGGTGACCAAGAGCGATGGGCTGACTACCGTTACATCGCCGCAAAATGGCGTGGTGTACACCATCGTCGTCGTCAATAACGGCATCATCCCGGCGGAAAATGTGGTCTTGAACGATACCGTCGGCGCTAACCTGACCTATGTAAGCAGTGACTGTGGAATGACCGGCTCCGGACCTTACGTCTGGACTATCGGGACGCTGGACGTGGGCGAGAGCCGAACGTGTCACGTGACAGTCAATGTCGCCAGCGGCCTGAGCGACGGCACAACCGTCACCAACTATGCCAACGCCACCACCACGACCTACGAACCGAACATCACCAACAACGAGCAGGCCGACATTGACACGGTGCAATCCACGCCCGCGCCGGATTTGCAGATTACCAAGACCGACGGGCAAACCCAGGTGCTGGCGGGTGCATCCCTGGCGTATACCATCAACTACAAAAACGTGGGCAACGCCGACGCCGCCAACGTCGTGATTGTGGACACTTTGCCCGCCAATGTGGATTACGTCTCCTCGTCGCCCTCTGGGACCTATGACAGCGGCAACCATACCGTTACCTGGAGTCTCGGCAGCGTAGCGCAGGGGGCCGATGCGAATATCACCCTCAATGTCACAGTTAAGAATACGCTGCTGCCCGGCGCGGTGGTGCTGAACCGTGTGTCCATCACCACCAGCGACACCGACCGCAACCCGCTGGACAATACCGCCGTGGATAGCGACATCGTCGTGGCGCCCTACGTGGTGCTGGAAAAGAGCGTCTCCGGCCCGGCTTACGTCGGCGCGGAACTGACGTACAGCATCCGCTGGGAGAACAACAGCAGCGACACGGCCAATGACGTGGTCATCACCGACGTGTTGCCCGATAACACCAGCCTGGTTGCCGGCAGCATCACGGGCGGCGGCACGTATGATAGCGGCACACGCACCATCACCTGGAACCTGGGCAACCAGGACCCCGGCGCGTTCGGTACGGTCAGTTTCAAGGTGACCGTGCTCAGCAATGTGAGCAGCAGCGCGGTCAACCAGACCGCGCCGACGCTCTCCACCGAGAGCGGCAGCGGCAGCGTGACCATCACCAGCACAACGGCGGCGCGCACCTCCCTGCCCTGGTGCGCCACCGGCGATTGTCTGACCTATCGCGGCCGTTTTCTGGACACGAATCCCGTCCCGCCGACCGGCTGGAACGACAATCCGCGCGCCACGCGCTTCGACGAAACCGGCTGGTCGCAGCCCATCGCGGCTTCGACGGCGGAATATTTCTACTGGATGTCCGCTTCAGACCTGAACGCCCAATGGACCACCGTCAACGACACGGGCCTCACCTATCCCAACTATACCTACTTCCGCCAGATGTTCTGCCTGCCGCTCAACGCGGTGCCGCAGAGCGCCAGTCTCAGCCTGGCCGGGGATGACATCTCGACCATCTACCTCAACGGCATTCTCCTGGGCCAGCATCAGGGCGCGGGGTCGTACTCCACGTTCTCCGGCGCCGGCGCGCTGCAATCCGGCATCAACCTGCTCGCCGTGCAACTCATCAACAACACGCACAACGGGCACCCCACTTTAGGCGGCGAGGATCACAGCGGCCTGCTCTTTAACCTGCAAGCCAGTTACAGCAGCCTGCGCCCCTTTGCCTACGCGCCGGCGATGACCTTAGCCGGGCAGAGCGTGACCATCCAGGTGGATGAGAACGCGCTCGGCGGACGCACGCCGTACTATTACCGCTACGATTGGGGCGATGGGACGATAACGGATTACACGGAGAACCTCACCAGCGATAGCCACACCTACAACACGCCTGGCGTCTACATCGCTACTGTCACGGCGCGCGCGCAGTACGGCTGCACCGGCTCCGATCAGGTCGTCATCACCGTGTTGCCCGCGACCGGCAAGATTCTGGGGAACACGGCGCACGTGGCCTACCAGAACACCGCCGGCAAAGCGTACAGCGGGCAGAGCGGCGCGGGCATCCTGCTGAGTATGGGCGCGGTGACGGGCTTTGTCTATACCGACGTGAACGGCGACGGCATCTATACCGCCGGCGTGGATAGCCCCGCCAGTGGCGTGAGCGTGCGCATCGTGGACGGCTACGGCGTCGAGCACACCGGCGTCACCGGCGTGGACGGCAACTACACCATCAACGAAGTGGGGACGGGTTACGCCACGGTCACCCTGGTCAATCCACCGGCCGGCGTGCAGACGCAAGGGACGAATCCCACCACGGGCGTGCTGGTCACCGCCGGGCAGACCACCTTCGAGGAGTACAACGGCTTCTATCGGCCCACCGCCATCGGCAACCACGTCTGGCTGGATGAGAACGGCAACGGCATCCAGGACGCCGGCGAGCCGGGCATCCCCAACGTCACCGTGCAACTCTGGGATAGCACCCACACCACGCTCCTGGCAACCACCGTCACCGACGCCGAGGGCAACTACGTCTTCAAGAACGTGCCGCCCGGAACGTATCAGGTAGATGTGCTGGATACGAGCCTGCCGACCGGCCTGGTGCATAGCGCGATTCCTGGCGGCACAGGCGACTTTACCAACAAGGCCGACCCGTACAGCGTGACCATCGCCGCTGGTCAGGAAAATGTGACCGCCGACTTTGGCTACAACTGGGCGCCCTCCGCCGATGTGACCGGCAACGCCAACACCGGCGCCATTGGCGACCGCGTGTGGAGCGACGCCGACGGCGACGGCGTGCAGGACCCCGGTGAACTGGGGCTGAGCGGCGTCACCGTGGAGCTGTGGTACGATTCCAACGACGACGGCATCATTGACGCGCTCTATGCTTCGACGACGACGGACGCCACGGGCCACTATGTCTTTGACAACCTGCCCGCGGGCATCTACATCGTCAAAGTCACCGCGGGCGTGACAGGCTACACGCAAACCGGCGACCCGGACGGCACGCTGGATGGGATGACCACGCAGCCCATCGTCCTTGCGCCGGGCGATGTCTATGTCAACGCAGACTTGGGCTATCAACCGGGCGCGGGGATGACGGCAGCCATCGGCGACACGGTCTGGTTCGACGCCAACGCTAACGGCGCGCAGGACGCGGGTGAACCCGGCATTGCCGGCGTCACCGTCGCGCTCATCGCCGACCTCAACGGCAACGGCGTCTGGGACGCGGGCGAGCCGATTCTGGCGACGGATACGACCGATGCCAGCGGCGGCTACCAGTTCACCGGCGTCCCCGTGGGCGGCAACTACCTGGTATGGGTGAACGACACCGCCGCCGTGCTGGGCGGCCTCGCGCCGAGTTACGACAGCGACGGCACATCCACGCCGAACATCAGCGCCGTCAGCGCCCTACCGGCCAGCGGCAATGCCACGCAGGACTTTGGCTACAAGCCGTTCAATCAGACGACCGGCGGCGGGCTGATTGGCGATACCATCTTCCTCGACCGCAACGGCAATGACACCGCCGACCCGGGCGAGGGGCTGGAGGGCGTCACCGTGCGCCTGTACGCCAGCGACGGGACAACCGTTCTCGCTACCACCGTCACCGATGAGAACGGGCGTTACGCCTTCGCCGGGCTACCCGCCGGAACGTACATCGTGAAGGTGGATACCGCCACACTGCCCGCCGGCTTGAGCAACACCTACGATCCGGACGGCGGCACGGCGCACCAATCCACCGTCACCCTGGCGGCAGGCGAAATCGTCCTGACGCAGGACTTTGGCTACCAGGGAACCAATAGCGTTTCCGGCACGCTCTGGACGGATACCAACGCCAACGGCTCTATGGACGCCGGAGAAACCACGTACTTTGCCGGTGTCACCGTGGCGCTCTACGATAGCAACGGCAACGTCGTGGCGACGACCGTGACCGACAGCAGCGGCGACTACACCTTCGACAACCTGCCCAACGGGACCTACACCGTCAAAGTCACCGACGAGGCCAATGTGCTGGACGGCTACTGGCACTCGCTGGGGACGGCGAACACGAACAACAATAGCCAATCCGACCCGCTGAGCGTGACCCTGACCGGCGGCACAAGCATCACCTACGCGGACTTTGGCTACTACCGCGTGGCGGCGAGCCTGGGCGACTTTGTCTGGGAAGACGATGGCGATGGTATCCAGGAGACTGGCGAGCCGGGCGTTGCGGGCGTGCGGGTCACGCTCACCATCGTCTGGCCCGGCGGCGGGACGACCAGGCTCTCCACGCTGACCGACGCCAACGGCACCTACACCTTCGGCAACCTGCTGCTCGATGAGCAGATGGACGGCAGCGGAACGGGCGAGCCGACCTTCTATGTCTCAGTGGGGATTCCGGCGGGTTATCTGCCCACGTCAACCGACCAGGGCGGTAATGATGCACTGGACTCTGACCCGCACGGCGGCATTGTTGCCACAGTCACGCAGGGCGCGACTAACAATACCTACGACTTTGGCCTGCTCCCGCGCCCCGGCGCCATCGGCGACCGCGTCTGGCTGGATGCGAACGGCAACGGCGCGCAGGACACGGGCGAAGCGGGCATCGCCAATGTCAAAGTGGAACTCTACTCTGGCGCGTCCCTGGTTGCGACCACCTATACCGACGCCAACGGCAACTATTTGTTCCCGAATGTGGCGCCAGGCACTTATTCGGTTAAGGTGGATTCGACCACTCTACCGGCGGGGCTGGCGGCGAATCCAACCTATGACGAGGATGGGCTGGACACAGCGCACACCTCGGCCGTGACGCTGCTGCCGGGCCAGGAATACGCGACCGCCGACTTTGGCTACAACTGGACGCCGCCCATCGCCTCCAGCACCGGCGCCATCGGCGACCGCATCTGGATTGACGCGGACGGTGACGGCAAGCAAGACGCCAACGAAGCGGGCCTGGCGGGTGTGACGGTGGAACTGTGGTGGGATTCGAACAGCGACGGAACAATTGACGCCCTGAAAACGAGCACCACCACCGGGCCGGATGGCCGCTACATCTTTGATGACCTGGCGGCCGGGGCCTACGAAGTGCGCGTGACTGCGCCGGGCGGGTATACGCAAACGGGCGACCCTGATGCCCCCGGCGCAGCCTGTACCACCTGCGATAACAAAACCAACAAAATCCCCCTGACCACCGGGCAGGTGCTTGTCACGGCTGACTTTGGCTATAAACCGGACGTGGGCGTGGGCGCGACCATTGGCGATACAATCTGGCTGGATGCAAACGCCAATGCGACACAGGACGCCGGCGAACCCGGCATCCCCGGCGTGACAGTCGCTCTCATCCGCGACACGAACGGCAACGGCGCCTGGGATGCAGGTGAGCCAATCATTGCAGCCACCGTCACGGATGCCAACGGCCAATATACCTTTACTGGCATACCGGTAGCAGACGGCGCAGGCACGGATGACTATCTGGTGTGGGTCAACGATACCGCCAACGTCTTGAGCGGCCTCGCGCCGACCTACGACAGCAATGGCATCGGCACACCCAACATCAGCGCAGTCAGCAACCTGACATCTGCCGGTAATGATGCGCAAGACTTTGGCTACAAGCCGGCCGCCCAGACGCCCACTGGCGGGCTAATCGGCGATACGATCTTCCTTGACCGTGACAACAGCGGCGGCTACACCGCCGGCGAAGGGCTGGAGGGCGTGATTGTGCGCCTGTACACCGACAGCAACGCTGATGGCAATTACGACCCCGGCGAGCCGCTGCTGGCCCAGGCCGTCACCGATGAGAACGGCAACTATTACTTTGCCAATCTGCCCGCGGGCGACTACGTCATCGTCGTGGATACAACCAGCCTGCCCGCCGGGTTGACCAACACCGTTGACCCGGACACCTCCGACTCGCCGCTCAACGAGTCCGGCGTGACCCTGACAGCGGGCGAAATCAAGCTTGACCAGGACTTCGGCTATCAGGGGACGAACACCATCTCCGGCACGCTGTGGGTGGATACCAACGCCAATGGGTATCTGGACGCCAGTGAGGCGGGACGCCTGGCCGGCGTGACGCTGGCGCTCTACGACGCCAACGGCAACGTCGTGGCAACAGCAACGACTGACAACGACGGCAACTATAGTTTCAACTACTTGCCGAATGGGACGTATACTGTGCGTGTCACCGACCAGCAGAATGTACTGAGTGGGTACACCCATACGCTGGGCGCAGTGAACACCGACAGCCATAGCCAGTCCGCTCCGCTGCCTGTGGCGCTGAGCGGCAATACCAGCATCAGCTACGCCGACTTCGGTTATCGGCCGCCCTACCAACCCACCGCCATCACCCTCGCCGATTTCACCGCCGCACCGCAGGGCAACGCCATCCTCGTCACCTGGGAAACCGCCGCGGAGCTGGACAACGCCGGCTTCAACCTCTACCGCAGCGAAACGCCGGAGGGGCCGTATACCTTGCTGAACGATACCCTCATCCCGCCGCAGTTCCCCGGCGAAGTCATCGGCGGGGTCTACACGTGGCTGGATACAGAAGTGCAGCCCGGCGTCACCTACTTCTACAAGCTGGAAGACATTGACCGCCAGGGCGTGAGCACCTTCCACGGCCCGGTGACGGTCACGGCGCGCGCGGCGACATCTGCGCCCACGTTTACGGTATTCCTGCCGCTGGTCTTCAGGCAAGAGTAGACGCTCCACATCCACATACAACGGGGGACGGCGATGCTGTCCCCCGTTGTGTTTTGACATTCTGAAACACAGTCTACATTCTGTTGTTATTCTCAGCCTGTGAAATTTGCTATATAATATATGAGTCTACTGAAAAAAACTAAAAAATCTCACCGCCGAGGCGCAGAGGGCGCAAAGATTTTTATATCGGATTCAATAAGATTAAGTTTTTTGCGTTTGAGTAATAATTTTATTGATTTAAACTTGAATTTTCCTCTGCGTTCTTTGCGTCTCTGCGGTGAATTGGACTTTTTTCAGGAGAGTCATATATGATGATATAGATGGGCCGCATGAGATTAATCTGGGAAACGTAGCGTTTCAAAGTAGAGTCACCATGCATAAGGGATATACGATTTTAGCTGTTGACGATCAGCCTGAAATATTGAAAAGTATCGAACTGGCCCTGGAAATGCGGGGATACCGCGTCTTGACCGCGCATGATGGAGACGCTGCGCTCAAACTGCTCAACGACCAGCCAGTAGATCTGATCCTGGCGGATGTGGCTATGCCGCACATGAACGGCTACCAGCTCTATGAAGCGGTGCGCGCCAACCCGCAGTGGGTCCTGATCCCGTTTGTGTTCATGTCGGCGCGCGCGCTAGATAGTGACGTGCGCTATGGCAAAGCGATGGGCGCTGACGATTATTTGACCAAGCCGTTCAAGATAGACGATTTGGTGGCGATTGTGCAAGGGCGTCTACGGCGAGCGCAGGAACTGACCCGCTTTGCTGTTCCGAAGACAGAGTCGTCAACGTTGGAATCATCCGGCGATCTGATCGTCGGCACATTACGGGTTAACCCGACGCAGCATCGCGTGTGGAAAGCAGGGCAGCCGGTGGATCTGTCGCCGCACGAATTCGCCTTTCTGGAGTATCTGGCGCGCCGCCCCGGACAGGTGGTCGCGCTGCAAGAGCTGTGTAAGGCGACGCATGACCTGGAGACAACGCCGACCGAGGCGGGACGGCTCCTGTATGCCGTGGCGCGCTCCCTACGTCGGCGGTTGGGCTACGCGGCCGGCGAGATGGGCTGCATCGTCTCGGTGCGCGGCATCGGCTACCGCCTGGATCCAACAACATAGAAATATGTAAACCTGCTAGAACGTCCGACGTTTTTTCAAATACGGCGAGGTAGAGCCTCGCCGTATTTTTGTTGATGAATATCTACCAATTTACAGAGAACTCACAGATAATTCATAACCAACTCACAGACATTTTCTATAGATTAAAGAATCTGTATGGCTTAGAATTTAAATAGGGTTAGGAACGGTCCATGAGGGCAACCAGGCATGTCGAGGTGCTATAGTGTGGAATGAGCGAGGGGAACGTTTATGAAAAAACTCAATGTGACAGTGAGATTATGGCATCTATTTGTAGCGCTCGCGCTGGCCCTAAGCGGCCTGATGACGTTGACGGCGGCGCAACCGGTCTATGCCTTGAACCCGCCGCCGTTGCAGGTGTTTTACCTGACCCTGCCGGAAGACGTGATGTTGCAGTATTTCCGGGATAACTTTGCCGGCGGTAGCCCGGTCAGTCCGGTGCGCAGCGTCACCTCGATTGCTATCGGTACGAATGACACCATTGTCTACTATGACCAATGGGAAGACGGCGGCTATGACGCCGACATGGCCAACCCCGAGGGTAACTATTACGACGCCGTCACCAACCCGGATGGCACGCAAATCTGGGGCGACGGCGTGATTGCCAACGGTTGCCCGCCTTCGATCAACAACAGCCCCAATCCCTGTACCAGGCCGGAACATGACCGGTTATACAAGGGCAATGTGATCACATTGGATAACCAGGTGAGTGTGCAGGGGAGTCCTGGTTCTTATTCGCGCAATCCATCTCAAATTTTCTTTGACGGGCGCGACAAGGTTGGCGTAACCTTGCCGGTGGCGATCACACGCGCTATGTGGCCCACCGGGCCCGGCTCGCTGGTGGCCGATGCGCAAAGCGTGTTGCCTACCGAGCGCTGGGGAGCGCAGTACGTCTCGCCTGTGGGCGAAGACATTCCCTCGACCGGCCAATCATACGAAGATGTGCGCTGGCTGATCATGGCCGGGCTGGGGGGCGCCAATATCACGGTCGATGTGGATGGCCCTGGCCCGGCTTCTCCCCTCAACTATACCCTGGCTGAAGGGGCGGCACGTATGGTGGACGGCATCCGCACCGGCGCAACTTTGACCGGTGACAATGCCGTGCAGGTGACCTTGCTGACCGCCGACGTAACCTCCAGCTACGAGAACCGCTTCTACAATCTGATCCCCCGCAGCGATTGGGTCAGCGAGTATTACACCTCCGTGGGCACCGGAACCGGCACACAATGCACCAACGTGTGGGTCTACAATCCCAACGCCACATCCATCACCGTCAATTATCAGATCGGCAGTGGCACACCCGGCTCTTTCCCCGTTGGCGCAAACGCCGCAGCGGGTTCGCCCAACATCACCACCGGCAACGGCGCGCGCTTTTGGACCACCGGCAGCCCGGCGCCGGCCTTTTTGCCGGTCTCGATGACGGACTGCACGAACTCGACTTCAGGCGACATTTACGATTGGGGCAATGAACTATATCCGGCCAACCAGCTCTCGCCCGAATTGCTCATCGGCTGGACGCCGGGCTGTTCCAACGAGAGCTATCGGGGCGTCTGTCTCGACAGCACGAACACCGGCCGCACCACCAGCCGCACGGTCGTCTGGCTGACGCCGCTGGCCAACACCACCATCTACGTGGACACGAACGGCTCCGGTATCTCCTGTCCGGGCGGCGTGGGCGCCGAAAAGACAATCAATGCTAGCGCGCTCCTTTCGTATCAGGTCAACGACGATCCCACGTCGCGCGCCTACGTCCACGACAACTTTGGCACGCAATCTTATAACCGCTTGACCGACAGCCAGGGCTTTCCCGGGGCCACGCCGGTCAACTGGAGCACGAGCTGGACCGAGAGTGGGGATGACGGACAGCCCACCGGCGGGATGATCTGGATCACCGGTGGCGTGCTCCAGTTCCGCGACAACGGTGGCACGAACGAGACCAACATCTCGATCCGGCGCTCGCACAATATGGCCGGACAGCAATATTCCCGCTTCAGTTTCCGCATCCAGTGGGCCGGCTCTTTCCAGAGCGACGACGCCATCGCCGTCGAAGTCTCGCCGGACGGAAGCACCTGGACTACGCTCGAGATCATCAATGGGCCGATTTCCTTTGCCACCGGCGAGTATGCGAACCGGGTCTATATTACCTCCGCTTACAACAGCGCCAACACCACCGTTCGCTTCCGTACCATCGGCAATCTGGAAGCGGGAGATACCTGGTCCATTGACGAAGTGCACATTGATTATGCCCCCGACGGCGACTTTGACATGACCGGCGCCTATATCCGCACCTGCGATGACACACTGCTGGCTGCCGCGTTCGGGCAGAACCCGGCCTTGAGTTTCTCAGGTGACGAAGAGGCGATGGACCTGGGCATGGGCATCCCCCCTTACGGCTCGCAGATCCGCCTGCGCAAAGTCGCCGACAAATCCTTTGTCGCCCCCGGCGGCGAGGTGACCTACACCTACGAAGTCAAGCTCATCCAGACCTTTAGCACCTCGGTCAACGACGTGACCGTAGTGGATGATTTTTGCGCGCCGGTGCACTATAGCAGCGGCGATAATAATACCAACAATGCCCTCGACCCAGGCGAGACCTGGGTTTTCCGGTGTACCACCCGTCTGTCTGCACAAACCACCAACACGGCGATAGCCTATGCTTTCTATAACACGGAACCCATCCGCAGTCTGCCCGCCCAGGCCACCGTCAGGTTGACCAGCACGCTGGGCGATTACGTCTGGGTGGATGAAGACGGCGACGGCGACCAGGACGCCGGCGAGCCGGGCATCCCCAATGTCAAGGTCACTCTTGTCGGAACGGATATTGACGGCAATCCGGTCAGCCGCACCACCTACACCGACGCGCGAGGCCGCTATATCTTCACGGATGTCCCACCGAGCAATACCAGCGGCTACACCATCACGGTAGACCAGACCACGCTGCCGGCCGGCCTGGCCGCCAACCCGACCTACGACGAGAACGGCGTCGTCGGCACGCCGCACACGACCGTCGTCGTGCTGGGTTCGGGCATCGAATACACCACCGCCGACTTTGGCTACAACTGGGCCTCGCCGGCTCAAACGAACACCAATACCGGTCTGGGGATGATCGGCAACCGCGTCTGGATTGACGCGAACGGCAACGGGCGACAGGACCCCGGCGAGCCGGGCCTGTACAACGTCACCGTCGAGCTGCTCACCGCCGGGCCAGATGGCATCTTTGGCACCGCTGATGACATTATCGCCGCGACGACGACGACCGATTACGCCGGCAACTATGCCTTCGACGAGCTGGCCGCCAGCGCATACATCGTGCGCATCCCCAGTCCGCCGGGCGGCTATACGCTCACCGGCGACCCCGACCAGCCCGGCGCGAGCTGCACCGTATGCGATGGCCGCACCACCATGCCCATTGTGCTGGCGCCCGGCGACGTGTATCTCAACGCGGACTTTGGCTACCAGCCAACGAGCGGTTATGGGGCAACCATCGGCGATACCTTGTGGGTGGACGCCGACCGCGACAACGTTCCGGATGCGGATGAGCCGAGCCTGCCCGGCGTGACCGTCTCCCTGATCCGCGACCTGAACGGCAACGGTATCTGGGACGCGGGCGAACCCATCATCGCTACCACCCTCACCAACCAGAACGGTGAATATGCCTTTACCGGCGTGCCGGTAGCCGATGGCGTTGGCACGGACGATTACCTGGTGTGGGTCAACGACACCGCCAACGTGCTGGGCGAACTGCGGCCTGTTTACGACAGCGACAGCGTCGGTACGCCCAACCTCAGCGTCGTCAGCAACCTGACGCCGAGCGGGAACCTGGACCAGGACTTTGCCTACGCGCCGCCCGGCCACGACGCCGACGAGGCGCTGGTGGGCGACACCATCTGGCTCGACCAGAACGGCAACGGCGTCTATGCCCCCAGCGAAGGGCTGGAGGGCGTGGTGGTCAACCTGCTGAACAACAGCGGGCAGATCATCGCACGCGCCATCACCAACGAAAATGGCCAGTACTTTTTCGGCGGCTTGGCGGGCGGGACGTACACGGTGGACATCAACATCAACTCGCTGCCCAACTATGGCATCGGCCTGACCAACTTTAGCGACCCCGACGGCGGCACCCCCCATCGCGCCACATTGACGCTCGCCAGCGGCGGGATCAACCTGGCGCAGGATTTTGGCTATCGCAACCTCTCCGGCTATACCATCGGCGGTACGCTCTGGCACGACACCGACGCCGACGGCCTGCTGGAAGGCAGCGAGAGCGGGCGCTATGCCGGCGTGACGGTGGCGCTCTACACCGATTCCAACGACAACGGCGTTTGGGACCCTGCGGATATGCTGGTGGGCACGACGACCACCGACGCCAGCGGCAACTATGCCTTCACCGGCCTGCCCAACGACCGCTACTTTGTGGACGTGACCGACGACGCCCAGGTGCTGCTCGGCAACTGGAAGTCCACCGGCCCCACACCCGGCGCGGACAACAACAGCCAGGCGGACTATTACACCGTCGTCCTGGCGGGCGCGAACAACTTTACCGCCGACTTTGGCTACTACCGCGACCCGGCGCGCATTGGCGACTTTGTCTGGGAGGACCTCGACCGCGACGGCATCCAGGACCCCGGCGAGCCGGGCCTCGCCGGCGTCACCGTGCAGTTGACCATCGTCTGGCCCGGCGGGGGCGGCTCCACCATCCTGACGACCGTCACCGACGCCAGCGGCTACTACTCCTTCGGCAACCTGCTGCTGGACGAGGATTTCGACGGCGTGGGTACGCCCGAACCGACCTTCTCCATCACCTTCAGCACGCCGACCACCTACGAGCTGACCACGCCCAACGCCGGCAGCGACGACACCAAAGACTCGGACTATACCGGCACTCCGCTGGCCGTGACCGTCACCGAGGGGCAATACAACGACACGATTGATTGTGGCTTCCGCAACACCTACCTGAGCATTTACAAGACCTCGAACGCCAACGCCGCCGTCAACGCCGGCGATACCATCCAGTACACCATCGTCATCGCCAACAATACGCCCGTGCTGCACACCGGCATTGCCGTGACCGACCCACTGCCGGGCGGCACGACGTATGTGGCGCAGAGCACGGTGGCGACGGGCTACCTCGCCGGGTCGTTCTATTACCTCGACGATTTTGCAACCCAATCCTACAGCGGTGCAGGCCCTGGCTCGGCGGCCTGGGGTACAAACTGGACGGAAGTCGGGGAAAGTGATGGTGTCGGTGCCGGGAGCCTCCGGGTTGTCAACACCGGTTGGACCGGCGGCAGTCCCTGGTACTTGCGCATCCAGCCGACCAACACTAACCGCCGCATCTGGCGCCAGGCAAATATGTCCACCTGCAGCGCGGGGGGCACGCTCAGCTACGATTACCGGAATGCCCTCAACACAACCGGTAGAGAAGTTCGGGCGCGCATCTATGTCGGTGGAACCCAGCAAGGCGCAGATCTGGCCGTCTACAACAGCAGCAACCAGGGCAGCGGCAACGCCTCCTTCACCCTGACCGGCGCCCAGATGGCCAGCAATACGCAGGTTTCGTTCGATGTGACCGCTGCCGGGACCGACAATATCTACTTGTATGTGGACAATGTGCGCTTTACCTGCAACACGCTCAGCGCAGCAACCAAAGACAACATCCCCGGCGGCGTGAACCCCGACCTGCAGAACGGCGCGCCCCCCAGCCTGGTCGTGGCCAGCGACGGCTTTGCTCTCAACCCCGGCCAGTCCATGCAGATCACTTTCCGGGTCACAGTCAACGCCCCCACGGTGCTCTTTAGCATTGACAACACCGCCTCGGTCGTCAGCACGCAGCAGCCCGCGCCGCGCTCGGCCTCGGTCAGCGACCCGGTCAACCGCCTGGCGGCCATCGGCGACCGCGTCTGGCTGGACGAGAACAGCGACGGCGTGCAGGACGCCGGCGAACCGGGCATCGCCAACGTGCGGGTAACGCTGACCGGCACGGACATCAACGGCAACTCCGTCAACCGCACCACCGTCACCGATAGCGAGGGCCGTTACCTGTTCAACGTCCCGGCGGGGAGCTACACCATCAGTGTAGACCCCAACTCGCTGGCCCCCGGCCTGGCGGCCAATCCCACCTACGACGAGAACGGCATCGCCACGCCGCACACCACCGCTGTGATGGTGGGCATCGGCCAGGAGCACGTCACCGCCAACTTTGGCTACAACTGGGCGGCGACGGGCGACGTGACGGGCAACACCGGCACGGGCGCCATCGGCGACCGCATCTGGGCTGACGCGGACGGCGACGGGCGGCAAGACCCCGGCGAGCCGGGGCTGTACGGCGTCACGGTGGAACTGCTCACCGCCGGGCCGGACGGCCGCTTTGGCACCGCCGATGACGTCGTCGCCGCCACGACGACGACCGATTACGCAGGCCACTATATCTTCGACGACCTGGCGGTGGGCGCCTACGTGGTGCGCGTCACGCCGCCCACGGGCTATACGCAGACCGGCGACCCGGACAGCTTTGGCGCAGTCTGCGTCGCCTGCGACAATCGGACCACCACGCCTATCCTGCTCGCCCCTGGTGACGTGTACGTCAACGCCGACTTTGGCTACCAGCCGGAGGCCGGCACCAGCGCGACCATCGGCGATACGCTGTGGGTGGACGCCAACCGCAATAACACACCGGATGCGGGCGAGCCGCGCCTGGCCGGCGTGAGCGTGGTGCTCATCCGTGACCTGAACGGCAACGGCATCCAGGATGCGGGCGAACCGATCATCGCCGCCACCCTCACCAACCAGAACGGCGAGTATGCCTTCACCGGCGTCCCGGTGACCGATGGCGTTGGCACCGATGACTACCTGGTGTGGGTCAACGACACTGCCAACGTCCTGGCCGAACTGACGCCTGCTTACGACAGCGACGGCAGCGGCACGCCCAATATCAGCGCCGTGGCCGATCTGACGCCGGCCGGCAACCTGGATCAGGACTTTGCCTACGCGCCGCCCGGCCACGATGCGGGCGAGGGATCGATCGGCGACACGATTTTCCTCGACCGCAACGGAAGCAACGGCTATAACCCCGGCGAAGGGCTGGAAGGCGTGCGGGTGCGGCTGTACGCCAGCGATGGCAGCACCCTGCTCGCTGAAACCGTCACCAACGAGAACGGTCAGTACTTTTTCGGCAATCTGCCCGCCGGCACCTATGTGGTGCGGATCGCTACTACTACCCTGCCCAACGGTGGCGTGGGACTGACCAATACCGTAGACCCGGACACACCATCTCCGGGCAATAACCAATCAACCGTTACCATCGGTGCAGGTGGCATCAACCTCAACCAGGACTTTGGCTACGTATCCTCCGCTCTGAACACTATCGGCGGCACCATCTGGAACGACACCAATGCCGATGGCACGCTGGCCGGCGGCGAGAACGGGCGCTTTGCAGGCGTCACCGTGGCGCTTTACAACGCCAGCGGCAACCTCGTAGCCACCACGACCACCGACAGCAACGGCAACTATGCCTTCATCAACCTGCCTGACGGCACCTACCGCGTGAACGTGACCGACGAGGCCCACGTCCTCAATGGCTATTGGAAGAGCAACGGCGCGGATCCCGGCGCGGACAACCACAGCCAAGTTGACCCGTACACCGTCTCGGTCAGCGGCGGGCAAACCAACACCACCGCCGACTTTGGCTACTATGTGGCGCCGGCCGCCCTGGGCGACTATGTCTGGCTCGACCGCAATAACAACGGCATCCAGGCATCCGACGAACCTGGCATCCGCGGCGTCAAGGTCACGTTGACCATTGCCTACCCCAACGGCGGAACGACCACGCTCGTGACCTATACCGACCGCGACGGCATGTACAGTTTTGGCAACCTGTTGTTGGATGAGAATTTCAATCTTGCCGACGCTACCAATGGGACGCCCACGTACACCATCAATTTCACGCTCCCGCCCGGTATGAGCGCCTCACCGGTTGGGCAAGGCGGTGATCCTGCCCAAGATAGCAATGGCCTCAGTCCGATCGCCAGCCCGCTCTACCGGGGCCAGCCCGACATCACCTACGACAGCGGCTTCTGGACGAACCGCCTGGACCTGGGCGACCTGCCGAACGTTTACTATACTGAGTTCAGACATGGCCCGGCGCACATCCTCTTCCCCGAAAGTGCCACGCCCAACGTGCCGGCAACCGCTGCTGATGGCACACCTGCCGTCTGGCTGGGCAATATCGTGGATGTGGAGTCCAATGGGCAACCCGGTGAGCTTGCTAACCTTGATGATAACAGCAACCTGGATGAAGATGGACTTGGTGTCCCCTCCCAGGTTATACCGGGCAGCACGGCCAACTTCATTGTCACGGTCAACGCCAGCGCTGCGGGGACAACGGTATATTTTGGGCTGTGGATTGATTGGGGAGACGGCACTGGTGGTTTACCGGATGGTGTCTTTGATGCCTTCTATGCCGGCAATGGTGTGACCGGCAGTCCTACAAATGTGAATGTGCCGGTCAGTGTTCCAGCCAACTATTCACCAGGCGGCCGGGTCTATATCCGTCTGCGCGCCGCCGATTTTCCATTACTGGAAGGCGACTCGACCGGTACTATTATCAATGGAGAAGTTGAAGACTATCGCAAAGATTGGCCCACCGCCATCACCCTCGCCGATTTCACCGCCGCACCGCAGGGCAACGCCATCCTCCTCACCTGGGAAACCGCCGCGGAGCTGGACAACGCCGGCTTCAACCTCTACCGCAGCGAAACGCCGGCGGGGCCGTATACCTTGCTGAACGATACCCTCATCCCGCCGCAGTTCCCCGGCGAAGTCATCGGCGGGGTCTACACGTGGCTGGATACAGAAGTGCAGCCCGGCGTCACCTACTTCTACAAGCTGGAAGACATTGACCTCCAGGGCGTGAGCACCTTCCACGGCCCGGTGACGGTCACGGCGCGCGCGGCGACATCTGCGCCCACGTTTACGGTATTCCTGCCGCTGGTCTTCAGGCAAGAATAGACGCTCCACATCCACATACAACGGGGGACGGCGATGCTGTCCCCCGTTGTGTTGGGACATTCTGAGAGATGAAAAGTTCTCAATTGGCAGGTCTTGCTCTTTCAGGTATCGGTGTTATCATAAAAACCATAAGAGCATGGAAACCGAAGACATACTCCAAACCTTGCCGAAACGTCCGCCCCGTTATTGCCCGGTGTGTGGCGCCCGGGTAGCCGAGGGGGCAAAGGTCTGTTTGATGTGCGGCGCTTCGCTGGAAGAAGAGTCTGAAGCTGCCGGAGAAGCTACCGCGTCTCGTGCTGCGCCGCAGTATTGGAGAATCCTGCAAGTCGTCCTGTTGGTCATTGTGGCGCTGGGGATTCTGGGAGGCGCGGCTGCGTTGGGCTGGAAACTTTCACAAGGGGAGATCGTCGCGCCGGCGGAACTGCCCACCTTCACCCCGACCTTGACGCGCACGCCGACCATCACGCCCAGTCCCACGCGCACGCCAACGCCCACGCTCACGCCTACACCGTTGCCTACACCGACTCCTTTGCCTCCGCAGAATTACACTGTGCAAGCTGGGGATACCTTGTCGGAAATCGCGGCAAAATTCGGCCTCACAGTGGATGAACTGAAAGCCTATAACAACCTGGAATCCGACTTCATCAACGCTGGCGACAGTCTGCTCATCCCACCGCCGACGCCTACGCCGGGGCCGCCGCCGACGCCCGGCCCCGGGGAGACTGCGGCGGCACCTTACGTTTTGCATACGGTGCGGGCCGGGGATACCCTGTCTACTATCGCCGAGAAATACGGGGTGAGCGTGGCCGACATCCGCAAGGCCAACAATATCCCCGCCGATTCTGAGACGATCAAGGTAGACCATGTGTTGGTCATCCCGCTGCCCACACCGACACCCACGCCCACGCCGGTTGTAGAAGCCGAGGCGGCCGGCACGCCGACGCCGTCGCTGGCCTATCCCGCTCCGCCCATGCTTTACCCGCCGGACGGCGCAACGTTCACCGGTGCAGATGCGGTCATCGTGCTACAGTGGGCCTCAATCGGCTTGCTCAAAGACAAAGAGTTCTATAAACTTGAATTCATCGTCCCAAGCACAGAAGGGAAAACGACGCTCAACGTTTATCAAAAGGCAACAGCCTGGCGCGTTCCGCAAGAGTTTTTCCCGCCGGCAAACCTTGCCGATCGCAATTGTTCATGGCGCGTCAGCATTGTTCGCCTGGTCACCGAAAGCGGCAAGCCGGTCTACAAAGTGATCGGTCAGACGGTCAAGCGGCGCACGTTTACCTGGGAAAACGCTGCCCCGTGAGAGCCGCACACCGGAATTTTTTCAGCGGATTAAGCAGATTGAATGTTGTAAACTTGCCGAAATCTGCTTAATCTGCTAAATCTGCTGATGGAGAAGTTAAGGAGAAGGCTATGCAAAGGTCCAACAGAATCATTGCCGAATTTTTTGCCCAGGGGTATCGGGTATCGGGAACGTATGTCATTACCAAACGGTTCCTGGCCGACGAGATTTACGATCCGACGACCAACTATTTTCTGCTGGAAGAAGCCTATCTCTCCCCCATCATAGACCCGGCCCGCATCAGCGCCTATTACGCCCTCGCCCTGTTTGACAAATCCACCCTGGATTTTGTCCTGACGGTGGACAAGAAGGATGGGCTGCGACGCGACCAGCTTTACGGTATGGGTAACTATCAGGTGCCGATCTTTCTCACCGTCCCTTTCTTTGAGATCAGCGGCACCTTGTTTGTGATCAACAAAAACTTCAACCCGCGACTTTATCTGAGCACCGAGGCCGGCATTTTCATCACGCTGGTAGATGTGAATGTGCGTTCGACGTTCAACCCAGACATCAACTATCAGGGCGCCATCGCGCTCATCAACCGCGCGCACATCAGCTTCTTCGGCGAAAAAACCGGTTAATGGGCATAGCAAGCGACACCGACGAGTGTGGAAATGAGGGTCTGACTACAAGACTAACGACTAAGCGACTATTTTCGAGGGAGGCACACTATGGCCCGCGTCCTGGTCATTGACGACAATATTGACATGCTGAGTATGTTAAAGCTGATCTTGGAGCGCCAGGGACACCATGAGGTCATCGCTTGCAGCAATGGGCATGAAGGACTTCAGGCGGCCTTCATGCACATGCCGGACGTGGCGCTCGTGGACGTGATGATGCCGGGCATGAGCGGCTACGATGTGGTGAAAAAGTTGCGCGCCGACGAACGCACCCAGAACATGGGCATTATCATCCTCACGGCACGTGGACAATCGGTGGATCGCGCTGCCGCTCTGGCTGCCGGCGCCGATGATCACATGAGCAAGCCGGCCGATGTGGAGACGTTACTCAAGCGCGTCAATGAACTGGTAGAACGCCGCGCCAGCAAACCCCAGGGGGCCGAGGTACAGGTTGTGCCGGTCTTGAGCCTGAAAGGCGGCGTGGGCGTTACGACGGTCGCCATCAACCTGGCCGGTGTTCTCCAACAGATTGCGCCGACCCTGTTGCTGGACCTGGCGCCGGCCTGTGGACAGTGTGCGTTCTTCCTGGGCATACGCCCGGAACAACATTGGGGGCAGTATGTGGAAAATCCCAAAACACCGGTAGCCTCGCTGTTGCAGCAACATGCGGCCGGCTTCAAAGTGCTCCTGGCGCCGTTCATGCCGGCGCAGCACAGTTGGCCGGGCAAGGACAAGTTGGAAGCACTTCTCACACAACTCAAGGCAGCGGCGCGCTTCATCGTTGTGGACATGCCGCCGCTGCTTGACGAAACGGCGCGGGCCGTGCTCGGCCAGGCGCAGCGCATCATCCTCATCACCGGCGATGATGCACCATCGCTCCAGGTGACACGGATCACGCTACAGTCTCTCAATGAGTGGAAGGAGCGGTTGGTCCTGGTTCGCAATGCGCCGGCCGCCGGCCCCCGCCCCCCGGCCGAGGCGCTGCAAAAAGCCCTGCGCGTTCCTCTGGCGGTGGACATTCCTTACGATCCCAACCAGGTCCCTGCCGTGGCCAAAGGGCTGGTGCTGGCCAGCGTGCAACCCAAATCGGCGTTGACGTTAGGGGTAAAGCGTCTGGCGCAAATCATTATGGCGCGTTAGGCGTTAGTCTGCCCATCCCACAAAAAAACGCGAGGTCTGGAGCACCCCGCGTTTTTTTGATTGCCTAGATGACAGTAACGTGCAAACGTCTCTTCTCAAGGCAGAACAACGCGCTCAAGCATCACCAGGAACAACATCCCGATTATGGCTACATCCAGGAACAGAAGCACGGACAGGAAAAAGACCTGCCAGGGCAACAGGCCGCCGAAGGTCCGCGCGGAACGCGCGGAACGCGCAGAGCGCGATTTTTTCGGCGCGGCCGGCGGCGCAGCATCCGGCACCGCGACCTGGCTGCGCAAATCATCCAGCGCATCGCCAGCTTCCGGCGTTGGCGGTGTTGGCGGTGCGGTACGCCGGGCGGCCTGGCCGACAACGGGCAACGGCGCCTCATCTTCCAATACTGCTTTTGGTTGTGGCTCCTCATCCGCTGTCGGCATCAGCGCCGACAGCCAATCAGGCATATCCCCGCTCATCCGTTTTCCCCTTTCATTGAACCTGAAACACATTCAACGCGCACGCCATGTTTGTCGCGCGATCAAGCCGTGTTACAATCAATAGGATACTGCATAAGGAGACAATGTCAACTTGACGACCCGGCTGCCGCGTGAATTCTATGCCCGTGATACACTCACCGTGGCCCGCGAACTGCTCGGCAAACGCCTGGTACGGCTGGATGAGGATTGCCGGCTTGCCGGCATCATCACCGAAGTCGAAGCCTATATCGGCGAAGACGACCGCGCCAGCCATGCCAGTCCCGGCCCCACGGCGCGCAATGCGCCGATGTACGGGCTGCCCGGTCACACCTACGTTTACCTGATCTACGGCATGCACCACTGTCTCAACGTGGTGACCGAGTGCCCCGGATTTCCGGCAGCGATCCTTATCCGCGCCATTGAACCCGTGGAAGGATTGGCACACATCCGGCAACGACGCGGGTTACACCATCCACCTGCCAACCTGACCTGTGGCCCGGGGCGGGTCTGCGCCGCCCTGGGCATTGACCGCAGCCTCAACAACCACGATCTCTGCGCGCCGGATGCCCGGTTGTGGATCGAAGACGCCCCCGCCATCCCCGAGGTGCGCATTGGACAAAGTCCGCGTATCGGCGTGCGTGGCGACCAGAAGGCATTGGAAGTGCCGTGGCGCTTCTATATCCGTGACAGTGTATGGATAAGCGGTACAAAAACGTCTACAGCACGCCGATCCGTGCGTGGATGATCTCCTCCAACGTTGGGCGTCCGATCACCTGAAGCTCATAGCGCACGCGCGTCATGGGATGGTTGATTTTGAGCAGGCGCGTCAGGTCAATCGGTGTGCCGACGACGACCAGATCACAAGGGGTGTTGTTGATGGTCACTTCCAGGTCGCGTATTTGCTCGTGGCCGTAGCCCATCGCCGGTAAAACTGCGCCCGTGTTGGGATATTTCTGATAAGTTGCCGTGATGGAATCCACGGCATAGGGGCGGGGATCAATGATTTCCGCTGCGCCGAAGCGCTGCGCGGCCACATATCCCGCGCCATACGCCATCTCCCCGTGCGTCAGCGTGGGGCCATCCTCAACGACCAGGACGCGCTTGCCGCGAATGGCCTCCGGATTCTCGACAAACAGCGGCGAGGCCGCTTCCACGATGATCGCCCCGGGATTCAACATTGTGACGTGCGCCCGCACGGTGCGCACATTCTCGTAGTTTGCCGTATCAATTTTGTTCAGCACCACCACATCGGCGGCGCGCAGGTTTGTCTCGCCGGGGTAGTACGTCATCTCGTGCCCGGGGCGATGCGGATCGGCAACGGTGATCCACAAATCCGGCTTGAAGAACGGGATGTCGTTGTTACCGCCGTCCCAGACAATGACGTCGGCCTCTTGCTCTGCTTCGCGCAGAATGGCCGCGTAATCCACACCCGCGTACACCACGATGCCGCGATCAATGTGGGGTTCGTACTCCTCGCGCTCCTCAATCGTACATTCGTGCGCGTCCAAATCCGCATACGTGGCAAACCGCTGCACGGCCTGCCGCACCAGATCGCCATAGGGCATCGGGTGACGCACGGCGACGACCCTTTTGCCCATCTTTTGCAGGATGTCGCATACATGGCGGGTGGTCTGCGATTTGCCGGAACCGGTGCGCACGGCGCAGACGGCCACCACCGGCCTGGAGCTTGCCAGCATGGTGTATTTGCCCCCCAGGAGGATGAAATCCGCCCCCAGGGCGTTGACCAACGCAGCTTTGTGCATGACGTATTCGTGAGGTACATCGGAGTATGCGAACACAACCTGGTCTACGTCGTGTTCGCGGATGAGCATCGCCAGGTCGGTCTCGGCATGAATCGGAATCCCCTGCGGATACAGTTTCCCGGCCAGTCCAGCGGGATACTTGCGTCCCTCGATGTTCGGGATTTGCGTTGCCGTAAAAGCAACCACCTCATATTTCTCATTGTCCCGGAAATAGGTGTTGAAGTTGTGAAAGTCACGCCCGGCAGCGCCCATAATAATGACCCGGATTTTCCCCATACTTGAAAACTCCTTTCAAAAATGTCAGCTTGCAAACACTGCGCCGCGACATGCGCGGCGCCAGCGTATTCAATCTAATCCAGAGTCCCACTCAGGACAAGTGAAATTCGAGAAAAAAGGGGCGCAATTCCTCATATCGGAATCACGCCCCTGCCTTTTCCAGCGATGGGTCAAGCGCATCATGACGCGCGTTTGCTCGCCGTCCGCAAGGCCTCGGTGATTTCTGCCTGCATAGGCACCAACGCGCCCAAGACGCCGTTGACAAAACGCGGCGCGCTATCTGAGCCGAAACGCTTAGCCAATTCAACAGCTTCGTTAATCGCCACTTTGACCGGCACACTGCCGATGGTAAATTCATACAGGGCTATGCGCAGCAGGTTGCGGTCAATGATGGCTACCTGATCGAGCGGCCATTCCGGCGCGTGCGCCTGGATGTAGCGATCCAGCAGCTCCCGGCACTGTACGACCCCGACGACCAGTTTCTGGCAATAAGCCTGCACTCGCGGCGTCACCTCGCCATCGGTGAAACGTTGATTCAGCACCTCGCCGAGAGGATGCGCAACAAGGTCTACTTCGTAAAGAGCCTGGAGCGCCAACTGGCGGGCCAGGCGTCGCTCACCTTTCATAAACAGAATTCCTTAATTCACTTAAGCCTTTGAGGGTTCGGGGTGATTTTCCGGCTGAGGATAGACCACGTCCTCAATGTGGACATGGACTGCATCAACCGGCATGCCGATCATATTTTCAATCGCGCGGGTGACTTCATATTGCACCGCACGGCCTAAGCGCAGCAGGCTGATGTCAGGACCGGCGATGATGGAGAGGTCCACCGTTACCCGCCCCTCGTTGACCTGTACCAGGACCGACTTTCCCGTAAGCCCTAAAAAGCGATCCACATCTTTTTCGACGATCCGCACCACACCGGGAACGTGCAGGGCGCTGAAACGCGCGATGGTTTCAAGCACTTCAGGTTCAACCGTAACCACGCCGGGAATTGTCTGGGTTTCCATCCACGCCTCCTTACATACTCAGGCCGCCATCCACAGGCAGCACCACGCCGGTTATGTAAGCCGCTTCCTCAGAGGCCAGAAAAGCCACCGCGCCAGCGACGTCTTCAGCCGTTCCAAAACGCCCCAGAGGGATGAACTCACGCAGTCGTTCGCGCAAAGATTCATCCAGCGCGGCGGTCATATCCGTCATAATAAACCCCGGTGCGACCACATTGACGGTGATGTGACGCGCCGCCAATTCGCGGGCCATGCTTTTGGTCAGGCCGATCAGCCCGGCCTTGGAGGCGGCATAATTGGCCTGCCCGACCTGCCCCATGAGGCCGGAAACCGAACTGATATTGATAATACGGCCAAAGTGCTGCCGCATCATCGGGCGCACGGCCGCCTTGCTGGTGTTGAAAGCACCTTTAAGGTTGACGCGCAGCACCGCATCCCAATCGGATTCCTGCATGCGCAGCAACAGATTATCACGGACAATGCCGGCGTTGTTGACCAGAATATCCAGCCGTCCGCAGGCATCCAGAACGGCGGCGACCAGGGCCGCAGCTTGCTCGGCATCCCCGACGTCGGCCGGCAAGGCCACGGCGCGACGCCCCAATGCCTCAATTTCGGCCACGACTTGTTGGGCCGCTTCGGCGTGATGGGCGTAGTTGACGGCAACCTCGGCCCCACGGCGCGCCAGCTCCAGGGCAACCGCCCGGCCGATGCCGCGTGAACCACCGGTCACGAGGGCGACTTTACCTTCCAGAGCCAACACGGTCATCTCCTTTCCGGCTAAGCCCAAAATCCCATTTTATCTACGGCTTCGGCGCGCGCAGCAGGCAGGGTACGCTTCAACATCCCCGTAAGCACGTCGCGCGGTCCGATTTCGATAAAGTGATCCACGCCTTGCGCCGCCATCCACAAGATACTCTCGCGCCAGCGCACGGGCGAGGTCAATTGCCGCACCAGCGCCTGCCGAATGACCTCCACGTCGGTCTCCGGTGTGGCCGTCGCGTTGAGCACCACCGGAATTTGCGGCGTGTGCAACGGTACAGTGGTCAGCAGTTGGGCAAAGGTTGCCTGTACCCCGGCCATCAGGACGCTGTGCGGCGCCACGCTGACCGGCAAACGTTGAATACGACGCACGTGATGCGCAGGCGCCAGGGTCATCGCGGCTTCCAGCGCCGTCAGGGCGCCGGAAATCACCACCTGCCCCGGGCAATTATCGTTGGCGACCGCGACAGGCTGTCCTGACGCGGCGGCGGCGGCGGTACACAGGGCTGCTGCGTCCTCCAACGTCGCACCGAGGAGCACGGCCATCCCCCCGGATGCGGCTTCACCGGCGCGGGCCATCAGCCGGCCACGTTCGGCGACCAGGTGCAGGCCGGCCTCGAAATCCAATGCGCCGGCTGCAACCAGCGCCATAAATTCTCCGAGGCTGTGCCCGGCGACAAAAGCCGGCTGCGGCAGGGTCGCTTTGAGCGCCTGCCACATAGCCAGCGCCACGACAAAGACGGCCGGCTGGGTGAATGTGGTAAGGTTCAGTTCCGCTTCCGGGCCTTCAAAGCACAATTGGGTCAGCGCGTAACCCAACTGTGCATCTGCCCTGTCACAAAACATCCGGGCCTCTGCAGAGGCCCGGTACAAGGCAGCGCCCATGCCCACGTATTGCGACCCCTGTCCGGGGAACAGAAAAGCCGCGCTCATCTCGACGTTTTGGCGGGCTACTCTTCTTTCTTGACTTCCATCACCTTTTTGCCGCGATAGGCGCCGCAGTGGGGACAGACCTCATAAGGCCGGACAAGTTCACCACATTGGCAATAAACCAGAACCGGCAGAGCCGGCGAGCGATAATTATTCGCGGTCCGCCGCTTGCCGCGACCGTGCGGCGTGCGTCTCTTAGGTACTGCTGGCATTTTTCTAACTCCCTTTTCTCATTCTCTATGTCATGCCGCCGGCGTTATCCGGGCGACAAAGTAAGAGTATTATACAAAAAAGGGGGCGTATGTCAAACGGTCTAAATGCCAGAATGTCTTGGAAACTTTGCGCGGCTTCTGTGTTTATTCCGCCAGGAATTTGTATATCGTCGTCGTCCGGTAAACCTGCCCCGGCTCCAGCACGGTAGACGGGAAAGACGGTTTGTTGGGCGAATCGGGGTAATGTTGCGTTTCCAGGCAGAAACCGCCGCGCCACACATAGACGCGCCCGCCTTTCCCCTTTAACGCGGGCGGCAGGAAGTTGCCGGCATAGAACTGGATCGCCGGCTCGGTGGTGTGGACTTCCATCACCCGGCCTGAGGTCGGCTCGTAGACCCGCGCCGCCAGTCGCAGTTCGCCAGGCGTCCCGTTGAGGACCCAGTTATGATCATATCCGCCGCCGAACTTGAGTTGCGCATCGTCCATGTTGATGCGCGCGCCGATGGGTGTCAGGGTGCGGAAGTCCAGCGGCGTCCCGCCTACGGGACGGATTTCGCCGGTGGGGATAAGGGTTCCGTCCACAGGGGTGAATGTCTCGGCATTGATGAACAGTTCATGATCCAGGATCGTCTCGGCCGTCCCTGCCGAGAGGTTAAAGTAGGAGTGATTGGTCAGGTTGACCACTGTTTTCTTGTCCGTCGTGGCCGTGTAGTCAATGATCAGGCTGTTGTCATCGGCCAGGGTGTAGGCGACGGTGACTGCCAGAGTACCGGGGTAACCTTCCTCACCGTCGGGGCTGGTGTAGGTGAGCACCAGCGCCGGCCCGTTCGGTGACTCTAATGCGCGCGAAGTCCAGACACGCTTATCGAAGCCCTTGAGGCCGCCGTGCAGGTGGTTCTGACCGTCGTTCTGTGCCAGCACATATTCCACGCCGTCCAGGGTAAACCGGCCTTTGGCAATGCGGTTGCCAAACCGTCCGATGAGGCAGCCGAAGTAGGGGCTGTGATCCACATATTCTTCGAGCGTGTCGAAGCCCAGCACCACGTCACCAAAGTTGCCGTGGCGGTCAGGGGCGCTGAGCGAGACAATGGCGCCACCGTAGTTGGTGATCGTTGCCATCATCCCCTGCACGTTGACCAGTGTGTACAACGCGATCTCAGTACCATCTGCCAGAGTGCCGAATGGTTGTTTTTTAATTTTCATGTCTCCTCCCATAGTCTCATCAGTCAGATAGTCCGGTCGTTATACCTGTCGGTAAACAGCCGGTAAAGGGACGGTTTCATTCACAGTGTTCAAGGGGCGCCAGCCATACAGCAACCAGTTGCATAGACGCACGCCCATGGCCAATGTGCCAACGACAAACTGGGCCGCCCCTTCCCCACGCACTGCCCACGTAGAGGTACAGCCCCGCAGACAGCGTCTACACGCCCACGGCGCCGATGGCGCACTGGGCATCGCGCAGCAGGTATAATCCTGGCGCGTAAGTGCCGGGCGCGGTGGTCAGTAGCGCAGCTGATATTTCCAGAACATTCCACCGAGCCAGTTCAGAATCACACCCAGAGTCAGCGCCAGCACGCCCACGACATCCATAAAACGAAAAGAATGTTCGCTATCCAGTTGTAAAATGTAGGTACCTTCCTGGGCTTCAGGAAGGGCCAATGCCATCAAGCCCAGCAGGATGAGGATGACACCCATACCACTGATGAGCGGCACGAGCCAGTTGTATTTAGATAGGGACATCAGGCCTCCTCTGGGGGTGGAACCGGCAAATCCGCAACCGGCGTTCCGCGCCATTTTTCTCCAACTTCGATCAGCATGATGGGAATATCTTCCCGAATCGGGTATTTGCGGTCGCAATCCTGGCAGATCAGCCAGCTATTCTCACGCACCAGGTCCAAACGGCCGGGGTCTTCCTTACCCTCGCGCCGCGTTTCGCCGCTCACGCAATACGGGCAACGCAGAATTTGTAGTAGCTCAGCATCTACCATGCTTCCTCCGTGAAAGGGTGATTAGGGATTAGGAATTGGGGACTAGGAAGTAGGGATTAGGAATGAAGATACTGCCTGATCCCTAATCCCGAATTCCCCATCCCTTCGGATGCGAGTATACCATGCTGTGACAATCGGGCAAATCCGCTTACAAACCGCCTATGGATAGCGATAGAGCACTGCCTGCACCCAACAGGCCCAGTCCTGGTCGGCGTTATCGCCGGCGTCTACCCGTAAGACGATGTCGGCGGCTTGCCCGACGTAAGGTGAGAGATCAACCCTGATGTCTTTCAGCCCATCCCCATAAACGTCGTTGACCTGGGCAATCGTGACCTCGCCGCTGGACGAAGCGCGCAGGATCACCCGGAACGTCACATTGCCGGCGTTCGCGCCCTGGAGCAGCCCCACCTTCGCGTAGAACACATCGCCCGGCCGGACGACGTAATGCGAGCCAGTGTAGAGGTCTATGTAGTATCCCGTAATCCAGCCATTCGCAATCCATTTGGGATGGGTCTCCAGGCATTGTCCCTGAATCGCGCCGCCGGTTTCCAGCTGTCCGGTCGCATACCGTACAAAACCCTGCGCGTCGCCCACCCCGCCATTCCACGCCAGATTGGCGGCAGGATCGCCGGCCTGCCATACGGCCACAGGGGCCTTCTCAACAAAATCGTAGATCGCTTGCGGGCTGGTAACCGAGATCGCGCTTTCAAACACGTTGTTGGTTTCATCGCTTTCGGCGACCATGTTCTCGGCGTCCACCTGGACTTTGGTGACAATGCTGCTGTAAGGGCTGCGGTAGACAAAGTTATCGCAGCCCAGGGCAGCCGTCGCGCCGGCAGCAACGCTATCCACGTTCCACTCACAGGAAGTGGAAGTGAATTCCTTCCCGCCCCACCAGCGGACGGCGAACTTACCGCTATTGACGGTCCCAAAGTTACGTACACGCACCGTCACCTTAAGCGGCAAGAAGGCCACCGGCGGCGATGGCTCAAACGTTAGCGATTCGACGCGCAGATCTATCCCCACAACGCCACAGGTCACATTGACCGTCGTGCTGACACGCCCGATCTCGGCGTTGTTCTGGCCGATGGCAATCAACGTGACCACCGAACTCCCGGCCGGGGGATTGCTCCATACGTAACTTGTGGTACCGGCAGGGAGATTCACCAGCAAGTTCGGCCCCTCAATGCGATACGCCGTCTCGCCCTTTGCGCCGCTCCAGGTGAAGCTGACGCTCTTGCAATCCGCAGCTACGGTCCCAACAAAGTTGCCCGGTGCGGCCGGCGCAAGCGTGGGCGTGGGCGTCGCCGGTCCCTCGACGACGATCAGGACATAAAAAACGCCGCCGAAGGCTTTCCCGCCGGAATCCTGGAGCTGCCAGTTGCTGCGATAGGTTCCCGGTGCGGTTGGTGCAGTCATCGGCACGCTGATGTCTACCTGTGTATTGGGCGCCGTGGCCGGCACGGCGACAGACGCCGGCGCGCCAAGGGTCTCACCGGAGATATAAGCAAACTTCGTCCCTTCCGGCCAGGGACACGTGCCGCTGTTGCGAATCCGCCATGTCTTGACGAAAGCCTTGCCCTTCTCAACTTTGGAGTTATCGGGGATGGTCACATCGGCGACATAGGCCGCGCCGAAGGTGCAGCTTCCTGTAGCAGGGGGCGTCAGAGTGAAGGTGGGCGATGGCGCTCCGGCAGCAGGTGTCGTTGCGCCCACCGTGGCCGTGATATTCGGTGTTACAGCCGCGCCTCCTGTCGGCGTTGCCGTCAACAACGGCGGTGGCGTAGTCCTGGGGAGATTACAGGCCAACGCGATGAGAATGAGTGTCACAACCAGCGTCCATAACTTCCGGTGATGTCCTTTCATTGCTACCCTCCTATGGTGAATCGGCGAATGAGCGAATCAGCGAATTATGCTTCTTGCCCCTTGCTCCCTGCTTCTTGCCCCTTGCTTCTTGCCCCTTGCTTCTTGCCCCTTGCTTCTTGCCCCCTGCCTCTTATCTTAATCTAAAAAACCCGGATGAGCAAGCGGCTGCCCGGACTGGGTGCATTTCAACTTCGGGGCAGATCTTGCTGTGGGGCAGATCTTGCTGTGGCCGGTCTCTGACCGCGCCACAGCAGCCAAAATGCTGAGCGGGCGCGGTCTGGAGACCGGCCTGAGCATCGCCCGGTCGCCGTATCCGATAAATCGCCCCCATCTTGAAATGCACTCGTAACTCCTATAATATAGACAAATTGGCCGACTGAACTTATAATGAAATTGATGTATGACCGTTGGTAGATCATACGCAAGCGTCTCTTCGCGGTCAGTTGTATCATGTCTGATCGTTGCACACTTCGGGGACGGGTTTGTCTATGCTGCGCATCCGACTTCTGGGCGAATTCAGCCTGGTCTATGATGACCGGCCTGTGACCGGCGTCAACACCCCGCGCTTGCAATCCCTGCTGGCCTATCTGGTACTACACCGCGAAGCTCCCCAGGCCCGGCGCTATCTGGCGTTTCTGTTCTGGCCCGATTCCTCCGAAGCCCAGGCGCGCACCAATCTCCGCAAGCTATTTCATCAACTCTATCAGGCATTGCCTGAAGCGGAGCGTTTTTTGCTGGCCGATGGACAAACCCTGCAATGGTGCGCTGACGCGCCGTTCACCCTCGATGTAGACGATTTTGAGCGCGCCCTGGCCCAGGCTCACTCAATTCACCAACTGCAAGCCGCCATAGACCTTTACGGCGACGATCTGCTGCCCAATTGCTACGAGGATTGGATCGTGCCGGAACGCGAGCGACTGCGCCAGATGTTCGCCGAGGCGCTGGAACGGCTGATCACTCTCCTGGAAAGCGAGCAGAACTATCGCGCAGCGATCCAGTATGGCCAACGGTTGCTGCGCTTCGATCCACTCCGCGAGGCCACCTATCGGACCCTGATCCACCTGCATGCCTTGAGCGGCGACCGGACGGGCGTGGCGCGGGTCTACCGCACCTGTGTCACGGTGTTGCAACGCGAACTGGACATCGAGGCCAGCGTCATCACCCGCGAGGCATACACGCAAGGCTTGAAGAAGGCCGCGACGGCCCGCCAGAGGCAGGAGGATGCACCACCCCGGCGCTCGGATAACCTGCCGGTCCAGTTGACGCGCATCATCGGCCGCGAGCGCGAGATCGCTGCGGTGCGGCGCCTGGTGCTGGCCCAGCGCCTAGTGACGCTGACCGGCATGGGCGGGATCGGCAAGACGCGGCTGGCGCTCGCCGTAGCGGAGACGTTGTTGGATGCATTTGCCGACGGCGTCTGGCACGTGGACCTGGGCGCGCTCACCGACCCGGCCCTGGTGGTGTCGGCGGTGGCGACCGTGTTGGGCGTGCGCGAGGAGGGCGAACGTCCACTGCTGGCGCGATTGGCTGAGTCGCTGCGCGCCAGGCGTCTGCTGGTGCTCCTGGACAATTGCGAACACCTGGTTGCGGCGGTGCGGCCATTGGCGGAGACTTTGTTATCGGCTGCGCCGGACGTGGTGATTCTGGCGACCAGCCGCGTGGCGCTGGGGGCCACCGGCGAAGTGCTCTGGCGTGTGCCCCCCTTGTCCACGCCGGACATGGCGGAATGGACTGCCGCCGCCCAGCCGGGAAGCCCGGATAGCAGCCCTGACCTGGCAGCCGTGCTCGGACGATATGCCAGTGTGCAGGTCTTTGCGGATCGCGCCGCGGCGGTATTGCCCACATTTGCGGTCACAGACGAGAATGTGCGAGCCGTGGGGCAAATCTGCCAGCAGGTGGACGGCATCCCCCTGGCGTTGGAGCTGGCCGCAGCGCGGATCAAACTGCTGACGGCGCAACAGATCGCCGCTCACCTGCAAGACGCCTTGCACCTGTTGACGCAGGGCCGCCCGACCGCCTTACCGCGTCACCAGACGGTGCGGGCGACGTTGGATTGGAGCCATGCGCTGTTGACGCCCCCAGAACGGGCGCTGTTTCGCCGCTTGGCGGTCTTTGTGGGGAGTTTTACGTTGGAGGCCGCCGAATTCGTCGGCAGCGGCGCGGAACTTGAGCCGGTGCAGGTGCTCAACGGGCTGGCGGGCCTGGTGGACCAGTCGCTCGTGAGCGCAGAGCCGGCGGGCGAGGTTATGCGCTTTCGTTTGCATGAGATCACGCGACAGTATGCCCGCGTCCGGTTGGCGGAAGCCGGCGAAGAGGTCAGCGTGCGCAACCGGCACCTGGAGTTTTTCTGCCGCCTGGCCGAGGCGTTGGAGGCGAATCTGCACGGCACGCTGCCACCGGGCGCATTTGGCCGGTTGACGCAGGACTATGGCAATCTGCGGGGCGCGCTGGAGTGGAGCACCCACGAACACGGGGATGCCTTGCTCGGCCTGCGGCTGGCCGCAGCCCTCACCGACTTTTGGGAACTCCGGGGACAGTTGACGGCAGAGCGCAGGTGGCTGGAAACGTTGCTGACCCGGTCGGATGCAGCAGCGCCGGATTTGCGGGCCAAGGCGCTGCGCGGGGCCGGCAAGGTCGCCTATTATCAGTGCGACTTTGCGGCGGCGCGCGCCTTCTTCGAACAGAGCCTGGCATTGGACAAGACATTGGACAACCGCCCGCGCATGGCCGATACGCTGGGGCGGCTTGGATTTATGTTCGGCATCCAACAAGACTATGCCGTGGCCGAGCCGTTCTATCGGGAAAGCCTGGCGCTCTACCGGGCACTGGATGATCGGAGCGGTGTGGGGCGGATTCTGAGCGAGCTGGGCTATATTGCGCTGCGGCAACAGGACTATACCCAGGCGCGTGCGCTCCTCGAAGAAAGCCTGACGTTGTTCCGTGATCCCGATGACCGGTATCTGGAAGCGCGCGCCCGGCACTACCTGGGGCACGCGGCTCGCCTCGAGGGGAACTATGCCCTGGCTCACGCGTGCTATAACCGGGCCGCTACGATTCTGAAAGAAATGAACAATTCCTGGGGCCTGTTCTACCTGCTGGAAGCGTTTGCCTGCCTGGCCGTGGCCGAAGAACAATGGGAGCGCGCGGCGCGGCTATTCGGCGCGGTGGCACGGCTGGGGGAAACGATTGGAGCGCCCCTGGCGCCGATCGAACGTATTGAGCTTGAGCGCGACATGGCGGCCACGCGCGCTACGCTGGGCGAACCGGCCTTCGCCGCAGCATGGGCCGCCGGACAGGCCCTAACGTTGGATGAAGTGATCGCCTATACGCAGGAGTCCCCCAGGTAAAATACACCTCCAACGACTACGCAATCCGGTAGGCGACCGACCGGGTTTTTCGAGCCTGGTCGGCTTTTTTGTTCCTCATGCAACGCTCCACGCAACGCTTTAGCAACGCTGTCTGTGCTACACTGCTATCATCCACCGCAGAGCGCGTGGTGGCGCAAGCTGTTAGCTTGCGGGAGCAGCAAACTAACAGTTTGCTCTACCAATGTTAATGTAGCGCAAGCTGTCAGCTTGCGGGAGCGGCAAACTAACAGTTTGCGCTACCAACGTTAATGTAGCGCAAGCTGTCAGCTTGCGGGAGCGGCAAACTAACAGCTTGCGGGAGCAGCAAACTGACAGTTTGCTCTACCAACGTTAATGTAGCACAAGCTGTCAGCTTGCGGGAGCGGCAAACGAACAGTTTGCGCTACCAACGTTAATGTAGCGCAAGCTGTCAGCTTGCGGGAGCGGCAAACTAACAGCTTGCGGGAGCGGCAAACTAACAGTTTGCGCTACCAACGTTAATGTAGCGCAAGCTGTCAGCTTGCGGGAGCGGCAAACTAACAGCTTGCAGGAGCGGCAAACTAACAGTTTGCGCTACCAACGTTAATGTAGCGCAAGCTGTCAGCTTGCGGGAGCGGCAAACTGACAGTTTGCTCTACCAACGCTGTTTTTTTGAGGAAGTCAATGTCTGAGTCGTCAGCCATTTCCCAAGTTCCTTCACGTTTGTCCCACTCGCGGTCGTTCACCGTGCGGGTGTGGCAGGAGGACTTGGGCGAGGGCCGGAGCGAGTGGCGTGGCTCAATCGAGCTGCTGGGGACGGGCAAGAAACATTACTTTCGCGGGCTATCGCAAGTGAGCGAGATCATCACTGCCGCACTTGATGACATATCTATATCTGAATCTGATAAACTTTTAGGAGGGGAAAACAAATGAACACCAAAATCCTGTATCTATTTCTCGTCGTAGCGCTGATGTTGACGTTGACGGGGCCGACGATCACTCCTTCGCAGGCCGCCCCGGCCGATGCTACTTTTACCGTGACGACCAATCTCGATTACTCCCCCGGCGCCCCCGACGGCAGTTGTTACAACAGTGTGGTCGAGGGTTGCGGACTGCGAGAGGCTATCGTCGAAGCCAACGCCGCCGCCGGCAACAAAAGTATCAATTTTTCCACCGCCCTGGCCGGTCTGACGATTTACCTCAATTCGCCAGACGCAGGCTTGGGGGGGCTGAGCATCAGCGGCGACAACATTGTCATTGATGGCTCGACCAGCGGCGGCGACATCATCATTGACGCCGGCGGGTTGAGCGCCAACAACAACCTGTTCGAAATCCAGGGCAATAACAACACGATCCGCCATCTGATGCTGCGCGGCTGGCCCGATACGCGCAACCCCGACCCCAACTACGGCCATGGCGTTCGCATCTACGACTCTAGCGCCAACGGGATGGCCAGCTACAACACGCTTGATTATCTCAGGATATTTGGCTTTGAACACAACGGCGTCTTGATCTCTGGTGACCTGGGCGGCGGCGGCCATCATAACACCGTCGCCCACAGCGTGATTGGAGGCGCCAACTGGAGCCAAACCACCTGCCCGGGCGATGGCAACCGCTGGGAAGGCATCGCGATTGCCAACGGAGCCGACAACACGAACATCAATGCCAACCAGATCGTCTGCAACGGCAACAGCGGCGTCTGGTTGAACGGCGGCACAGGTGGACAGATTTCAGAAACCATCATCCAGACCAACAAAATCGGCACCGATGGCGCGCATGACATGGGGAATGGCCTGTCCGGCATCGTAGATACGCAAGCCATCAGCACCACCATCTATAACAATCAGATTTCTGGCAACAACGAGTGGGGCGTTTGGCTACAAAGCTCTAGCGCGGCAGTGTTGACCGGCAATCGGATTGGCCTGGACATCACTGGCAACGTGGCCCTGCCCAACAGTTTCGATGGCGTGCTCGTCAGCGATGGCGCTGCATACAATCACATTGGCACCGATGTGGGCCGCAACTGGATCAGCGGCAATACCTACTGCGGCGTTCGCCTTGATACCGGCGCGCACGATAATGTATTGGAGAACAACTATATCGGCACAAACATGGCCGGCACCGCCGCGGTCCCCAATAGTGCGGCCGGCGTGGCTGTGTCCGACAGCAGTAGCACCAACAACTTTATTGGCACTTCCCAAGCAGGCGTCTACCAAATTATCTCTGGCAATACGCGCGAGGGGATTTACATCGAGGATGCCGGTGGAACCTTTATCGGTCAAGCCACTTATATCGGGGTAGCAAGTGATCGCTTGGCCGCCCTTGGCAATGGGCTGCAGGGTGTCATGCTCAACAACGCTACCGACACCAGTGTATTCGCAACCGTAATCGCTTACAATGGTGGGGCTGGCGTGGCAGTGGTGGGCAACTCGGCCACCGGCAACAGCATCAGACCACAAGGCATAATCCGCAGTAATGGCGGCCTGCCGGTTGACCTGGGTAACGATGGCCCCACACCCAACGACCCCGGCGACAGCGACAGCGGCCCTAATGGGTTGCTCAATTACCCCGTTATCACCGGCGGCAGCGGCAGTGCCGTCTCGGGCACGGCCTGCAACAATTGCACCGTGTTCATCTACCGGGCCATTGGCAATCCGGCGGCAGTGGGAGGCGGGGGAGAGTATGCCCAGGAGGTGACCGCCGACGCCTCAGGCAACTGGAACGCCACGCTGAGCAGCGGGCTGACCCCAGCAAATATCACTATGATGGCGTGCGAATCACCCTGCTTTTTCACCGGCAGCACCTCAGAAATGAGTCCAGTGACAGTCTATGAAGTCTTTTTGCCCCTCGTTTTGAAGTGATCAAAGAAAGGAGAACATACTATGGACTCGTTATCTCCTATTCCGTTTCGGAGACTGGCGTGGGTCGTCGGGCTGAGCCTGGCGCTCATTGCGCTGCTGGCGGTGTTCACCGCCGGAGCGACCGGCAGAACCGGAGCCTTTCCGATTCCCGATGAGGGCGCACCGGCTGTGCCGGACCGACCGCAAGACGTTATCACCATCCCCCAAGATAGCAATGCTGTGACGATGGATGGCGTCTGTGACGTCGGTACAGAGTACAGCAAAGCCCTCGCTTTTCAGTTCGACGAAGAGACCATCAGTGGCACCGTCTATCTAAAACAAGATGCGATGAATCTGTTTGTGTGCATGGAGGGCGTTCTGGGCACAAAGGCTGAACGGTTTGCCAGCGTCTATCTGGATGCCGACAACGGTCGAGAAAAATGGGCCGAAGGCGATGATTATTCTTTGCGCGTTGACATCATCACCGGCACGGAGAGCAGTTGGGTCGGCACGGGCGTGTCGAATGGCTACACGAGCACTGTTCTGGATGATTGGACCGCCGTGGTCAATCATGGCGACCATGATGTGGCCGAGTACAAAATCCCCATTACCCTTACCGGCGGCATCTGTAACGTGCCTTTTGGCATGGCCGTGTACCATCACTGGGTCGAGTATACCGGCAACGACTATGGCTGGCCCAGTAACCAGTACTTTGATCAGCCCCAGACCTGGCAGACGGTCCAGTTTTCGGCTGCGCCCTGTCCCAGCGCCGACCTTTCTCTCACCAAGTACGACGATCCCGATCCCGTTACCGGAGGTGGGTTGTTGACCTATACTCTGGTGGTTGACAATGGCGCCGGTCCCGACACAGCCTTTGCCATCAAGCTCACCGACACGCTGCCCGCCGAGGTGACCTATATACCGGATATGTCTGACGAACGCTGCACCGAGGCATACGGCACTGTCACCTGCGACCTGGGCGACCTGGACCAGGGCTGGAATACGACGGTTTACATCGTCGTCATCCCACCCTCCAGTGGGGGCACGATCACCAACACCGCCATCGTGACGGCCAAATCCGCAGATGGCAAACTTGGCAACAACACGGACAGCATACCCACCACCGTCAATCCGGCGACCATCTGGGCCGACCTTGCGGTCACCAAGAGCGATACGCCTGATCCGGTGATGGCCGGTGCCCCACTGACCTATACCATCGTCGTCAACAATGATGGCCCCTATAATGCGCCAAACGTCGTTGTGAACGATACCTTGCCGTTAGGCGTCAACGCGCTCACGTACCCGGCCTACTGTACACTGGTAGACCAAACCGTGACCTGCGCCGTGGGAGAGTTGGCCAGCAAGGCCGACGCCACCATCGTCATCGTCGTTTCACCCAAGGGCGGCGGCACCATCGTCAATACGGTGACGGTCGGTTCTGACATCTCAGATTCCGACACCACAAACAACACCACGACCGCCAGCACTACGGTCATCTCCCGGGCCGACCTGGCAGTTGTCAAGACCGACACGCCCGATCCGGTGACGAGTGGAAATCTCCTGACGTATACCCTCACGATCAGCAACGCCGGTCCCAACTCGGCGGCAAGCGTCAGGCTGACCGATACCTTGCCCACCGGAGTAACTTTTGTCTCTGCCGCGCCGGCCGGGCAGTGCAACCATGCGAGCGGCGCGGTGACATGCGACGTGGGCACGCTGGCCAAGGGTGACGAAGCCATCATCCGCATCGTCGTCAGACCCACGTTGACGAGTGGTGAGCTTTATAACCAGGCTCAGGTCGGTTCTTCCGCGCTCGACCCTAACCCACAAAATAACACAGATGGTGAAGTCACCGCTGTCAGTGCGCCAACGCGGCCGGATATCACGATCTACGGGCTGGAAATCACCCAGGGCATCCAGAATCTCAACAGCGATATGCCGCTGGTCGCCAACCGTGTGACCCGCGCCCGCGGCTATGCGCGTACCACGCTGTACGACCTGCCCAACGTCCATGCCCGGCTGTATGCCTCGCGCAACGGCGTCAACCTGCCCCATTCGCCAGTGGAGGCTATGTGGCCGCCGATCCCTGTGCATGTCGCCGGGGCCAACCGTCTGAACGTGCGCGACGCTTTCTTTTTCTACATCTGGCCCGAATGGCAATCCGGCACGGTCACCTTCCGCCTGGAGGTCAATTATGATCACGCTGTCGTCGAGAGCAACTATGCGAACAATACCTGGGAGAAGACCGTCACCTTTTACCCGGCCAATACTCTCAACGTGGTGGTGCGCCCGCTCCGGTTGGAAGGAGGGACTTATTATTACAACGATCCTACTTTTGGGGCCATCGTAGGGAACCTGGCGCGCTATCTTCCCATTTCGCGTGTCCGGGTATGGTACGACAACGATCCTATGGGGCCTATGTGGTATTGTCCTTTTTGGGATGCAAGCACCAGCCTTGGCCGGAGTTGTATGTTGATCAGGGTGAACGCTTGGGATGACGGGACCAGCGATCCGCGCGGTGCTGTCGGCAAGATCCACTGGGTGGGCATGGTCCATCCTGCTGTTAATACCAACAGCTCAGCAGGTGGCACGGTAACAGGACAGGCCTGGCGTCCCGGCAAAAACGCCTGGGTCAAGATGGATAACTCAGCTCGACCCAACTCCCCCTGGTTGATTAAAGGAGGCAACAGCTTTGCCCACGAATTGGGGCATAACCAGGGTTTAATGCATGTGAATTGCGCCGGGACTGAAAGCAGCGGCGGCGCTGTTGACACTTCTTACCCCTGGCTGATCCCCTATGTAACCCAGGCGCCTTACTGTCGCCTGGCAGCCTTCGATCCCTACGGCTACTACGGCTTGGACGTTTTGCACGGCGATTGGCGGCTGCCCTGGCCTACCGTCATCAGCAACAACGAAAATGCGCTCGAACCTAACCGTGGTTTTGCCTTGATGGGCTACCTGTATCCACGCTGGGTCTCTCCGTGGGAGTATTGTAAACTGTTGAGAGCATATAACGTCCCTTGCGATCTTTGGGCTTTGAGCGAACAAGAAAAGCTGGAAGAAGCCATTGCCGCTAACCCCATCACCTATGCTGACCCCACGGCATTAGAGGCGCTTTACACCGCCTCTGAGTACCTTGTCGCCAGCGGCATCATCACCCTGACCGACAATACGGCCCGCTTGGGGAGCGTCGTGCGTATAACCAATCCGCCTACCAAAACATTGCAATATCAAGCCCAAAAGATAGGCTATTGGAATGGGTTAGCCCTGGAGGCGGCGGAACCCGTTACCTATACCCTCGTGCAATTGGACGGAAGTGGTACTGTGCTTTCCACAAACGAAATCACACTGCACGCGTATGACGATGATGTCAACATCCAACCTTTCTCAGAATTGGTGCCGATGGCTCCAGGCGCTGTGCGCTTACAAGTCCGGCAAGATGCAACCGTGTTGGCCGAGCGCGTCGCCAGCGCCAATCCACCGACGGTCACACTGCTATCGCCCAATGGCGGTGGGACGGTGGGCATCGGCAGTGTGGTGGCATGGACCGCCTCTGACCCCGATGGCGATCTGTTGGCCTTTGACGTGCTTTATAGCCCAGATCATGGCATCCACTGGCAATCGCTGGCGGCGGAGATGACTGGTAACGTCTTTACCATCACTGCGGCCTTGCCGGGCGGATCGCAAGGGCTGATGCGCGTTGTGGCGATGGACGGCTTCCACTCAGCGGAGGATGTGTCGGATGCGACATTTACCGTTGCCGGCAATGCGCCGCTGGCCATCATCATGTCGCCTTATGATGGCATGTTCAGTCCACCCGGCGCCCCTGTCGAATTCCGCGGTATGACCACCGATCTCGAAGACGGCCCATTGAGCGGCAGTCAACTGGCCTGGACCTCTGATCGCGATGGCGCTCTGGGCACGGGCGAGTTCTTTGCCCTGGATACCCTTTCGTTTGGCCAGCATCATATCACCCTGACAGCCACTGACAGCGACGGGCAGAGCGGCAGCCAGACCGTCACCATTTTCATCGGCAACCGCGTCTATTTGCCACTGGTGCTGAAACAGTAAGCGCAAACAAGAATAATCAGAAACCGGATTTCTCCTCAGAAATCCGGTTTTTGATTGCTATTCTCCTGTTCAAAGTCATGATGCAAGAAGTATGCTTCGTCAACCTTGCGCTAACTAGGGCTATCGCATTTGGAAAACTCTGTCCCGTCGTGCTGTCTGTTGTGCCGCTAAAGCGGCGTTTTTAGTGGGGATTTTTGTGGCGGGGCTTCGCCCCGCCACAAAAATCCCCCTTTCCCCGGCCTTTAGGCCGTATTCAGTTGCCGGAAGCGGCCAAATGCGATAGCCCTAGCACTAACTTGGCGATTAAGTTCATTGTGGTATGATACCACAATGTTGCCTGTACATCCTGATCAATAACGGCGCACTGACTACCGATAACTGAAAACTGACAACTGAAAACTACCATGCTATTCTCATTCGAGCTACACGCCACCGACGGGCAGGCGCGCGCGGGGGTCTTTCATACCGCCCACGGGCCGCTGCCGACGCCGATCTACGCGCCGGTGGGCACGCAGGCGACCGTCAAGGCCGTGACGCCGCAGCAATTGCGCGAGGTCGGCGCAGTGCTGTTGCTGGCGAATACCTATCATCTGTACCTGCGGCCCGGCGACGAGCGGATTGCCGCATTGGGCGGCCTGCACCGCTTTATGGGATGGGAAGGCCCGCTGCTCACCGATTCGGGCGGCTTTCAGGTCTTCAGCATGAGCGGCGGACGCGGGCAGACGCCGCTGCGCGCGATTGATGATGACGGCGTGACCTTCCGCTCCCACATTGACGGGAGCCGGCACCGCTTCACCCCGGAACGGGTCATCGAGATTGAACAAAACCTCGGCGCCGATATTGCGATGGTACTGGACGAATGTGCGCCGCCCACCGATTATGACTACAACGTCCGTGCTTTGGCACGTACCCATGCCTGGGCCGAACGGTGTAAGGCTGTGCACACCCGCGCCGATCAGGCGCTCTTCGGCATTGTGCAGGGGGGCATCTTTCCCGAATTGCGTGAACAGAGCGCGCGTTTCCTCAGCGCGTTGGATTTCCCCGGCTATGCCATCGGCGGCCTGTCGGTCGGCGAGACGAAGGCGCAAATGTACGCCACCCTTGATGTGACGGTGCCCTTGTTGCCGGAGCACAAACCGCGTTACCTGATGGGGGTGGGGACGCCGGAAGACCTGGTGGAAGGCATCGCGCGCGGCATTGACATTTTCGACTGTGTGCTGCCGACCCGCGTGGCCCGCAACGGGCAGGCGCTCTCGCGCACCGGCAAACTGAATATGCGCAATGCCCGCTTCGCCGATGATCCCACGCCCCTGGATGCGACGTGCGCCTGTTACGCCTGCCAGCACTTCAGCCGGGCCTACATCCGTCATTTATTCATCGCCCAGGAAATCCTGGGGGCGACCCTGTTGACCATCCACAACTTGCATACGATGTTGACGATCATCAGGGAAAGCCGCACCGCCATTCTGACCGGCACATTTGCCGCTTATCGCACCGCGTTCTGGGAAGCGCGTGAGGAAGTAGACGGTAGACAGTAGACAGTAGACGGTAGACAGGGGCGTCTACCTATTAGAGAGGACAATAATGCAGAAAAGAAGCAATTTGGGTTGGTTGCGAACAAGAAAATCTGCCGATGAAGTGGTGCAGGATGTGGCACAAACCTACAGTCGGCGTCAGAAACAGGCGAACAAGCGTGAGATCATCATCAAGAACGAGGTGCAAATCGCCGGCATCCGCAAGAGTTGTCGGCTGACCCGCGACATCCTGGATGCCATTACGCCGCGCATCCGCCCCGGCATCACCACCGAGCAGATCAACACCTGGGTTCACGAGCTGACCCTCGCTAACGGCGCGATCCCGGCGCCGCTAAACTACCGCGGCTATCCCAAGAGCGTCTGCACCTCGATTAACGAGGTCATCTGTCACGGCATCCCCAGTCCCGACCGCGTGTTGCGTGAGGGTGACATTCTCAATGTGGATGTGACAACGATCCTCAACGGTTATTACGGGGATTCCAGCCGCATGTTCCTCATCGGCGAGGTTTCCCCGGAGGCGCGCAAGCTGGTCGAGGTGACGCGCGAGTGTCTGGAATTGGGCATCGCCCAGGTGAAGCCCGGCAATCGCCTTGGCGACATCGGCTATGCCATCCAAAAGCACGCCGAAAGCCACGGCTATTCCGTCGTGCGGGCGTTCGTCGGCCACGGGACGGGCCTCTACTTCCACGAGGCGCCGGATATCCTGCACTACGGCGTCCCTCACACCGGCGTTGAGCTGGTACCCGGCATGGTCTTCACCATCGAACCGATGATCAACATCGGCACTTATGAAGTCCGCACCTTGAGCGACGGTTGGACCGCCGTGACCGCCGACGGTTCGCTTTCGGCGCAGTGGGAACACACGGTTTTGGTGACAGGCGACGGCGTCGAGGTGCTTACAGCGTAACGTTTGAACGTTCCAACGTTCCAACGTTAAAACCCCAATTCTCGCAGCCGGCCTTCGCGGTCACGCCATTCCGGTTGCACCTTGACCCATAACTCCAGGTAGACTTTCCCGCCGATAAAACGTTCCAGTTCCACGCGGGCCGCCGAGCCAATCTGCTTGAGCCGCTGCCCCTGCTTACCGATGACGATGGGCTTCTGCGACTCGCGCTCTACCCAGATCGTCGCCGAGACATACAGCACATCGTTCTCGCGCTCGTGGTAATCCTCAACATAGACGGCCGCGGCGTGCGGCACTTCCTGATGCGTAAAGCGCAACATCGCCTCGCGGATCAATTCAGCGGCGATCTGATGCTCGGTCTGATCGGTAATCTGGTCACTGGGGTAATAGCGTGGCCCCTCCGGCAGGAATTTGAGCAGATGCTCGCGCAGCAGCTCAAGATTGGTCCCCTTGAGCGCGCTGATGGGAATGGAATCCGCATAATCGGGCAGCAACGCCCAGTAACGTTCGATGTGGGTTTGGGCCTGTTCAAGGTCGAGCTGATCCATCTTATTGAGCGCGAAGACGACCGGCCGCTTTTGCGCCTTCGCCTGAAGCAACTGCGCGATGTGCGCGTCTTCTTCGCGCGGCGCTACGGCGACATCCACCACGAAGAGGATCACATCGGCGTTGGGGATCGCGGCGATGGCCTGTTCGATCATCAGTTCGTTAAGCCGATGGCCCGGTTTTGTGTGGATCCCCGGCGTGTCCACGAAAATCATCTGATAGTCCGGCGCGGTGAGGATGCCGCGGATGCGCTGGCGCGTCGTTTGCGGCTTGGGCGATACGATGGCGATTTTACGTCCCACCAGCGCATTGACCAGCGTGGATTTTCCCACGTTGGGCCGCCCGATGACTGCCACAAAGCCGGATTTGTGGCCTTCCGGTAGTGCCTCCGCGTGCCAATCGGCAGCCGCTGCGCCTTCTGTCACCGCCGCGCCGCCGCTTTCGGCCAAAAACTGCTCAATCACGGCAAGTGACGCTATATCTTCCTGTGTATCTTTCAAGATTTACTCCCCTTCTTTAACCAGATAGATCCCCGGCAGTCCCAGCAGCGTCGTCAACCCTTTGACGAGCACGTTGGCCCAGAAAATTGACCATACCACGGCCCCGGGCAACACGCCACCGAACGCCGCCCAGCAGAAGACCAGGCTATCCAGCGGCACGCTAAAGCCATTGCTGACCAGCACGCGCGCCCACTGGTAGCGCCGCGTCACCCGCGTCACCCACAGGTGATAGACTTCCGTATCCAACAGCTCACTGAGCACCTCAGCGACGATGCTGGCGACCACGATGCGCCACACCGGCGAGAGCACCCCCGCGAAGGCGTCTTGCAGCGGCCACGTCGGGTCTGGCGGCAACGCGCTCAGCAATGCGAAGAAGCCGGCCATCACCAGGTTGATGACTGCCGCCGCGACCACGAGCGTGCGCGCCGCCGCGCGGCCGAGCAGCTTATGCACCATATCCCGCAGCGTGAACGTAAACGGGTAGATGAACGTCCCGCCATCAATGCTGAATCCCGCAACCCACGCGATCTTCAGGCTGCCGATGTCCGCGAGTATCTGCGCCGCGATGTAAGCCGCCACGACCAGCACCGCCGACCGGACCAAGGTGGCTTCGCCCTGCCCCTGCTTATCCGCTAACGTCATTGACCTGAGAGGAAGGCCATTGGGTAGCATTTTCATTTTGTCGAATGAGCGCCTTTCGGTAGTATTATCTTCTCGCTTGACGCGCGCTGTGGCAGAAACACATAGCCAACACCGGGGCGGGTATGGATGTAATGTGAGGTCTCGGCATCGGGTTCCAACTTGTGACGCAGGCGATGGATCACCTGCCAGATCAAATGGCTATCTTCATCATGCGGCGTCCCCCAGATTTTCTCCAACAAGTATGTGGATGACAACACGTGGCCGGTATGGGTGACCAGTTCAGCCAGAACCCGATATTCGGTAGGCGTCAGGGCGATCTCCTTATCGGCTACATACACACGCCGGGCGACAAAATCTACGCGCAAATCGCCGTTTTCGAAGGCCGGACGATGTTCAACCTGCCCCATACGGCTGCGGCGCAAAGCCGCGTGAATGCGCGCCAGCACCTCTTTAATGCTTACCGGCTTGGTGATATAGTCGTCCGCGCCCAAATCCAATCCTTTGACCTTATCCTCGGTCTCGTCAAGCGCAGTCAACATGATGATAGGCGCGGTCGAGAACTCGCGGATTTTCTCACAGACCGTATAGCCGTTGAACGCCGGCATCATCACATCCAATAAGATCAAATCCGGCACTTCGCTGGCAGCCAGCCTAATCGCCGTCTGACCGTCATAAGCTACGGTGACGACATAACCGCTGGCTTCCAGATTGACCTTGAGCAGCCGCACATAACGCGGGTCATCATCTACGACCAGGATATGATATTTTGTTGTCTCGGCCATCCTGTTGTCCTTTAGTCGTGCACAATATTGTCCCTGACGAGTATAATTTACAATAAAAAAACCCGTTTGTGCCCGCAGACCATCTGAAGTTTTCTGAGAATCCGCGTCCAACTTTTGAAATCTCTGACCATAGCTGGCAAAATCCGCAAATTTCCGCAAGAAGTCAAGGCCATTCCTCATTAAAGAGGCAAAATCACGGAAAAGGTACTCCCCTGACCTGGCGTGCTGGCGACCTCTATGCGCCCTCCATGCGCCCGGGCAATGCCCTGGCAAACCGATAATCCCAGTCCCACGCCACCTATATGCCGAATAGCCTCGTCATCTACCCGATAGAAGCGCTCGAAGACTTTATCGAGGGCTTCAGGCGGAATCCCTATCCCCTGATCGCGCACCTGCATAATGATATGGTTATCTTTCAACGCACCTGTCACGGTGATCTCTCCGCCGTTGGGCGAATACTTAATGGCATTGTCGAGGAGATTGCGCAACAGTTCCGCAATGTACTTCGGGTCCACATCGGCGACCAGGGGCGTTTCAGGAAACTGGCATTTAGCTCTGTGTTGGGTAAAACGCCCTTGCATCGCACTCAATATCATATACGTCAGTTGTTCCAGGTCGGTGAGACGCTTGTTCAGATGCAGTTGTCCACTCTCCAGCCGCGCCAGGTTGAGGATATTGTCAACGATCTCGGTCAATATATCGGCTTGCGTTTCAATATCCTTCAGAAATTCCCGCTGCGTCTGGAGGTCAAAACGGACGTCTTCCCGCAAAAGCGTGGTACATGACATTTTAATCAAACCTAACGGAGTGCGCAAATCATGGGAAAAATTGGCAACCAGTTCTGAACGCAGGCGCTCCAGTTCCCGCAGCGCCGCAGCCTCGGTCGCTTCTCTAAGCAGGTGTAGATGGTGTACGGCCAGGCCAAGCTGGGAACTGATGGTGGTGAGCAACCTGACATCAGCAGGCTCAAAGGAATGGGGCCGGCAGTCCAAAATCCCCGCGACACCCAGAATGCCGATCACATCTTTTTGAATCTTAATGGGCAACGCCACGACAGGGAAGGCCGGCAGCGGCAGGCTTGCGCTTCGATATTTCTCTAAGACTCCCTGAACCTCTTCCAGTAAAACCGGCGCGCCCTCCTCATAAACGCGGTGTAACAAGTTCTCGTGGAGGACGACGGGCAGCAATCCCTCCGGCGGCGGCTCTGGACAGCCGCTTTGTCCAACCGTAACGGCCATGGGCGCAGTTTGTGCGGTTTCCCGCAACTCAATCCAACCGGTATCCACACCGATCACGTTAAGGATTTCGGGTAATACGCCCTTGAGGAGTTCTTCAAGGGTGTGGGTTTGATTCAGCGTCGTGGCAATGGCGTTCAACGCCTGTAATTCCTGGTTGTGGCGACGCACGGCTTCTTCGGCTTTTTTGCGCGCGGTGATGTCACGGGTAATGCCGACAAAGGCTGTGGGCTTGCCTTCGGCATCGGGGATAAACGCGGCGCTGACTTCCACCGGGAAACGCGCCCCATCGGCTCTGAAAGCCATGTATTCGACATCATGGACAATACCGTGTTCCAAAGTCCGCTGCGTAAAAGCTATCGCCCGTTCGCGTTCTTCAGGCACGATGAAATCGAAAACATTGCGCCCGATGAGCGTAGCCGGATCAGAGACGCCATATAGTGCAGCACTCTGCGCGTTGCACATAATAATCGTGCCGTCCATATTACACACAATGATAGAATCGGGCGACATATCAATCAAGGCCCGATAACGCGCCTCGCTCTCCCGCAAGGCGGCTTCGATACATTCTCGCTCGGCAATTTCTGCCTGCAAGCGCAAGTTGCTGACGACCAATTCCTGGGTACGTTCTTGCACCCGCAGCTCCAATTCATCACGCGCCCGGCGTAAAGCGTCTTCCATTTGCTTTTGAGGCGTGATGTCCAGAATGACCGCCTGCCAGATCGGCCCCTCGTTCACCGGATATCCCGTCACCGTCAAACTGGCATTGAAGGTGCTGCCATCCCGGCGTTTCAAGCGCGTTTCATAATTACGAACATGGCCATCTTTCCGCAAAATCTGTGTGAGGGCATCGCGTGCTTCAGGATTGACATACAACGTGCGCACATTGCGGCCTTGTAGCTCATCAACCGTATATCCCAACATCTGTGCCAATACCGGATTCAAAGTCCAGAGCTGCCCCTCGCGGTCGGTCAGTCCAATACCGACCGGTGTATTGTCAAACAGAGTACGATAGCGAATCTCGGATTCACGCAAGGCTGCGGCTATGCGCTCACGCTCGGCGATTTCCTGTTGCAATTGCGCATTGGCGGCCACTAACTCTGCCGTGCGCGCAGCAACCCGTTGATCCAGATCTTGATTGGCTGCCCGCAGATTGTGCAGCGTCTGTTCCAGGTTTTGCGCAAATAGCCAGGTCATAGTCGCCACGCCGAAATAAATCAAAATGGCCGGCAAGTCTGGAATTTCGGGCAACTTGATTGCTAAAAGCACTACCCAGCCACTGATCAAAGTTGCCATGACAAATCCGGCCCAGGGGTACACGAGAAAACCGGCGACAAGGATAGGAATGGTGAAAGATAGAAAGGTGTTCCGCAATAAGATGGCATTGAATCCTACATGCCAGGCGATAGCCACGAACAAAAACGATGCGAGCAACATACTGGTCAATCGGCTTGACCAATAGCGATTAAGAAGAGCCAAGCCTGTCAATCCTCCTGCCATCACTATACTAATTCGGCAGAGCGACCAGAGCATTGAACCACTATCCAGATGAACGATGCCAGCATATACAGTGTATAATAGCAGTATTACCGTCACCATCCCAAAACACATCAGCAAGATATTGAGCAACCTGCGCCGTCGCTCTACTTCTGTTTCCCATAAAATGTTTTCCGTAAACTGCCGTAGCTTCCACATCGCTAAACTCCGCTATACAATTCTCCCGATCCGCAAATAAGACTTTACTCCGCTCACCCAACACACATTGAAAACAATCGTTTGCGTGGACGGAGCTTATTATAACACCAACGGTTGATTGAAAATTGTGGGATCGGATGCTTGAGGATTGTGGAGGATTAAATTCGGGGATACCAGTGGTAAAAAGTCATAGTTGGGTGTAAAATTTCGACGGCTAACGCGGCGGTGTACCCTGGCGCGGGGATGAAACTCAGCAGCGTCCAGGTTTCAGGGTACTGCGGATGGCGGCGGTCGGCGAGCAAGCGGGCCGGGGCATCCGGGTCCATAATCACATCGAATTGATCGAGGGGCAGCGATACTCCCATCCCCAAGGCCTTGACATAAGCCTCCTTGCGTGTCCAGCCGGCAAAAAACGCGGCGGCGCGCTTCTCTTCAGGCAGTGCGAGAAGCGCCGCGTACTCGTTGGGTGAGAAAAACTGCTCCACAAGCCTGGTAAAATTGTCCGGCGGGATGAGTTGTTCCACATCAATGCCTACCGGCCGATCGCGGGTGATGGCGAAGAGAATCAAGTCCCCGGAGTGGGAAAGGTTGAATTGCAGCCAGGCGTGTTCAGGCGCAACCAATATCGGTTTACCATAAGCATTGGTGGTCAATTCAAGTTGTGCGGCGGGGATGTCCAAATAGCGACCGAGAATGTCGCGCAGGACGCCATGCGTCACGATGAAGCGGGTGCGGTGTTCGAGAAAGCGAAAACGTGCGGCGCGGGCGCGTTCAGTGGCGGACAGCGTCGCTTCGAGGCGCGGTACCCGGCCCAAAAGCGCAGGTATGTCTACCCGCCAGACGTGAACGGCATCCGTGGCAATGGTCAGGTTGCGCGGTGGCGTTTGCCACATAGCTGTCGCGTATTGTTGAGCGTCCATCATTTTGGTTATAATCCCACAACCATTTTCTGACAACATGCATTTGCATATCGTAGGCGGCTTTCTGGGCAGCGGCAAGACGACGGCCATTATCGGCGCGGCGAAATACCTGCTGGCGCAGGGTAAACGCGTTGGTGTCGTCACCAATGACCAGGGCAAATACCTGGTGGATACGGCCTTCTTCACCCTGGCCGATGTCCCTACCGTTGAAGTGACCGGCGGATGCTTCTGCTGTAATTACGCTGACCTTGATGCGCGCCTTGCACAACTGCAGCACACAGCACAGCCCGATGTGATCTTCGCGGAATCGGTTGGCTCATGCGCCGATGTGGTGGCGACCGTCGTGAAACCATTGTTGACGCTGCGTCAGGAGACGCCTCCCACCAGTTTCAGCGTCTTTGCCGACGCCCGCCTGCTCCGTCGCCGTTTGCTTGATCTGCCCATGCCTTTCAGCGATGAGGTGGTCTACATCTTCGACAAGCAAATTGAAGAGGCGGGATTGCTGGTCATCAACAAGGCCGATTTATTGGAAGCGCGGCCGGAAGCAGGGAACAGGGGGCAAGGGGCAAGAAGCAGGGAGCAGCAAACCATCGCAGGGTTTCAGACCCCATCCCTAATCCCTGGTCCCGAATTACTGTTCCTGGCGCAACAACGATTTCCGCACAAAACGATGCGCTTGCAAAACTCTTTGGACCCAGGCGATATCGCCGAGTGGGTAGAGATGTTGGAATCCGGCGCTGTCGGCCTACCCGTCGCAGCGTTGGACATTGACTACGCGCGCTACGGAGCAGGCGAGGCGCGGCTGGCGTGGTTGGATGAAACGGCGACGCTTCATGTCCTCGAAGGGCAGGGAAGCACCGTGACCTTGCAGGCCATCGGCGCAATTGTGGACATGTTGCGGCAACAACAGATAGCCGTCGGCCATCTCAAATTCCTGGTGCGTGGCGCGGGTGAAGAGACCAAAGTGAGTTTTACCACGCTCGATGAAGCCGGCTGGGAACAGAGCGTGCCGCCGTTATCCGGTACCCAGGTGACATTGCTCATCAACGCGCGGGTAGAGACCGAGGCACAGAGATTGCATGCCGTGGTCAATCAGGCCCTCCGGCATGTGGCTTCCGCTACCGGTGCGACGCTTGATGAAACTAACCTGGCTTTCTTCCATCCTGGCTTTCCTGCCCCAACACATCGTATGCCATAGTGTGCCTGCGGCGCCCGGTTGTTCTTCACCATGCCCTGGAATGTCGCCGAAAAACTACGCCATTTGCCTATGTGGGAAAATAGCATACAATGCCCGTGTATACTGGACAACGACAAACTGAAAACTGAGAACTGAAAACTAATTTAAGGAGTGAGCCATGATTGTTACAACCAAACAACTTTTTGAGCATGCCTACGGCAAATACGCCGTCGGCGCCTATAACATTAACAACCTTGAACAGACGATGGGCCTGTTTCGCGGCAACCTCGATAGCCAGGCACCCTTTATCATCCAGATCAGCAAGGGCGCGCGTTCATACACACACAAATTGATGCTCGAAGGCCTCATCCGCAGCGCAGACCAGGTCTTCCCAGATGCCATCTTTGCTGTCCACCTGGATCACGGCGATGAGGAGACCTGCTACGACTGCATCAACAGCGGCTTCTACAGCTCGGTGATGATTGATGCCAGCCACGAGGACTTTGAGACCAACATTGCCATCACACGGCGTGTGGTTGAGGCCGCGCACGCGAAGGGCATCGTGGTTGAGGCCGAGTTGGGGCAGTTGGGCGGGGTGGAGGAACACGTCAAGGTGGACGAAGCCAATGCCAAGCTCACCGATCCCGATATGGCTAAGGAATTCGTCGAACGCACCGGCTGTGACTCGCTGGCCTGCGCTATCGGCACCAGCCACGGCGCGTTCAAGTTCACCGGTTCGCAAACCCTGCGCTTCGACGTGCTGGCCGAAATCCAAAAACGTCTCCCCGGCTTCCCGCTGGTGATGCACGGCAGCAGCTCGGTACCGCAAGAGGAAGTGGAACGCATCAACGCCGCCGGCGGCAATCTCAAGGGCGCCCGGGGCGTGGATGAGACGCAGTTCCGTCGCGCCGCCGAACTCGGCGTCACCAAGGTCAACATTGATACCGATGGCCGCCTGGTGTGGACGCGCGTTCATCGCGAGTATTTCCGGGATCACCCGGAGAACTTTGACCTGCGCCCGATCGGTAAGGTCTTTATGGCCGAATATGCCAAGTTTATCGCCCACAAGAACGAGATGCTCGGCAGCGCGGGGCAACTGGAGGCCGTGCGTCGGCTTCTTAAAGGTTAATCCCAGTTGGAGGTTGCTCATGGAAAATGTATTGGAAGTGATTCGTCAAAGCATCATCGCAGGGGATATGCCCTTAACCCAGCAAAAGGTGCAAGAAGCGATTGAGGCCGGCATCGGGCCGAGCGACATCTTGCAGGAGGGGCTGGTGGCGGCCATGGCCGAGGTGGGACGGCTTTTTGAGGAAGGCGAGTACTTTGTCCCGGAGATGCTCATTGCGGCGCGCGCAATGAAGGCCGGGCTGGCGTTGCTGCGGCCGTTGCTGGTCAAGGCGGATGTGAAGCCGGCGGGCAAGGTCGCTGCCGGGACCGTCAAAGGCGACCTGCACGACATCGGCAAAAACCTGGTGTGTATGATGCTGGAAGGCGCCGGGTTCGAGATCGTGGACCTGGGTGTGGATGTGGGGCCGGAGAAATTCCTCGATGCCGTGATGAACCAGAGCGTGGACATTGTGGCGATGTCGGCGCTGCTAACCACAACGATGCCCAATATGAAGCTCACGGTAGACGCGCTCAAGGAAGCCGGTGTGCGCGACAAGGTCAAAGTAATGATCGGCGGTGCGCCGGTGACGGATGCTTACGCCCGGGAAATCGGCGCGGACGGTTACGCACCCGACGCCAGCCGCGCGGTCGCGCTCGCCAGGTCATTGGTCGCAGCGGTATAAGTTCATGCCTGCCGCCTGGCGGTCAATCGTCAGACGGTACGCGTGGGAAGACGGATAAAGGGGGATTTCGGGCGGCTTCACCGTCCGAAATCCCCCTTTGATGGTGTAAACTGATTTCAGGACGAAAGCGAGGCTGACAGAATCTGTTGTATGGAACGCTCGATCATGATGGCCATTCTTAAAATGTGCGGCAAAGTCATCGTCATCACGGCCATTGCCTCGCTTGTAGTCGGCGTCATCGGCTATATGGCGAAGTGGGATACCACGTTAGCCTATAGCAATGCCTTTTTATTGCCGGTTGTCTGGTGATCATCGCCGGCGCGTCATCACGCCTGGGAGCAAGCCAGGAGAGAAACAGCTTTCAATTGGGATTCTCTTTAAAATAAATGTCCCAACGTGCCAGCATTTCAACGCTTGTCTAAGGAGGCTTTTTGATGATCAACAGGGCGCGTGACATTGCGAAGACGATGGGCTACAACACCGTAGATGAAATCCTTCAGGCCATCGGCAGTGGGGAACTGATTTTGTTCAAAATTGCGGAGGGCCGGCGCATCAAGACCGCCGAATGGCTGCGTGCGCAACTGGAAACCGTGCGCCAGAGTGATCCGGCGCTCGCGGCGACATTGGAAGATATTGTAAGCGGCCTGGAGCTGGCATCGGAGCTGGCGCACTATCCCGTAGATGCCGATATCTGCGACCTCAATCTTCCCTACGGTTGGCCGAGTTACTGCGAACGCAGTCTGTTGGAATAGCCTTCAACGGCGCTCGCGGAGCACTTCAAGCCGCCGCCCGTCCGTCAAAAGCTCAAGCGTGCCGTCTGTATCGGTGCGGTAGACGGGTTTGTCCTGCACCTGCGCCAGCACAACAGGATCGGGGACGTCCCCTCCGGCGCTGATGACAACGATCTCCGGCGCGACCGCTTGCAGAAACGCGACCGTGGAGGCCGCCTTTGCGCCATGGCGCGCCAATACTAGCGCCGTGCTGTGCAGCGCGCCAGCGTCGCGGGCAACCAGTGACTCCTCCACCCACGCCGTCGCGTCGCCGCCGAACAGCAAACTTGTATCGCCATAGCCGAGCCGCAAAACCAGCGGCCCGGTGTCTTCACGCTCCGGCCAAAGCGACCGCAGAGTAACGCCGGCGTCTAATGCCCACACCGTCCCCGCCCATAGCGTCCCCACGCTCCCCGCCGGGCGCGCTACCAGCAATGCTGCCCAACGTTCATACACATTGCCTTGCCCGGTTTCCGGCCCCACACCGACAAAGTCAACCTTGTATCGTTCCAACACGGGCACCAATCCCGCCAGTCGCTCCATGTCCGGCGAGGTGAGAATCACCATGTCCAGACGGCGATCCCAAAAGGGCATCCGTCGTCCTAGCTGCGCCAGGACCCGCCGCGCGTCACCGCCGCCGTCAATGAGCACCTGTCGGCCCCCCGGCGTCTGGATGAAGAGGGCATCCCCTGTTCCCACATCGAGCACCCAGACATGCAGCCGTCCATCCGGCGTCGTGTAAAGGTAACCCATCAGCAATGCCAGCGCCGCGACGCCGGCGGTTATCTGCCAGGAGGGTACCCCTTTGAGCGCCTGCAAGGAATGCCGGCGTTCTTCTGTGGACCGGGAAAACCACCACGTCACCAGCGCCAATGCGAGGTAATAGCCCCATACCAGCGGCAAGGTAACGTTGCCTAATTCGACGGACGCCAGTGGGAAGGCCGCTGTCCAACGCACAACCGCGATGGTGTAGGTGAGGAATACCCAGGCCAGCCAGCTCAATGCCTGTCCCAGCGGGTACACCGGCAGCGCAACGACGAGGGCTACACCGCCGAACAGCATCACGTAGGGTTGGGCCGGCAAAACGAACAGGTTGGTCAGCAGTGTGACCAGTGATAGCCGCCGGAAAACGCCGATGATCACCCCGGTCGTCGTGATCTGTGCGGCCAGCGTGACGATGAGCGCATCACTCAACACGCCGACGATGCGTTGGGCGCGTTCCTGGTCGGTCAACCGCTCGCAGAACCGCTGAAATCCCCTGGTCAGTGGCTCGGTGTATAGAATCAACCCCAGCGTTGCTGCCAGGCTGAGCTGGAATCCCACATCCCACAACACATAGGGATTGAGCAGCATCATCACCAGCGCCGCCGCCGCCAGCGAGGTCGGGCCGTGAGTGCTGCGCTCCTCGCGGCGAGCGATGATCATCACCGTCGCCATCACCGCAGCGCGCATCACTGCCGCCGCCGCGCCAACCAGAATGGTATACAGCCACAATCCGATAAGCGGCAGGAGGGTTTTGCCGCGCCCCTTTAACAACCGTTCCGTCAGTTGCACAAAAACGCCGGCAATGATCGAGAGGTTAAAGCCGGAGATGGCGACGATGTGACTTGTGCCGGTGGCGACGAAGGCCTCATTGAGGTCATCGGGGATGCCGCTTTCCACGCCGAGCAGGATACCGGCCAGCAGTGAGGCTTGTGGTTCCGGCAACAACGAAAGCAGTATGCTCAAGGCATGCGCTTTGAAGCGATATAGCCACTCCAAAAGGAAAAAGCCCTGATGCGAAACCAAAACCTCAACTTCGGCTTTGCGCAACAGTGAGTGTACGCCCTGACGGACCAGGTAATCGCGGTACGAGAAACTCTCGAAAACCGGCGGGGTCTCCAGCCAACCGGCCGCGCGGATGAGATCTCCGTACTCGACTGCGGTGTAAGGCGGCGCCTTGACCAGAACATGTCCTTGCAACGGCAGATGTTCTCCATCGGCCAGGACGAGAGCGCGCACATCCACATACAGGTTGGTGAGGGCGGGGCGGTGGTCAGGCTCACGGACGACAACACCTTCGAGGATCACGCGGCCGGCATCGTTGTAAAAGGCAATGTGTCCGGCGTCAATGTGCGGTTGGGCCAGCGCCAGGCGTCCCGCGCCGCACAGGATGCCGAAGAGTCCAATGACGGCGCGGCGGGCGTTGGGATGTTCATTCCAGCCGAAGTGCAGGACCAGCAGCGCGGGAAACGCCAACAACAACCATGCCAGGGGAAAACGAGCGGCCTGGGCCAGAAGTTCACCTCCAGCCCAGGCCAGCGCAAAGATCACCAGCGGGGTCATCCCCTCCAGCCGGCGGATTTAACCGGCGATGGCCTCACTCAGGGAGCGGATGTCGTAGAAGGGGCCATCGGCGGGAGTCACGCAGCGGACGCGCAAAGTCGCAAAAGGGCAATGTTGTCCGTCCCATTCGAGGTACCCGCGCTCGCGATCAGCATCGCTGTAGCAGGTGTTGACGGCATCGGCAAAGCGAGCGCGTACTTCGGCCTCGAGAGTTGCAGCGCGGTCTTTGTGGGTGATGATAATGAAGTCGTCGTGTCCACCATAGCCGAGGAAGTCATTGTGAATCTCATCATGCGCTAACGCCTCGGCAAGGAGCCGGGCGACGCTGTTGACCAGTTTTTCGCCGGCACTTAACCCGTAGACTTCGCGCAGCGGCTCCAGCTTGAGGATGCGGAAACGCATGAGGGCCCAATCCCCGGTGGGTGACTGCAATAGATTGAGTAGCTCATCGTGGACCTGGCGGCCGGCGGGCAGGCCGGTGATGGGATCGGTGAGGTTATCCAGGTTTTTGCGGTGGATGGCATTGCGCACACGCAGAGCGACCAGTTCAGGATCAAAGGGGCTATCAATGAAATCGTTGGCGCCGATATCCAGGCCGTCAAGTCGCTGCTGGCGGTCATTTTTATCACCGATGAGCATAAGGAAGGTATGTTTGGTGCGGTTGATGGCGCGCAATCGCCGCACGACTTCCATCCCGGACATATCCGGCAGGCTCATGCTCAAGACAATCACCTGCGGCATTAAGCGGATGGCGGTCTTGATCCCCTCCGCAGCCGTGGTAGCTTCGGCAACCTCAAAACCCTCTTTGACAAATTGCTGTGAGAGCAAGAGACGGTTGCCCTCGTGGTCTTCTATCAACAACACGCGACCTTCCACTTGTCCCTACTCCTTACTCCCCACTTCATACTCCTTACTCCATTATAGGAAAAAGTTAGATTGCGTCAAGCCGGTTTTTTGAGCGGCGGGAAGACGACGCGAAAGCCGATGGCATGTGAGCGGTTATCGGGACGGCTGCGCTCAAAGGCGAACACCTTAGCCGATTCAGCCGGGAAGTTCCATGCGCCGCCGCGGAGCACCTTTGTTTGCAAGTCGTAGTCGCTGGCGGTCCATTCCCAGACATTGCCGGCCATATCCAAAAGGCCCTCGGCGCTCTCGCCATCCACAAAGACGCCCACCGGTGTGGGACTGCCCAGGCCGCTCTCGCGTGTATTGGCGCGCCCGGAGGTAAAGTCATTGCCCCATGGATAGATGCGCCCATCATGTCCGCGCGCGGCACGTTCCCATTCTTCTTGGGTGGGCAACCGTCCGCCTACCCAGGCACAGTAGGCCGCGGCCTCGTCCCATGTGACGAGCACGACCGGATGATTGCCTTTGCCGGGCGGATAGGTGCGCTGTTCCGGGTCCCAATTGTAGGCGCGCGCCCAATCTTCCCGCGCCTGTGGAACCGGCACATCCGGGTGCGCCTGGAGGAACTCGGCATATTCGGCGTTGGTGACGAGGTAACGACGGATGCGATAGGCCAGCAGGTAGTACGGCAGACCCGCTTCGCCGCAGGGAAATTCACCGGCAGGAATCTCCACCACTTCATCGAAGTTGCGTGGATCGCCGAGATACCCCAAAGCCCAGGCCGCCGAGAGACGCTGTTCCACGGGCGTAGGGCGCCGACGTTGTACGAATTGAACCAGGGCATTGACGTAGCGGGGATGCCATTCGCGCTGCTGCGCCATTTTGACGGCGGCGCGGATACGTCCCAGGTCGCCGCTGAGCATATCCTCCCACAACCGTTGTTCTGACCCTACCGCAATCTTTTGATCGGCCGCCGTGAGCAACGTTAAATGAATGTAGCGGCTGACCTCCGGTAGTGGGAGTGTTGCGAACGACGCCCCGCTGCACAGGATGCGCACCAGAGTTTGTTCGCCGGCATAGCGTTCGCGCAATGCCGCAACGGTGTCGGCGCCAGGCAGGAAAGCGTCCCCCGGTTCAGGCGGAAGGCCGCGGGCGTGGGCTTCCAATTCCTGAAGCAGTTGGGGGTAAGTGCACAAGTCCTGATAGAGCGCAGGGTAGCGTTCATAGATGACGATGATTTTTGCCAGCAACCCGGGATCAACGGTTGCTGTACTTCCGCGGATGCTGCGCTGGCTTGCCAATTCCAGCAGCAGCCGGAAGAAATTAAGGATGCGTTTGAGCCTCCTGGGGCTTGGCGGCAAGCCTTCAATCAAAATACGGCGTGCTTCGCCGGGAACATCGGGCGCGATATGTGTCAGAAAACGTTCGCTGTGGGTCTCCTGGAGGGGCGGCAGTATAAACGGCAACTGGATTAGCTTTTCAAGGATACCTGCAGGATCGGCATGGCGTTGGCGGAGAACTTCGGTGAGATGCCCGCGATCGGCGCCCAACACAACCACACATCCGGGCACGGCGAGAAAGCTAAGGATGGTATCACATAACGCCAGGACATGGTCAGGAGCACAGTCATCCAGCTCATCTATGAAGACGGCGAGCAAACTGCCGTGATTCCACAAACGCTCGGTCATCAACCGGGCAAAGCCGGTGCGGAATTCTTCCATAAGTTCGCGGGAGGCGGGAGCAGTAGCAAGCTGTGTGGCAACGCGCCCCACAGGTTGCCGATCGGCCGTGAGCAACGTCTCCCACTGCGTAAGGTCGTGAATATCGGCGGGAGTGAGCGCCGCTTGCTTAAGTTCGGCGAGCACTTGCAGCAACAAACGCCGCCACGGCGCTGTGGCGGCGGGGTCACAGCGCGCATCGAACCAGATGCCGTAGGGCCGGCGCGTCTCAAGCGCGCGCTGTTCCGCCAGGTACAACCACATCAAACGCAGCAGGCTCGTCTTGCCGGCACCGCGTGGTCCAAAAATACCGATGGTCAAGGGGGTACTACAGGTAAGGATCGCCTGTCCTAACGCCTCTGCATAGTCCTGAAAACCAAAATAATCCTCTGCAGCGCTTACCGGCGGCTGATCGCTCCAAAATCCCGTAGACATCATCGCGACTCCTGGCTGAATTCAGAGTTAGTATAGTCCATTTGAAGTTCACGGCAAATCATCCGGTGTCTTGCAAATGACTGTGTGATGCGGGTCTGCCATTTACCCGACAGCAAACGGATAAGCATCACTTGACCCTGTTTATGGGCATGTTACGATGAACACACATGCTGCGGTGGAACGTGCTGACGTTCAAGCAGTCTTTAGGAGGAGCGACAACCATGCATACTGAGGATTATATCGAACTGGAAAAACGTTATGCCACGAACACCTACAATCCCCTGGAAGTGGTGATTGCCCGCGGTGAAGGGGTATGGGTCTGGGATGTCGAGGGAAAACGGTATCTCGACTGCCTGAGCGGCTATTCTGCACTCAACCAGGGACACCGTCACCCACGCATCGTCCAGGCCTTAATCGAGCAAGCGCAGCGTGTGACCCTCACCTCGCGCGCGTTCTATAACAATCAGTTTCCCCTGCTGGTCAAAGAATTGTGCGAGTTGACCGGTTATCCACGGGTGATTGTCATGAATTCCGGCGCCGAAGCGGTTGAAGCGGCTCTCAAAGCCGCACGGCTGTGGGGGTATCGGGTCAAGGGCGTCCCCGATGAGCAGGCCGAGATTCTGGTCTGCGATCATAACTTTCATGGGCGCACCATTACCGTTATCTCACTCTCAACGACGCCGTTGTACAAGCATGGTTTTGGGCCTCTGACGCCGGGATTCAGGGCAGTTCCCTTCGGCGACGCCGCTGCGCTTGAGGCCGCTATTACGCCGCATACCGTAGGCTTCCTGGTTGAACCGATCCAGGGAGAGGGCGGCGTCATCGTTCCGCCGACGGGATATCTGCATGCGGTGCGGGAAATCTGTGATCGTCATAACGTCCTGCTCATAGCCGATGAAATTCAGACCGGTTTGGGCCGCACGGGGAAACTTTTCGCTTGTGAATGGGAAGGGGTACGGCCGGATTTACTCGTCATGGGCAAGGCCCTATCCGGCGGTATGATGCCGGTTTCCGCCACCCTCGGCCGGCAGGAGATCATGGAATTGTTCGGGCCGGGGATGCACGGTTCCACTTTTGGAGGAAATCCGCTGGGGGCGGCGGTAGCGCGCGAGGCGCTCCGGGTGATCATCGAGGAGCGGTTGCCGGAACGCGCCTGCGAATTAGGGGCGTATGCTATGCGTGAACTGCGGGCTATGCGCAGCCCTTATGTCGCGGAAGTACGCGGCAAGGGACTGCTCATCGGCATCGCGCTCAAAGAGGAGGTGGGCAGCGCGCGACGGTTCTGCAAGTTGTTGAAAGAGCGCGGTCTGCTAATGCTGGAAACGCATCACACCGTCATTCGCTTTGCGCCGCCACTCATCATCCCTGAAGATGTACTGACGTGGGCTGTGGGTGAAATCCGTGCAGTGTTGGAAGGGTAGGCTCTTTAAGGTGACTTGCAATTTCAGAAAAAAATCACTATAATTTAATTGTGAATTGGGCATGAGCGGACAAGTTCCGCCCTTGGTGGATGTAGCCTGACCGGGGAGGCCATGCTATGAATGTGATCAAGGTCGCCACGACCTCTCGTTCTACATCCGTGGCCGGTGCCATCGCCGGCGTCATCCGTGAGCAAGGACATGTGGATGTACAAGCGATCGGCGCGGGGGCCGTGAACCAGGCCGTTAAAGCGATTGCCATCGCACGGGGGTACCTTGAGCTAGACAACATTTACATCTACTGCATCCCTTCGTTTTCGGAGATTTCCATTGAGGGCAAGGAACGCACAGCAGTGCGATTCCATGTCGAATCCGGAGCCCCGAGGCCATGACCGTATGTTTTGATTGCCTGTTAGGTAAAACCCGTTGGGGTTTGCCGGCCGGAATATCTAAAACTTCATGAGTGGTGTTGTATTTAGGGAGGGAATATGGCAGAAGACAAGCAAAAGAAGCTCCGTTTGTTGGCGTATTGGCTCTTTGCAAGTGTGTTGATCGTCTTCGCGGCGGTGACGGCTTATGTCTATGTGTGGATCAGGCCGCTCACCGGCACGATCTGGATGGCGATCAAGGCGGCTTTGCCCATTACGCTGATCGTTGCCGTAGTTGCGGCACTTCTCTATGTGGGGTACTATTTCCTGATTTATAAGAAGGGATAATCGGCGCCCACGTTGAGCCGTCATAGAAGAGAAAATGCCCCGCCGCTCTATCACCTGGCGGGGTATTTTCCTAAAAGGGGGACTCCCTATGCATGATGCGTTTCGACCTCACCCCAGTCAGTTGATGGCTTTGTTACCGACGGCAGATGCGCTATCGCTGGCCGAGACGCTCACCGCGTTTGCCAATGCTGATGGTGGGACGGTCTACGTCGGTGTTGACGAGGATGGCACCCCGAGCGGCGATGTCTATCCTGAAGAGTTCGGCGAGACCGTGCAGCAAGCTGAAAGGCTTTGCCGTCCCCCGGTTCCTATCGCATGGGAGCAGGTGGAAGTCGGCGGGGCGTTCGTCTTTGTGGGACGTGTGCAGCGCAGCGCCGAGCTGCATACCCTGCACGATGGCCGGGTACTCATCCGTACCGGCATGGAGAACCGTCCGCTGAGCGGTGAGCAGTTGCAGCAGCTTGCCGCCAGCCGTTCCGCCGGCGAATACGAAGCCGAGCCGGTTCCCGGCGCAACGCGCGAGGACCTCGATCCTGAAACGCTGCGCGAATTTGCCGAGATGTGGGAAAAACGCCAGGGCCGCCCGTTGAGCCGGCCCATGGATGATATGTTATTGGAGATGGGGTGGTTGCTCCCCGGCGGTCGGCCAACCGTAGCCGGCATGTTATTGTTTGGGAGAAAACCACAAATGTTCATACCGCGTAGCGGCTTGACGTTCGTGCGATTTGACGGTGTGTATGTGCACAAAGAGAGCGGCGAGCCGGGGTACGGGCGGCGCGTAGAGTTCGACGGCCCACTGGCGCATATCATCCGGCAGGCGTGGGATACTTTGCAAGCTGAGATCCGCCTGGGCGCAGTGGTGCGCGGTTTGGAGCGCAAAGAACAATGGCTGTATCCACCAACCGCTATCCGCGAGGCGTTGGTCAATGCGGTAGCGCACCGCGACTATCGCTTGCGTGGCCGGGCCATCGAGGTACGCATGTTCAGCAATCGGCTGGAAATTTCCAGCCCCGGCGGCTTGCCCGGCTACATCACATTGGATAACATCGTAGATGAGCACTTCTCGCGCAACCCGCGCATTGTCAACGGGTTGTATCAGTGGGGGTACATTGAGGAGTTGGGACTGGGAGTGGACCTCATGATTCAAGATATGGTGAACGCGGGCCATCCACCGCCACAGTTCCGCCCCACGGATTATTCGTTTACCGTCGTTTTTGAGAGCACCCAACAGCGTCAGCCGGTGCTCTTGCCAGCCGGCACCGATCTGACGATGAACGAACGGCAGGCGAAGGCGTTAGCCTTTCTACAGCAGCATGACCGCATCACCAACCGCGACTACCAGGCGCTCTGCCCCGATGTGACTGCTGAAACCCTGCGCCTGGACCTCGCCGATCTTGTGGACCGCGGCATACTCATCAAGATCGGGGAGAAACGGGGGACGTATTATATTTTGAAGTAGCGAGTCATCAGTGACTCTCCTGAAAAAAGTCTAATTCACCGCAGAGACGCAAAGAACGCCGAGAAAAATTCAAGTTTATATCAATAAAATTAGTAATGAAACGCGAAAGACTTAATTTTATTGAATCCTACATAAAAATCTTTGCGCCCTCTGCGACTCTGCGGTGAGATCTTTAGTTTTTTTCAGTAGACTCATCAGTAATCGGTAATCAGTAATCGGTAATTGGGAGGATATAAGTGATCACCCAATTACCAGTTACCAATCACCAGTTACCGATTACTGAACATTCCCCTTCTTGAACTCCTCCTTCACCCGCGCCCAGCTCATGCTCGCGCTGGAGAGCAGCGTATCGGCGCGGAAGAAGCGCGCTGCGATGAGGACAAACAGATACGTCGTCACGGCCAGACCGGCCAGACCGGCCAGCGGTTGCCAGAGCGGTACGCCGCCCGCGGCCAGCCGCGGCAGCATCGCGGTCGGCGCGGTCAGGGGAATGAGGCTTAGAATGACTGCCAGGGTATCGTTGGGCGCTTCGACAAAGATGCTGTTGAACCACAAGGGAAGCATCAGCGGCAGCATGGCGAGGAAGGTAAATTGCCCCGTCTCGCGGGCGCTCGGCGCCAGCGCGCCGATTGCGCCCAGAATCGAAGCGTACAGAATGTAGCCAAGCACAAAATAGAGCAGTCCCCACACAAAGAACCCCTTGGGCAGGACCAGGCTGCTGACGGCGACGCCGAGCGTCGCCAGGGCCGAGCCGCCACGATTCAACGTCAAATAGCTGCCACCAAGCCAAACCAGCATTTGGAGCAAGGCCACAAGCCCCAGCCCCAACACCTTCCCCAACATTAACTCACGCGGGCGCAGGCTGACCAGTAACACTTCCACCGTGCGATTCTCTTTTTCCCGCGAGACGCTTTGCAACATAAAGCTACTGCTCATCGTCAGCACGAAAAAGAAGATGAAGAGCACACCGTAGCCCACGATGAAACGGGTCCCATAGTCTTCCCCGGCATTGGAGTCCGGCGCGGCCACGGCTGTCGTTTCCACGCTATAAAGCGGATCGGAAATCCGTCTGGCTAATGGCGCATCCCCAATCAAATTGTAATGCACGATGTAAGAGAAGATATCGGCCGTACTGATGCCCCCCAGCGGCGCAAATTCCTTCTCCACCGCCGTGAGTTTGCCGGTCGCCACATAATCTGCCGGGATGATGTAATATTCGCGCAGTTGACCGGCGGTCAGAGCGGCATGGGCGGCGTTTTCATCGGGGAACGCCTGCACGAGCGTCGGTGGGACGTCGGGAGGCAGCGTTTGGATCAGATGGGCATAATCCACGTAACCGATGGTCCAGGCCCCGCCTTCGGCGCCGCTGGATAATACATCTTCTTCAGTCTCGAATGCTCTACGGCTGAGAAATTGTGAGCCGAAGCTGAAGACCATGATGACAGCCGGCAACAGAAAGGTGGTCAGCCAGAAGGAAGGCTTTCCCAAGGTACTGCGAATCTCATGTTTGATGACAATCAGCACATTGCGCATGGTAGCACCTCATTTATAACCGTTGCACTGGCGAACGGTTGTCGCTGCGCAGCGCCGCGATGATCGTTTTGACCTTCAGCGATTGTCCGTACTGTAACATCCCCAGGCGGAAAATGCGCGCTGCAAGCCACACACTGATCACCGCCGCTGTGACCAACAGCACCCAGCTCACCCCCAGTTGCCATAGCGGCACCGTCGTTATGGCCCAGCGCATGGTGATGGTGACGAAGGCCGTTGTCGGGAACAACGTCAAAGCGATGATCAGCGGGCTGTTGGGTTTAACCATAATTAACGCCAGGAAGAAAAAGGGCAGCGTGAAGAAAAGGTTGAGCAGACCTGCAATCTGTTGCCCCTGACGCAGATCGGTCGCCATACCTCCTATGGCGGTCATTAATCCGGCGATCAGCGCGTAGGCCGGCAGGAAAAAGAGCGCCGTAATGCCCAGCAACGACCACGGCATGCGCAAACCTTGCACCTCCGGCACGAAGGGCGCGGCGATCAACAGCGCACCGACGCTGGTGAGCACCCAGAGGCCCAATTGCGTCAGCCCCACACTCATCAGCCCCAGCGCCTTACCGCCGATCAATTCTTCAGGACGGACGGATGTGGCGAGGACTTCGATGGTGCGATTCTCCTTTTCATCGGTCACTGCCTGAAGCATATAACCGCTTGAATTCATCACTGCAAAGACGAAGAAGAACGCGGCCACAAACGGCACGATGAATCCGAGCATGTTGTCGCTTTGCAGTTCCCGTCCGCCATCTATGGAACGGAACGTCACCGCGGAGCCTTCCAGCAAACGCCGTTGCACGTCGGTGGGATACGCGGCCAGCAGATTGGCCCGCAGGAAATCCGCGAAGTCTTCCTGGACACGTTCGCCGGGGCGCTTGCTGAGGAAGAAGAGCTGCACACGCCCGGATTGCACGTAGTCGGCGGGTACGACGTAGTACGCCTGGATGACATTGGCTTCCAGCGCGGTCTGCGCGGCAGCTTCATCACTGAAGGCGCGCATAGCAACCGGCGGTACGCCCCTTTTGGGGGTAGGTAGGGTGATGGATTCACTCAAGAGACCCGTGTGATCCACGTAGCCCACTGGCAGTTTCCCACGCTGCCCCACGGCTACCAGAATGGCAACCGCCATGACCAGGACGATCAACACCGGCATGCCGAGCGTGCCGACCAAGAACGACTTCTGCCGGACAATTTTCAGGTACTCGTGTTTGGCGATGAGCCAGAACTTACGCATACGTCGCCTCCGTATCTTCTCTGGCGCGCTGCACGACGGTAACGAAGATATCCTCCAACGAAGGTTCGGCGATTTCAAAACGCTCCAGCTTGATGTTATCCCGGCGCATAATCGCCCGCAGCACGTCCTGCGAATCCACACCCACATCCAGCGTCAGATTCCACGTGCCGTTATGATGGCGGGCTTCCAACACCCCGGGTAGGCCGTTAAAATCCCCCTGCCCCTCGATGGTGAGCGCGTTGCCGGCAAAGTCGCGTTTGATCTTGCTCACTTCGCCGTAAAGGACGGTGCGCCCGTGATTGATGAGCACGATGCGGTTACACAACGCCTCCACCTGATGCATCTGGTGGGCCGACATGATGATCGTCTTGCCCTGTTGACGCAGCTCCTCGATGATGTCCTTTACCAACCGCGTGTTCACCGGGTCCAGTCCAGAGAATGGCTCATCCACCACCAGCAAATCGGGATCGTGGAGCAGCGTGGCAATGAGCTGGGCCTTCTGCTGCATACCTTTGCTGAGATTTTGAATTTTCTGCTGCCGGAAGTCGGTCAGCTCGAAGCGTTCCAGCCACGGACCTAGCCGTGCGCGCGCCGTAGTCTCGTCAAGGCCCTTGAGCGTGGCCAGGAAGATCAGCGTCGGTTCCAACTTTAAGTCTTTGTACAATCCACGCTCTTCCGGCATATAGCCGATGCGGTTTTTCTTATCTTCGGTCAGCTCGCCGTCGAAGATGCTGATCGCGCCGCTGTCGGGCCGAAAAATATCCAACATCATGCGGATCGTCGTCGTCTTGCCGGCGCCGTTCGGTCCCAGCAGACCAAACACCTCGCCCGGATAGACCTCGAAAGAAACGTCCTGTACAGCTTTCACCGCGCCGAAAGATTTACTGACATGCGAAACGGTAACCGTGCTCATCGAATCCCCTCCACCTGCGAGTTGCGAGTTAAGAGTTGTAGGGATTCAGGTTAGAATTATATATCACCCCCCACCCACAACCCATTACATCCGATTATAAATGAAATGCGGGAAAAAAGGATTGCCCGCCAGAACGAATTTGAACCTGTACCTCAGGCCAGTAGACGAAGCGTCAAGGGGATATATCTATCCTGATCAACAGGGTGACCGTATCTGCACGCCGCGGGAAAATGGCTACAGATTGAAAGCTAGGCAGCAGGTTGGGATAGAGGAATGCCGGAAAACATCTGTCGGTGTTCGGTTTCCATGAATCGCTGTAGAGCTTCATCGTCACCGGGAGCGATGCTGGCGATCCAACGTGTCTTGACGTAATCGGTCAGCATTTTCTCGAATTGCTCCCGGTGTGTTCTTTCCTCACCATAGAGTGGCGATGGGGCTTCCACACACGTGATGGTGTAGCGGGGGCCTAAAACCCACTCGAAAATGATCCTGGCGCGTTCCATGTGATAGTCCGAAGTCACGAGGATACATGACGTGATGCCGTGCGGTTCGAGACACAGCTTTTTGGCATACCAGGCATTGCTGATCGTATCAATGGACCGGTCTTCGCAAAGAATCCTCGCCGCGATCCGCTGCGCCGCGGCGGCACCGCCTTGAGTTTGTGCCTTGGCAATAAGGTACTGTTTCCCCACCTCGGCTTCCGTAAACGGGCCGGTCACGTTGGGGTCAACCGTCGCTGCAATGGAATATTTTCCTGTCGAAACGATATAATTAACTTTACCGTCTATAAAGAGGTCATAGGCTTGATCCAGTCGCGCTTTAGCCTGCTCTTCAGGTTCGTACCGGCTCTGTCCCAAGACTTCGACTTTTTTCAGACCGCCGCCCAATACAACGGCAGCGATTGCCAGGGCACTTTTAGAGTTTGACATAGGTTCTCCTCTAACTGGTGATATATGACTTTCCTGCAAACCCTACAGTATACATGTTCCACATATTTGTACAAAATCGGGATGCTGAGTCTATCTTCAATGGCGCGGAGGCGCAGGTCGAGTGAACTATGCCTCGAAATGGGTACATTTCAACTTCGGGGCAAATCTTGCTGTGGCCGGTCTCTGACCGTGCCACTGCGGGATCAGTCGCTGCGCAGGCACGGTCTGGAGACCGGCCTGAGCCGCGTCCGGTCGCCGCATCGATCAATCGCCCCCGTCCTGAAATGTACCCCCTCGAAATTTGACGCTTCTGCTAACCCCACTATACTGTCTCAATATATATACAGTAGTTACGCAGTTCGTTTCTTTGGACAGGATTGACAGGATGAAAAGGCTCCTACAAAGCCTTCTTTAATCCTGAAAATCCTGTTAATCCTGTCAGAAAATGGCGAGCGGCGTAACGCCTAATCATATAGTACGTTGTTACTCTATGAGGTTGACTTGAGACAAGGACGTTTCAGAATTGCCTGGCCGATTTTCTTCCTGCTGACCGTGTTCATCCTGGGAGGGGCGTGGGCGTATACGAACTGGAAATCGAGCCAGACGATGCTGCCGCCGGGGCTGACCATCAACGGACTGCCGATGGGCGGCATGACCCGCGAGCAGGCACTCAATGCGATTGCGCTGGCATACACCCGACCGATCACGGTCTATTACGCCGGTAAGCTCACGCCGCTCCTGCTGCCGGAGATGGTGGAACTGCAACTCGACGAGGTAACTACAGCGCAGAACCTTGATAAAGTGCTTGTTGCGCGCAGCGGCATCCGGGGGTTTCTTACCTACTTGATGGAGCAACTCCGGCACAATGCGCCAGAAGCTCAGGAAGTGACAGCCGTCGTCACCTATTCCCGCGAGCGCGTGGATGCTTTTCTGGCACGCACGGCCCAGAAGTATGACCGGCCCCCACAAAATGCTGTGCTTCTGCCGGAGGCCGGAACTTTCCGTCCTCCACAAGATGGCACAACCCTGGATATTCAAGCCTCATTGCCCTTGCTCATCAAAGCGATCCTGGCGGCCGCGCCGGAGCAGCGTGAAGTGCATCTGGTGGTGAACGTCGAACCGGCGCCGGAAGCCTCCTTCATCATCCTGCGGCAGGCCCTGGATGCGGCCCTGCGCGATTTTGACGGTGTGGCGGGTATCTTCGCCAAAGGACTGCGCAAGGGGCAAGAATTTTGTTACAATTGCGAGGTCGTCTTTTCAGGCGTCGGCGGGCTGAAGATTGCCATTGCCCTCAGCCTGTATGCAATGCTTGACACGACATCAGATACCAGCACCCGTGCGCAAATGGATGCATTGTTCGCCGAGAGCGACAACACGGTCGCCAATGCGCTGCTGACTCAAATTGGGGCGGGCGACCCCTATAGCGGCGCGTTGCGCGTGACCGATATGCTGTGGGGATTGGGGTTGCACCACACTTTCATCGCTGCGCCCTACGACATCACCGGCGCAACCGTCCCGCCGGACATCGCTGCGGCCTCAAGTTCAGATAACCGCACCCGCCCCGATCCCCTGTTGCAAACCACACCGCTGGAAATGGGTTTGTTGATGGAAGGGTTATATTATGGGACGAAGGATGGAGGTTTCCTGCGCGCGGTTTACCCCCAGCAGATCACCGCTGCAGAATGTCAGGCACTGCTCGATAGCCTGGAACGCAATCCGGTCAATCCGCTGTTAAGTGCGGCGCTGCCGGCCAGTACGCGCGTTGCGCATAAACATGGCTGGGCCAATAAGACGCACGCCGCTATCGCGTTGCTGTACGGCCCGCAGACCGATCTGGTACTGGTAGTGTATTTGTATCAACCGGAGTGGCTGGTGTGGAACGAGAGCGCACCGACTTTTGCGACTATCGGGCAACTCGTTTACCGGTTCTTTAACGGTGCGGAATAAAAGGGGCAAGGGGCAGGGGGAAAGGGCTGACTAAGGACTATCTGACTATTCGACTAAGGACTATCTGACTATTCGACTAAGGACTATCTGAACTATTCGACTAAGGACGACTCCGGCAAGGGGATGAAGCGTTGGGCCGTGACGATGTTTTGGCCTTGTGGGCCGAGCGTCCATTGGATGAAATCGCGGGCGGCGCCTTGCGGTTCCCCCAGGGTCACAAATTGCAGCTCGCGGGAGAGGGGATACAGTCCGGCAGCGATGGCCTCGTTCGCCGGCGGAATGCCCTCAATCGTCAGGGCGCGCACGTTCCCGTCCAGCCATGCCGTCGAAAGGTAGCCGACCGCGAGAGCATCGCTGCCGACGCTCTCGCGCATGGCGGCGCTGGTGGGCGCAAGCAACGCTGTCAAGGCAACGCGCGCATCGCGCATTACCTGCGCCTGGAAAAAGAGAAAATCGCCGGAGGCTTCTTCACGGCTGATGACCTGGGGTGCGCCCGGCAGTCCGCCCCACGGTTCCCAGTCCTCGATCCGCCCACGGAAAAGTTGCCGTACCTGATCCAATGTCAAACCCGGTAACCCATTGCGGGTGTTCACCACCACCGCCAGTCCATCCCGCGCAAAAGGAACTCGCCAGGTCTGCTCGGAGAGAGATGTGGGGATCCAGGTCAGCGCCGCGATCTCAACATCGCCGTTGACCAACGCCTGATAGGCCAGGATGTCCGCGCGTTCCACCACCACAAGTTGTACCGCCGGTTCTTCACGCTGATACGCCGAAGCGAGCGCCATCATCAACGGGGCCAGATTTTCGGGGCAGGCGATCTGCACAAGCTGCGGCGTGACCGGTGGGGGCAGCGGCGTCGGCGTAGGGACAAGCGCCGCCGGGGCCATGCATCCCGTCACCAGGCCTAGCAACATCAGCCACGCTACAGACCAACGGTTCACCCCAGCACTCCGGTCAACACCAGGACGCCCAGCGCGGCGCAGTAGACGGCAAATCCCCACAGGCTGCGGCGGCGCACCAACACCAACAATCCGGCAATCGCCAGATAGCCGCTGATGGTTGCGGCAAGGAGACCGGCAACGACGACCGACGTCTGGATTGTTCCCAGGCCGGCGCGAAAAACCTTCAACAATTGGTACAGCCCACTGCCCGCTACGATGGGCACTGCAAGCAGGAAGCTGAAGCGGGTCGCCTCTTCACGCCGATAGCCCAGGAAAAGCCCAGTGGCAATCGTTGCGCCAGAACGACTCAAGCCTGGCGCAATGGCCAGGGCTTGCGCCAGGCCGATTAACACAGCATGCCACCAGGACATCACTTGCAGTGACAACTCACGCCTGGAGAAATACTCCGCCAGCAGCAACAGCGCGGCGGTCACCAGCAAAAATCCCGCCGCAGCTTTGGGCATGCCGAACAACTGCTCAAACTGCTCCTCGAACAAAAATCCGATGAGTGCCCCCGGAACCGAGGCTATGACCAGCGCCCAGGCCAGCCGCGCATCGGGATCGTCAAGCGTGCGCAGACGCAGACTGCACAGCGCGGCCTGTAGCAGATGCCACAGGTCTTTCCAGAAATAGGCCACAATTGCCACCAGCGTCCCCAGGTGCAGAAGGGCGTCCAGCGTCAGACCGGGATCGGGCCACTGGAGCAGATAGGGGATGATGACCAGATGCCCCGAGCTGCTCACCGGCAGGAATTCAGTTGCGCCTTGTAAGATGCCCAAAAGTATGGCTTGCCACAGTGTCACGTCGTCACCTCCGGCTACAAATGTGGCTATCATAGCAGCATCGGGAAAAAGGGCAAGATAGGGCTATCGCATTTGGCCGCTTCCGGCAACTGAATACGGCCTAAAGGCCGGGGAAAGGGGGATTTTTGTGGCGGGGCTTCGCCCCGCCACAAAAATCCCCCTAAAAACGCCGCTTTAGCGGCACAACAGACAGCACGACGGGACAAAGTTTTCCAAATGCGATAGCCCTAGGGCAAGAAGCAAGAAGGCGGAGCTTGTCAAAAGTTCAAAGTGCGGTATAATGTCGAGCACTCGGGGCATAGCGCAGTTTGGTAGCGCGCACGGTTCGGGTCCGTGAGGTCTGCGGTTCAAATCCGCATGCCCCGACTGCTTGTTTCCCCCTGGAGACTACCAATAAATATGACTGCCCCTCAGAACATTCTGAGGGGCAGTAGTATTTGAGTAGCCCGAGGCTATGCTGCACTTGCCTATTTCGCTTCCGTCGCCGATACGTGTGGCACAAAGACCAGTATTTCGTCGCGCTGAGTGCGGAGTTCAAGCCGCCCGTCGGCAATTAAATCTGAAACCCACCGCGCGCCGGCACAACCTTCTGCCGATACCCCTGGATGTAAGCCAACAGGCGGTGTTTGGTATTCAACCACAACTCTGAGGCTAAGAAACTTTCGACAGAGCGCAGGTCCTCGCTCACAAAGCCCATACTGATCTGCGGCCATGCGCCGTACAACGTGTACCAGGCATCGCTCAACTGAAATCCGGCCTGCTGCAAAACCATAGCAAACTCCTGGATGAACGCGAAGTACTGCTTCTCCTGGCCCTGTTTGATGTCCCAGGTCATCACCAGCTTAACCGGCTCATTCATCGGCATATCCTCGTTGGGAAATGGGGGCATGCGTTTCACTGACGCATGCCCCCGTAGGTTACGCTCATTGGTTTCTGAGCACTAGAGGCAAGAAGATGAAGTATTTGGTCCGCACAACCGTAAACGTAGCCGGGATATTCACGACGGCATGGGCCAGGTCATCGCTCGTGATATGCAACACTGCGTTGTAGGTGCCCACTGCCAGGCCGGTCGGATCGAAGTGTACGGTCACAAGCGTCTGCGCGCCCGGCGCAGTGCTCAGGCCGGTCAGTGAGCCAGACGGCGTCCCGCCGCCTGTGGACACCTTCAGCCACGTCGCCGTCGTCGGCGAGACTTCCACGCTCCAAAGCAAGACCACGTTGCCGTTATTGTTCACCTTCAAGGTATCTGTGAGGCTCGTCGTCGAACCGACTTCGGCGGAGTTCGAGAAGCTCTCCGGCATCCATGCCAGCACCGGTGCGCCGGTGATCGTGAATGTGACCGGGATATCCACGACGGCATGGGCCGGGTCATCGCTCGTGATGTGCAACACTGCGTTGTAGGTGCCCACTGCCAGGCCGGTCGGATCGAAGTGTACGGTCACAAGCGTCTGCGCGTCCGGCGCAGTGCTCAGGCCGGTCAGTGAGCCAGACGGCGTCCCGCCGCCTGTGGACACCTTCAGCCACGTCGCCGTCGTCGGCGAGACTTCCACACTCCACTGCAAGACCACGTTGCCGTTATTGTTCACCTTCAAGGTATCTGTGAGGCTCGTCGTTGAACCAGCTTCCGCGGACTTCGAGAAGCTCGTCGGCGTCCACGCCAGCACCGGTGCGCCGGTGATCGTGAATGTGACCGGGATATCCACGACCGCGTCACTGGCGTCTGGATCGTTGCTTACGATGTGCAGCACTGCGTTGTAGGTGCCCACTGCCAGGCCGGTCGGATCGAAGTGCACGGTCACAAGCGTCTGCGCGTCCGGCGCAGTGCTCAGGCCGGTCAGCGAGCCAGACGGCATCCCGCCGCCTGTGGACACCTTCAGCCACGTCGCCGTCGTCGGCGAGACTTCCACGCTCCAAAGCAATGCCTTAGCCCCCACATTCCCGACCCTCAAGGTGTCCGTGAGGCTTGTCGTCGAACCGGCCTCTGCCGACTTGGCGAAGCTCGTTGGCGTCCACGTAATCTCCGCCGCGCCCGGTACAAAGACCGACTTTTGCACATTGACGCCGGCGGGGTTACATGTATTCCAGACGGTCAACCTGACAGTGTAAGTATTGGATACTGCGTATGTGTGTTGCACGATTTGACCACTGCCGGTAGAACTATCGCCAAAGGTCCACTCGTAAGACAACGGTGTATCACCCAGAGCCACGCCGGTAAATGTGATAACTTTACCGGCCAGAGGATTCGGAGAAACCGTGAAATCCACATTGTAGGGCGGAATACAACCACCGGTTGAAAAGTAAACCTGGGTTGGTGGGGTTGTTTCCAGCGGCGACGTCTGATCGCTGTCAATGACGGCCGTGTTTGTGATCAAGCCTTCCGTAGCAGCCAGGACAACGATCTGCACCTCACCGGACTGCCCTTGCGCCAGGGTACCCAGGGCACAGTTGACCACGCCGCCGACGCCGCTTTCTGGCCCCTGGCATCCCGGTGACGCTGAAGAGAATTGGGTTTTGATCGCCAATTCGTCGGTGAGCACCACATTGGTCAATGTTCCGCCGCCATCATTAACATACGCAATGGTGTAAGTAATCGGCGCGTTCGGCACAGTTACCAGAGTTGGCGTCGCCGTCTTGGTCACGCTCACATGCGGTTCGAGAATGACCGTAGAGACGGCATCCCCTGTTTGGGTTTCGGCAATGGACAACAGGCTACATTCAATCGTGTAGTCCTCATTGATTGCCGTCTGTCCCGCCGTGCCGGCCTTGACTTGCGCCACAAACTGCACCGTGCCTATCGTGCTGACCGGCAACTCCGCGAGGTTCCAGGTCACGACACCGCCTGACTCGGCGCAACTATCCGCACCGGAGCAGCTTATAAAATCCATTTGCGGGGGCAGTTGATCCTTGATGATTACGCCGTAGGCTGTGTCTGTGCCGTAGTTCTCATAGGTCAACGTGTAGGTGACCCGATCCCCCGGCGCCACCGGATGGGTCGGCGCGGCCGTCTTGTCTACCCGCAGCCACGGACGCGCCACGCGCGTCAGTAACGGTTTCTCAATGGGACGCACCGGGGTATTGTCGGCCGAGGTCGTCGTCCGGTTCTCCAGGTTTGTACCTTCGGCGTTGACATCTACCACTCCCCAGATTTGGAAATACCCACTCGCAGCAGCCTGTAGAGCATTACATGACCAGACGACTTGATTGCCAGCGGACGGCGGGGTGAACGTCCAGGGATCCTGACATCCGCCGGCATGCTCCGTTGATTGTCCCTGATAGGTGAAAGCCGCAGGCAAGGTATCGGTGATCAGGGCATTAAGCATCGCGCCGCCGGTGTTGGTATAATAGATCGTATATGTCAACACGCGACCGGGGAACGCCGGCACCGGCATCGCCGACTTGGACGACGCAATCGTCACCTGCCACGTCCATTCGGTATCCGTCTGGCGCGTGGTTTGATACGTGGTCAAATCCACCGTATTGGTGTAGTATGTGGCCATGGCCCCGACATTGGCATAGAATGAGCGGCTCACCACCGCGCCAGGCGCCAATGGCGGCAGTGCCTGCGTGGCATAGGTCCCGCTTCCCGACAACGTCCATCCGAAAGCCGAGTTTGCCGTGGCGTTATACGTCAAATGGGCGCTCCAGGTATCGGTGATGACCGCCGAAGTCGCAGTGTAGGTGCCGGAGTTGCGAATGCGGATTTCGTAAGGTATGATGTTTCCTTGACCAGGCGCTACCGCCGGCCCGATTTTCTCCAGTGTGAGGATGGGCCGATCCAGGAGCATAGAGATATTGGCCGACTGCGTGGCTGCGCCGGGACTCTCAAGCAGGGCCGAAGCCATCAGCGGGCCGGCCAGCGTGTACGGCAACGGCGCCTGCACCCGCAGGTTTACCGTCAAGGTGCGGTTGCTGCCGTCGTTCGGGACATTGTCCACAAATACCCGCTTTTCTGCATCCACCGGCGTCCTTGAGGCGCTGACAAAAGTGACGTAGTTGCCATAGGTCAACGTCAACGTAACCGGCGCGTTGTTCCAGGAACCGGTGTTGGAGTAAACTACCGTATAGACAATGTCCTCGCCCGCGTGCGTGCGCGCCGGGCCGCTCATGCTGAGATGCAAAGTAGCGACTTCAATCGGGGTCGTTTTGATCCAGGTGCGCGGCGCGGTCTGGTCGCTGTCCAGCATCATCGTGTTGGTTATCATATAGCGTCCGGCGACCGTTGCGGCTACCCGCATTACCAACGTGATTCGGTCGCTGGTATTATCCGGCAAAGCTCCCAGATTCCACGTCAGTTGCCGCGCGCCGACATTGTGATTGCTCGGCGCCGGGTTCGCAGAGACAAACGTGAGCAGCGAATCATAAGTATCCACAACCACCAAACCGGTATAAAGATTGGCGGCGCTGGTATCAGTATACGCCAAAACGTAGGTGATCAGATCGCCCGGCGCCACACGACTCCGGGCGGTTGTCTTTGAGGCGTTCAGCCCCAGGATGGTATAGCAGTTCGCACCACAAGTCGCCGAGGCCAGCGCCGTCGGGATATCCGCATAGACACGCTCGCCCTCCACCGTTCCGGCTTTGCTGCTATAGGTTTTGACGAACGCCAGGTTGCCGTACACGCCGGGATAAGCTGCATCTGTCACCCGCACTGCGTAACGGAATTCGTAGGTGTTCGTGTCGGCGCGTTTTTCCAACGCCGGCACCGACCAACAAATTGCGCCCGTGGCGCCAACCGACGGTGGTGTGTAGGAGAATGAGCAGGTATTTGAAGTCCCGGTGAGGAAACAGCCGTTATCGGTCTGGAAGACAAGCCCCGCAGGCAACGTGTCGCAAATCTGCAACTCATACGCCGGGATCGCCGGAATGCCGGCGGCGCTATACCCGTTGTTGCGGAAGCGCGTCGAAAACTGGAGGTCCTGGCCCACTTCCCGTGCGCCAGCATCCGTGCGCACCGTACTGAAATTATCGCCCATAAACGGCTGAATCACGCCCAGGGCGCCGGCGTTGGCGCGCGTAGCACTGCTGTACGTCGAACCGGCCGGCGGCGTCCAGGAGAGCACGGCCCCGGTCTTAGTGCCGCTGATGGTCGGCTTGGAGGCTTTCAGATCGGCCGCCAGGGTATATACCGGTAAGTTGTTATAGTCCAGACCCGTATTCAACGCCACATAGGTCGCCGTGACCACGCGGGTTGTGGATACCGGCGGCAGGTCGCTCATCGTCCAGGTCAAATTCTCGTAGTGGCGTAAGGCAGCCCCAGTCCCTTCGGTGGTACCCTGGGAGGTGCCTACCGAGGTCACGGTGGCATTTTGCACCTCGAGCGTACCGGAGATGTAGTGGAAACCCAGCGGCTGGGTGTCCACGATTTGCGGCGCCCGCAACAGCGTATTGGCTCCCTGTTTGAAAACCACCGTGTAGGTCACCCGGTCGCCCATCGTTACCGCGCCGCCGCCGGGAACCGAGGTTTTGACAACGGTAAGGGCGGGGGGATATAACGTTTGCTGAGTCGCAGCCAGGGTATACTTACCTTCATCAAGCATTGGTCCCGCAAAGGTCTCATACAGCCCGGCGTAACCGGCGGTAAATCCCTGACCGACCGTGAAGGTTGTGGGGAGCGTCGCCGTTACTATGGCGCGCCAGCTCGCACCGCCTGCCAGCCCCACAGGCACATTCCAGACAATGTAGGTGACTCCCCCCACGACACTGACTGTCCCCGGACCGGCGTCGTTATCGCCGCTGGAAGCCACATAGGTCAACCCTGAACCGAGCGTCGCCGTGAAAACCACATCATAGGTGGTAGGACGTCCGGCAGTGTTGGTGGTGTTGAAGGTGAAACGCGCCTGTCCGCCGCCCACACCGATGCCGTCCGCATCCAGGTATACGGGTGTGATTGTCGTCGCCAGAGCCGGACGAATGGCCGTAATTTGAGCAGCCGTCGTATCTTCATTAGAGAAACTCTGGCTACTGCAAGCCGCATCCACACACCAGCGCAACACGGCCTGGACACGCAGGTTTGTATTGTGTCCGATTTCACCAGAGGTCACATATAAGTATTGCGGACGGCGGGCGTACACGGTCATCGTAAGCACCCGGGGTCCGGTGATGTCGCCCTGGTAGGGGAAGACCACAATCGCGCCGTTGCGCGCCGCTTGCGGCTCAATGATGCGCAAATTTGCCATCGTCCCGGTCGTCATCGTGATCCAGGCAGGATCAGAGGCGTAGGGCATCAAGCCATCTTGCAACAGGACGCGCGGTGAGACGTTGTAAAGCGATTCACCGGCAGAGATGGTATACACCACCGTCACCGTGACCAGCTCGCCGGCCACGGCCTGTGAAGCCGTGTTGTTGGTCCCGATAATCGAAGTGGTGCTGCTTTTAGTGATGGTGATGGCCGTCGGTGCAAGCGGCGCCGCCAATCCAGCATTTTTGCTGAAAGACAACAAGAGTAACAGCGCAACCAGGCCAATACAGGCCGCGCCGAAACCATACCACAAACGCTTGTGGAGCACAACAGGGGACAATTGGACTTTTCCTACCATGATAACCTCCTCTGTGAATATCAAAGAATCAGCGAATCTAAGAATCAGCGAATCTAAGAATCGGCGAATCGGCGAATCAAAGAATCGGCGAATGGCGAGAGGAATATGTTATGACGATAAACATGGCTCCATCATATATGTAGTATACCATCAAAAAAGCTAAATGACCACCCTGGCTAAATGACCATTCCAACGAGGTATAGGACAAATAATTGGGGATTGCTCTCTTGACCGCGCCCGTTTAGCCCTGCTGTGGCGCGCTCAGAGACCGGTCACAGCAAGATCCCACAGCGAGATCCCCACGTTGAAATGCCCCCAAAATCAACAAAGCCGGTCCGATCATTGCCCTAACTGCGTCAGGATGTCCTGCGCCTCTTTGGCCCAACGCTCCGGGGGCTGTGTATCCAGGAATTTTTGGAGAGTTTCTTTCGCCAACGCCGTTTCGCCTTGGGCGTAATAGGCCAGGCCCAGCGCAAACAATGCCTCGCGCATCTGGGGATTGGCCTCCAGTGCCTGTTTCAACACGGTCACGGCCTCAGAGACCTTGTTCTGGTTCATGTAAAGGGTTCCCAGTCCCACCAGGGCTTCGGGTTTTCCGGGCGAGAGCGCCAGCACCTTCTGAAATTCGGCCTCGGCTTGTGTCAGATACGTCATGTCTGCCGTCGCACTGGCGATTTGCAGGTAGGTCGCCCCCAGTTGATAGTGGCTGTCGGGATCATCCGGGTCGGCTTCCAACGCAGCCTTAAATTCTTTAACGGCCGTCTCCATATCGCCGGTTTGATAGGCCAGTGCGCCCAGATTGTGATGGACGGCCGCCGCGCGCGCGGGTTCTAATTCCAGGGCTTTCATAAAAGATTCACGCGCTTTAGGGTAATCTTCCAGATTGAAGTATGCCAATCCTAACAAGAAATGCGCCTCAGCATTGGTCGGGTTCGCCGCCACAGCCTGTTGCAAAGCATCGCGCGCCGCCGCATACTCACCGGCATCCATCTGTGCCTTGACGGCGTCCATGTTCACCTCGGCCGCTTTCTTCGCCGACGAGAAAGGCCAGCGCAGCGCCAGGAAAAAGCCGACAATGACCACGACTGCGATCACGCCGACAATCAACAACCGTCCTTGTTTCTCCATACTTACCCCCTTGAAAAGCGTTGGAACGTCTGAACGTTAGGAAATCCGTTGACATTTTATCCTTGTTGGGGTTGCAACAACACGACCTGGGTCTCTTCGGCTTCGACGCCGGCCGAGAGGACCTTCAGGCTTGGCTGTGCGTCGCCCCAGGTCACCCCCATTTCTTTCAAGAAGCGATCCACCGGATTGCGTTTAAGACGCAATCCGGGAGTGTGATAGTTCATCGGCACAACAATGTCCGGTTCGATGAGGCTCACGATCTCAGAGGCCATTGCGGGCGTCAGGCCCCCCGGCACACCCACAGGGATCAAGAGCACATTGACCGATCCCAAGGCTTCCACTTGCGCCTGCGAGGGCGTATGGCCAATCTCGCCGAGGTGACAGACCACCACGCCGTTCACATTCACCGCATACGCGATATTCTGCCCTGCTTCTGCGCCGTGTTTACGGTCACGGAAGGTGGCGACGCCGGTGATGAAGACCCCGCCGATCTCATATTCGCCGGGCCCGGCCAGGGTGCGTGAGACGCCGCGCAACCCCTTCCAGCGCGCCTGCTGCGGTTCGTCCAGCAGCACACTCGATGTGACGATCTCGGAACGACTACGCGGCAAAACCAGGCCGGTTTCCTCTTCGTTGAAGGGATCCATCACCACAGCCGGGTACCCGCGTTCGATAATGCGAAAACAGCCCAAACCATACCAGGTGAGTTCCATAAAAGGCTCCGTAAGAGTAAAGAATCAAAGAATCAGCGAAGCAAAGAATCAGCGAATTAAAGAATCAGCGAATTAAAGAATCAGCGAATTAAAGAATCAGCGAAGCGGTGAAATAGATACTCTGGATTATAACAAAAGGCTGAAAATATGAAAGCTCTTTTGTTTAATTGCAAGAAGCGGTTTGTTGTCCTATATGAGTTGTGCTATAATGAAATGCAGAGGTTGAGATGAGCCAGAATCCCCTGCAATTGCTGCCGACGCCACAAGCCCGCCAGCTCGCCGACCTGGCGGAACGGGCGCGCCTGGGCCTCAGTCGTTTTGCTGAGACCGAGGTGGAGTACAACGTGGTCGGACTGCAACTGCTCGATGAGTGGATTGACCGCCACTTAAAACAGTTCCCACGCCCGTCTCAAGAGATCATCATGGCCTGGGGCACATTCCTGGGTGAAACTTTTCGCCGCCGCTTCGGTGGAGAATGGGGACTGAACACGACCGGCAACAAACCACGACTCGGTATCATCGCGCCCAAAGGGGATACGGAGGTGTTGTTTGTTGACGTTATGGATCAGATACAACGCCGGATCAAGGACGGGATGAATGAATCGCTGGCTTTCTATTACACACTCAAGGGTGTGGAAATAAGAGAAGACTGAGCCGCTCCCCCAGAACTTGAAATATTCTGAAGCCCCGCAGTATGCGGGGCTTCAGACATCCATAGAGCAGCGGTCACATCGTGCTCAGTGCACGCCGCAGGTCTTCAGGGGTTCGCGCCACAATAGCGACATAATCTATGCCGGCATAGTAGCGATCAAAGAAGGCGCGCAGGTCGCCGGGCCAGTTCTGCGGATTGACGCTGATCACTTTACGGGTGGTCGGACCGACGCCGGCATCGTCGGCGCTGCCCCCAATCGTCCAGTGATATTTGTTCCACACGCCACTGTCGAGTACCGCCCGCAGCCACTCATCGCCGGCGCCGGGCGGAAGCAGCAGATAGGTCCGGGCATAGTTCTCGCGCGGCGGGACGAAGCCGGGCGTCGCTCCACCGCCGGAGACCGGGCGTTCCTTGACCGTGAACGCGGCCGTTTTCAAGACTGCGCCGCCGACAGAAACTTTAGCACTGTATGTGCCAGGGGTCACGGCGACACAGCGCCAGCGGTTCGTGTTCCCTACCCGTGCGACCGGCCCCTGGAACACTTCGCCGCCTTCAAAGTGCAGCGTCATCTGCTCCGGCGTTGGGCCGCCCGAAGCCGTGACCTCGAATGGCTCGCCTTGCAACGGCTCCGTTGTGGACAGCGTGAGGGTGACCGGTTCACCGCCCCCTGCCACTACGGTCAGTTCCATCTCATCGAAATACGCATCACAGTGCTTGAACGGCCACAAAACCGAGCTGCGCACAAAGAACGTCACCGCTGTCCCCTGCGCGGTGACCTCGACCGGTGGAATTTGTGCGTAACCGTTGTAGATGTGCGCCCCATCGCCCCACACGACCGTGCTCCCCCAGGGATCGGTACCGCCGGTAGGGTCAATGCCCACACTGAAGGTGAAATTGCGCACGCCATCCACTTTGTCGTAATCGGCGGCGCGGATGAAATACGGCCCGGCCCCGGCACCATCGCTCACATTGGGGTTATCTTGTCCGCTCGACCAGGCATGCGCCCACCCCGTACCCCGCAAGCGTGCCCCCGGCGTGATGCCTTCAACGCGCTGGTAGAAGCCGCCATCGTGGATGCGAAAGAAGGTAAAGAGTTTCACGGCGCGATTGCCATCTTTGATGCGCAGCGGATTTAAGAAGGGCGGCTCACGGTTGATGACGTGGATTTCCGGGCGACCGTAGCCGATGGGATTGCCGGGATCATGCGGCACCGGTCCCCCTTCTTTCCAGAAAGCCACCCACTTTTCAGGGACGAAAATCTCGCCGAATTCTTGTCCCGTGTGTGTTTTACGCCACCAATTGCCTTCAAAACCGGGATTCTGTAACAGATTCATGATCAACCCTCCCTGAAAAAACGTTTGAGCATTTAAGCGTTTGAACGTTGGAACGTTCAAACATCAATTAAACTACGAAAAGTCAGGCCGGTCTCCAGACCACGCCGGCTCTACAGTGGCACAGTCAGAGACCAGCCACAGCGAAATCCCCTGAAGTTGATCTGCACTCTTCCGGTTCGGTCTCATCCGGCGGGTCGTCATCACTGTCCTTTTCGGGTTTGGCACGCTCGGCGAATTGCTTGAGCCGCGCTGCGACTCTGGCATGCACGGATCCCTCGGTGAATTGCCCGGTCTCGTCGCGCACACCGGCCGGTAGACCGGTCAGCAAGCTCAGCCCTTCATCTACCGTCTCTACAGCGTAGACGTGGAACTGCCCGGCCTGCACCGCCGCGACCACATCCTCACGCAACATCAAATCCTTCACATTGCGCGCCGGGATGAGCACTCCCTGTGTTCCGGTCAACCCGCGGCGCTGACAAACATCAAAGAACCCTTCGATTTTTTCGTTGACCTTGCCGATGGGCAACACCAGGCCATGCTGATCCACCGCGCCGGTCACTGCCAGGTCTTGCCGCAGGGGAACTTGCGCCACGGCCGAGATGAGTACATACAGCTCGGCGCACGAGGCGCTGTCGCCGTCAATGTCTTCGTAGGTCTGCTCGAAGCTGAGGCTGGCTTCCATCGAAAGCGAACCGTCAATCCCGTACTGTCCGCCGAAATAGCCCACCAGCGTCAGCAGTCCTTTGCCGTGAATCGGCCCGCTTAACTGGACTTCACGTTGGATGTCCAGCACATTGCCGCGTCCGACATACGCGCGCGCCGTGATGCGGCTGGGGATGCCGTAGGTGTAGCCGCCCAACGTCACCACCGTCAAGCCGTTGATCTGGCCGACGCTCGCGCCGGATGTGACAATCACGTGGCGACCTTCGGCGATAGCGCGCAGAGTATACTCTTCGCTCAAACTGACCCGGCGTTTTTGCTGGCGCAGCGATTCCAGAACGTCGCTATGCTGTACGGCCGGGTGATGCTGTTTTTTGGCCCAGTACGCGGCCTCGCGCACCAGATCGGCAATCAACCCAAACTGGGTACTCAGCCGGTCCTGACACTCGGCAAGCCGTGCGCCGTATTCGATGACCCGGGCTACGGCCTCGCGCGTGAACGGCAACAGGTTTTCGTCCTCACACAACGCGCGCACAAATTGAATGTAGGTGTACTCCGACTCCGGCGTGCGGTCCATTTCTGCGTCAAAATCGGCCAGCACCTTGAACAGTTTGGCGAAATCCTCATCATAGGCATACAAAGCATAATAGATGTACGGCGAGCCGCGCAGGATGACCTTCACCTGCAACGGAATCGGTTCAGGGATGGGGGTAACGCTGCGCACCAACTGCTGTCCATCGGGCGACTCGATGCGGATCAGACCGCCGAATAAGGCGCGCTTCAGTCCGGCCCACACGTAAGGTTCGTCCATCAACGCCTCGGCGTCCAGGATGAGATACCCACCGTTGGCACGGTGCAGCGCGCCGGGGCGGATCAACGTGTAGTCGGTAATCGTCGCGCCACGGCGGATGTCGTACTCGATCCGCCCGAAGAGTTTGTCATACGTGGGCACATCCTCGATGACGACCGGCGCACCCTGGAGCTGGACGTTATCCACCAACAGGTTGACCCGGTAACGCTGATTCAAGGGGATATCAAGCAGGGAGCCGCTGTTGTCGTCTTCGGCGTCCCCCTCGCCGGCGCTGCGGAAAATGTCCACGTTATCTACGATGTCGCGCAGGACTTCATCGAGATACTCCTGGACTTCCGCCTCGTCCGCATATTTTTCGCGCAGTTCCTGCACCAGCGGGCTGACGGTGAAATTTGCCACTTCACGATCCAGGTGTTCGATTTCGGCCTGGGTGCGCCGTTCCAGTTCGCGCCAGCGGCGCATGGCGCTGGCCAGCATATCTTCCAGTTGATTCAAATTTTGTTCGATGGAAGCGCGGTCGCCGACCTGCAACTGGCTGAACGCCTCCGGGGTCAACAGCTCGCCATCGCGCACCGGCGAGATGTAGAGGCCAGAAGGCGAACGTACCAGCGCAAACCCCCGCTCACGACAGGCGTTGTCTACGGCCACCAGTTCGCTTTGCTGGGTTTCACGGAATTGTTGTTCCAACGCCTCGCGCGCCGCCGCGTACTGGTCGGTGTCGAAGGCTTGCAGCAGCCGATCCATCAGGCCACTGCTGAAGCGTTCCATATCGGCGCGCAATTCGCTGCCCCGTCCCGGCGGCAGGCTGATGGCCCTGGGCGTCGCCGGATCGGCAAAATGGTTGACGTACACCCAATCCCTGGGCGTCGGCGCCTGCGCCGCCTGCTCGTGCACGATGCGGCTCAAGATCGAGCGCCGCCCTGTGCCGGTCGGCCCCATGACAAACACATTGAAGCCCGGACTTTGAATGTCCAGGCCAAAATGAATCGCTTCCACGGCCCGTTCCTGGCCGATAATCATCGGCGTGTATGGCAACTCAGCGGTCGTCGTGAAAGCGAAATTCTGTGGATCACAAGCGCGGTACAATGCCGCCGCGGCAAGTTCAGATACCATAATTATTCGATTTTCTCCACAACGTCTCAAAAGTTTAGCCGCCCTATCCCACGCGCCACGCCGTTCCCGCCGTTGGCCGGCGCGCCAATCATACTACAAATCAGTGCCCTCAATCCTTAACGCCGCCCCAGGAGCATCGGCATGACGACGTGGATGAAGGCTTCGTCGCCCACGGCCCGCACGACGCCGGGATTGGTGGAGGCGTTGAGTTCCAGCGCCACCTGCGGCGTGTCCAACGCCGAGAAGACATCCACCAGGAAGCGCACGTTAAACGCGATCTCCAGCCCATCGCCCTCGACGTTCGCCATCAAGCGCGTGGAGCCTTGCCCCGATTCGGCGGAGTCCGCCGATACGACGACTTCGCCCGCTTCAATCTTTAAGGTGACGATGTTGGCAACATCGCGCGCAAAGATGGCAGCGCGCTTGCATGCCTGCAGGATTTCTTCACGCCCCAACACCACCCGCGTCCGATATGCGGATGGAATGATGCGCCGCACATCTGGGAAATTGCCATCCACCAACTGCGAATTCAAGACCGTATCGGTGAGTTTGAACAGCACCTGGTTGTGTGGGTGTGTCGTCGAGATGTTCACCGGTTCTTCCTGGCCCCCCAGGATGCGCGATAGCTCAGAGAGCGCCCGGGCGGGGATGATTACGCTGAACGCTGCCGGCACCGGATGGATCAGCGGAATCTGGCGCATGGAGAGCCGGAACCCATCGGCTGCGGCCAACGTGAGCGTGCTGCCCTCGAATTCGGCCAGGACGCCGGTAAGGACCGGGTGGCTTTCATCAGTAGAAGCCGCAAAAGTGACCTGCGTCAGGCCTTTGCGCAATTCGGCGGCCTCGACGGCGAAGCCATCTCCCTGTTCAGGCTCAGGTACTACCGGGAACTCTTCGGCAGAGATGCCGCGAAAGGTGGCCTTCACCGTGCCGCAGTTCAATGCCAGCGACAACGTGGCCGCGTCCATCTCCAGGTCTACCTGATCGGGCGGCAGCGAGTTCACCAGATCAATAAAGTTGCGCGCCGGCACGGTCAACGCGCCGTCGGTTTCGACCCGCGCCCCGACCCAATGCACCACACTCAGCTCCAGATTGGTGGCCGCCAGTTTGAGCTGCCCGTGATCGGTAGCCAGAAGGATGTTTCCCAGAATAGGCATCGTTGTTCGGGAAGGCACCGCTCGACCGACAATGCTCAATCCCTTAGCCAGATTTTCCTGCAAGCAAGAAAGTTTCATCGAGGGCCTCCTGAGACGTTTGATTTTAGTTTCGATTATCCCCAGTATACTCTACCCTGAGGAAAGGGCAAGGAGGAGCAAATGGCGAGTGGTGAATGGGGAATGGTGAATGGCGAATTACGAATTACGAGCCACCGATTACCAGTTACCGAATTACCGGTTACTGATTACCACTCACAGATGAACGGGCAATTTGTACCGAGGCGGTCGCCAGCCCCACGATCAACCAGAACAGCGTCACCGAATGGTGGAAATCCAGGCTGAAGAAGTAGTGATCCGATAACCCGGCAATCAAGCCGCCGATAATGGCTGCGTGAATCCCATACCACAGGGGCTCCAGTTCCGGCAACGTCTCGGCGACTTTGCGCCAGCGCCAGAAACGCGCGAGCAGCACGCCGGCGATCACCAGGAAAACCGTCAGGCCGATCAGTCCCATCCGCTCGGCAATGGTCAGGTAGACGCTGGCGACGGCGGTGTAAATGTCAATGTCCGGCGCGCCGGCAAATCCTACGCCCAGCAAGGGATAACGGCGGATAAGGATGAACGCATCCTTGTATTCTCCCAGGCGCATCTTCATAGACAAATCTTGAAGTTGAAGCCCCTCGATAAAATGCTGGAGATACGCCTGTGTCCAGGGGAGGACCAGCACCAGGAGCAGCGCCGCCGCGAACCAGGGCAACAGTTTACGATAACGCAGGACGCTGATCGCCAAAACGGCCAAAACCGCCGCCGCCATCGAACCGCGCGAAATGGTCAAGCCCAGGCATATCCCCATCAAGCCAAGACAGACGATGAGCATCCAGCGCGGCAACAACGGCCGTCTGGCAAAGAGTTGGGGAACCGTCATCACCAGGGCCAAATTCAGGAGGCTGCCGAGCACATTTGGGTCAACGGAGGTAGATGTAGCGCGCTGCATCAAGGAAGGGTCATCACGGATGTAACGGAGCACGCCCACGCCGGTAGGGTAGCCGAGCCGTCCTAACGCGGAGAGGATGCGCACCGTCAACAAATCCGGCAAAAAGTACAGGATGATCCCCAAGGCCGCGGCGGCCGTCGCCCCTAGAATCAACCAACGCATCAACCGCCCCAGCCGTCCGGCGTCGCGCACCGTGTTGACGACAAGATAGAAGAGGGCGATGCTCAACAGCGTCTCCGCAAAACGGCGGACCAAAGTGACCGTCAACGCGGCGTGGCCTAAACCGGCGATAAAGGTGCCGATAGCCAGAAACGCAAACACAAGCACCAGCGCGCCCAGCGGTGTGGCGTCGAAACGTTGCTCTTCGCCCAGGAGATAGGGCAGCAGCCAGACAAAGAACAGTCCGCCCAGGGCAAGGTCCAGGAACGTCGGTTTGAAGCCGATGCTGAAGGGCAGCGAGGCAAAAGGCAGCAGGGTGATGACGCCGATCACCCCGGCATAGGCGATTTCGATGTCCCGCAGAATCCAGACAAACAGACCCAGGGCTACCAGCAGGATGAGCACCGGCAACGCACCCAGTTCCGCAATCAGCCAGCCGCCGCCGATGCTCAATGCCGCCATCAGCAACACGGCGATAGCGATCAACAGCCAGCGACGTCGGCTAAACAGCAGCGGTCGCAGCGGGCTACTTTCCAACAGGTCTTGAACGGTCGTACGCCAGTTTGTCATCTCACCTCTGGCGGGATTATACCCGTCCGTGAGGGCACGTCAAGACCTCGCGAAAGAGGCATATTCGCCGTAGGGGGACATTTCAACTTGGGGGAAAAGGTAAATAGAGGGGGATTTTGCGCGGCTTCGCCGCGCAAAATCCCCCTTTGAGAAATCCCTCCGCTCTCCCCGCAGGTGGGGAGAGCGGAGGCAGGGGGTGAGAGGGGAAAACGCAAAAAACTGCCCCCATCCTGAAATGCACCCCGCCGTAGCCAGCCTTTTGTATTTATCCCACAAATTGGTTATAATCAGGTTGTGTCCCTGGACAAAGCAACGTTCAAACGTGCTAACTTTCCAACGTCCAAACGATTTATCTGAGGAACAACCATGTCCACAACCACGGCAACCGACACGCCACAACCATCCTTGAAAATAGACGTGACTTACGCGCTGATCACGCTGGCCAGTGCTATGCTGTGGAGCATTCTCGGCAGTTGGCTGCTCTACTTCTATCTGCCGCCGGCGGGAGAAAGAAATGCCCTTGTACCGGCGGCATGGTACGGAGTGGTCGTGCTGGGAACGCGCGCGCTCAACGCCGTCCTGTCACCGTTCATCGGGCACCTATCGGATAACCTGCGCACACGCTGGGGCCGCCGCCTGCCGCTGATGTTCGCCTCCGGCCTGCCGATGCTCGCGCTCTTCGTCCTGCTGTGGACGCCGCCGTTGCGCACCCTCTCGGCGTGGAATCTCGTGTACCTGGGAATAGTGCTGGTGCTGTACAACCTGGCGTATACGACAAATCAGATTCCCTACACCGCCCTGCTGCCGGAACTTGCCCTGACCGATCGGCATCGCGTGCGGATGTCTGCCTGGGCCTCCAGCTTTATGCTGTTGGGGATGATCTTCAGCGGCGCGGCGGGGATGCTCATTGAACGGCGGGGATACGTTGGCGCGATGCTTATCTACGCGTTCGCGGCGCTTCCGTTGCTCTACTTGCCCTTCCTGGTGTTGCGCGAACGCCCGGAGCGCTGGCAAACGTCGGCGGAAGGCGCGTTGCCGCGCCGCAACCTGCGCGCGATTGTCAAATCGTTGCTGCAAAACCGCGCCTTCGTCGTGATGACGGCGGCAGGTCTGTTCTATTGGGGGTTGACCTCACTGGTGCAATCGGCGCTCCCCTACATCGTCACCGAGATCTGTCTGCTGAGCGAGGGCGATATGTTGTGGTTTTACGTCCCCGCGATCCTGGGTTCGCTGCTCTGCTATCCTCTGGTCACATGGCTGGCAGGACGCGTAGGCAAGTGGAAGGTGTTCGCCGGTTCGCTGCTGGCGTCAGCCATTGTGCTGCCCGGCCTGATGCTCATCGGCGATTGGCTGCCGTTGCCTTTGATGGCGCAGGGAATTGCCTGGGTGACGCTGCAAGCCGCCGCGCTGTCCGGTGTCACCATGCTGCCGATGGCCTTCGGCGCCGAGATCGCCGACCACGACGCCATGTTGACCGGGCAACGCCGCGAGGGACTGTATTACGCGATGTGGGGCCTGCTGGATCAGGTCATCAACGGCGTGGTGGCGGCGTTTCTGCCGTTGCTGTTGTTGTTGGGACGCAGCCACAGCGATCCCCATGGCCCGCTCGGCGTGCGCCTCATCGGCGTGGTCGGCGGCGTGATGCTCCTGGCGGCTTTCTTCATCTTCCTGCGCTATCCTTTCCGGGGCAAATCCGGCACGAAGGAGGCTCCAGTAAAATAAGATGTTGGGCTTTGTCGCGGCTTTTCTCGTCTCCCTCCTTGTGGCCGGCGTGCTATGGTGGGCAGCATATCATTCTGCGGCCGACGCCCGTACTTTTTGGCGGCTGCTGGCCTGGGCCTGGACGCTGGGCATTGCCGGCAACGTCGCCTGGGGCATCCACGACTATGTGACCGGCAAGACTTTGGCCGTTTTCAGTTTGATTGATGCCTTTTACATCGCCCGCTACGGGCTGCTATTTGGGGCGTTCTGGCGTCACCCCCGCCGCGCCCAGCAAGCCGGTTGGGCGGCCTACGGCGCGCTCCTGGCGGCGGCGACGGCGGTGATTTGGGTGGCGCTTTTCCGACCGGTTATGGCGGCCATTGCGCAGCCCGTGCTGTTCTTCTTCGGCGGCGCGTTATACCCGATTATGGACATCGCGCTGCTGTATGTGACCTGGGTAGCGCTAACGTATACCGCCGATCCCCGCATGCGAGTCACCCTACATGGACTCATGCTCGCCCTAGTCGCCTATACCCTGGCAAACTGGATCAACTTCAGAGTGCGTTCGGAGGTGTTCGAGGCATCGTCGCTGCTGGCCGGATGGTTCTGGTCGTTGTCGGACGTGGGAACCGGCGCGGCGGCGGTGTATGCGCTCTGGCCTCCCGCAATGGCAACGTTCGCGCCGCGCGCCGCACCCTCCACGACGCTGCCGGAACGCTTGCCGGTCATGGCTGCGCTGTTGAGCATGGGATTGTTCGTTGCCGATGGGCTTACGCGCCACACCGCAGATACTATGTTGTTGAGCTGTACCATCGTGGCGTCGGTCCTCGCAGGATATGGGCGGTTGGTAGCCTCTCGGCAATAATACTTTAACCACTCTTGTACGGCCTGCGCCACTGAAGATCTCTCGCTGTGGCCGGTCTTTGACCGCGCCACCGCAGAATTGGAACAAGGAGATGTGGTATGACAAAAGTGACGGTTGAAGCAATGGCGGCTCTCGAACGGCAAAACTATGTGGCGATGCAACCGATGGTTGCCGCAACGCCGGGCGTGGAGTTGATCCTGCGGGATGATATGATCATCACCAGCAGTCAGATTTTCCCCACACCGGATGTCAATCACGCCTGTCTGTTGCGGGCCACACGCGAGACGGCCCAGGATTTGATTGCCGAGATCATGGAACACTTCACCTCACGCGAACTGCCACCGACGGTCTTTCTTTCACCGGCATGCACGCCGGAAGACTTGCCCCGCCAATTGGAGCAGGCGGGCTTCATCCGCCAAAAGGAACAGGAAGCCTGGATGGTCCTGGAACGCCCGGAAGACCTGGTGCAATCGGCCGTACCCGCGCGCGTGGAAGTGCATAGTATTGACAAAAGCGAAGCGCCGACCTTTGCACAGGTCTTCCTGAAAGCCTTTGGGATGCCGGAAGAGTACGCCGAAGCGCTGGCCGAGGTGCTTACGCCTTCCATCGGTCTGCCGGGGATGTTTCACTACGTGGCGACGTTCGACGGGCAACCGCTAGGGGTGTGCACTCTGCTCTGCCATGAAGACCTGGCAATTGTGGGAAGCGCAGGCATTATCTCCAGACTGCGCGGGCTGAAAGTGCTCAGCGGGCTGACGGCCAAGGTCTATGCCGACGCTTATGCCTGGGGCTGCCGGCGCGCCCTGTTGCAGACGACGGCCGGCGCGCCCTTCGAGCGTTTCCTGCGCATCGCCGGCTTCAAGACTTATTTCACCCGCACGTGCTATACGCAGGTATGACGGCGCTGGTCAGGCTTGTCAACGTCGAGAAAATCTACAAAACCGGCGCGGTCGCCTTCACCGCCTTGCGCGGTGTCTCGCTGGAGCTGGCCGAAGGTGATTTTGTCGCGGTGATGGGACCGTCGGGCAGTGGAAAATCCACCCTGCTGCACCTGCTGGGGGGGCTGGATCGCCCCTCCGCCGGACGGATCGAAGTCCGGGACGCCGTCCTGAGCGCCATGAACGAAACGGCGCTGGCAAAATTCCGCCGCACGCACATCGGCTTTATCTTCCAGTTCTTCAATCTGATTGACAACCTGACGGTCCAGGCCAACATCGAGTTGCCGGCGCTGTTACAGAGCGGACGAGAGCGCAAAGCCGTGCGGCAGCGGGCCAATGCGTTGATGGAACGCCTGGGGATTCTGGATCAAGCGCGCAAACATCCGTGGGAACTTTCGGGCGGACAACAGCAGCGGGTTGCCATCGCACGGGCGCTGATCAACCAGCCCACGCTCCTGCTGGCCGACGAACCTACGGGTAACCTGGACAGCAAAAGCGGGCAGGAAGTGCTGCACATCTTGCGTGAATGTAACGCGCAGGGGCAGACAATTTTGATGGTGACGCACGACGCGTCGGCCGCCGCGCAAGCCAAGCACGTCATCTTCATCCGCGATGGGCGGCTGGTCGAAGAAATGCCGGGCGTGGACGTGCAGCGCATCGCCCAATTCATGATCACCCTGACCGAAACGTAGGGATTGGGGATTGGGGGATTCGCTCATTCGCTGATTCGCTCATTCGCTGATTCGCTCATTCGCTGATTCTTGATTCACTATGTTAGCCATCTGGCAGAAACTCAAAGCTGATGTCGTCGGAAGGCCGTTCATCTCGCTCCTGACACTGATGACGATTGTCTCGGCGACGATGTTGCTGACCCTGGCGCTGGCAACACTGCTCAACCTCAGCGCGCCCTACGACCGTTCCTTTGCCACGCTGAATGGCGCGCATCTGTGGTTGTATTTCGACCGCGCCAAAGTCACCCGCCGGGACATCGCCCGCCTCGAAGCGCTGCCGGAAGTGACAGACAGCACCGGCCTCCAGTACAGTGTCACAGCACGGGTGTCAATCGGCGATACGCGGGTCTGGGTGAGCATCCGCGACACGCCGTTGCAACCGCCGCGGGTGAACCGCCTGCTGGTGCAAGCGGGCCGCTACCTGCTTCCCCGGCAAGCTGAAGTGCTTGCCAGCCGCGACCTGGCGGACCTGTACGGGCTGGCAGTCGGCGACAGCATCGGCGTCACCCGGCAAGACGGCAAAAAAGTCAGCTTGCCGGTCATCGGACTGGCCTACAACCCCACCTGGGACACCTATCGCAACACCCAACCACCCTATCTCTACGTCAGTCAAAGCCTCTTTCGGGAGCTGTATCCCGATTCCACCGCCTGGGAATGGTCGCTGGGGCTGCGCCTGGCGGACCCCGAAGCCGTGACCGAGGTTCTGACGCAGATCGAGGCACTGCTCCAGCCCGACGCCGTGCGCAATCACACAGATTGGCGGGATGTGAAGCGTTCGGCCAACTTCGGCGCGCGGCTCAACTTCATCCTGTTGGGCGCCTTCAGCCTGTTCGCAATCCTGGCGACGGTGCTGGTTATCGTCAGCGGCATCAGCGCGTTTGTCCTGTCGCAATTCCGGCAAGTGGGCATCCTCAAGGCCGTAGGTTTCACCAAAGCGCAAATCCTCTGGCTCTACCTGGGGCAATACCTGGTCTTGGGGCTGATCGGCTGCCCCATCGGTCTGGTGCTCGGTTTGCTGCTCTCGCCCCTGCCCCTGCGGAATGTCGCCTCGGCGTTGAGCACCACTTTCCGCCCGCCGTTCAACCCCCTGATCGTTATGCTGGTGCTGGGCATCATCCCGACGATCATCGCAGCGGCTGCGTGGCGCTCGGCGCGGCGGGCGGCGCAAGCCAACATCGTCAAAGCCATCGCCACCGGCGCGGAGGCCCCGGCCAAGAAGGAATTCTGGCTGCCGCGGCTGGCGGCACGCCTGGGCTTCTCGATCCCCTTTGTGTTGGGCTTAAGCGATGTCTTTGCCCGGCCGTTCCGTTCGTTGAGCACCGGCCTGAACCTGTTGATCGGCGTCGTCGGCATCGTCTTCGGGTTGACGTTGAACGAGACGCTGGAAACCTACAAGGCCAACCCGCACCTGTTGGGCATCGCCTACGATGCCATCGTCACGCGCGGCATAACGCCAGATAGCAAAGTGCGCCATCTCCTGGAACGTGCGCCCGGCGTGACAGCCTTCTACGGCGAATACCGCGTGGACGTCGAAACGCCGACGGGAGAGAGCTTTCAAGTGCGCGCGGTGGATGGCGAGCTTTCCTCCTTCCCCTTCAGAATCCTGGAAGGACGGCTGATCCGTCCAGACACCGACGAGGTGATGGCCGGGCAGGGATTGTTAGATTGGTTGGGCTTGCGTGTCGGCGACGAGTTGACGGTCATTGTGGATGGCCGCCGCAACCGCCCCGTCACCTGGCGCATCGTCGGCGCGTATACAGAGCCGGTCAACACCGGGCAGATGGCCATGGCGAATTTCTCCACGCTGGCGCGATTGTTGCCAGGGGAAAGCCCGGCCGTCTACTACCTGAAGCTCGCGCCGCATACCGACACGGCGCTGTTAAAGCGTTATATCGAACCCAAACCGGAATCCGACCTGAATCTAACCTTCGCCGGGCAGGCCATTCCTGGCGTCGTGGTCTACCTGCAACTTGCACTTTTTGCATTATCCGGTATTCTAATAGGTATAGCATTGGTTAGTGTGTTTAATACCTCGCTGTTAGCTGTCCAGGAGAAGCTGCGCGTGATCGGTGTGCTCAAGACGCTCGGCTTCACGCCCCGACAGGTTGTGCTGATGGTCAACACAGCGGCCGGTTTCCTGGGATTTTTAGCGGCCTTGACAGGGTTGCCGTTAGGATGGGGATTCACTAACAGCGTATTGGCCGCGCTTTCGAAAACTTACGGATTCGGCGCAGTGGAGACAACGCTGAATGGCTTATACGTTGCAGCGATCCCTGTGCTGATGGTCATCGTCAGCGTCGCGGGGAGCTATCTGCCGGGGAAGCGGGCAGCGCGGATTCCCATCGTCCAGGTCCTGCGGGGAGAATAGAGATGATATTCATCAACGCCATCTTCTGGGAATTCGTCCAGAACGCGCCCGTGCTGATCTTATTCGTGGCGGCAGTATGGCTGTGGGCCAGAGGCCGACGTCGTGACGCGGTACTGTGCAGCCTCGTCAGCGCCGTGGCAGGCTCGTTGCTCATCCGCTACACCGAACCGCTCATCAGCGGCTACCACGAGCCGTGGGCGGTCACGGTGGTGAACATTGTGACCTTTGGAATTTTGCAGGTGCTCTTTGCCGCCTACCTGGCCACCGAAAGCCGCTGGAGCAACCGGAAGATAGATGCCCTTTTCGGCGGGCTGACGGGCGTGGGGTTGGCACTGGCGCAAGGCGCAGCCGCGGGCAATGCCCCGTGGATCGGCGTAGTCCTGCACGGCCTGGCGTTGGGCCTCGTGGGCGCCTTGTTAATGCGTGCGTTACGGCAGCAGAAGGACAAGCCGTTGCGCACGGCCTTGCTGAACGCCGCCTTGCTGGCCTTGTTTATGACGCTGCTCATCAGCGCGATTGATTACAGTTACCTGTTGTTGATGTAAGCTATGGGTTCCGAGATCAAGCAACTCTGGCGCAGCTCCAGAACCTACCGCGTGTTGCTGACCGCGGCGGCGGTGTATACCTTGCTGCGGTTGGTGGTGCAGGGGGTGGTTTTGGCGATGATGCTGTTCCCCGAAGCCAAAATCCTGGGGGGTGTGCCGGCATGGGTAGATGTGGAAGGGCCGGTGGTGCCGGCCGATCTGCAGATTTATCTCAATGCGGCCAAACATCTGCGCGCCAGGCAAGACTTGTATCTGAAAGGCTCACTGGCGCGGCTTGAAGATCACTATCCTTATGCCCCTTCCTTCGCTCTGGCCTTCGTACCTTTTTCGTGGCTATCCCCTGTAGGCGCGTCGGTAGTCCATACTCTGTTGCACATCATCGCCTATGGGATTATGTACATCATGTGGGGACGAATTTTCAAACGCCTCAATCTTCCTCGCGCACTTAGGATGTTAGCCTGGGTGTTGCCGGTGTGGTTGCTCTTTTCATCTTTTTGGACGGATCTGGGCTACCTGAATATCTATATCATCATGGCCTTATTGGCCACATTGTTGATCGAAGCCATTCTGACAGAACACCTGGGATGGTCGCTCTTGTGGCTCTCGATCATCCTCCAGATCAAACCCCATTGGACTTTCGCCGCGGCCGTGCCTCTCTTGCTCGGACGACGGCGTTTTTTCTTTCAATTGCTGGCGCTGACGGTGCTTGTTTATATTGTCATCACCGGCATGACCATTCTGGTCGTCGGGCCGGCTTACGGGTGGGGGCAATACCGCGATTATGTGGCTTTCCTGGGGCGACTCAGTCGAGATTTTCCCTGGCGCGGGCCGGACAAGGCATTTTTGGGATATAATCATTCTATCAAACAAATCGTCGTTTACCGACTCGGTGTATCGCAGCAGACATTACACCTGGCGACCGTGGTTAAAATACTGCTTTTGATTCCCCTGGGAGTGGTTTGTTTGCGCCATCTTCTTTATCCGGTCAATCAACGTGGCGACCAGAAGCCACAACTGGGCCTTGATTTCGCATTTATTCTGTACTTAGGTGCTTTTATCTGGCTGGATATGGTGTGGGAATTGTGTCTGGGGGTCGCGCTTTATCCTTATTTGTTAGGGACAACATCTTCACAAGTAGGAAAAATGTGGATACACCTGGCATTTCTTCCCTATGCCTTGCTGGACCCCTGGCGGGTAGGCAGCCTTATCTTCGGCGGAATGGACATTATCTTGCCCGGCCCTTACGTCGCTACCGATCCGGCCATTTATTTCCCTTTGATTATGGCAACCATTTTGATGCTGTACGCCGTTTTGCTGGCGCGTCTATGGCGCGCTGCGCCGGCCCGGCATCTCACAGGAGCATGAAGATGGACCTGGAGACCTTTTTGAACTTGCCCACCGAGGAGGTGGCGCGCATCGTGCGCGCCGCCGGACCGAAGGTGTGCGTGTTCCCGATCAACGGAACGCGGCGGTGGTTAATCCTGGAATATCCTGAAGCGGTTGCCGAAAATTTTGTCAGAGCCTATCTGGATATTGCCGGGCGTTGCCATGTCGAAGTCTATAAATTGTTTTTTGACCACGGCATAGATACCTTGCTGACGCCGGTTTTCGGCCCGGATATTTTAGAACGCGGAGAGGAGTACGACGCCTTGATCCGCGATGGGTTATCCTGGTTCGCGCGGGGGCAAGACTTCCTGGATTTCTATGCGGCTTACGATGTGCGGGTGCGCGTGTACGGTGATTACCGGCGTTACTTTGAAGGAACGCCTTACGCCGGTTTTATCCGCGATTTTCAAGCCGTTGAACAACGGACGGCTTCACACAATCGCTACCGGCTTTTCTTCGGCGTGTGTGCTCACGATGCGGCGGAAACCGTGGCGGCCATCGGCGCACAGTTTCACCAGACGTATGGTCGCTTGCCGAACAAACGCGAGATTGTTGAAGCTTACTATGGCGAGTATGTCACGCCGGTGGATTTTTTCATCGGGTTTGATAAGTTCACCGCTTTCGATATGCCGCTGGTTTCGACGGGCAACGAAGACTTGTACTTCACGGTCGCCCCTTCGTTATATCTGGATACGCGACAATTGCGCACCATCCTTTTTGACCACCTGTACGCCCGTCCCAAAGAAGAAAGCGATTACAGTGAAATGACCCCGGCGGATTGGGCCGCAATGCGCGCCTTTTACCAAACGAATGCAGAAAACATTCTGGGTATCGGGACAATGTATAAAGGCGTCTGGTATCCTAAGGCTCAGATTCAGTCTCCAAATGTAGTCTAGTCCATCATGGCAAAAATTCCATGTTGGTTAGCGAGGCTTGAAGCGGATCGTCAGATCTGCGGTTTTGAGGTGTTATGTCGAGCACTGATGCTATGCGGCGGACATAATGGGCGCGTCGAAGACCGCACGGGGAACTGGCGTTCCCCTTTGAGCGATGGGAGAAGAATTTAACGGGGAAGTCATTTCCGCCCCCGTGTACTAGACCTTTGTGGGCATGGATGAATGTGAAATTGAGAGTGTCTGGGGAAAAAACCGGCTGAAGCCGGTGCGCACATGTGCACACCGGCTTCAGCCGGTCAAATACAAAAACAAGTCCTCCCGAAAATATTTTTAAGTCCAGGAAAACCTGATTAGCTATGGATTTACACGCAGAATGGGTCAAACTCCTTCAAGAGGCCGGACCGGGGAAAATGATGCCCACGGCCTACGATACCGCCTGGATAGCGCGTCTGGTAGAGATCGGCGAACCGATTGGAGAACTGGCGTTGCAATGGTTGCGGGAGCATCAATTGCCGGACGGTTCGTGGGGCGCGGCACAACCGCTTTACTACCATGATCGCGTGATTTGCACCCTGGCGGCCATCAACGCCCTGGCCAGGCGCGGTCTACGCAGCGACCGCGAACGCCTGGAGGCAGCAGAAGCCGCCCTGGAAATGCTGACCCCGCATTTGCAAGAGGATCCGGCAGGTGCAACCATTGGCTTCGAGCTACTTGTCCCCACTTTACTTCACGAGGCGCGGGCTTTGGGGGCCATCCATCACGATAATACAGAGGTGTTAAAATCCTTAGCCCCACTCAGGTCGGCCAAGTTAGCTTTATTGCCTAACGGCATGATCAATCGGTCTGTAACGATGGCATTTTCTGCAGAAATGGCCGGCAGTGATGGAAAAAAGTTACTGGATATAGATAATCTACAAGAATACGATGGTTCTATCAGTTACAGCCCCTCGGCTACGGCCTACTATGCTTTGTATGTGCGTCGGGGTGATCTGGCAGCTTTGAATTACCTGCACAGAGTCGCTTCCACAGGTACCGCGCCTAATGTATATCCATTTGATGTTTTTGAACCGGCATGGATATTATGGAACTTAAAGTGGAACATAAATCTTCTAGACAATGAAGTAATAGATCTCTGCCAAACTCATCTCGACTTTCTAGAACAAAGCTGGATGCCTGGTATAGGAGCAGGTTTTGCGCAAAACTACATTCCAAAGGATGGAGACGAGACTAGCATCGTCTATGATGTATTAAGCTACTATGGTCGTTGTGTAGACTCCGAGGCACTCCTTTCTTATGAAAAGCCCTTTTACTTCCGCTGCTTTGATCTAGAATCAAACCCCTCTATTAGTGCAAATATTCACATTCTAGGCGCATTGCAACGAGCTAATTTTAAGACATCCCATGAGACAGTAAAGAAACTATTGCTCTTTTTAAACAAATCCAGAATAAAAGAAGCTTTTTGGTTTGATAAGTGGCATGTTTCCCCATATTATACAACCAGCCATGCCGCAATAATATGTATGAATTATGATTCTGTAATGGCAAATTCGGCAATTGATTGGATTCTATCAACCCAAGACACTGATGGGGCCTGGGGATATTATTCACCCACGGCTGAGGAAACAGCTTATTGTATGCAAGCTCTGACACTTTGGTCGCGGTCTCACCAAAATTACATTGATAAGAGTGTACTTCAACGAGGACAAGAGTGGTTAATACACCATTTGGATCTTCCCTATCCCCCGCTCTGGATCGGTAAATGTCTATATTGTCCAGAATTAGTCGTTCGATCTGCAATTTTAAGCGCTCTCACTTTAGCAGAAAGTATATTATAAATGTTAGCTGAACTATTAGCGGTTTCTACTACAGATCCAGAAGACATTCGCCGTCGCCAAATGCTGAATATACTCCTGTTTGGAACAGCCTCGTTACTATTACTCACATTATTTGGTATTATAATTGCTTTCTTTCTGGGATTAGCTATCTTAGAAGATGTAAAGAGACTCGTGCCTGTTATTCTCGGGCTGCTAGCAAGCATACTTATTATTTTTCTTATCAATCGCCGTTGGTCCGGCTGGATAGCTAGTTCAGCGTTTGTGTTACTGCTAACGGGTGCCTTCGCCTTTGCCGATGCACCCCGCCAGGTCGTCGAAGGCCGTGCGCTGTTCCTCTTCACCATCCCCATCCTGATGTCCAGCGTTATCCTGCGGCCGTGGGCCAGTTTTGTGGCGGCGGGCGTATGCGGTGTTGTAATAAGCATTATTGCTATGCTCACTTTGCCGGATTATGCTCAAGGAGCGCCCCCCGTCCCCACCATCCTGGGCTTCTTCACCATCGCCTTCGTCGCCTGGCTCTCGACGCGCAGCCTGGAAGGGGCGCTGGCCGAGGTGCGTGCGTTCAACGTGGAACTGGAGGCACGTGTAGAGCAGCGCACCCATGAACTACAACAGGCCAACGAACAACTGACCCGCGCCTACCAAAAACTCCAGGAGCTGGATCGGCTCAAGTCACGCTTCCTCTCCATTGTCTCCCACGAGCTGCGCACACCGCTCAACGCCATTCTGGGATTCACCGAAATCATGCGCAGCGGCAACTACGGGATGATTACCTCCAGGCAAGACGCCGCTCTGGAGCGCATTGCCACCAACGACAAACGCCTGCTCGATCTCGTCAATGACTTGCTGGATCAGGCGCGCATCGAGGCCGGCCAGATTTCTTTGCACATCGAGCCGTTTACCATCCAGGACCTGGTTGACGATCTGGAATCTACCATGCGCATACTGGTGGAAACAAAGAAACTGTTCCTTAAGGTTCACGCCTCGCCCGCGGTGCCGGCTGTTTTGGAAGGCGACCGCAGACGCTTGTATCAGATTCTCGTCAACCTCGTCAATAACGCAATGAAATTCACCGAAAAAGGCGGCATTAGCATCCATTTTTACTGTCCTGATACCGATTATTGGGCCTTTGACGTGACTGATACCGGACCGGGCATTCCTAAAGAGGCGCAGACCTCCATCTTCGAGCCTTTCTGGCAAGCCGATACGTCGTCAACGCGGGAACATACCGGTTTTGGACTGGGACTTTCCATTGTCAAGCAATTGGCTACACTTATGGGGGGGAGCGTGAGCGTCGTCAGCGAACTCGGGGCCGGCAGCACGTTCACGGTGAAGATTCCGATTGTCCCACCGCAAAAAAACACTAACCAGGCTAAGGGAGAGGTACACCATGAGTAAAAAATTTGCTTTGATTATCGAGGACGATGAGGATCTGGCGACGATTTTCTCCGAGGCGCTCAAAGCCGCCAGCTTTCAAACCGAAATCATCTACGATGGCGCCGTCGCCCGCCGACGGCTCAACGAAGTCTGTCCCGATGTGGTCGTCCTGGACCTCAACCTCCCGCATGTGGACGGCGATCAGTTGCTGACGCAAATTCGTGGTGATACACGGCTTGAACGTACCCGTGTCATTGTGGCCACGGCCGACGCCGGTATGGCCGATATGCTCCACAGCGAGGCGGATCTCATCCTACTTAAGCCAATCAGCTTCGTGCAGCTCCGTATGATGGCCGAACGTATGGGAACACCGCGAGAGCCATCGCAGGCTTGACAATTTGGCCCTCCTGGTGATAATAAGGTTACTGTAGTCTGTCCTAAATAAATAAAGGCAGTGACGGGGAAAAGTAAGCAGGCGCAAACTGCCAGGGAGATGGAACCATAGACTGAAAGTTCCGTCCAGCGAAAACCTGCCGAAGTTCGCCCCTGAGCCGACCGCTGAACAGGTCATCCCCAGTAGGCGGCTCCGCATGCCCAGCGTTATGAGGGCTATCCATCGCCAGGTGCACGTTCATCATGGCTGTGGAAAAAAGAGGCCCTGTACCTACAGGGCAAGCGAGGTGGTACCACGGGAGTCACGCGCTCTCGTCCTGGCAAGGGACGGGAGCGTTTTGTTTGAATCGGTAACGAGTAATGAGTAAACAGTGATGAGGGCCACAGCACAGCAATCCCTGATTACCAACCACCGATTACTCGTTACTCATTACCCATTTCTCACCTGGAGGAGACAATGAACCTATTCGCAACACTGGAACAAGCCTATCAAACAGCTCAGGCCGCGCTGGAGGCCGCCGGAGATACGAGTGCCCTTGAAGCCTGGTACGCCGACACATTGGGGCGCAAAGGGGCGATCACGTTGCAGGTGCGCTCGGTCGGGCAACTGCCGGCGGAAGAACGCCCGGCGTTCGGCAAGCGCGTCAACGAGATCAAACAGGCACTCGAAGCCGCCTATGCCGCGCGCGCCGAGGCCATCAAGCAAGCCGAGTTGACTCGCGAGCTGGAAGCCGGCGCGGTAGATGTGACCCTGCCGGGTCGCCCGGTCCCTCTGGGACACCTGCACCTGACCACCCAAACGCTGCGCCAGATTTACACCATCTTCGCGCGTATGGGATTCGAGGTCTATGACGCGCCGGATGTGGAGCTGGAAAGTTACAACTTCGACCTGCTCAACATCCCGGAGTACCATCCGGCGCGCGATATGTGGGACACGTTCTGGATGCAGCAAATCCATAACAGTCCGACGCGCTTGCTCTTACGCACCCACACGTCGCCGGGGCAGATGCGCGCCATGCGTGAGCGTTATCCCGAACCGATCCGCGTGATCCTGCCCGGGAAGTGCTACCGCTATGAGCAGATCACCGCGCGCAGCGAGCACCAATTCTATCAAGTGGAAGGGCTGGCAGTCGGGAAACGCATCACCATGACCGACCTCATCGGCACGCTGACCCAATTTGCGGCGATGTTCTACGGGCCAGGGCACAAGATGCGCGTGCGTAGCTCATACTTCCCCTTCACCGAACCGAGCATCGAGATGGATATGGACTGCATCCTCTGCGGCGGCAAAGGCTGCCGGGTGTGCAAATACACCGGCTGGTTGGAGATCGCCGGCGCGGGAATGGTGCATCCCGTCGTACTCAAGAACGGCGGCTACGATCCCGACGAATGGAGCGGCTTCGCCTTCGGCTTCGGCGTTGAACGTCCGGCGATGTTGAAATACAACGTGAGCGACATTCGTTATTTCTACGGGAATGACTTGCGGTTTTTGCGGCAGTTTTAGTAGTCAGGGATTAGGGATTGGGAATTAGGGAGGGGGACAAGGCGATGGAAACAGAAGAAATTCACCGGGGGTTAGACACACTTGTGGCATGGCAAAAGGCGCGAGAAATAATGATTTTTGTTCACAAGCAGATTATCCCCGCTCTGCCTGCTGATGAAAAATGGGACCTGAGTTTGCAAATACGGCGGGCATCAAAGAGCGTAATGGCAAACACAGCGGAAGGGTATGGCCGATTTTATTACCAGGAGACGATACGATTTTGCTATATCGCGCGTGGCTCTCTAGTAGAGACTTACAACCACCTTGTCACAGCATTTGATTTGAACTATATCCCACGCTCTATTTACGACGAAGGAGTAGCGTTGATAGAAGTTGCCCATCGTACCCTGAATGGTTATGTCGCCTATCTCAAGCGAAATAAACGGGGTGGAGAATTGCCCGGCGGCAGACTCCGAGAAATGTCCTCGATTTATGAGTGGGAATCCAACAACGATGACATCTTCACCAATCCCCAGTCCCTAATCCCTTATCAAAGAGGTGCACAATGAAAATACCACTATCCTGGCTAAACGATTATGTGAATATCCAAGACATCCCCATCGCGGACCTGCGCGCGCGGCTGGACCTGGCGGGGCTGGAAGTCGAGGCTATCGAGGCCATCGGCTACCCGGAGGCCGAATTGCCCTGGGACCCGCAGAAAATTGTCACCGCCGAGGTGCTCGCCGTGCGTCCACATCCCGATGCCGACCGGCTGGTGCTGGCCGAGGTGAACTACGGCGGCGCGGAGACGGAAATCGTCGTGACCGGGGCGCCGAGCCTGTACGAGCGCAAGGGCGAGAGCGGCCTGCACCTCAAGGTGGCCTTCGCCTGGGAAGGGGCAACGCTTTACGACGGGCACAAAGAGGGCTGGGTGCAGGCCAAACTCAAGCCCACCAAAATCCGCGGGGTCCCCTCACGGGCGATGGTGTGCTCGGAGAAAGAGTTGGGTCTCGCCGAAGAGCAAACGGACATCATCTACCTGCCCGAGGATACGCCCGTCGGCGTGCCGCTGGTGGAAGTGCTCGGCGACTACATCCTGGATTTCGAGATCAAGGGGCCGTTCGGACACCTGCAATCGGTCTACGGCATCGCCCGTGAGGTCGCCGCCATCTTCCGCCGGCCGCTCAAACGCACGCCCATCGAAGCAGTACAGCGTCTCGGCTTGAGCGTGGTAGCCCAGCCCGACTTCGCCGCCCTGGAAATTGCCGATCCCGATCTGTGCCCCCGCTATACCGCCACCATGATCCGCGATGTGCACATCGGCCCGTCGCCACTATGGATGCAACTGCGCCTTAAACGTGCCGGTATGCGCCCCATCAACAATGTGGTGGACATCACCAACTATGTCATGCTCGAATTGGGTCAGCCGCTGCACGCCTTCGACTACGCCAGAATCCGCCCGCGTCCGGGCACGGATAAACCCACCATCATCGTGCGCCGCGCCGCCGCAGGTGAACAGATGACCACGCTGGACGGCGAGCGGCGTACCTTCGATGGCGAGATGTTGCTTATCACCGACGGCGGCGGCCCGGTCGGCATCGCCGGCGTGATGGGCGGGCTGGACAGTGAAGTAAAAGAGGATACCCGTGACATCCTCCTGGAAGCCGCAAGTTTCAACTTCATCAACATCCGCCGCACCTGTCAGATGCTCAAACTCGCCACCGAAGCCGGTTCGCGCTTCGGCAAGCGGGTGGATTCGGAACTGGCCCTGGTAGCAGCGGCGCGCGCCGCCGAGTTGATGGCGCAACTCGCGGGTGCCCGTGTGGATACGGTCGCCGGTGACCTGTACCCCGGCAAGCCAACGCCACGCGTTATCCACTACAGCCCGGCGCTCGCCGACCGCATCCTGGGGCTGAACATCTCGCCGGAGGAGCAATTGCGTATTCTGACCGCCCTGGAATTCCACGTGGAGACTACCGAGAATCTCCCCAAGCCGGGGCAGCGGGAACACGAGGATGTATGGCGCGTGACCGTGCCCGCTTACCGCCTGGATGTGAGTTTGCCGGTAGACCTGGTGGAGGACATCGGGCGTGTCTGGGGCTACGACAGATTCCCGGTCACGCTCATTGAGGAAGAACTGCCGCCCCTGCGCCGTAACATAGCCCTGGAAGAGGAAGAACGCCTCCGCGACATCCTGACGCGGCTGGGACTGGATGAGGTGATCACCTATTCCCTGATTGATCCTGAAGACGAAGCGCGACTGCACCCCGATCCTCAAATGACGCCGGAGCTACCCGGAGAGCGGGTGCCATTGCAGAACTACCTCGCACCGGAACGGTCACAAATGCGGCGCACACTCTTGCCCGGTGCCTTGCGCACCGCCTGGAGCAATCTGCGTTTCCTGGAACGCATTGCCATTTTCGAGATCGGACGCATCTACTACGCCATGCGTGAGCCGAACACCGAGACCGCCGATACCGGCGTAGACGAACCGCGCCGCCTGTGTATTTTACTGACCGGTCCACGCCAGGAGCGCTGGTTTGCGCCGACCGATCGCGAGATGATGGACTACTTCGATCTTAAAGGCATCGCGGACGCGCTCTTAAGCGCGCTGGCATTGGACGATAAGGCGCAATGGGTCAAGGGGCAACATCCGACGTTCCATCCGGGGCGCTGCGCTGCTGTGACGGTCGCCGAGCGTGCACTTGGATTCGTCGGGGAAGTGCATCCACTGGTGCGCGAGGCGTTCGACCTGCCGGAGCAGCCGGTCGCCCTGTTGGAGTGGGATGTGGATGCGCTGCTTGCGGCCGCGCGCCAGGCCGATGCGGAGAAAAAGATCGGGGCAATCTCCAATTATCCGCCGGTCTACGAGGACCTGGCTCTGATCGTGGATGAGAACCTGCCGGCCGCCACAGTCCAGCGCGCCATTCTGGAGGCGGGGCGCCCGCTGGTCACGCAGGCATTGTTGTTCGATGTCTATCGGGGCGAACAAATCGGCGCGGGGCGCAAGAGCCTGGCCTTCGCGCTGACATATCAATCCCCAGGCAAGCCACTGGATGAGCACGACGTCGCCAAATTGCGCGAGCGCATCATCAAGCTGGTGCAAAAGCAACTCAACGCCACAGTGCGCGGCGCGTGACTTTGTCAATCCTTACATAAAACGCCGTCCCACTTGGGGACGGCGTTTCGATGGTTATCCTGTACCATGTTCATGACTCTCCTGAAAAAAGTCCAATTCACCGCAGAGACGCAAAGAATGCCGAAGAAAATTCAAGTTTAAATCAATAAATTATTACTCAAACGCGAAAGACTTAATCTTATTGAATCCGACATAAAAATCTTTGTGCCCTCTGCGACTCCGTAGTGAGATTTTTAGTTTTTTCATTCGACATTCACATCATCAAGCGAGAGTTGCTCAACGCCGGTCTGCGCCGCCGCCTGACGCAGCCGCGAGACGGCAGCCTGCGCGCGCGCGCCGCACCATGCCCAGAACCTCTTCGACAGAGTTCTGCTCGACACCACTGAGGATAGTGATGGGTTTGCCGTTGTTGGTCAACACCAATTCACCCTGTTCGCGCAATTTTTCCCATATCTCTGCCGAGCGAATTCTGAGATCGCGCACGGTGACAAATTCCATAGTACACCTCTGTGCTTCAGTTGGTCTACAAATATGCTACAACAAAATATCGGATTTGTCAACGACCTCAATTCCCAATAACTCCGCCACCATCCGCGCGACGCCATCGGCGTTATTCGAAGGCGCGATCCGCCACGCCAGCGCTTTGACTTCAGGGCGGGCGTTTTCGACGGCCACGCTATGGGGCAACGCACGGAAAACCACCAAGTCGTTGAGGCTGTCGCCAAAATAGACGATCGCCTCGGGTGCAATGCCCAAACGCGCCGCCAGCGCCAGCAATGCCACATCTTTGCGCGCCTGCGGATGATTCACTTCAACCCAGGCGCGCCGCCCCGGCGCGTAGACGACGTAAGCCCGGTCGCCGAAGGCTGCGGTCAAGGAAGGATACAATTCGGCCACACGCGCATCATGATCACAAACCGAGACCTGCGCCGGGCGCACGGCAAAGAGCGCGTCTATGGACTCGACGGCCCGGTAAGGCTGGTAGGGACGCTGCGCAATGAGCCACGCGACCTCGGCCATACTGCCATCTACCGGCAGATAGCGGCTGACGCCATCCACGCCGTAAACCAGCGGAACATAGCCTTGAGCCACGATGTACTCTGCCGCCGCGCGTGCCACTGCCGGATCAACCAGGAATCCCTCGTGAACCTCGCCGTCTTCGAGCAGAAAGATGCCATTGAGCGTGATGGCACGGACGCCGTGGCCGATCTGTTCAACATAACGGCGCGTGGGCCATGGGTTCAGCCCGGTCACGAGAACCACAGGCACGCCGCGATCCAAGACTTGCCGCAACACAGCCACGGTGAAGTCGGATAACACACCCTGATCGTTCGCCAATGTACCGTCAATATCAGTTGCCACAAGACCTGGTTTCACTTTTCATCTCTCTAACAACAACCTGGCGAAGGTGTCCGTTGACCTTCGCAAGGAAGAACTCAGCAGCGGCTATTATAGCGTAAAAAGAGAAATGTCTACAGTCTTTGTCTCAGGGTTGGCCGGGGATGTTAAAAAGCGCAAACCACGAGGGGACGCCGGCCTGGGTTTCACAAGCGGCAGCGTGCTGGACGTCATCGGTAGCGTCTCCCAGACAGGCGACATACGCTTGTGCGGCGGCCTGCGCCAGCGGCAGAAGCTCGGCCGGGTCCTCGCGTGTTGTCCAGCTTTGACGCAGCGCTTACGCGTACAGCCGTTCCAGCACGTCGCCCCAGGGCGATACCCCTAACAGGAGCGCATCGGCGGATTGGTAAACGCTCAAGGTTTCCTGGTAAGCTTTCCGCAGGGCTATTTGCATCTCCGGGTCTTGGGGAAATTTCGTTATCTCGACACGCGCCAGCAATGAACGGCGCGCCGGCATACCTAGCCAGAGTTGGGATTGATGGGTAGCGAAGGAAAGCCACTCCCAGGCAAGCTGCGGATGGGAAGAGGTCTTGGGAATGGCGTGCCCAAAAATGGTGTAAAACGTTACCGGCTGCCCATCCACCGGCACCGGCGCGATCCCCAGAGCAATATCACAGTCCTTCCAGGTTTGCACGGCAGTCTCATTGGCAATCCACATAGCTGCCTGATGGTTACAGTATAACGCTTCCCCATCCATAAAAACCCCCCATATCAAACGCGGGAGGCGCCAGCGTCTGATCCTGGTAAGCCAGATTCTGGAACCAACGCGCAGCTTCGGCCAGGCGCGGATCATCCAACGTGGGCGCTGTAGGGGCGGTCGGGTTGTCCACCAGGGCGCCGCCGCGCTGCGCGGCGAGCAGGAGTGGCAGCGTCAGCCATCCCGTATTCAGGGTGACCAGCCCCCATTGCCGCTGTGGAACCTCACCATAGCTGAGCTGTTGCGCAGCGGTCCGGAGATCTTCCCATGTCCACCCCGCCTGTGGGTAAGCCACACCGGCAGCATCGAATAACTCCCGGTTGTAAAAAAGCAAGGTAGCATCTACAGTGCTCGGCAATCCCCACTGTTTTCCTCGATGACGATAGACGGCCAGCGTCACAGGGTAGAAATCGTCTTCGGCAAAAGTTGCGTCGGCAGTTATAAACGGCATTAGATCCAGGAAATACATATCTGATTGAAGCGCATAGCCAGGATAGACGGGGACGACATCGGCGCTGGCAGCTACCTCGGTCAGGGTTTCGGTTCCCTGAATATGCACCGCGACGAAATCAAGCTGGACGCCAGTGTGTTTTTCGTAAAATTGCTGCCGGAGGCGTTGCGCCAGTAAGTCATGTTCGCTCCATTGCATACCGGTGATGCGGCTCTTCAGATAAATAACGCCGGGTTGCGTGGGAGGCGGTGGGGTCAGAGCAACCGGCGTGTTGGTTGTCACAGAGGGAAGTCCCTGCGCCGCTAAGGCATGGTTTAAGGCAGCTTCCAGAGCCATCGAGAGGGTGGTTTCCTTGCGCAAGATAGCCGGCACGCCTTCAGTCACATACCAGGCCCACGAAGCGCGAAACCAGGGGTAGCGCCGCGCTGTCGGCGTCAGGCGTTCCAGAATGTGCCGGTAGACGGCCTCGGTCGCCGGTGAGAGAGTTCGGCGATAAGATTCGGTATAGACGGATTGTCGCACCGGCAAACGTCCTGTCGGCGGAAGCTGGTGGGTCAGAAATATGACCCATTCCCAGGTGGCTGTCGGATTGGAACTGCCCGCACTGATGTAAGCGGCTTCAATCTCCACTAAGGCCCGTCCCTGTGAGCTGCCTGGGAAGGGCGCTACGCCGACATCCGCGTCGAGGGCAAAACCGGGCGTTCCGGCCCACATTCCCGCGCGATCCAGCTGCGCCAAACGTAGTCCGCCTTTACCCGGTGCGTCTGCCGAATCCGGGCCAGGCATGACATGGTAAACCGTCGCCAGTTCCATGTACCACCGGACGGCTGCCTCCAACTGCGCGTCGGTATACATGGGGCGCGCCTGGTCATCCACCCACGCGCTCCCAGACGCCAGTGCAAAGGCTTCGACGCTCTGGTAAGCCTCGGCCTCGGCGAAACCCCAAACACCGGCGTCAGGGCGGGTCAGGGTCTGAACGGCGGTCAAAAAATCTTCCAACGTCCATCCAGGTTGAGGGTAGGGGAGACCGGCGGCATCGAACAAAGATGCGTTGTAGAAGATCAGCCAGGGGCGCACGGTCACAGGGATACCCCATACGCCGGCAGTGGACTGCATCAGCGGCAAGAGGCCTGTGTATACATCGGTGAGATTGAAATTGCCGTCGGTTTGCAGAAAAGGCTGCACATTCTGTACGGCGCGGCTGGCGGCTAAGGTGGTGGGATCCAATGCCTCGCTCAAAAAGACGTCGGCGGAGGCGGCCAATTGCGTCAACCGTTCCACCGGAGTTTGAGGTTGTGCCGCGGGCGCGGCCTCGTCCGGGTTTAGAACAATGACCTGGACAGCAGCTTGCTGGGCGTTGAAAATCTCGGCCAGGCGGCGATAATGGTTCCAGACAGCCGTATCGGCCAGAAAAGTGATGCGTATGACGGAGTCTGAGGTGGGAGGCGGCGTTACCGTGGCCGAAGAGCAGGCCGGGAGACACGTCATCACCGAAAACAGAATAGCCACAGCGAATAATAGTTTCACATTCAACTGCCAAACTCTCACAAATACAAAATATCGTCCCACGGATGGCGATAGAGCGGCTGCTTGAGTCGCACTTGATCGAAGTAGTGCCCCATCACGCCGATGCTGCGCCCCAGGACGAAGATGCCGTTGAAGTAGCCCAGTTCAACCATATCGTTGACTTCGGCCGGGGTGAAGCCGCAACTGCTCAACATATCCACCAGGCAGATGCCGATACAGCCGTCCACGTTGAGGATCAGATTGTTGCGCTTGGCCGTAGTGATCTTCTCAACTTCCAGCGCAAAATCCAGCAGCGGCGTCGCGGTGAAGTGGCTCCTGGCGAACTCCTTGACGATGGTGACGCGCATATCCGGGTTCTGCACGCTCTTGATGCGGTGGCCGATGCCGGGGATGAGGATGCCTTTGGCCTTCATATCATCCACAAACTGCTGCGGCGTCATCCCCTGGTCGAAAGCGCGCTTGAAGGTGCGGGCAGCGTCGTCAATCGCGCCGCCAAAGCGCGGGCCAACGGTCAACAGGCCGCTCACCAGCGAGGAGATGAGGTCCTTGCCGGCGCGCGCGGCCACGATCGCGTTGTGCGCCGCGCTGACCGCCGGCCCGTGATCGGCCACGATCACCAGGGTCAGCTCGATGAAACGGCGGGCATATTCGGGCAGCTCGCGCTTGAACCACAGGAGCCCGATGACGCCGCCGATCCCCATCTCGCGCGCGATGACTTCGGTGATGGGAATCTTGTTGTAGGTTAGCTCTTCGCCGCGGTCGTCGGAGATGGTGGAGATGAAGTTGGTGGGCTTGCGGATCAGCCCCTGACGCACGGCCGTCGCGTAATCCATCGGCATCGGAGGCGGCGTTGGCTCCTCGATAGGCGTGATTTTGCCTTCCGCCCGCAACTTTTCGTAAACCTCGCGGATTTTGTCGCCAAAGGTGTCGAAGGAATCCGGCACAATCGCGCCGGCCTCGCGCAGCGCGGCATTCTTCGCGTCGGCGGTTTCCGCCGCGCCGCCGGCCTTCGCGCCCGCGTGTCCGAATTGCACGCTCGTGGGGAAGACTTTGGCGCAGGTGCCTGTCACCCAAATGACCAACGGTTTGGTGATGCGCCCATCCTTGAGCGCGTCCACGATGGCGTATTCCTCGTTGCCGCCTAGCTCACCCAGACAGACGAGCATTTTGATGTCGGGATTGGCCTCATAACGCAACAGGTGGTCAATCAGGCGCGAACCCGGATAGGCGTCGCCGCCGATGGCGATGCCCTCGTAAATGCCGTCGGCGTTGCGCGCGACAATGTTGAAGGTCTCGTTGGTGAGGCCGCCGCTCTTGCCCACATACCCCACGCTGCCGGGGCGATGAAGTTTCGCTTCGATGATGTTATCCGGAGGCCCGCCGGTGTTACCGATCTTGAACGCGCCCGCCGCCAACCCGCCGACCGTCGCCGGGCCGATGATGACCTTGCCCAGTTGGCGCGCCTTCGCCGCCATGATGCGTGATTGACGCTCCGGCACGCCCTCGGCAATGACGGCGATGGTGCGAATGTTCGGCAGGGCCAGCGCCTCCATCGTCGAAGCAAAAGCGGAGCGGAAGCTGGCAAAGTTGATCATCACGTCCGCCTCCGGGTGCGCGGCGGCTGCCTCGGCGAGCGTGGTGTAGATGGGGATCATCACTTCGCGGCTGCCGAAGAACGGACGGTGAATCCCCGGCTCGCCTGTCGGGTTGACGATGGCCGCCACCGAAGGCGTCGTGCGGCGGCACAGGTAATCGAAATCCAGCATGCGCTGCACGGCGGCCGTTTGCATGCCGTAGACAATTGCAGTTGTCGAACGATCAAAGAGGATGTACCAGGGTTTGTCCATCGCTGTTTATCTCCCTTCCGCCAAGGCCATGGTGACAATGCGCGTCATGTGCGTTTCCGGCCCGTAGACCTGAATCGGTATGCCGAGTTCGTCGCCCAACTTGCGCATCAACGCCAGCCCTTCCTGGTAATTGGGGCCGCCGCGTCGCACGTAGATATGCACGTTGTTCTCGCGCAAACGATCTTTGTATTCGCGCAGCGCGTCCACAATGCCGGTGAAGGTTTTGGCGACATCGGTGAAGTTGGCGATGCCACCGCCGATGAGCAGGAATTTGGGACGCCCCTGCGGGTCAGGATGACGGGTCATCAGGTCGAGCAAGGTGCGGGCATACTCGCGGGTCTCGTCGGTAGTGGGGTTGCCGGAATACTCACCGTAGCAGGCCAGTTCCTCAGCATAGCCCAAATCGGTGACGGTATCCGCGTAGATGACGCTGGCCCCGCCGCCGGCGATCATCGGCCAGACGCGACCACGCGGATTGAGAACGGTCAGTTTGAGGCTCGAACCGCCCTTTTCGTCGAGGCTGCGGATGTAAGCCTCTTCCGGTGTGTAGTGCATCCCGAACGCCGGCGGGAAAGGCAGTTCTCCCCACTTACGCCCCGCCTCGAAGGCCGCCGTATCATCCACCTGCCCCACAAAGTCAAGGGGGATGACGGTGTTGCGCACCAGGGCGAAGGGGTTAATTTCCAGATACGTGAAGGCCAGATCCACAAAGAACTTGTAGAGCGCCGTGATGAACGCCACGACGCCCGGCTTACCTTCAAAATTGGGCAGTTGTCCGGCAATATCTACATTCTCGATGGTGCTGAGCACCGGCACGCCGATTTGCACCACCGAATCCCAGTTCTCTTCGATATCAATACCGCCCTTCAGGGAAAAGTAGATGACGTCCTGTTCCCGCTCGGTGCGGATCGCGACGAACATCTCATCGCGCTGGTCATGGGGGACGAACGGCTCGATCATGAAGACCGAAAGTCTGTCCGTCACCTTGCCGACGGTCACTTCTTTGTGCATCCGTTCGGCAATCCAGGCTTTCGCGCCGGCGCAGTCGAGGTTTAGCCCCAGCAGGCCGTGTTTGCCCCGTTTGCCGAACAATTGGTCGGGTTTGACTACCAGCCGGTCGGTCAACAACCAGGGATGCTCGGCAATCAGGCGGTCCCAGTCTGTGTCGGCCTCCACCAGGACAATCTTGCCAGGATAACTGAAACCGGGAAGATAATCCGGCAGATAGCGCGCCAGCAGGCGCTTGGCGTCATATTCGCGTATTGCTCGTCGTGCCATAATTCACCTCTTTGGTAAGCAGATTTAGCAGATTAAGCAGATTTTGATTGAGTTACGCACACAATCTGCTAAACCTGCTTAATCTATTCCGAAAATGGTCAGCGGATTAAGCAGATTGAGCAGATTTATGCAACAATTGAAAGCTAATCCGTTTAATCCGTTGACATGCATTTTCATGCTGGGTTGAGCGCGTCGCTCATGATGTCTGCTGACATAAAAAATCATGTTCGTCAGGCCAGTTTCGCGTCCAGCTTGGCGCGGACGGCGTGGATGAAGCCTTCGGTGGTGAGGTAGTGGTCGGCGGGCGGGTCACAGAGGAGGGTGAGGTCTTTGGTCATCTCGCCGCCTTCGATGGTTTCGATGACGGCGGCTTCCAGCGTCCTGGCGAAGGCCACGACGTCCGGCGTCCCGTCCAGCTCACCGCGCCGCGCCAGGCCGCCCGTCCACGCAAAAATGGAGGCCGTGGGGTTGGTGGAGGTTTTCTCGCCCCGCAAATAGGCGTAGTAGTGACGCTGAACCGTGCCGTGCGCCGCCTCGAATTCCATGATACCGTCAGGATTCACCAGCACCGAGGTCATCAACGCCAGGCTGCCGAAACCGGTCGCCAGCATGTCGCTCATCACGTCACCGTCGTAGTTCATGCAGGCCCACAGGAAGCCGCCTTCGTGCCGGATAACGCGCGCGACGGCGTCGTCAATCAGCGTATAGAAGTATTCGACGCCGGCGGCGTCCATTTCGGCCTTGTGCGCGTTCACTTCTTCCTGGAAGATGTCGCGGAAGAAGGTGTGATAGGTCTTGGAGATGGTGTCTTTTGTAGAAAACCACAGCGGCATTTTCTGGCTGATGGCAAACTGGATACAGGCGCGGGCGAAGCTGCGGATGGACTTCTCAGTGTTGTGGATGCCCTGGATGACGCCCGGCCCCTTGAAATCGTGGATAGTGAGACGCACCGGCTCGCCTCCGTCCGCCGGGGTGAAGACCAATTCCGCCTTGCCCGGTCCGGGCACCTTGTACTCCTGGTTGCGGTACACATCCCCGTAAGCGTGACGCCCGATGACAATCGGTTTGCGCCAGGAGCGCACCATCGGGTGGATGTTCTTGAGAATGATCGGCGCGCGGAAGACCGTGCCATCGAGGATGCCGCGGATCGTGCCGTTGGGGCTGGGCCACGCCTTCTTGAGACCGTACTCGACCACGCGATCCTGGTTGGGGGTGATCGTCGCACATTTCACGGCGACGCCGTATTGCAACGTAGCGTGCGCCGCGTCGAACGTCACCTGATCATCCGTGTCGTCGCGGTGTTTGAGGCCGAGATCAAAGTAAATGGTCTGCATATCCAGGTAGGGCATCAACAGCTCATCTTTGATCATCTGCCAGATGACGCGCGTCATCTCGTCGCCGTCCATTTCGACCAGTGGCGTTTTGACGTGAATTTTTTCCATGATTTTCTCTCCTTTGATTTGGAAATTTTGCGTTTAGTGCCTTTGTACAATTTTATCGATCTCGTCAAAGATAAAAATCTCATAAAGGCGCGCCATATTTTCTTTCGTTACAGTTGTTGTCAGTGACCATTCCCCTGTCCTTTCAAAGACCTTCCATGCCAATAATTTCTCCTGCATAGATTGCAGTTCATCTTTGAGCAGTGAACGCCAACTGCCATAATAGAAATCAAACCTTTTGGTTGGCCAGCCATACAAGAAACTGCCTCGCTCACCCTGAAATTGACCTCTAACCGAAAAGCTTTTTGCCCCCCAGTAGACTTGGTAGCCATGTTGCCCCGCAAGTTCTATCACCCGCATAAAAAAAGGAGCAATTTCAGGATCACACTTCTCCATAAACTCATCAAGCGTCATCGGTTTCTGTCGCACTGGGGTCCCCTGCTTAACATCGCGGGCGGTCTCAGTGAAGCCTATCACACGAGGAACAAGTGCCTTAAGCCCTTTACCTGTATCACGTTGGAATTGCTTTACCTCAACGGCCAACACTTGCACATGCGTCATTTCTTCATTCAGAAATTCCACTAACCGCCTGAGTTCTTTCGGAATTGTGTCCATTACAAATAGCAAACGGACTCGTTTGGCATCAAGATTAGCTTTGACTTGTTCCCAATAGCTCTCAATCGTTACATTATCATCATCCAACAACTTTCCGAGTTCCTCTTCAAGAACTTTGCCTTGTTTTTGAGCCGTCGCAACAGCCATTTGGCGTATTTGGTCTATACTCCAGTATTCGATGCCATTCGCCGCATAATCCAACATCTGCGCGACGACTTCACGCCGACTGCGCGTGTCAGAAGCGCGTTTACACTCGACATCTGCACAAGGAATCACTTAACATTAACTTACTCAGTTTGCAGAAAATCTACAGTGATAAACAAATCACGATTATATTAATCATGATTTGTTTATCACCAATTTCCTGTTGTCAAACCCTCACTCGACTTTGAACTCTCCACGTTCATCGAATGCCGGTTGCACTGCACCCGCAACCTCTCCTCGAGCTACATCAGCCAGCGTGACGAGCCTTTCACGGTTTTGAGCATAAGTAGCTTTCCACAGCATATCTTCAGCTCGTATTTGCGCCTGTTCTTGGGTCGGGGCGACAGTCAATTCTGCACTCTCATACAAAAACTCCGGTGCAAAATCTGCCCCGTTCGGCCATTCAATCGTCCGACTTGTTAGGAAAACTTCTTTGAACAAATGCTTGTCACGCAATGGCTCGAAAACTTCGCCGTACAGCTCCGATTCCAAATCTACGATACCCTCAGCGCCATTATTGAATTGCAGCTTCAGCTTATAGTCGCCGAGATATTCAACCGCAGTCACATGAAGAAACATAGCACACCTCTTTATGGTAAAGGCTCGATTGGATTCAAAGGTTGTCGCGCACGCGCGCGTTCCCAATTTACGAGCAATTCCGCCTGATGCTCATCAAGCCAATCCTAGATTAACTTAAGCGCCCGTCGTGGCATAATGCCGCTAACAGCACCGGTTTGTACATCCACAATGGCCTCACATCCCTGATACTCAGCATGAAAATGAGGTGGATTGTGCTTATTATAGTTCATCGTGATCTTGATACCGTAGAATATGGAAATCGTTGGCATCCCTGACTCCCTTTGCCCAGAGCTTATCTCTTAACTTCCGGCTACTGTATTCAACAACCCACCCGCCAACAAAATCTTCACCTGCCGCTCCGAGAGGTTCGCTCCCACAGAGATTTCCACACCTTGCGTGCGGTTTTCCACAGAAATGGGGGCTTTTTCCCCAAGCGCGGCCCGAATATCGGGGATAATCAGCTCGTCGCCGGTCTGAATACGGTCATAGTCCGCCGGATTGACAAACGTGAGCGGCACAATGCCGAAGTTGATGAGGTTGGCGATGTGGATGCGCTCGAAGCTCTTGGCGATGACGGCCTTGACGCCCAGGTACATCGGGCACAGCGCAGCGTGCTCGCGGCTGGAGCCTTGCCCGTAACTCTCTCCGGCGACGATGATGTTGTGGATGCCCGCATCGCGGTTGGCGGCGGCGCGCCTGGCGAAGGTTTCGTCTACGGGCGAGAAGACGTAGGTGGCGTACTTCGGCACGTTGGAGCGATATTTGAGCAGTTGCCCGGCGGGCATAATGTGATCGGTGGTGATCTTGTCGCCGACTTTGAGCGTCGCCTGCCCCTGGATCGTGGCGGGCAGCGGCGCGTTCTTGGGCGGAACGCCGATGTTCGGGCCGCGCGCGATCTCCACCTCGCCGGTCACATCCGCCGGGAAAATGAACATACTGTCGTCAATGAAGAACCGCTCCGGCATGTCCACCTGCGGATACGCCAATCCCAGATCGCGCGGATCGGTGAATTTGCCGGTAATCACGGCGGCGGCGGCGGTCTCCGGGCTGACGAGATACACTTGCGCGTCCTTCGTCCCGCTGCGGCCCTCGAAGTTGCGGTTGTTCGTGCGCAGGCTCACCGCGCCGCTCTGCGGACTCTGGCTGTTGCCGATGCAGAAGCCGCACGCGCTCTCCATCAGCCGCGCGCCCGCGTCGAGCAGACTGGCCAACGAACCGTCGCGGGCCAGCATCTGCAAGACCTGGCGCGATCCCGGCGCGACGATAAAGCTCACGTCGGGATGCACGCGATGCCCTTTGAGGATGTGCGCCACCCGCACCATATCCACGTAGGATGAGTTCGTACAGGAACCGATGGCGACCTGCTGAACCGGCATACCGGCGACCTGCCGCACCGGAATCACGTTACCGGGGCTGTGCGGCGCAGCGGTCAGCGGCTCAAGGCTGCTCAAATCCAGTTCCACAACGCGGTCATAAGTTGCGTCGGGGTCGGGTAGCAATTCGATCCATTGTTCCTCGCGTCCCTGCGCGGCCAGGAAGCGGCGCGTCTCAGCATCCGAGGGGAAGACCGACGTGGTCACGCCCATCTCCGCGCCCATGTTCGTGATCGTCGCGCGCTCCGGCACGCTCAAAGTCGCCACGCCCGGCCCACCATACTCGAAGATCCAGCCGACGTTGCCTTTGGTGGAGAAGATTTCCAGCATTTTGAGGATCACGTCTTTGGCGCTCACCCAGGGTTGCAGTTTACCGGTCAGATGGATCAAGCAGACTTTCGGATAAGTGAGATAGAACGGCCCGCCGCCCATCGCCACCGCTACGTCAAGACCGCCCGCGCCCATCGCAATCATCCCGACGCCGCCGCCCGTGGGCGTGTGACTGTCTGCACCAAGCAGCGTCTTGCCGGGTCGCCCAAAGCGTTCCAGGTGCACCTGGTGGCAGATGCCGTTCCCGGCACGACTGAAGACGATGCCATACTTTGCCGCGACGGTTTGCAGGTAACGGTGATCGTCGGCGTTCTCGAAACCCACCTGGATTGTGTTGTGATCCACGTAGCTGACCGACAACTCCGCCTTGACCGCATCCAGCCCCATCGCCTCGAACTGCAAATACGTCATCGTGCCCGTCGCGTCCTGCGTCAGGGTCTGGTCAATGCGAATGGCGACCTCCTGCCCGGGAACCGGCTCCCCGGAAACGAGATGTGCGTCTAAGATTTTCTGAACGATGTTTTTGCCCATATCATCCCTCCAAAAGATAAACCACGAATCCAAACGAATCTACACGAATTTTCACAAATGGCAATCAAAATCAGTGCAAACTCGTAAAGATTAACGGTGCAATTTTAACAATTATCGTTGCGCTTGCGCGAAACGCGCCAAACGTTTTTCTATATCCTCAACAATGCATCCCACTTCTTGCCAATCAGAATCGCTGAGATAGGTGCGCAGTTCCGCCAGCAAAGGTGGCATCGCCGGCGTGTAGTAGTACATCAACGTCGCAATATCATTCTCATACATACCCACCCGCGCAAAATCCCCCTGACGATAGAGCAAAGGCAGTGCATACAGCTTCAGCAAGAGTACCCCTTCAACCGTCGCACATGGAATGACAGCTGCATCGAATAGCTACTGCTGCGTGATATAGGCCTGTTGCACGCACTTGAAGAGCGGATTCTCCGTCAAAAGGAAATCAATGTGGAGTGTTTGGTACTGTCCGCGCACGAAATAGACGTTTTGCTCCACGATTTGCACTTCCGGCAGCGACTTGAGTGCGTCTGACGCAACAATCAAATCAATATCTTGTGTGTTGCGCCCCTCGACGTACTGAAGCAACGCGATCCCGCCGACAAGCACATAATCAATCTGGCGCGCACGTAACAAGGCAAAAAGGTCAATCACATGCTCCGGCAACGTCGCCGGTTTGCCGTGACGCCAGTTTTTGGGATCGAAGCCACTGGCGTTGTAGACAATCTCGCCGATTTCGCGTACCGTCGAAATCTTCATAGTGTGATTCCCTGGACAGGATTTACAAGATTAACAAGATAAAATCCTGTTAATCCTGTCAAAACTATCCCCCGCCTGCACTTACTACCGCCGTCACCTGTCCGGTTCCCCATGTTTCGACCTGGCCTTGCGGACCGAAGGCGAGCGCCGTGCCGTGTGGAATCCCCAGGCCGAGCAATCCCGTCCCAAGCTGCGAAAGGCAGCGCAACACCACCGAATCTTCCGTGCGCGTGAAGTGCGGCACGACCACAGCATTGTGCAGCAATCCCAGTCCCTGCACCTGCAGGAATTGCGGCGCCGGCCCGATGGCCCACTTCCCCAACGCGCTGGCGCCGGCCACACTGCCGACGATGGTGAGCGCTTGTAAGGTGGCAAACCCGCGCAAGATGCGCGCCAACGCCGTCGTCTGGTGCAGATTGCGCACCAGGGGCAGTGGATTTTCGCCACCAAGATACAGAATTCCCGCTTCTTCCAACAGAGAGAGGAAGCGCGGTTGCTCCAGTTCGGCGCGCGTCATTTCCGCAAGGGTGAAGGCTTCGCCGCCCGGCCCGCCGAGCAAGATGTAATGTTCGAGGATCACGTCGGCGTCTTCGCGCGCCCCGTCGGAAAGCAGCACGACCATCGGGCGATCCAGATTGGCAAGGCTGAGCAGTTGGGCATCTACCCCATCTGTCTCGCCGCGCGCCACGTCCCCGCCGCCGAGTAACACCAGCCAGCCTTCACCGTCAAGCCATTGTAGAGGTCCTTGTTGTGGCATAGTCTTTGTTCCCTGGTGAGTCGTAAAAGAGCAGAGTAAAGAGTAATGGGTAATGAGTAATGGGTAAAGAGACTAATCACTCATTCCTTCTTACTCCTTACTTCTTACTCCACTTCTTACTCCTTACTCCCTTTACTCCCTTTCAGCATCAACCGGCACAGCGCCTCCACCACCACCGCCACGCCGTTGACCAGTGCCCGTTCGTCAATGTCGAAGTGAGCGTTGTGATGGGCGGGCGACTCACGATCGGTAAAGCCCGAACCGACAAAAATGAAACATCCGGGAATCTCTTGCAAGAAAAAGGCCGCATCCTCGCTGCCCATCGTGCGCACATCATCTTGGAGAGATGTTGCGCCGAACAGGTCGGCGACAACGTCGCGCACCAGCGCCGTGACCCTGGCATCGTTGATGAGTGGAGGCGTGAGCGGGTACAGGCCAACCGTCGCTTCCGCGCCCATCATCCGCGCCGTCCCTTCGATGATTTCGCGCACGCGGCGCATGACCATGTCACGTGTCTTCAGGTTATAGGTGCGGATCGTGCCGCGCAGCCGGGCAGAATCGGGAATCACGTTGAAAGCGTCGCCGCTGAGCAATGCCCCCACGGTGACGACAGCGGTGTCCAACGCACTCACGTTGCGGCTGACGACGGTTTGCAACGCAGTGATGGTCAGTGCGGCCGTCACAATCGGGTCTACGGTCTGTTCAGGCATGGCGCCATGGCCGCCCTTGCCGGTGATTGTGGCCTCCCATGATTCAGCGCCGGCCATCACCGGGCCGGCAGTCGCGCCGAACGTACCGACCGGCTTCTTGTTCCACACATGCACGGCGAGCGCCACATCCGGGCGCGGATTCTCCAGCACGCCTTCTTTGATCATCAAATCGGCGCCGTTCATCCCCTCCTCGCCGGGCTGGAAAATCAGCTTGAGCGTGCCGCGCCAGGCGTCGCGATGCTGCGCCATCAGCGTGGCGACGCCCAGGCCAATCGCCATGTGGGCGTCGTGCCCGCAGGCGTGCATGCGCCCCGGATGCTGTGAAGCGTAGGGGACGCCATTCGCTTCCTGAATCGGCAGGGCGTCCATGTCTACGCGGCTCATCACCACCGGGCCGGGGCCATTTTCCAGCAGGCCGACCACGCCGGTTTTCGCAACACCTTCTTGTACGCGATAGCCCAAATTACGTAAAATACCGGCGATGATCCCCGCCGAACGCCGTTCTTCCAATCCCAACTCAGGGTGTATGTGAAAATCGCGCCGCCAGGCGACGAGTTGCTCGTGAAGTCCGGCGGCCAGGGTCAGAGTGTCCATAGCATTTCTCCTTTTTAGCGGTCAGCGGTCAGCGGTCAGCTTTCAGCCGTCAGCGGTCAGCTTTCAGCCATCAGCCGTCAGCTTTCAGCCATCAGCCGTCAGCTTTCAGCCGTCAGCGGTCAGCTTTCAGCCGTCAGCCGTCAGCTTTCAGCCGTCAGCGGTCAGCTTTCAGCCGTCAGCGGTCAGCTTTCAGCCGTCAGCGGTCAGCTTTCAGCCGTCAGCGGTCAGCTTTCAGCCGTCAGCGGTCAGCTTTCAGCCATCAGCCGTCAGCTTTCAGCCGAAAAGCTGCTAACAGCTAATAGCTGATTGCTGATTGCTAATAGCTGATTGCTAATCGCTGATTGCTGAACAGTGTAGGGGATTTTATGAAATGGTGCAAGTGTTAATATCCCTGTGTTGATAAGAAAATCCTCCCAAAGGGGAATCTCTTTGGGAGGATTTGTTACAGACATGGTCAAATTCTACGAAGACGTCTATACTCGGCGACAAGCGTAGAATCATCAAACGATTGCTCGAATTGGCGCAGCCAACTGAGCACATATTTATCGTCCAGGTTGGCCCCTTGTCGGCGCACAATGCCTTGAGCATCCTCGTGGTCACGCAAGCGCGTCGAGATGAGCTTGTAAATTACCAAATCTTCCGGGCTGCACACCCGAATCGTCAACCCCGGCTGCACTTCCACATCGCGGCCGCGCTCAACAGCAAGCACATCATAAGGTGTATCGGCTAACAAAACATCCAATCGTGTCCCCAAGGTGTCTTGTACAAACACCATAGCCTGGTGACGCAATGCCTGGCGCGGATCGGCGAGCAGCGAGGTGTAGTCAGACGCAAGTACAGACAGCAAGCGGTCAGCGTCATCGCGTTCCAACAACACTTTTACGTCAGCATCCCGTGTAAGGCGTGGCTCGCCCCACACGGCGACGGCAACACCTCCGATGACGATAGAGGGGATGCCGGCATCACTCAGCCGCTGCTGAAGCGTCCGCAGGGATTGTAACAGATTCTCCATGCTCTTTCTGCCATTCCGCAAAACGCCGTAACCTGGCCTGCAACTGCGCCAGGGCCGCCCGACGCTCCGGGCCAAACAACGCCTCGGTTTCCTGGAGTTGATGTTCAAACGCGCGCTGCAACTCCAGCCACTGCTGCACACTCTCGTGAACGGTCAACTGGCGCAACAGCCGCGTTTCGTCTTCTTCGGGCATATCCCAACGTTCACGTAATACCCGCAGAGTATGCATAATGAATGTAGCATTTACCGTTGCTTCAGCCATGCATCGTATTCAGCGTGGTTGCCAATCCAAAACCAGATAATGACATCGTTTTCCAACCAGCCCAGGGCGCGATATTTTTTGCCCACACGGACTGAATAGATTGGGTCTTGAGAATCAACGCGCTTAAATTGCAAACCAGGATGACGCGGATTACTCTGCCATAACCGGTAAGCCCGGTTAGCATTTTGCTGAACCTCTTGCGGCAAGGCGTCATAACATTACCAGAACTGTGCTGTTGCGTGCGATTTCATCGAACAGGCTGGCCCTCAGGTGTGAATTCCAATGGGCGAGTTTTGCCAGCACGATAATCGGCGGCGGCAGCACGTGCCATTGCCCGCAATTCTTTGCGCGACGCAGCAAATTGTTGCGCCCATTGCTCTTCATCGGCGCGTACTTCATCAGCGGTCTCACCAAAAAGGTCTGTACTTGAAGCAGTCTCCAACGGGTGGGATTGGATAAAGCGCACAAAATCATAAACGCTCATCAGGCGGTCAGCAGGCAAAGTCATCACCAACTCAACCACCTGTTGACGTGTGACATTTTCTGGCAGCATATCAAACCCTCCTCAACTACAATCTCCATAGCGCGGCGCTAAACACGAGCTAATTTAAGTCGCCCTGCTTAAATCCATTATAGCACAACCCGCTTGACCGCCAGAACAAGCGGTTCATCATCCACCGTATCTTCGAGCACCTTATCGCCCGCCGGCGCCGCAGCGGCCTCCAGGGCTTCGGCCAGCACCTCGCCGGCGATCAGTTCCCGCTGCGCAGCGATGGCCTCTGCCAGCTTGCCCGCGGCTTTGTACTGGACGATGATCCGATCGGTAAGCTGGTAATCCGCCTGCTTGCGCAAATCCTGGATGCGGCGCACGACTTCGCGGGCCAGCCCTTCCTGCTCCAGCTCTGGCGTCACGACGGTATCCAGCGCCACAACCAGACCGCCTTCGCCGGCAACGCCATAGCCCGCGCGCGCGTGACTTTGGACCAGCACTTCTTCAGGCAGCAACGCGGCTTCACTGCCGTCATCCAGCTTCAGCGACAACGGCTGACCGGCATGCAGTTGAGCGACGGCGCGCGCTGCCTCCACTTTTTCCAACGCCTTGCGGATCAAGGGGAAACGCTGCCCGAACTTCGGGCCAAGCACACGGTTCAGCGGAAGCAGCTTGTATTCGACCAGCTCGCCTTCTTCGGCGACAAAAGCGATGTCTTTGACGTTTAACTCATCGGCCAGCAGATCGAGCAACTGGCTCAGCGCATTGCGCCGGCGCGGATCGGCGGCAATGAGCGCCTGCCGCAACGGTTGGCGTACTTTGAGGTTATTGCCGGCGCGCACGGAATGTCCCAGCGTCGCCGCTTGACGCACAGCAGCCATTGCCTCTGTCAGGATGCGTTCCGCCGCGTCCAACGGTTCAGCAGTCGGAATCAGACAATGGTGGATACTTTCCGGCGCGGCAGGGTCCACAGCGCGCACGAGATTCTGATACATTACCTCCGTCATAAACGGCAGCACCGGCGCAAGCAGCTTGGCAAACGTCACCAGCACAGTATAGAGCGTCTGGTAAGCGGCCTCTTTGTCAGCGTCGGAAGCGACGCTCGCGCCGCGCGACGCCCAGAAACGGCGGCGACTGCGGCGGACGTACCAGTTGCTCAGGTCGTCCAGGAAGGCTTCGGCGGGCTGCGCGACTTTCAGCGGGATGTAGGTCTCGTACCCTTCCGTCATAGCGATGACCGTCTCACGCAGCCGGGCGATAATCCATTTGTCCAACACAGTGGGCGTCGCGGCTTCTGTCCAGGGGGCCCAGAGATTGGGCTGCCCCTCCTCATAGCGGCAAGGATTCTCCAACAACTCGGCGGGCGGCGTCCACTCGTCAATGCGCGCGTAGGTGACGAAGAAGGCGTAGGTATTCCACAGGGGGATGATGAAGCGGCGGCGCGTTTCATCGGCGCGGTGATAGCCGAACAGCAGGTTTTGGTCGAGGGGCTGGTTCATGAAGAGCCAGCGCATGGTGTCCACGCCCATATTTTCGGCGGCCTCATCGAACCAGATGGCGTTCCCCAGCGATTTGTGCATGGGACGGCCATCCTCCGCAAACAGCGTCGAGTAGCCGTGGACGATTTTCGCCGGTGGAATCTGCTCGAAGACAGTGCTCATGGTGATGAGGCTGTAGAACCAGTTGCGGAACTGGCCCGGAAACGATTCGCTGATCCAGTTGGCCGGCACCCACTGTTTCCAGTATTCGCGGTCGGTGCGATAGCGCGTGGTGGAGTAAGCCACGCTGCCGGCGTCGAGCCACGGATTGCCCACATCGGCGATGCGCGACATCGTCCTGCCGCACTTGGGACAGGCAATCTTGACGGCGTCAATGTAGGGACGGTGCGGCGTGTGCCCCTCGAAGACATCCCACCCGGCGATAGCACGCGCGCGCAGTTCATCCTCATCGCCGATGACCTCAAAGTGCTCGCAATCCCGATTATCGCACACCCAAATCGGCAATGCCAGTCCCCAGTAGCGTTTCTTGGAAATCATCCAATCGTGCATATTGCGCAACCAGTCCATCTCGCGGGAGTAGCCGAATTCGGGGATCCACTGAATCTGATCCACCACATCCATAATCTGGTAGCGCAGGCTGCGCGCTTTTTCTTCCGCCGTGACCTCCTCGCGCGGTTTGTCATACAGTTCGCCCATGTTGATAAACCATTCGTCCACCAGCCGGAATACCAGCGGGGTGGCACAGCGCCAGCAGACCGGATAGCGGTGCGTGTAGGCGTCCACACGGTAAAGCAGCCCTTTATCTTCCAGGTTGTGGAAAATGTCATGGGCCACTTCGTGGACATGGCGTCCGGTCAACCAACCGAATCCTTCAAGGAACATGCCATCCTCGGCTAAAGGCGCCGGCCCCGGCAACCCGAACTCCTTCCCCAAGGCAAAGTCCTCCGCGCCACAACCCGGCGCAATATGGACGATGCCCGTCCCTTCAACCTCACCGACGGCATCCCAGGGAATGACCCGGTGGAACGCCGGGACATTCATGGCTTGCACGGCGGGCAGCTCATCGAAGGGGCCATCATACTCCCAGCCGACCATCTCGGCGCCCTTGAGATGTTCAAGCACCTCATATTTCCCTTTGATGATAGTGGAAAGTGTGCCCTCGGCCAGATAATACGTCCAGCCGTCCTGCGTTCGCACTTTCACGTAAGTTAGCTCCGGGCCTACGGCCGCAGCGACGTTGCTGGTGAGCGTCCACGGCGTCGTCGTCCAGACGAGCAATGCCTCACGCTCGCGCCCACGCAAGGGGAAACGCAGAACAGGCGCGTCGTGCGTCAACTCGGCGTAGCCGTCGGTGACGATCTCATGCTGACTGATGCCGGTTTCACAGCGCGGACACCAGGGCATCACGTCGTGGCCTTTATAGAGCCAGCCGCGCTCCCAAACCTTTTTAAGGAAAGTCCAGATCGTGTAGTTGTTTTCGGTGGCGAAGGTGAAATAGGAACCGCCGATTTCCGGCATGCCCAGGCGTCCCACCACTTGTTCGACAGTGCCGGTGATGGGGCCATGGGGGCCGTTCAGCGTCACCACCTGCGCCGGATTTTCAAGCAGCTTATCCGCCAACCAACGCAGGGTCGCCGGATCGTTCCAATCCATCCAGTAGCCCAGGCGAATGGATTGCTCGGTTTGTTTGGCGGCCTGGCGCAGCACGCGCGCCTTACATTCCAGAACAAAGGGCGCCAGACCATAGGTTTCAATGTCGCGCTTGGTTTTGAACCCCTTCTCCTTTTCTACCTCGACTTCGACCCACAGTCCCTGGCAATCGAAACCGTTTTGATAGCGTTCCTGATAGCCGCGCATAGCCCAATAACGCTGCCAGAGGTCCTTGTAGGAGCGTCCCCAGCCATGATGGACCCCCATAGGGTTATTCGCTGTGATCGGGCCGTCAATGAACGACCAGCGCGGCCCGCCCTGGCGCAGGGCATTGAGTTTCTGAAATGCCCTGGTTTCATCCCAGAACTTCAGGATGTCGTGTTCTTGTGCGATAAAATCAACCTGGGTTGGTACTGGTTTAAACATGATTTTCTCCTCAGCCGTGATATAATGATCTATAAGCCGACCCAACCTTATAGTCGGAGGGAATTATGACGATTCTAGTCAACACAATTGCTCAACAACTACGCCTCTCACCAGAAGACCTGATTCAACGCAGTCTGGCCTCATACCTGGACCGCGAAAAACGCGCTGTGCAGATGGACATCGCCGATTTGCAAGACCGGTACGGTGCACGCTCATCAGCAGATTTGCGCGTCAGAATCGAACGCGGCGAGATTTACAGCCACCCGGCCTGGGAAGAAGCGATAGAATGGGAGCAGTTAGAGGCCTATTTTAGCCATTTACAGGCGCTCCTGGATGCACTTGAGCAATGAAGAGCGTGTACGAAACATTGGCGCACATCGCCTTGACCGAGTTTGGCGATGTCATCACGGATCATCAGCTCGTTTACCGCCGTGCAGCCACGCCCCCTGAAACTACGCCTCTTCGTCCGTGACAGGACTTTCATTGATGTCTGGCTCAGCCCTGATTTGATGTGATACTCCTACCATTGGGAACAACGCGCCGTGCGAGGATTGCTTCACCGTCATGACAATGCGCCAGACCATCCTGATATGCCGACGTTCCCCAAACACTTCCACAATGGTGCAGAAGACGCAATTGAGCCTAGCACCATCTCTGATAATCCTGAAACGGCACTACGGGAATTTCTTCAATTTGTAAGGTCGCAACTTGCCGTCTAGGGCTCTCGAAACTGAAGCCCAAGTAACAAACACGCTCCCATCCCCACAGGGACGGGAGCGTGCCTCAAGCTCTCGCGGTACCACCCTGGTTGTTCCCCAATGGGAACCCCTCATTTCGACGGCCATCACCGCCGGGCCATGGATAACGGGCGGCAAACCCGGCCTGGTCTACTCAATCAGTGATTGGGGATTGGGGATTAGTGATTGGGGATTAGTGATTGGGGATTAAGATATGATTTTATGCCTCAAACCTACTCCCTACTCCCTACTCCCTGATTTTTCGGCAGGCAGCTCCGGAGGGATTTTCCGCGCCGGCTCTTGCACTCGGCTCACACTTCCCCGAATTCGCTGAAGCGGCTTCCTGCGCGTACTCGTCTCCATCAACGCCGTTACAGAAGAAATTATGCCATAAGCAGGGGAGTTGTCAAGCCTCGAAATCACAAAATCACAAATCTGCGGTATGATGGCAACCATGGCAAGGAAATGGCTTGTGCTCTGGTTGTGCGTCGGCCTGGTGTTGATGCCGGCGTGCAATGCGCCGACTTTCACGCCAACACCGGCATCCACCCCAACGGCAACCGCATCGCCCACGGCGACCGCTACGCCGGTCAGTCCTCCTACGGCGACGCCGCTGCCGGAAGATACCGGCTGGCAGAAGCTCCAACCGGGAATCGAGGTGCGCAGCCTCAATGTCGCCGTTGGAGCAAATGTGGAGCGCGTGACCGTCGCGCGCCTTGAGCCGGCCGCCGTGACATTCCGCGTGCTGTACGCGCCGGGCGCACCGGCCACAGTGAGCGCGTGGGCGCTGCAAACCGGCGCGGCGTTGGTGGTCAATGCCGGATACTTCACCGAAGCCTACCACGTCACCGGACTGACGATCAGCAACCACGAGGTTTTCGGGACGCCTTACGACGACTTCGCCGGCATGTTCGCGGTGACGGATGCCGGCGCGGTCAGCGTGCGCTGGCTGCGCGTCTGGCCCTACGATCCGACCGAACCGCTGCGCGAAGCGGTGCAGTGTTTCCCGGTGCTGGTCAAACCCGGCGGGGTGATGGGCTTCCCCGCCGACGCCGATGATGGCCGCCCGGCGCGGCGCACGGGCGTGGCGCAGGATCGCAGCGGGCGTATTTTGGTACTGATTGCGCCACGTGGGTTCTTCAGCCTGCACGCGCTGGCAACCTGGCTCGCAGAAGCCGACCTGGATGTGGATATTGCGCTCAACCTGGACGGCGGGACTTCTTCAGGATTGTGGATTCCCCACGCAGCGATGATTGATTCGTTGACGACGGTGCCGGCGGTCATTGTGGCATGGCCACGGTGAGCGTCGCCAGCGGCAAGGCGTCTCCCAGTACCTGCCCATTTTGGGTGATCGGCAGACGTTCACCGGCAAAAGTGTACATCCCCACAAGCAGACGGTAGGAGCCCGCGGCAAGGTCCGCCGGTAAAAGCACGCCATACCGATCAACAATGAGTTCCCCCGGCTGCCACAGCGTCGTGAGACCAAAGCCGCCAACCGGTTCCGCGTCGGTCTGCGCCACCAACGCGCCCGCCACGTTGATGAGGTGGACGAAAACTTTATACCGCTCCGCAGGCGTGGTCTCCGCACGCCAGAACAGCGTCAACGGGACAATGTCGCCGGGCGCAAAGATAGTCTCCGGCAAAGCATAGCCTTCAAGAGCGATGGTATCCCCCAGGCGAACATCGAGCGCCGTCGTCGGGGTTATAGGGAGGGACGCCGTTCCATAGAGCGCCAGGCGCACCGTGCTGATCCACGTATCGCCGGCCTTGTAGGCGTGCTGCGCCAGGTATGGCTCGATCAACCGCTGAGGATCGGATTCGGCGTCACCCCAAAAGAGGACAAACAGGCGCGCATGGCGGTTCACAAGCGCATCTACCCAGGCGGAGGCTTCCGCTGGATCGGGACGATAGGGCGCCGGATATACCGGCAAGGGGTCTCGATAATAATAAGTGAACACTTCCCATTGATTCGGGGCGCTGAGCAGGATGGCGTCGCCGGGACGCGCTGCGGCGGCAATGCGCGCCGCTAATCCACGATAGTCGTCGCGGGCATAGGCAGGATCGGTGTAGAGATGTTGTAAGGAAGCTATCTGCATCCCCAGCAATGGCAGGGCAAGCAGAGCCGCCAGACAGTGGCGCATTTTTCCCATCTGTGAACGCGCGCGCATCAGCGGCAAGGCCAGCACAACGGCCAGTGGAACCACCGCAACCATCATAAACTTGAGGTACGCCGGCCGGTAAAGGCCCAGGCCGATGAACAACACCGGTGGCACAAACGCCATGCTCAACGCGGCCCATGCCGCAAAACGCGAGCGTGCGCGTACCGTCAACGCCAGCAGCAGCAAAAGTGCGGCAACGATAAACACATAAGGCGACTTGCCGGCCGGCAAGGTAATCCCCACAAGCAACGCACGCGCAATCTCCTGAACGGCCCGCGCCGAGTTCAAATCCGGCGGACGCCAGCCCCGCGCGCCCAACGCAATCGGCGCCCACGGCAAAAAAGCCAATCCGCCGAGCAGATGCGCCACGATCCATTGCCCCAAGAGTCGCCGGTTCCGGGGACGCCGCAACAGCCAATCCAGACCAAAGGCCAGATTCAGCCCTATCAGGACGAAGAGATAGGCATATTGGGTGTAGAGGCCGAGGGCAATGGAAGAGGCAAGGAGGAGGGAGTAGGGAGTAGGGAGATTTTGGGTTTTGGATTTTGGATTTTGGACTGTGAACTTTAAACTAAAAAGTAACGTCAATGCTGAAGCCAGGCCGAGTAATGCATACATCCGGGCTTCCTGGCTGTAGTAGATAGCGAGAGGATGTACGGCCACAAGAAGCGCCGCACCGAGCGCAGTGCGCCATCCGCCGACATAGCGTCCTATTGCCGCAGCCACGGCGACCATAAGCACGCCGCACAGCGCCGAGAATCCACGCAGCGCAAACTCCGATTCGCCGACACAGGCGCGCCAAAGGTGCAACAACAAGTAATAGCCGGGAGGATGAATGTCGCCGGCCGCGCCCTTGATGATCAACGGTATGGAGCGCTCGACCAACCGCGCGGTGTTGCCTTCATCGTTCCAAAAAGATTGGGCGTCCAGGCGATAGAAGCGCAGACCGGTAGCAAGCAACAAAATCGCCAGCAGAATGAGGCCGTGTCTGAGTTTCACCGTCTTGACTCGGGATGCAGGGCCAGGAATTCCCAAATTTTATCTTCGGGGATGGCGCCATGGCGCAAAATCCTGGGCGTATCCGGCGTGCAATCCAGGATGGTCGAAGGGACGCCAAAGGGCGCATTGCCTCCATCCAAGATCAGCGCCACTTGTTCGGCAAACAGGGCAGCGGCTTCTTGCGCCGTTACCGCCGGGGGATCACCACAACAGATGGCGCCGCTCACGAAGAGAACTCCACCAATGCTTTCGAGAAGTGGGAACAGTGTCGGAAAATTCGGCACGCGCAACGCTACGGGCATGGTGCGCTGCACAGCCGGCAGGTAGTCAGGATGCGGGGGCAGGATGAGCGTCAACGGGCCGGGCCAGAAATGGCGCGCCAAACGCCAGGCAGTATGGTTAGCGCGGGCCACCATCCCCATGCAAGTCATATCGGCCAGTAAAAAGGGCGACGCCGGTTCGGGGACGCGCGCGCGCACTTCGTAAAGGTGCGCGATGGCTTCGGGGTTATCGGGAAACGCAGCGATGCCGTAGATGGTGTCGGTAGGAATGATGACGAGTTGGCCTTCTTTGAGCAAGGTCACAGCCCGTGCAATAGCTTGCGGACTGCGGATGGGGAGGACAACGGCGCTCACGAAAGGCTCCTCTTAAAATGGCGAATGGTGAATGGTGAATAGTTAAAAATCCGTTAAAATCCGTTCAATCCGTTGACAAAAAGGCCCCGCTTACCCCATTGACAAACTTTCATCGTCAAAGCTGCCTTGCAGGTTCATCCATGCGCTTGCGCAAAACAAAGCGTTCCAGGATCGCTACGGCGCCGTCTTCCGTCACCGGCGGCGCGATCCAGTCGGCAACCTGCTTTACCGGTGGGGTAGCGTTGCCCATCGCTACACCGACGCCGGCCCATTGAATCATCGAGATGTCGTTCTCCTGATCGCCGGCCGCCAGCACGGCTTCACGTGGGATGCCGTAATACTGCGCCAGCCACGCCAGCGCCGCGCCTTTATCCACGCCCAGCGGGACAACCTCGATGAACTGCGCATGCGAACGCACGATCCCGGCCACGCCGGCAAAACGGGATTGCAAGAGCGTCGCTATCGCCGGAATATGCTCCGGCTCGGCCACATACAACACCTTGTCTACTGTGTGCGCCGCGAAGACGTTCTCCCATGCTTCTCCCACGACAATGTCGGATCCCAGAAGCCCATGGTAAAAAGACAAAGGGTGCAAAAGTTCACGGATGAAAAGCTGCCCTTCAGCATAGAGAATGAAATGCCAGCCCTGTGCCTCGCCCAAGGCAACGGCCTCCCGCGCCACGTTCGTCGGCAAGGCGATCCGTCGCAACACCGGGCCGTCCAGAGCCTGGATCCAACCGCCTTGATAACACAACAGCGGCGTAGTCACATGCAGCTCGCGGGCGAAGCGCACCGTCGCCGAGAACATCCGCCCGGTCGCCAGGGTAATGATGACGCCTTCGGCCTGCGCCTGCGCCACGGCCTGCCGTACCTGTGGACGGATGACCTGATCCGCCCCCATCAACGTCCCATCCAGATCAAATGCGGCTAAACGAATCATAGGAAATCTTATTGGCGTAGCAAGATGAAGATCGCCGCAGCCCACAAACTGCCTATAACGGCCAACAGGCCACTCCACAGGAAATAGGTGGCGATACGTTCACGATGATATAACAACAACCCTAATCCACCATTGATCGCAAAAAAAATGACGCCCAAAAGGGCAAGGTAAAAAATGCGGGAAGCCTCCACTACGAGCAATGCTTCGCCGGAAGGCGCAAAGCGCATGGCAATTTCCGGTGGCAAGTAGGGATAGCGCCAGCAGAGCAAACCCACCAATAGGATCAGCAACATCAGGCTGCCGAGCAACACGGTCAAGCCAAAACGATCCTTCCAGATGACCCAATCCAAAAATCCCGGGTGGGTTGAGGATTCCGCTACTTCCTGAGTCGGTCCCATTTCCAACCGCTCGCGGAATAACAGCAGGAATTCTTCCAGGTCCTTGGGGGAGATGGCATACGCCATACCAGGAGTACGCACAATGACTTGTGCACGTAAGGGTTGGGTTGCAAAGAAAAGGATCGTCCCGATATCCGGGGCCTCGCCGATGCCCACAAAATAGCCCGGCCAACGCAATCCCGGATGGAATCGCAATCCCTTAATTTCCGCCCCGCTGAGCACCGCCCCCACAGCGGCCATTGGGATCGTATGCCGGGTGCCGCCCCAGTGAATGATGAGCGCGTTACGGTCCATTTCATAAGAGGCATTGATCAGTCCCCATAACTGGTACAGGATGCGAATGATCAACACCAGCAATCCCACCGCGCCGACGCTCATCAAAAATGTCCCGATCGAGATCGGCTGGATCAACGCAAGCGCGGTCAGCGCCACCGTAGCCGCAATCAACACGGCGACGATAGCAAGGCCGACGATCCAGCCCCAGCGCACCTCAGGGTTCCAGATACGGCGCATGCTACAGCTCCTGCCGGTATTCCAGGGCGCGGGTCAATGTCACCGCGTCGGCATATTCGAGATCACCGCCCATCGGCAAACCCCGCCCTAACCGGGTGACGCGCACGCCCAGAGGCTTCAAACGTTGCAGCAGGTAAGCGGCTGTGTAATCCCCTTCGCTGGTAGGATTGGTAGCCAGGATGACTTCTGCTACATCGCCGCGGCGGATACGTGCTTCCAGTTCGGCGATCCGTAAATCCTCGGCGAAGATACCTTCCATCGGCGAGAGCGCGCCGTGCAGTACATGATAGACGCCGCGATATTGGTCCGTGCGTTCCAACGCCAACACGTCCATCGGCTCTTCAACCACACATACCAGGCGTTGATTGCGCAGCGGGTTGGTACAGATCGGACAAGGGTCATCCTCGGTCACGTTGAAGCAGATCGAACAGAAGCGCGTGCGTTCCACCAGCCCTTTGAGGGCTTCGGCCAAACGCAAGGATAGATCGGATTTACCCCGCAACAGGAAAAAAGCCAGGCGCGAGGCCGTCTTCGGCCCGATGCCCGGCAACTCGGATAAGGTCTCGGTCAGTTCGGCGACCGAAGGGGGAATTGCCGCAGTACTCATACTTACAAGCCGGGAATCCCCAATCCGCCGGTGAACGCCGACATGCGCTCCGCCATCAACGCCTGAGCCTTCTTGATTCCGTCGTTCACCGCGGCGACGATCAAATCCTGCAACATCTCCACGTCGTCGGGATCCACAACCTCCGGCGCAATCTTGATACTCTGCACCTCCAGACCGCCGGTAATCGCCAGCTCGACCATGCCACCGCCGGCAGTGACGGTAACGACTTCCTGCTCTGTCTCGGCCTGAATGCGCTCCATCTCCTGCTGCATCTTTTGTACTTGCCGCATCAAATCATTGGGATTCATCCCCCCACGCGGCACCATCCGACCTCCACTTTTGCCACCTTTCATCTTTCTCCTCCTCAAAATCGTTGGAACGTTGAAACGTTTGAACGTTGGAACGTTATACCGATCTCAACAAAAAAGTCTGCTAAATCCGCTCAATCTATTACGAAATGGCCAGCAGATTAAGCAGATTAAGCAGATTTATGCATCAATTGAAAGCTAATCCGTTCCAATCCATTAAATCCGTTGACATACATTTTCATGCTTCGTGGAGCGTGTAGCTCATGATGTCTGCCGATAAAAAATCTGCGTCCGAAACAAATAACTTTAACTGATTCTGACCTCGGCGCCCAACTCTTCACGGGCGCGGCGGATCAGCTCATCCTCAAAGGCGTCCGGCGGTTCTTCTGGCGGGGGCGGAACCGGCGCCGGTTCGGCAATCGCTGCGCGCGCCGGCGCAACCGCTACGGACGCAGCGCCGGGCTGCCACTCCTTTTCCATCACACAACGCACCAGAATCCGCTGGCCGAGCATCTGCGAAAGGAATGTCTCCACAATCTGACGATTCGACTCTTTGTCCACGTTACCGCGGTGCAAGGCGTGCTGAAAACCCAGCACGAGAAATCCGTCTCCATCTACCCCCACCGGTTGCGCGTCCCGCAAAAACGCCCCCAGGTTGACCGGCCGTATCTGGGCCAGTACCTCCTTCCAGCGTTCTTTGGCCGCTCTGACAACCGCCGTCGTAGCGCCGGCCGTAGACGAAGCGCTTGCCGCGCGCGGCGGCGGTTTCGCCGCTTGCGATGAGGCAGCAGATGGGGCAGCCGGACGTGTCGGCGTAGTGGGTGCAGGGCGCGGAACCGCCGGGCGCGTGGATTCCTGGGCTGTCGGCGGAGACGCCGGGGGCTTTGGCGTGGGTTGCGGCGGCGCAACGGTCGCCGTTGGCATTGTGCTCACCGGAGGCTCGCTCACAGGCGGCATGGTCTCCGGCTTCAACGTAGCCTCGACGAAAGCCAGTTCCAACGGGAGCTGTGGTTGCCACCCGGAACGGCGCTCCGAGGCGACTTCGCTGAATAACTGTACGGCCCGCACTAACCGCTCCGGCTGCGCTTGCTGCGCCATAGCTTGCAAACGCGGACGTTCTTCGGCGGTAGGATCGCTCCAGGTGTCACCGGCGCCTATACGCATCAGCAACAGGCCGCGGAAGAAATCAGCCGTCTGACGCGCCAATTGGCGTGGGTCGGCACCGCTGTCTACAGCTTCATTGATAACTTGCAACCCCCGGTGCAGGTCGCCATCCAGCCACGCCTGGAGGAGCGCCTGTACCACCTCGCGCCGTTCCGCGCCGAGCATCAGACGCACGTAATCCGCCGTCACCTCCCCGCCCGCTGCCATCTGGTCGAAGAGGCTGATGGCGTCGCGCATGCTGCCCGTGGCGGCCCGCGCGATCAGGTCAAGCGCCTCCGGTTCGACGGCAATGCCCTCGGCGTCGGCGATTTTTTGCAGTTGCCCCGCCAGCGCCGTCAATGGGATCCGGCGGAACTCAAACCGCTGACAGCGCGAAAGAATCGTCTCCGGGATTTTGTGAACCTCGGTGGTCGCCAGCACAAAGATCACGTGCTCCGGCGGCTCTTCCAATGTCTTCAGCAGCGCATTAAACGCCGCCGTAGAGAGCATGTGAACCTCGTCTATCACATAGACCTTGTAGCGCGCCTGGGTGGGACGAAAGCCCACTTTTTCCAGCAATTCGCGGATGTTATCCACGCCGGTATTGGAGGCGGCATCAATCTCGATCAGATCCATCAGGCGTCCCTCGGTGATGGCCCGGCAGATTTCGCAGCGGTCGCACGGACGTTCGGCCTGCGGTGCGAGACAATTGACCGCTTTGGCAATCAGGCGCGCCGTGGTCGTCTTGCCTGTGCCGCGCGGCCCGGCGAGCAAATAGGCGTGATGGAGCCGCCCGGTCTGCAGGGCATGGCGCAGTGTGCGCACGATGTGCTCCTGCCCGACGACATCGTCAAAAGTCTGGGGACGCCATTTTCGATATAGAGCTTGTGCCATAATGCCTCTCAACGGTAGACAGTCTATCACGGATAGCCAATGAGGCAAGCGACAAAAAACCTGACAGGGCCTAAAAGACCTGTCAGGTTGGCAATCTGTTTGGAGCATGCAAAACCGGGGGCGGTCCCAAAGCCCCCGGTTGCATCAGAAGGAGGAGAATCTTTTTCGTCTGCGGTCCCCGACTACCACATTCTAATTACACTATAACCGATTTATAGCTTTTTGCTTGACGCAAACCTGACGCTTTCCTAACGATTTGTGCAATCAGCAGATTAAGCAGATTGAGCAGATAAGAATATAGAAATCTGCTTAATCTGTTTAATCTGCTGACATATTTTTTACACAGGGTTTTGCGAAATAGTCAGGCTTGCAGAGTGCGGGCGCGCAATTGACCGCAGCCGGCCTGGATGTCAATCCCGCGTCGCAACCGCAGGGTAAAGGGGACATGCCGACGCTCTAAAATCTGGGTAAAAGCCTCTATGCGTTCTTCTGTGGAGGGTTGCCCGGCATAACTGGCCGTCGGGTTGAGCGGGATAAGGTTGACGTGAACCAGCATACCGGCTACCCGCGCCGCCAGGGCTTCGGCTTGCTCCGGCGTATCGTTGATGCCGTCAATCAACACCCATTCAAAGGTGACGCGGCGGTTGGTTTTCGTCAAATACTCGCCGATGGCCGCAAAGAGTTCGTTCAGCCCATGCGTGCGGTTGATGGGCATCAAGTCGCTACGCAGGGCATCGGTCGCCGCGTGCAGCGAAACTGCCAGGTTGACTTGCAATCCTTCATCGGCAAAGCGGCGGATCGCCGGAGCAATCCCGGCCGTGCTGAGGGTGATCCGCCGCTGGCCCATCTGGAAGCCGTCCGGGTGAATCAGCGTGCGGATGGCGGCTAAGGTGTGGTTGTAGTTCAAAAACGGCTCGCCCATCCCCATTAGCACCACGTTGGTCAGTTTTTGTCCCTGCGCGTTGAGTTCGCGGGCCAGATGCAGCACCTGGGTCACAATTTCACCGGCGGTCAGGTTGCGGCGTATCCCCATCTGTCCGGTAGCGCAGAATTTGCAGCCGACGGCGCATCCTACCTGCGTCGAAATACACGCGCTGCGCCGCTCGATGTAACGCATCAGTACCACCTCGACCGATTGCCCATCATGCAGCGCCAACAAATCCTTGCGCGTCTCACCGTCGAGGGATTCCTGACGCGCCAGGACGCGCGGGACATAGAGGGTGGTCTCCTCGGCCAATCGCTCACGCAGCGGCTTGGGCAGCGTCGTCATCTGCGCCACATCCGTAGCCAGGTGCCGATAAAGCCATTCCCATATCTGTTTGGCGCGGTAGCGCGGCTCGCCCCATGTCCCCAACAGGGCTTCCAGTGCGGGTAAATCCAGGTCATATAAGTTCGGTTTTGCCATCATTCCCTCTTTTTTATCAGCGGATTAAGCAGATTGAGCCGATTTTTTTCTTGGCCGATGTAAAATCTGCTTCATCTGCGGAATCTACTGACAAGAAAAATTAGTCTATCATAGCCCAGGCGCGCACCAAAGCCGCCAGGTCGTCGAAGACCGCATCCGGGTGGATCGGCGACGTGTGCAGTTCATCCGCCCGCGTGATACCCGAAAGCACGAGCGCCGTCGGCATTCCTAAGCGCAAACCGCCCAGGATGTCGGTGTCAAGCCGGTCGCCGATAACCAGCGTCTCTTCCGGCGATGTTCCCATCCGCGCCAGTGCCCGCTCATACAGCAGGGGAGCCGGTTTGCCTGCCATCACCGGCGTCACATCGGTCGCCGTGATCAGCGCCGCGACCTGGGCACCGTTGCCGGGCACCAGGCCATTTTCCATCGGGAAGGTGCGATCGGGGTTGGTAGCGATGAAGCCTGCGCCGCCGCGGATGAGCAGGGTCGCCGTCGCCAGTTTGCGCCAGGTCAGCTCACGGTCCCAACCGACGACGACGTAAGCAGCAGGCTCACCATCGGTCAATGTAAAGCCGTGTGAGAGCAGCGCTTCGCGCACGCCGGGGCCGCCAATCGCGTAAACCGGCGTCCCCGGTGCAGCCTGTGTCGCCAGGTAGTCGGCGGCGGCCGTCGCCGAGTTGAGCACATGGTCGGTGGTAGTGGACACCCCCATTCGAGACAGCTTGTCCACATACTGCTCCGGCGTCTTGCTGGCGTTGTTCGTCGCCAAAATATAGCCGATATGTCGAGATTCGAGCAGCGCGAAGAACTCATGCAGGCCGGGAAGGGGCGTTTCGCCGCGCCAGAGCACGCCGTCCATGTCGCAGATCACACCTTTGATTGCGCCCCACGCCAGAGACGGGGATCGTCGCGCCAACAAGGCTTCGTAGGCGGCGGGTGTGTCCACGTCGGTCAATATGTCAGGATTGGCGACCGGCATGGTCACGAGAGCGTCGGGATAGGAAGCAAACAGCGCGCGCCCGCCGATGTCGCCGGAGAGGTTTGCCAGCTCGGCAAAAAAACGCCGCGCGAAGAGCACCGGCGTTCCGCGTTGCGCCTCGCGCCCGACCGGTACGACAATCCCGGCGTGGTGCTGTTGCCAGTATGTCACCAATGACCGCAAGAAGCGGGCATCTACCAGCGGCTGATCCACCGGCAGGAAGATGACCGCGTCCACCGAAGAGGGCAACGCCGCCACGCCGAGGGCCAGGCTGGTGCTCATCCCCTGCTGCCAGCGATAATTGCGTAACACCTGCACCTCGCGCCCGGCAAGCGCGGGCACAACCTGTTCGGCCTCCGCCCCCACCACCACGACAACGGGCGATAATCCCGCCAACCATGCCATATCCGCGACATGGGCAATGAGCGGGCGTCCCTGCCAGGGCAGCAATTGTTTGGGCGCACCGAAACGCACAGAGCCTCCAGCAGCTAAGATGACCGCTGCAACTGTAGAGCTAGACATAAAACACCTTCAACAGAAGATTATCCATTCATCAACACAAAGGCTAGCCGCTCAGCCAAGCCGCCGCCTGAGGCGGCGGCTTGCAGCGGCGGGTTAGGTGCATACATCTACATCTTATAATTTTATAATTCTACCCGGACTTTTGCGCTGGTAACTCTATTCCTAAAACGAGTGGGATAAGCCGAAACAGGCTCAGAATGGAATCCGCACGATCCTCTAAGAACTCGCTCACCTTGGTAAATGGGAAAACCGCTTTCCCATTGTCGAAAACGATCGCCCAGCGCCCATCAACAGGTTTCCATGTGCCGCCATAGCAACGTTGGATGCACTCGCCGAGGAAAGCACTCAAGTCCCACACCAAACAATCTCTTTCTTCGGGGGATACGTTACCCCGGACTTCATTGACATAATTATCCAACCACGCGACGGCGTTTCCGTCATAACCTGGCGTAATACCTAACTTCCTCTTCGCTTCTGCTACAAACAGTTCGGCCTCGTATTCAAATCGGCCATCTACCCATTCGATATAGCGGCT